>JAJEBE010000027.1 GCA_022822545.1 Anaerolineae bacterium
CGCTCGCGCAGGGCGCCGTCTTCGGGGAAGAGCCCGTAAAATTTGTGATTCGGGCAGAGATTGGGGTGGCCGTTTTCGCAGAGTTCACAGCGCCAGCAGGGCACGGCCGGCTCGACGGCGACCCGTTGCCCCACTTGCAGCGGCTGATGCTCGCCATCCAGGGCGTCGGCGCCGACGGCAGCGACCAGCCCCATAAATTCATGCCCCAGGATAAATGGCTCGCTGGCGATGGTGTAGCCGATGCGTCCGGTCTCGTACATGTGCAGGTCGCTGCCGCAGAGGCCGACCGTCTTGATGCTCAGCGTGACTTCGCCGCGCCCGGGCGGTGGCGGGGCGGGCTCGGCAGCGATGCGGATGTCGGTTGGTCCATGCAGTCGCGCGACTTGCATTGATTTGTCCTTGCGCGTGTTTGCCTCGCATATCAATCTAGCATCATCACGCGGAAACAAAAAGAGGGCGATCTATCGCGACCGCCCTTTGTTGCTTCCTGAGGTTATTGCCTGCGACGGCTAGTCCCGCGCCGTTCCCAGGGTCGCTTGCTCTTCGGCGATGCGCTCTTCTGTGCACTCGAGCTCGGCAAGATGCGCGGCGTCGTCCGCCATGCGCTCTTCCAGCGACATCTCCGGCAAGCTGGGCGGCTGGCTGAGTACACTGAGCTCTCCGCCCTCGATGACCATGACGGCTGAATCCATTATGGAATCGGCAACGGTAATCCCAAATTCTTCAGCCGTATCGAGATTGACAGCCACGCCGATGTTCACCCGGGAGCTGATCGCGGTCCTGCTGATATCCAGCGTGCCGTCAATATAAGCGGCGATCATCCGCCCGACATTCACGCCTTCGCCGTAGAAGTCATCAAAACCCGCGCCGACCACCGCGCCATGATGAATCATGCGCGGGGACACGCCGAAGACGGGAAGATCGTAATCTTTGGCCACGCTAAGGACGGCCGGTATACCCCTCGACTCGGTATAGCCGGCGCCAATCATCAACATGTCAACGCCTTTGTCGGCCAGGCTGGCTGTCGCCTGGGGCAGATCGGCGGCCGATGCGATGGAGGCGACTTCAACCGTTAAGCCGAGCGCTTCCGCGAATTCAGTGATCTGACTGACGCCGTAAACGCTTTGCGTTTGGGCCGGATCAACTATCGTGCCGATGGACTGAACATCGGGCATCTGGACTTGGGACAAAGCCACATATTGCTCGTAAGGTATCGGCATATGCGTGCCCGTCACATGAGGCATCTTGATGCATGGGGAATCAGCGATGCCGGCGGAATAGGGAGCGCTGACGATGGCGAAGAACATCGCTGGCGGGTCATCCATATCTTTTGTGATGTTTGCCGTAATCTGCGTGACCGGCGTTGAAAATGTCAGCAGAATATCGGCGCCGCGATCCAGCGCTTTCTCCACCATTGTGTTTACGTTGGTGACGTCGCTGGCGGCGTCCAGCCAGAAAACATTGATGCGCTCGCCGTTCAGATCCAGGTTCTCATCCAGCAATTCCCGCTCGGTTGGCGATATCAACTCGCGAGCCTGCAATATATCCCATATGCCCGGTTTGGTGATATCTTCCGTACCGGTGGACCGATAGCGCAGGAAGGCGATTGTGGGCTTGTCATCATCTTGGGCCAGCGCCGCCGGTGCGGCGAGCAAAAGCGCCGCTATCAGAAGTCCGATCAGTATTCTTGTGTACATATCTTAATCCTCCGTCTTTGGCTGTTCTCATCGACAAGCGCGCCTTAGATGACGCGACTGGTCTCATCATATCATGAAAGCGCTCGCGCTACTCGTCCGCTCCAGCCAGAGCCGCTTGCTGCTCGGCGATCATCTCGGGCGTACATTCTAGCCCGGCGAGGAATTCCAGGTCGGCGGCGCGGCGTTCTTCCAGGGATATATCTTCCAAGAAGGGATTCACCTCGGGTAGCCCGGGTGTCACGCCTTCGCTGCTCTGCCCGTCTTCTACCACGAAGTCCGCCACCGCCAGCAGTTCTTGCGAAATCTCTGTTTCCTGAGCGGCCGCCACATCCAGATTCACCCCCACGCTCATGTCGGATTGCAAATTGATGCCGGCGGAGGCGATGTCGATTGCGCCCTCCAAATGCGCGATCAGCATCCGCGCTGCGATGACGCCTTCCTTGAAGTAGCTGTAGACGCCGGCGCCGATCGTCGCGCCGCGATAGACGGCATTCCCGGCGGTATACATGACGGGCAGGCCATGTTCGTTCGCGACTTGTATGATGGTTGGCAGGCCAGCGGCGACCGTGGCTTCTGTGGGAAGAATGAAGGCTTCTATGCCTTTGCTGACCAGTCCTTCAGCCGCAAGAGTCAAATCGGCGGTCGATACGATTGAGGCGCTTTCGACCTGCAAGCCCAGCGACTCGCCAATGGCCGAGATTTGGCTCGCGCCGAAGACGCCACTGGGTTCATTGGAGGTGAAGATCGTGCCCACCACTTGCATATCGGGGTTTTGCAGAAGCATCAGGGGGACAATGCGATCGTAAGGCGCCAGAAACTGAGAACCGGAGATGTGTGCGGGTTTGATGCAGGGCGCGTCAGCGATGCCGGCGGCATAAGGGTTGGACACGACGTTGAAGATCACAACGGGCGGGTCTTCCATATCCAGGGTGGCGTTGGCGGCAATTTGCGCCACCGGCGTGGTAATTGTTATCAAGGCATCGGGGTCTCTATCTAGGGCGTCGCGCACCATGAGATTCGCGAAGCCGATGTCGTAAGCGGCATCGCCCCAGATGATGTTGATGCCTTCGCCCTCGAGGTCTTGCCGCTGGTCCAATACAGCGCGCTCCTCCTGATCAATATAGCCATAGGCTTGCAGCATATCAAGCGTGCCCTTGACCGACAGGTTGACGTTGGAATGATAACCGAAAGCCAGAATGGCGATCGTGGGCTTGCTATCATCTTGAGCCAACGCCGGTGCGGCGAACGAAAGCGCCGCTATCAGGAGTCCAATCAGTAATTTTGTATACATATCTTAATCCTTCGTCTTTGGCTGTTTTCATTCGACAAGCGCACTTCAATGCAAGGCCAATGTTTTCATCATACCATGAAAACAGACGCGAATTGCGAAGCTGATGACGGCAAAATAGGGTAACAAATTTTATGTGATATTGCATCTGATTTTATATCAGATTTACCGATACTGAGGTAAGCGACTATTTCTGCTCGGTATTAAAACAACAGGACGGTTGTCAGGAACCGTCCTTCAGCTTAATTGTTTGTCTTGGCTAGCTGTCGGTGGCGTCAAGCTGTGCTTGCTGCTCGGCGATCATCTCGGGACTACACTCCAGCGCGGCCAGGAATTCCAGGTCAGCTTCGCGGCGTTCCTCAGCGGACATCGCTTGCGGATTCGTGGCGGCATCATCGACGTCAGCGGCCATGCCCGTGGATCTTTCCCCGTCTTGAATGAGGAAATTCGCCATCGCCAGCAGGTCATCCGAGATTTCCAAGCCTTGCGCAGCCGCTGTATCCAGGTTTATCGCCACCCCAAAACTGCGTGACTGATTGATGCCGATGTCGGCGATATCGACATCGCCGCTGAGATAGGCATTCAGGATGCGAGCCGCAATCACTCCCTCTTTGTAAAAGCTGTGGAAACCGGCGCCAACGGTCGCTCCGCGATACACTTGCTGGATGATCGGCGCGTACAGCGGTACGCCGTATTCCGCTGTCAGCCCTACCAGGACGGGCGTGCCTTGCAGTGTCAATGGGTTGATGACAAGAACGATGGCTTCCACGCCCTTGCCCAATAGACTCTCCGCCGCAACGTTCAGGTCCGCCGCAGTAATGGCAGATGCTATCTCGACCGTCAAACCAAGCGATTCGCCAATCTTCGTGATGATCTCAGCGCCGACAAGGCTAGTCGGTTGATCTGGCGATACGATGGTGCCGATAACTTTAATATCCGGATCCTGAACCAAAACAAGCGGCACATAATCTGCAAAGGACATCAAGGGCTGCGTACCCGTGACATGATTCGGCTTGACGCAGGGGGCGTCAGCAATGCCGGTGGAGAAGGGCGTCGTGACCAGACTGAAGAGGATCGCCGGCGGGTCTTCCAGGTCACGGGTTGCCGAGACAGCGATTTGCGCCACTTGCGTCGTGACGGTGACCAAGACATCGGCGCCTTTGTCCAGGACATCTTCCACGATCAGACTGACCGCTGACAGATCGAAACCGGCATCGCGGTACAAGAGATTGATGCTTTCGCCTTCGAGATCATAGGACTCATTCAAGGCGGCGCGCTCCGCGGCGGTCAGATAGCCGTAAGCCTCAAGAGAATCGAGAAGTCCGTCGGTAGCTGCTGTGACTGGAGCGGTGCCGGCGTAACGCAGAAAGGCAATCGTCGGCTTGTCATCTTCACCTGCTACTGTCAGGGGCATAAGCATAGCCAACACCATTGCTGCGATTAACACCAGATGCTTGTACATGCGCAACCTCTTCCTGATTATTTTTGAGATTATGTCTTATATTATATATATTATTGAATACTTACAGGATATATTGATCATTATATGCATTTATGTTTTGGCGTCGAAACAAAAGGGCGGTTGTCAGGAACCGTCCTTCGGTTTAGTTGCTTACTGGGATATTTGTCTTGACTAGCTGTCGGCGGCGTCTAGTTCCGCCTGCTGCTCAGCGATCATTTCCGGCGTACATTCAAGCGCGGCCAGGAAGGCCAGGTCGGCGGCGCGGCGCTCGTCGAGCGTCATTTCCGGCAGCTCAGTGCCAACTTCGGGCAAGTCGGGCGTGACTCCTTCAGTGCTTGCCCCATCCCTAATCGTCCAATCCGCCTTTGCCAGCAATTCGTCGGCGATCTCCACGCCTGCCTCCGCCGCCGCATCGAGGTTGATCGCGACGGTGAAGCCGGGCTTTAAGTTGACGCTCAGACGCGAGATATCGATATCGCCGTTGAGATGACCGATCAACATGCGGGCGGCAATGACGCCTTCGCGATAAAGGCTATAAAAGTCGGCGCCCACGGTCGCGCCGCGATAGACATGTTCCGCCACGATGGAAAAGACCGGTATCCCGCCGTGCTCCTCAGCAGTGCTTACAATCGCGTCCAATCCGATAGATGTGGTATAGCTGGCGGGCAGGGCGATCGCCTCAACACCTTTGCTAATCAGGCTCGCGGTCGCCAAAGACAAATCCGCCACTGCGACAACCGGAGCCACTTCGACCCGCACCCCAAGTTCGCCGGCAAGTTTGCTGATTCGTTCCGCGCCGAATACGCTATTGGGTTCAGCCAAATTCACGATTGTGCCAACCACCTTCATATCCGGGTCCTGCACCTTCAGCAGCGGCACAAACTCATCGTAGGGTATATTGGTCTGCGTACCGGCGATGTGGCTGTCTTTGATGCAAGGGGCGTCGGCAATGCCAGCGAAATAGGGAGCGGTGACGATAGCGAAAATAATAGCCGGCGGGTCGTCCATTTGGCGCGTGATGTTGGCGGCGATCTGGGACACAGGCGTTGAAAGCGTCAAGAGCGTATCGGCGCCCCGGTCCAGCGCATCCTCCACCATTATGTTCGCCGTCGGAATATCAAAGTCCGCGTCGCTATAAATGACATTAATGCGCTCGCCTTGCAGGTCTTCGGCTTCGTCCAGAATGGCGCGTTCTTCCGCATTGACCATGCCATAGGCTTCAAACATATCCAGAATGCCTTTTTCGGCCAAAGCCGTAAGGGTCGTGCCGCCGTAACGCAGGATAGCGATTGTAGGTTTGGCATCATCTTGCGCCAGCGCTGGCGGCAGAATTGAACACAGTAGTGCAATAACCACCAGCAATAACAAGATGCGCTGTAGCATGACGTTTACTTTCCAAGGGCTATTTTATGGATACCTACCATCTTCATTGTATACGAATGCAGCGATTAAGGAGGCTTGACCGGCATTTGCCATTGTCTGGCTCATTCGCCCTCCAGCGCTGTTTGTTGCTCGGCGATTATCTCCGGCGTACATTCAAGCGCGGCGAGGAATTCGAGGTCAGCGGCGCGGCGCTCGTCGAGCGGCATTTCCGGCAGGGCGATCTCGACCTCGGGATACTGGGCGGAGACGCCTTGCTCCGTCTCTCCGTTCTCAACGATATAGGCCGCGCCATCCAGCAGAGCTTGGGAAATCTCGACATCTTGCAAATCGGCCGCGTCAAGATTGACGGCGAAGGCGAAGTCATCGCTCTCGTAGATGGCGGTGTCCGCGATGTCGATATCGCCGTTGAGATGCGCGATCAGCATATTTCCGGCGATAGCGCCTTGTTTGTAGAGGCCGAAGAAGCCGCCGCCGATCGTGCCGCCGCGATAGGCGTTCTGCGGCGCGGAGAAGAGGACCGGCAGCCCGTAGTCATAGGAGAGGGACAAGAGCAGTTGAAAGCCTTGGAAGGTGAAGATGGGGATGATAATCGCCTCGGCGCCCCGGTTCGCCAGCTTATCGACCGCTTGATACAAATCCGGCGTCACAACGATGGACTCGGCTTCGACGGTCAAGCCGAGGGACTGACCGATTTCACTAATCCGCGCGACGCCGACTTCGCTGGCGCGCTGCTGCGGCGAATAGATGGCGCCGACCACTTTCATGTCCGGATCCTGCATCAGCAGCAGGGGCACGATGTCTTCATAGTTGGTGACGGGCACGGTGCCGGTGACAAAGTCCGGTTTGACGCAGGATGTTTCCGCCACGCCGGTGATATAGGGTCCCGAAGTCACGGTGAAGATCAGCTTGGGCGGGTCGATAAATTCGCGGATGGCATAATAGGCGATCTGTGTCATTTGCGTCGTGAATGTGACCAGGACATCAGCGCCTCTGTCGATGGCTCGCTCGATGATGACATTGGCTTCGGTTCGATCAAAGAGGGCATCGCCATAAACGATATTGATATTCTCGCCTTCGATGGACCGCTCCTCATCCAGCAGCGCGCGTTCTTCTTCGTTGATGAAACCGTAGACCTGCAACATATCCAGGATGGCTTTTTCCGCCAGGGCGACGTTGCTGGAATCGCCCCATTTCAAAAAGGCCACCGTCGGCTTGTCATCGCCTTGCGCGCCTGAAGCGGGAACGATTAGCAAAGTGATAACGATGACCAGCAGCGAAGCATTTTTCATTGCGTTGAACCTCCTCGTTCAGGATTCAACAGGCGTCATTCTCTATCCGATTTTCTTTGACGTACCGCTTCTCCGCATAATGTCGGGCATGTTTGCCCGGCGCGGAGACTCGACCGCCAACGGCCTAACTGAGCAACTGCGCGTCGGAGAGTTCGGTCCCGTCTTGCAAGGAATGGAAACGGTCAATCAGGTCCGCAGGTTTCAGGTTCTTACGCTCTTCTCCGGCGATTTCAAATACGATCCGGCCCCGATTCATCATGATGACGCGATCGCCCAAATCACAAGCTTGCTGCATACTGTGCGTGATCATCACGACGCAGAGATCCTGCGCCTCCGCCAGTTGTTGCGTCAGCGAAATGACCTGCTCGGCCGCGTTGGGGTCCAGCGCCGCCGTATGCTCGTCCAGAAGCAGCAGTTTCGGCTTGACCAAGGTCGCCATCGCCAGCGTGATCGCCTGCCGCTGCCCGCCGCTGAGCAGGGCGACATCGGCGTCCAGGCGGTGCTCCAGGCCCAGTTGCTGCCGCCCCAACTGCTCGATGAACCAGGCTTCTTCGCCCGCCTTCACATCGCGGCGAAAACCGGCTCGGCGTCCATGAATCGCCGCCAGGGACAAGTTCTCGCGGATCGTCAAGCCCGGGCAAGTGCCCAGGCGCGGGTCTTGAAAGACGCGGCCGATATCATGCGAGCGGCGATACTCGGGCCAATGCGTGATGTTCCGCCCATCCAGCTCAATGTGGCCGGCCTTGGGTTCCACCGCCCCCGATATCACGTTGAAGAGCGTGCTTTTGCCGGCGCCGTTGGAGCCGATGACGGTGACGAACTCGCCTTCATCCACGAACAGGGACAGGTCCTGCAAGGCGCGCACTTCATTCGGCGTGCCTTCGTTGAAAATTACCGATACATGATCGAGTGAAAGCATAGTCAACCCTAGCTGCTGTGTCTTTGTCGGTAGCTCTTCCAGCGGCCATAGAGCGTCGGCGCGCCCAGCGCGGTCAAGACGACCAGGGCGCTGACGAACTGGATATCGGTTGTGGGCAGGTCAAGCGCGCTGAAGATCCAGGCGCGGGAAATATCGAAGATCAACATGCCCGCCGTCGCCGCCGCCAGGAATTGGCCCACCGACCGCGGACGCAGCAGCACCTCGCCGATGATCACCGCCGCCAAGCCGCGCACGATCAAGCCGAAGCCCAGGCTCACATCGGCGAAGCCGAACTGCTGCGCGACCAGCGCGCCCGCGATGCCGGCCAGTCCGTTGGCCGCCATCAAGCCAAGCGCGATCATCAGATTGTGGTTCAAGCCGGTGGCGCGGACCATCTGCGGGTTTTTGCCGGTCGCGCGTATCGCCAGGCCAATCTCCGAGCGCAAGAACCAATACAGTATGACCAGCACAATGATGACGATGGCGCCGAAGATCATGATCTCGAGCAAGTTGGTCGATTGCCGGCGCATTTGATCGCCGAATTGCTCCACCAGCCAACTGCGAAAATCGCGCGAGTAGCGGCTAATCAGCGTTTCTTCGCCCAATAGCGGCACATTGCTTTTGCCGCCCATGATGTGCAGGGTGACGGTATAGGCGGCTGTGATGACGATAATGCTCGCCAGCAAACCTTCTATCTTGAAAATGATATCGATAAGCGCCGTGGCCAGGCCGGTCAGCGCGCCTGTGACGAAAGCGGCCAGGATCGCGACTTCGGGGCTTTGGCCGCCGACGATGAGCACGGCGCAGGTGGCCGCGCCGATGGGAAAGGCGCCATCCACCGTCAAATCGACAAAACCCAGAACGCGGAAGGTCAAGTAAACGGTGACGCCCGCCAGACCATAAGCCAGCCCTTGACCGATCGCGCCGATATTCACATTGCCAAGGGACATGATAAGGGCGACGACCGCCGCCACGACCAGACCGCGCAGCAGAAAGCGCAGGTTTCCACTGCTGCTTCTCCCGGCTTGGCTATCGGCTGAAGAAGCTGCTGCAGCCATAAGCGCTTTGCTCCGTTGATTGTCGCGTCACAGGTAAAATCATTTAGTTAATGTCCAGTATACACTACGACCTTTTAGCCAACAAATGCGCTCGCGGGTCACTGCTCCGCCGGCTCGATATTGGCGAAGTGCAGCGGGAACTCTACTCGCGCTTGGAATTTGCGCGCGCTGGGATGATGCCATATCGCCTCCGCTACAGCGTTAGCTCGCAGGTATGGTAAAATTGGGCTTCCACACGAAGATGTTTGAGTGTCAGGCGAAGCGCTGTGGTTGAGAAACGGCCGATTGACAAATTGACCATCAAGGGCTTCAAAACCCTGCAAGATGTGGAGCTGGAATTGGGCCAGCTCAATGTGCTCATCGGCCCGAATGGCGCTGGGAAGAGTAATCTGATTTCTTATTTTGATATGCTGCGGCGATTGGTTGAGGAAGACCTGCAGATTTGGGTAGTACAACAGGGTGGTTCGGACCGTATTTTGACTTTCGGGTCAAAGACAACGTCTAAACTCGAGTCAAAGATTCATTTTGGTCCGAACGCGTATCAGTTCTCTTTGGTTCCCGCCCCAGAGGATAAGCTGGCGTTTAGAGATGAGGTTGTCTCTATGCCGAGCAGACCCCAATCTGTTATTGGGTTAGGCCGAGGACACTTAGAAGCGAATCTGAAGTCGCAGACGCGTCAAGTTTGGGAACTGCCGCGTCAGGCAGATTACTGCTATGCGTCCATATCTAGCTGGAGAGTCTACCATTTTCATGACACTGGCCCTACAGCACGCGTCAAGAAGGCACACGATTTGCGCGATAATCAGACTCTTCACGTGGATGCCGCTAATTTGGCCGCATACCTTTATAGAATGCAGCACGAATATCCTCACATTTACCAAGAGATTATCGACGCCGTACAACAAGCCTTGCCCTTTTTTCGCGACTTTATGTTGAAGCCTGAAGCGAACAATGCCCATGCACATAGTATTTTGCTAAGGTGGCGAAACAGATACGACTATGAGCCATTCTTGGCGGATCAGTTGTCGGACGGCTCAATCCGCTTTATTTGCCTGGTAACAGCGCTCAAGCAACTGGATCCGCCAAGAACTATAATCTTTGATGAGCCGGAACTTGGCCTTCATCCCTATGCACTAACATTGTTGGGCTCGCTCTTTGACTCGGCTCCAGAAGAAATGCAGATAATTGTCGCCACCCAATCGGTTTCGTTGGTTGACGAATTCTCTGTTGATGACTTGATTGTGGTCGAACTCGAAGACGGTGTGTCCACTTTTGAACGCCTCGACGAAAGCCAATTCAACGTTTGGCTGGAAGACTTCTCCGTAGGCGAATTGTGGGACAAGAATGTACTCGGAGGGGGCTTGCCATAGTGCTTAGACTGAACATAGTCTGCGAAGGTCCGACGGAGTCAAGGATTGTAAAAACAATTCTAAGTCCTCATTTGGCGGCGTTCAACTTGGGTGTTCGTGCCCCTAGGATAGGCACTTCGGGCAAAAAGGGCGGAGCTGTTACGCTGAAGAGGCTTCGTGAGAACGTTAGGGATTGCCTTCTTCAAGACCGAAGTTCGTATTGCACGACATTCGTGGACTTTTACGGTATAGACGGTGACTTTCCGGGTAAGAAAGAAGCGGGAAGAAAATCGAATTTGCCGGACAAGCAGCGTGTAGTCTGTCACGCGTTCGCGGACAGACTAGCGCAAACTCTGGATGAAGGACCGATGCAGCGGTTCATTCCTTATGTCCAGATGCACGAGTTTGAAGGTTTGCTGTTCAGCGATCCGAGCCAACTAGCGGTTGCAATAAGGAGGCAGGACTTGACTCAGAAGCTTTGGGCGATCCGTCATGAGTTTCCGACCCCAGAACATATAAATGACAGTTCAGTCACTGCGCCGAGCAAACGACTTCAAGCGCTGATTCCTCGATACCGGAAAGTCCAGGAAGGCGAACGCGCCGTTAGGGCGATGACATTGGCTATTATCCGCCAAGAATGCCCGCTCTTTGACGCCTGGCTCGCCAAACTCGAAACTCTTCCCCCACTCCCAACCTAAACCCCCCAAATAAGCGCCAGACCCAGCAGCATCGTCAGAAGCGTGACGACCGTCATGCCGACGCCGATCTTGAAGAAGTCGCTGAATTTGTAGCCGCCGGGTCCCATCATCAGAATGTTGACCGGGTGGGAAATTGGCGTGATGAAGGCCAGCGAGCAAGCCATGGCGACCGCCACCGCCATTGCGCGCGGGTCGATGCCCATTTGCAGCGCGGCTTTGATGGCGATCGGACCGACCAGCAGCGGTGTTACTTGGCCGCCGATGACTTGTACGACCAACATCGTTAGCAGGGCGATTGCCGCAAACAGCAGAAGCGGGCTGGCGTTCATAAGACTCAATTCCAAGAACGCGCCGATGCGATCAGCCAAGCCGGTCTCCGTGATGGCCAGACTGAGGGGCAGCATGCCAGCCACCAAAAAGATCGTCCGCCAGTCCACCGCCGTGTAGAACTGCTCCATCCTCAGGCAGCGCGTGAGAACCATGGCCGCCGCCCCCGCCAGCATGGCAATGGGCAAGGGCAGGATATTCAAGAAGGAGAGCGCCAGGACCAAGGCGGTGATGCCGACGGCGTAGGGCGCTTTGCGGCTTTCAATGGCTTGCGCCGAGTATTCGCCGGCCGGCAAGATGAAATTGCTGTTCTGCGACAGGTTTTGAATGTCTGAGGATTGGCCGACGACCAGAATCGCATCGCCGACTTGCAGCGGCATCTTGCGGACATCGGTGTGGAAGCTCTGCCCGTCGCGCCAAAGCGCCATCGCCAACAAGCCCGCGTCGCGGTTGAGCTTCATTTGGGAGAGCGTCCTGCCAATGGCATTAGAACGGGGCGCGATCATGATCTCAATGGGTTCAATCGGCAATTCTCCCGCGACCGCCTGCGCGCCACCCTCGATTAATTCGATGCCCCAAGCCAACAGTTGCTGGAGTCGCTCTTCGCGCCCGACAATCAACAGCTCATCGGCGGGGTAAATCACTTGAGTCGATTTGGGAATGGTGATCGTCTCTCGTCCGCGCCAGACAGCCGCCACCGTCAAACCCAACTCGGCATTGATATCGCTTTCCTGCACGGTTTGGTGAGCGAGGCGGGAACCAGGCAAGACGCGCACCAGCCACATCCGGTCCGCCAACTCATAGGTATCGTGCAGGTCGTCTTGGTCGAAGGATTGTGTCAGCAAAGCGCGACCGGGCAGCAAGCGCCGGCCGAAGAAAAGCATGTAAAGCAAACCCGCCGCCACAATCATGCCGCCCACTGGCATGAAATCGAACATCCCTAAACCAGCGATGCCTTGCGCAATCAGCAGCTCGCTCATCAAGATATTGGCAGTTGTGAAATAAGTCGCCATGCCGCCGACAGTGACGCCGAATGCGAGCGGGATCATCAGCTTGGAGGCGGAGACGCCGCTATCGCGCGATACCTGCAGGACAGCCGGCAACAGGACCGCTCCCGCCGCCACGTTGTTCATCAGCAAGGAAACAGCCGCCCCCGCCATCATGACCAGGGCAATCAGCTTCGCCTCGGAGCCGCGCCCATAGGCTTGCAGCTGCCGCGCCACCCACTGCATGACGCCCGTCTGCTCTAGGCCGCGGGTGATCACGAGCAAGCCGATAATGGTGATGACCACTGAACTGCTGAAGCCGGAAAGGGCGTCGCTGGCGGGCACTAGCCGGGTCAGCGCGACCATGAGCAGGACGAGCAAGGCGATGAGATCGATGCGCAGCCGCGTGAAGGCGATCAGGGCGAGCGTGACGGCGATGATGCCGATGACGGTGAGTTCGGGGATTGTGAGGGCAGCAGTGTTCATATCCAGGAGTATAACCGTGAGCGGACGGAATGGCATTGGGCGCGGGTGGCGTATTCGTGCTGCGGAATGAGGTAAGTAAAAGGTGGGCGGAGTATGGAAAAGAGTGGACAGAGTATGGGAAAAGAGGGTGCTGAGTATGGCTGGAGACAGACAAAATTGCTAAATATATCGATACAGTATGGATAAGGGCGACTATCTGGGCAGTTTTTTGGATTTTTCGTTTGAGATAGGCATGCTTGTGATTGACATAAAGTTGGCGTGACTGTGAATTGGAAGATGATCATAGATTGAAGTGTAGCAGATATTTTGTGCGAATGGGCGACCAAATGTTCGCGTATTAAGGTCTAATTTTCTCGGTCGCTCGCGAGTTAGGTCATGGCTCATACAAAATAGCTATCCCATTAGCACCGAATTTTGTAAGAGCGACATAGTATGTCGCCCGCAGCTTCTAATGTACACACATTCGGGCGACTTGATAGGTCGCCCCTACGAGTTGTGATGAAGTTTTAGCGGCGGAAATGGCGGGGTGGATGACCGAGGGTGAGCGACCGGCGCGGCCAGAAAGATTTTGCTCCCCCGCGCGTCAGGGGAAGCGGCGCTTGAATTAGACTGGGG
Organism: Anaerolineae bacterium; assembly: GCA_022822545.1. Lineage (GTDB taxonomy): Bacteria > Chloroflexota > Anaerolineae > Aggregatilineales > Phototrophicaceae > UBA6055. Next base: position 13,558 of record JAJEBE010000027.1, read on the forward strand.
CTGCCGATATAACAGTGGCGAATTGTGAAAGGACGGGAACATGACCAAAGTCACATTTATCGGCGCGGGCAGCACGGTATTCGCCAAGAATCTGATGGGCGATATCTGGAGTTATCCGGAATTGGCGGACGCGACGATTTGTTTGATGGACATTGACGAGAAGCGCCTGGGGCAATCGGCGCAGGTGGCGCGGCATATCATCGGGGCGCTGGGCAATAATCCAATAGTCGAGACCACTACCGACCGGCGTGAAGCCTTAAGCGGCGCGGATTATGTCGTCTGCATGATTCAGGTCGGCGGCTATGAGCCGGCGACGGTGATCGACTTTGAGCTGCCGAAGAAGTATGGCTTGCGGCAGACGATCGGCGATACGCTGGGCATCGGCGGCATCATGCGCGGCTTGCGCACGATACCGGTGCTGATAGATATCGCGAAGGATATGGAGGCGATCTGCCCGGGGGCGCTGCTGATCAATTACGCCAATCCGATGTGCATGAATCAGTGGGCGCTGAGCCGGGCGAGCGGTATTCGAACGGTGGGCTTGTGCCATAGCGTGCCGGGCACGGCGCATGAGCTGGCGCGGGATATCGGCGTGCCTTATACGGACATCAATTATTTGGTCGCCGGCATCAACCACATGGCTTTCTACCTCAAGTTCGAGCGGCGCGGCACGGGCGAAGATTTGTATCCGCTGATCGCGCAGGTGGCGGAGAACGGGGGCGCGCCCAAGTGGAACCGCGTGCGTTATGAGATGTTCAAGCGCCTGGGTTATTTCGTGACGGAATCGAGCGAGCATTTCAGCGAGTACGTGCCCTATTTTATCAAGGAGAGCGCGCCGGAATTGATCGAGCGGTTCAACATTCCGCTGGACGAATATATCGAGCGCTGCAAGGCGGGCATCGTGAGTTGGCAACTGCTGGAGAAAGCGGAAGCCGAGGGACGTATTCCCGAAGAAGCGGAGATCATGGCGGCGCTGGAGGGGATCAATCCCATGCACAAAGAATGGACGGTGCGCAGTATCCGCAGTTTGAAGGAGGTGGAGCGCAGCGTCGAGTATGGCTCGCTGATCATCCATAGCATGGAGACGGGCGAAGCGCGGACGATTTACGGCAATGTGCCGAATGATGGCGTCATCGATAATTTGCCCGACGGCTGCTGCGTCGAGGTACCGTGCCTGGTCGACGCGAACGGGATTCAGCCGACGCGGATCGGCGAGATTCCGCCGCAACTGGCGGCTTTGATGCGGACGAATGTCAATGTGCAGGCCTTGACGGTGGAGGCGGCGCTGACGGGCAAACGCGAGCACATCTATCATGCGGCGATGCTGGATCCGCACACGGCGGCCGAGTTGACGCTGGATGAGATTTGGGCGCTGGTGGATGAATTGATCGAGGCGCACGGGGCATATTTGCCGGCCTACCGGTAGGATATTTTTTCACCACAGCCGCTCGCAAGTCGCAACTTGGCTCACACAAAATAATGAACTCTAAATAGTGAGAATGTGTAGGGGCGACCAACCTGGTCGCCCGTCGCAGCGATAAGAAGCGTTTTCGGGCGACTTGATAAGTCGCCCCTACACATTCTGACATGATTGGATACGAATATTGGTGGGTTCCTTAAAAAAGCGACACAGAGGGCACAGAGAAATAGGGTCACGTCAGAGCAGGTGGCGCGGGGATTGCAGGGTGTCGCGGTCGGTTGTGATGACATAGTCGCAGTCGCGGATGTGGGTGACCGGGTAGTCGTCGCCGGGCGCGCCGAAGAGGGCGAGACGCAGCACCGTATTGGCCCAGTCGAGATTGATGCCGTTGCGGCAGTAGAGGCGGATGCGGCGGGCGGCCAGGATTTCTTTCATGCCGATGGTGTAGGCGTGGCGCGGGAAGCCGGCGAGGTTGCCGCCGACCCCGGCGCGGATGGCGTTGATTGTCACGGTGAAGTCGTTGAGGCGGACCACCCGGCTGGGCAGTTGGCTGACGCCGCTTTCGGGTTCGTTGAAGGCGATGTGGCCGTGGATGCCGATGCCGCCGTAGCAGGCGTCGATGCCGCCGATGCCGTCAATGAGCGCGGGCAGGGCGTCGATATTGGTCTGGTCGGGGAAGATGACTTGGGTTGGATTGAGCGCGAGTTCGGGGCTGAGCGCGTCGAGGAATAGAGCTTGGGCGATGCCGCGGAAACTCAAGGGATGAGAGCGGGGCAGGGCGGCGCCGTCTTCGCCGCAGTATTCGTCCATGAAGAAGAAGTGGCAGTTTGTCAGCGATGCGCGCGAGTCGTTGAGCAGGCGGGCGAGGATGGGGTAGTGCCCGGTGGGCCCGACGGGCAGGATGAGACGGGTGGGATTGCCGGCGCGGTTATTGTCGCGAATCTCGCGGTGGATGGATTCGGCCAGATGCCGATGCAGGTCGGCAATGGTATCGCAGACGACGAGGCGCTGGCCGGCCGCGTCGATGACCTGTTGCGGACTGAGTTGATTGAACTGGCGGATTTCGTCTTTGCGATTCATATTGGGATATTTACCACAAAGGCGCGAAGGGCACAAAGATCACAAAGGTTTTGCAGGAGCGACTCGCTGAGCCGCCCACCGACGCGCAGGAGAGACTTGCACGCGACCTTATAGTTCACCTACAGTTTGACGCCGAGAGTATGCCATGCGGACAATAATTTTTCGTGATGATGATACCAGCTATTTCACGACGCCGGGGCGTTTGGAGGCGGTGTATGGGCGGGTATGGGAGGCGGGCTTGCCGGTTTGTCTGGCGGTGATCCCGGAGGTATTCGGCGATACGCGGGTCTATTGGACCGATGGCAATCCCCATGATCCGGGCATCCCGCCGGCGTATCGCGGGACGGAGCGCTCCTACTCGATTTTGGAGAATGCCGAGCTCTGCGCGTTTTTGAACGAGAAGGCGGCGGCCGGCTTGGCCGAGATTTGCCTGCACGGCTATACGCATACCTTCTACGAATTCATCACGCACGATCGGCCGTTGATTCGCAAGAAACTGGCTGAGGGCGCTGCGCTGCTGGAGCGGGCCTTCCCGGCGGCAAGCATCAAGACCTTCGTGCCGCCCTACGACCGGATATCGCCGGCGGCGCTGCGTGAGCTTATCGAGCGCGGTTTCCACATCAGTACAATGTCGCTGAATCTGGCGCCGCTGCCCGACTTGCCGCAGATTGCCGGTTTCGCCGCCGGGGAAATCCGCCGGGGGCAGGCGCTTTATGTCTGCGATGATTATCTGTTCACGTACAAGCGCTTGCCGGCGGAGTCGCTGGTCTTGGCGCGGGCGGCGCTGGCGCGGGCGGGGCTGACCATCGTCAGCAATCATTACTGGATGTTTTTTCACCCCTGGCGGGATACGCCGAATGCGGCGGATATGATGGCCTGGAATGCTTTTCTGGACGAGGTATTGGCGGCGGAAGGACCCGCGGTGATGAGCTTCTCAGGATATGCCGGGCGCGCATCCGCCAGTGAATAAAGCGCTGGCGGTCTGGTATACTGGCGGGCATTCTCGCAATTGAAAGCGATGGGCTAGGAAGGAAGAGAGATGGCCTGCAAGAATTTGATCGGCGGCGAGTGGCGCGGCAGCGATGATGTTTTGGAAGTGCGCTTTCCTTATGACGGCAGCTTGGTCGGCGCGGTATCAATGGCGAGCGCGGCCGATATGGAGGATGCGATGGCGGCGGCGGTCGCCGGCTTTGAGCAGACGCGGGCGCTGCCGAGTTATCGCCGCTCGGAAATTCTCGAGAATATGGGGCGGCTGCTGCGGGAGCGCTTTGACGAGGTGGTCGAGGCGATGATCCTCGAAGGCGGCAAGAACCACAAGACGGCGGTCGGCGAGACGACGCGGGCGCTGGAGACCCTGAAGGTCTCGGCGGAAGAAGCGCGGCGCATCGGCGGCGAAGTCTTCAGCATCGACTGGACGGCGGCGGGGGTGAACCGTCAGGGTTTCACGCGGCGTATGCCGATCGGCGCGGTGCTGGGCATCACGCCCTTTAATTATCCGGTGAATCTGGCTTGCCACAAGATTGGCCCGGCGATCGCGGCGGGCAACAGCATCATCATCAAGCCGGCGGAGAAGACGCCGCTGTCCTCGGTGATTCTGGCGGAGATCGTGCTGGAAGCGGGCTATCCGCCGCAAGCATTCAGCATGCTCAACGCCTGGGGACCGGATACGGAGATGATGGCGCTGGATCCGCGAGTGGCGATGATCAGCTTCACGGGCAGCGCGGCGGTGGGCTGGATGTTGAAGAGCAAAGCCGGGCAAAAGAAGGTGACGCTGGAGCTGGGGGGCAACGCCGGTGTGATCGTGCATAGCGATGCCGACTTGGCGGATGCGGCCGGGCAGGCGGCGGCCGGCGGTTTTGCCAATGCCGGGCAGAATTGCATCTCGGTGCAGCGTCTGTTGATACAGCGCGATGTCTTTGAGGATTTTGCCGATCTGTTCGTGGACGAGGTGCGGGCGCTGAAGGTGGGCGATCCGCGCGATCCCGAAGTGGATATCGGTCCCATGATCAGCGAGCGGGATGCCGAGCGGGCGGAGGCCTGGGTGCGGGAGGCGCAGCAGGCGGGCGCGTCCCTGCTTTATGGCGGCGCGCGAGAAGGCACGATGTTCCCGCCGACGGTGATGACGGAGACGGCGCCGGAGATGCGGGTGAATTGCGAGGAGGTCTTCGCGCCGGTGGTGACGCTGAGCGCGTATGATGCCTGGGATGAAGCGGTGGCGACGATCAACGACAGTCCCTACGGCTTGCAGGCGGGCGTCTTCACGAATGATGTCAAGCGGATCATGGATGCCTGGGAGCGGATAGAAGTCGGCGGCTTGCAGGTGAATGGCGTCTCGACCTTTCGCGTCGATCACATGCCCTACGGCGGCATCAAGGCGTCGGGCTATGGGCGCGAGGGGATCAAATACGCGATTGAGGATATGACGGATTTGAAGCTGATGGTGGTGAACTTGGGGTAGCTCTTTAACGTATAGGCACAGCATCGTTGACCACAAAGACACAAAGACACGACGAACACAGAAAAGTTGACTATGACGTACATGTATCCGACTCACATGTATCCACCTGACATAAGCATCGGCTTCGTGCCTATCGCTCGGCCGACATTTGATTTGGGCCTGGCGCGCGATGTGACGGCGCGGGTTTATCAGCGCATCTGCGCTATCCAATACGATGTGGTTGGCTCGCAGGACCTGGTCATGGACGCCAAAGCGGTCGAGGCGCGGATCGCCGAACTGGCGGCGGCTGATGTGGACATGGTCTTGCTGTTGCAGGCGTCCTTCGCCGACAGCACGATGGTTCTGGAACTGGCGCAGGCGGTTGATGTTCCGCTGCTGCTCTGGGCGCTGCCCGAGGCGCAGGTGGGCGGCCGGCTGCGCATCAACTCCTTCTGCGGCATCAACCTGGCGGGTCATGGCTTGCGGCGGGCCGGCATCAGCTACGACTATATCTATGCCGAGCCGGGGGACCGTGCCGCCTCAGACAAGCTTCGCGATTTCGCAAAGGCGGCGGGCATCAAGCGGCGGCTGCATGAAACGCGCATTGGCCGGCTGGGCGAGCATCCGGACGGCTTCGACACCTGTCGCGTGAACCATGAGGCGCTGAAGTCACAGCTGGGCGTCGAGGTGGCGCAGTTCGAGCTGGCGCCGTTTTTCGCGCGGGCGCGCGCGGCCGATGCCACAAGAGTAGCGGCGGTTGAGGCGGATTTGGCGGCGCGGCTCGCGAATTATCACGACATGGAAACCGATGCCACGAAAGGCACACTTGGCGCTTATGTGGCATTGGATGAACTCGTCAGTGAAGAGAACCTGAGCGGGATGGCGCTGCGCTGCTGGCCCGAGTTTTTCACCGATCTCGGTTGTTCGGCTTGCGGCGCGATGTCGCTGTTGAGCGATGCGTTTACACCGAGCAGCTGCGAAGCCGATGTCAACGGGACGATCACGCAATTGATCTTGCAGTGGATCAGCGGAATGCCGACATTTGGCAGCGATATTGTCGCCTTCGACATCGAGGCGGATGAGGCGACCTTGTGGCACTGTGGCTTGGCGCCGCTTTCGATGGCCGATCCCGAAGCGCAGCCGGAGGCGACGATACATTCCAATCGCGAGAAGCCGCTGCTGATGCAGTTTCCACTGAAGCCTGGGCGGGTCACGGTCGCGCGTTTGAGCGAGGCGACGGGCGAGTTCCGGCTGGTCATCGGCGGCGGGGAAATGCTTAAAGCGCCACCGGCCTTCACCGGCACGAGCGGCCGCATCCGCTTTGATTCGGGCGCGGCGGCCGTAATGGATATAATCATGCGCGAGGGATTGGAGCATCATGTCTCGATCGCTTATGGCGATCATCAGGGCGCGCTGGAAGCGCTGGCGCGGCAATTGCGAATGCCTGTTTTACGCCTGTGACATTTGGGCGATAATGGCGGGGCGGTCGTGAAGATCGCAGTTTTTCGTAAATCTGTAGAAGAGGAGAACACAGAATGAAACGCGTTACCACGTTATTCTTGCTCATCGCGCTTCTGCTGTCGCTCGGGGCGGCCGCGCTGGCGCAAGACATGGTCGAGATCGAATTCATGTGCTATGAGAACGGCAATGAATGTTCGGTTTATGATGACTTGCTTAGCCGCTTCAGTGAAGACAATCCCGGTATCGCGGTTGCGGTCAATACCGTCCCGTATACCACCGTGCGTGATCAATTGCGCGTGCAAGTCGAGGCCGGTCAAGCGCCGGATATAGCGCGCATCACCGATTTCGCCGGCATGGCCGGTTTCTACCTGGACCTGCGTCCGCTGATGGAAGATCCGTCATTGATGGAAGATAACTTCCCGGCGGCGATTCTGGAAGCCTTCCGTACCGATGATGACATGAGCGGTCTTTACGGCTTCCCCGATGCGGCTACTGTCACCGCGCCTTACGTCAACGGGACACTATTTGAGCAGGCTGAGGTCGATATGCCGAGCGATGTCATGGACGAGCCGAGTTGGGAAGATTGGCTGGCGGCTTTGGACGAGGTCGCGAGCGCGACCGGCGTACAGTATTCGATGGCGATCGACAACAAGGGCCATCGCTTTGCCGGTCCGGCGATGAGCCTGGGCGCCGACTTTTTCGATGAAGACGGCAACTTCGACCTGGAAGACGACGAAGGCTACCGCGCCTTTGCCATGATCCTCAAAGACCTGATCGACGCGGGCAAGTCCCCGGCCGAGACCTGGCTGGGCACGAGCCAATACACCGGCGCGCAAGATTACTTCATCAATGTCGAGGCGGTGATGTATTTCAGCGGCAGTTGGCAGATCGGTCGCTTCTCGGCTGATATCGGCGATGCCTTTGATTGGATAGTCGTGCCGAATCCTTACGGGCCCGGCGGCAGCACGGGCGTCGCTGGTGGCGCGGCTCTTGTTGGCTATGCCGCGACGGAACATCCAGATGAAGTGGCCATGGTTATGGAATACCTGATGCAGCCGGAAATCTACGGCGAGTTTTCATCGCGGACGCTGGGCATCCCCGGCCACAACGCGGTGGCGGAGATGGGCGTCGACTATCCATCAGCGACCCCGGCTGTGGCGGCCGCGTTGAATGGCTTCGCGTCTGAGGTGCCGAAGCTGCAAGATCAGGCGGTGGCGCTGAATCCGCATCCGCTGGCTTTCGCCTATTACGATGCGTCGAATACGCGGCTGGCGCAGTACTTCGCCGGCGAGTTGACGCTGGACGAGGCGATGTCGCGCTTGCAGGAGCAACTTGACGAGGCGGCGGCCAATATGGCGGCTGGCGGCTAGGGCGAGCTTGAGCAGAACGCGGGGCAACCTTCTTGCGGGCTTGCCCCTGCGTTGGAGCAGTTGTGACATGTGGGCGGCTCACAGAGTCGCCCCTGCAAGGCTTGTCCGGCGCTCCATTTGGAATAGCTGGCGGAGGAAAGATGAAAAGGCCGTTTTTCTTTATTTTGCCCATTGTCATGAGCATGGCGATCTTGGCGTCAACAGCGGCGCAAGGGCCGGCGGCGCTGCGTTTTCTGTGTTTTCAAGACCGCAACGAGTGTGATGTTTATGCCGATTTGCTGGCGCGTTTCTCGGAAGAGAATCCTGATATCAGCATCGCCGTGGAAGTGGTCGCCGAGTCCGAGATTCATCAAAGGCTTGCGGCAGAAGTGGAAGCGGGCGCGCCGCCGGATTTCGCGCGAGTAAGTGACCTGGATGTCTTGGAAGGGCGCTATCTCAATTTGCGTCCGCTGCTGCCCGATCCGGAATACTTATACCAGAGCTTTCCCGACGAAATAATCTTCCGTTCCATGAGCAGCTATTTTCAGGATATCGGCCTCTACGGCTATCCTGACGCGGCAAAGGTGGTCGCGCCCTTTGTCAACCTGTCCCGTTTTGAAGAGGCGGGGGCGCTCATTCCCGGCGCTGGCGAGGAAGTTGCCAGTTGGGATGATTGGCTGGCTGCGCTGGACGAGGTCGTGAGGACTACGGAGGCTGCTTACGCGCTGTCGGTGGACAACAAAGATCATCGCCTGGTGGGTCCAGCAATGAGCTTGGGCGCGGATTACTACAACAATGGATTGAGCTCGGCCGATCTTGACGGCTTGCGTGATTTTTTAGTGATCCTCACTGAGCTAATGGAAGACGGCAAGACGCCGACTGATACCCTGCTCGGCACAGGCAAATCGCAGGAATACTTCGTCCGCGGCGAAGCGCTAATGTACATCTGCGGCAGTTGGAAAGTAGAAGAAGTGGCGGCCCAGGTCGGCGATGCATTCGAATGGGCAATCGTGCCCAACCCGGCCGGGGCGGGCGGTAGCACCGGTGTTGCCCAATTAACTGGACTTGTGGCTCTTGCCGGGACAACACAGCCGCAAGCGGTCGCCAAGGTTTTCGAATATCTCTCGGGGCCGGTGGTATCCACTGAGTTTGCGGCGCGGACGCTCACCATCCCCATAAACGAGAGCATCGCTCTTCGCGCTATCGACTATGATACGGAGGATCCTGTTGTCGCTGCGGCGCTGAGCAGCTTCGCCCGGGAAGTGCCGAGGCTTCAGACTCAGGCGATAGCGCTGGACTTGGATCCTTTGGCGCCCGTCTACTATGAAGCGTCAAATACTTATCTGCGGCAGTATTTCGCCGGCGAGTTGACGCTGGAAGAGGCGCTTTCGCGCTTGCAGGAAGCAATTGCCGCAGCGGAAGATAATATGTATGCCGAGGGATAGTTCTCTCATCGCCAAACACCCTGCCTTATATGGACAGAGAGGTTTTGCGTCTCAGCCGGTGAAAGCTTGCTTTACAGTGGTGGTGAACTCAGGGCGCAATTGGCAGTATCATGAACCGACTCATCGAAAGTTTCGTCAGCGTATTTGACGGGCTGTTCAACCGCATACAACAATTCACTGGCGTGACGGGTATGGCTTATGTCTTCGTCGCGCCGAATATGCTTGTTTTTTCTGTCTTTGTGCTTTTCCCCATGCTCTTCAACTTCGTCTACACCTTCACCGGCAGCGACAAACTCTTCCTCAATCAGCGGCCCTACGTCGGCGCGGCCAATCTGGAGCGGCTCTTCGACTGCGGTGATTTCCTGCGGCCGGCCACCTGCGATGAGGATTTGTTTGCGTCGGCGGTTTTGAATACGGCCGGCTTTGTCGTCACGCAAGTGGCGGTGATGATCGGCGTGTCGCTGATGACGGCGGTGGTGCTGAACGGGAAGATACGGGCGCGCGGTTTTTTCCGCAGCGTCTTCTTTTATCCGGTCCTGCTTTCGCCGATTGTGGTGGCGCTGATCTGGCGCTGGATGCTGCAGGAGAATGGCTTGTTCAACGCTGTTATTGTCAGCTTGGGCGGGGAAAAACTGCGCTTCCTGACCGACCGCAACTGGGCGCGCTTCTGGGTGGTGATGGTCAGCGTTTGGTCGCTGATGGGCTTTTACACGTTGATCTTGCTGGCGGGTTTGCAGGCGATCCCGGCTGATCTATACGAAGCGGCGGCGATTGATGGGGCGAGCAGTTGGCGCGCCTTCCGTTCGATCACGCTGCCATTGCTGGCGCCGACGATGCTGGTGGTCATCGTTTTGTCGACGATACGGGCGGTGCAGATCTTTGATGTGGTCTTCGCCTTCACCGGCGGCGGCCCGGGCTCGGCGACCTTGTATGTCGTGCATTACATCTACAACAACGGTTTCGCCAGCCCCTTCCGCGAGTATGGCTTGGCGGCGGCGACCTCGCTGGTGATGGCGGCGGTGCTGATCGTGCTGACGGTGATTCAGATCCGCGTGCAGGGCACGGGCCTGGAAGAGGAGGAAGAAGGCAAGGCCAAGGGTCTCCCCTTGCCGGACGCCGGTGGCCTGCGCGATGGCTTGACGCGCGCCTTCAATCCCGTCTTCGAGTTGTTGCAAGCGGCGATTGACGCTGTGGGCAATGTGCTGGGCTGGCTCTTCAGCACGGCGCGGCGCCGCGCTTTCTTCACCTATGGTTATCTGCTGCTGGGTGTGGTCGTGATGTTCGGCCCGGTGCTTTGGCTGGTGATGTCCTCCTTCAAAAGCTCGGGCGATATTCATCGCTTTCCGCCGCGCTTCCTGCCTTATCATCAGGAATTGGCGGAAGTCCCCGGTTATGATAAGCCGCTGCCGGTATATAACGTGCGCCTCGAAGACGGGTCGCCGGCGCAGCTCGCGCAGATACGGCGCGTCGGCCTGGAGGCGCAGATGATCAACCCGGCCGACCCGGAAGCGGCTGTCATCAAGGTCAAGCTGAACGAGCGCGAGCCGATCGAGAGTGTGCGCTTCAGCTTCGATAATTACGCGCGGGGCGTCGAGAGTTTCAACTTCTGGCGCTATCTGGCGAACAGCGTGACGGTGACGGCGGCGGCGACGATCCTGACGCTCTTCGTCAACAGCATGGCGGCTTTTGCGCTGAGCAAGTATCGCTTCCGCGGGCGGGGTGTCATTTTCATGCTGATCATCAGCACGCTGATGGTGCCGCTGTCGGTGATCCTGGTGCCGGCTTTTCTGCTCATCACGGCGCTGGGCTGGAATAATCAATTGATCGGCATCATCATCCCGACGATTGGCACGCCGACGGGCGTCTTCTTGCTGCGGCAATATATGCTGACGATCCCGGACGAATTGCTGGATTCGGCGCGGATTGACGGGGCGAGCGAGTGGCGGATTTACTGGCAGGTGATCTTGCCGCTGGCGGCGCCGGCGCTGGCGGTGCTGGCGATATTCTCGACGATTTGGCGCTGGAATGATTTTCTCTGGCCCAAGATCGTGATGACGCGCGATGAGATGTTCACGCTGCAAGTCGGGCTGGAGACCTTCCAGGGCGATTTGACCATGCAGTGGGATTTGATTTTGGCGATGACGGTCTTGACGGCGCTGCCGATCACATTTGTCTTTGGCTTCTTGCAGAAGTACATCACGACCGGCATCGCGACTACGGGCATGAAGTAGACTGAGGGTATTCATCACACATAAGCGCCGCAAAAGGGCAGACATGTAGGGGCGATATATCATATCGCCCGTCGATATTATGGCGAACATTTGAGGCGGTTCATTGAGTCGCCCGCAGTTTATTACAGGGCTTGTTTGAGTTGCGGTACGAAAACCGTGTTGACCCCCCCAAAATCGTCGTCATCGGCGCGGGCAGCGCGATCTTCGGCTTGGGCGCGCTCTCGACCATCATTCAGCATCCGGCCATGAAGGGCGCGGAACTCGCGCTCTGCGACATCAACGCCGACGGCTTGGCGGTCATTCATCAACTCGCCGAGATCATGAACCGCGCTTGGGACGCGGAAATGACGATCACTAGCTCGACCGAGCGGCGCGACCTGCTGCCCGGCGCGCACTTCGTGCTGGTCTCGATTCAAGTTGGCCAGCGCGAGACGGTCTGGGAGCAGGATTGGCGCATCCCGCTGAAGCACGGCGTCCGGCAGCCCTACGCCGAGAACGGGGGACCGGGCGCCTTCGCCCATACGGCGCGCAACCTGCCGCTGATTATGGCGATCGCGCGCGACATGGAAGACCTCTGCCCCGATGCCTGGTGCTTGAATCTGGTCAACCCGCTGATCCGCCTCACGACGGCGGTGCATCGCTACAGCAAGATCAAGGTTCTTGGACTGTGCCATCAACTGCTCTGGGGCTATACGATGGCGGCGGCGGTCCTGGCCGATCGCTGGGGGATCGCCGTGCCGGATGGCTTCCACGTGCATACGGACGCCGACAATATGCCGGCATTCTTGTCGGTAGCGGGGGAGGCGGTGAAGCACCTCGACATCAAGGCGGCCGGCATCAATCATTTCAGCTGGGTATACGAGATCCGCGACAAACATACCGGCGAGGACTTGTATCCGGAGTTGCGCGAGCGCTGGCTGAAGCAGTATCGGCGGGACTTCGAGCCGCTTAGCCGCGAGGTCTTTGAGATTTATGACATGATGCCGACGGCCGGCGACAGCCATCTCTGCGAGTATCTGACCTGGATCAGCGATCCGGTGGCGCAGCCCTGGCGCAAGTACGATCTCAAGTTGCAAAGTTGGGAGGGCAACCGGCGCCGGCGCGCCTATCGGGACAAGCTGGCGCGGGATATCGTGGCGGGCTGCGAAGATGTGAACGCGCTGCGTGATTTGTCGCGGCACGGCATGCTGGACGAAGGCATCCCGGAGATGGTGGAAGCTGTGCATTATGACCGCCCGTATCAGCATCCGCAGTTGAATATCCCCAATCGCAGTTATATTCCGAACCTGCCCGAAGCCGCGATCGTCGAGGTGCCGGGCCTGGTGAGCCGGGCGGGCTTCGTAGGCGAGCGTTTTTCGCCTTTGCCGGCGCCGATCGCGGAGATGTGCCGGCGGGAGCTGGCCTTGAGCGAGCTGGTTGCCGAGGCGGCCCTGACGGGCGATCGCGAATTGTCGCTGCGGGCGCTGCTGTTGGATCCGATGGTGACGGATATTGACAGCGGGCGGGCAATCCTTGATGATTTGTTGGCGGCGAATGCGAAGTATCTGCCGCAGTTTGATTGAAGCTGGGAAAGGCATGACATGAAAAAAGTATTCGTGGTATACGCCACCGACAACGTGGGCACGGCGGTGCTTGAGCCGATACAAGTTGGCGATCACGTCAGCTGCAACGGCGAGCGCAGCGACCTGGAAGTCATCGCGCAGGCCAATATCGCTTATGGGCACAAGATCGCCCTGATGGACATCGCCGCCGGCGACACGGTCCTCAAATACGGGCTGAGCATCGGCTCGGCCAGTTGCGAGATCAAAGCCGGCGACCACGTCCACACGCATAATGTCGAAAGCAATCGCGGCCGCGGCGATCTGGCTGAGCGCAGCGCCGTCGCGACTGAATAATAACAATATAGAGGCGACTGACGGGCGCTGCCGGCGGCCAGTGTCTGCGCCCTTGTAAGTCGCCCGCAACCATCACAAGGAGAACACCATGTCAGAATTTATGGGCTATCATCGCCCGAACGGCGATGTCGGGATACGCAATCATCTGCTGATTTTGTCGGGCACGGTTTATGCCAACGGCGTCTGCGAGCGCGTGGCCGATACCATCCATGGCGCCGTGCCGATCGTGCATGCCAACGGGCGCTGCCAGGTGGCGCCGGACCTGCGCGTGACGCGGCGCTTTTTGGCGGGCACGGCGATGAACCCGAATGTGGGCGCGGTGGTTATCATCGACCACTTCAAAGAAGAAGGCATGACCGCTGAGGACCTGGCCGCTGATATCGCGCCGACCGGCAAGCTGATCGCCACGGTGAACATCCGCGGCGAGGGCGGCTTCATCAGCGCGGTGGAGAAGGCGACGCGCTATGCGCAAGACTTCGCGCGGCAGATCAGCCTCTACCGGCGCGCGGCGGCGCCGATGAGCCAGATCCTCTTCGGCACCGAATGCGGCACCTCCGATACGACCTCGGGCTTGGCGAGCAATCCGGCCAATGGTTTGGCGGGCGAGATACTCATCGCGCAAGGCGGGCGCATGTTGATGGCGGAATGCACCGAGTGGATGGGCTGCGAGAATTGGCTGACGGAGAAAGCGGCCAGCCCGGCGGTGGCGGAAGCGATCGTGGCCGGTGTGCAGCACATGGAAGCGCGGGCTCTGGCCAGCGGCGAGGACATCCGCGGCTCCCAGCCCACCGGCGACAATATGGCCGGCGGCTTGACCACCATCGAAGAGAAATCCATGGGCGCGGTCAAGAAGATCGGCGACAGCCCCATCATCGAATACTTGGAAATCGCCGAAGCGCCGACCAGGACCGAGCCGGGCAATTATGTCATGTATGGACCGGGCATGGGCGCGGAGAGCATCAGCAGCATGGCGGCGGCCGGTTGCCAGGTGCTGACCTTCTGCACCGGCGGCGGCCACACCTCCAACCATCCTATCATGCCGACCATCAAAGTGACCGGCAATCGGGGTTCCTACGAGTTGATGCGCGATACGGTCGATGTCGATGTCAGCGGCGTCTTTGTCGATGAGATTACTTTGGCGGAAGCCGGGCGGATCGTCTATGACGAGGTGGCGCGCGTCTGCAACGGCTACCTGACCAAATCCGAGGCGCTGCGCGATAACAACAGTTTCGCCATTCATCGCGTGGGACCGAGCATTTAGCGCCCGAAATAAACCCGCCGAGTTTTGCAGGGCTTGATTGTTGTTGCAGCCGAACCCCCAAAATACGCGCGTAGGGGCGAGCCACCGGGTCGCCCGTTACATCGCCATTTTGCATTTGGGCGACTCTTGAGTCGCCCGCTTGCAACATCCGCTACCTGTCATCCTTCGCATGACTAACTTGGAATTACTGCGATGGCGGCAGGCGGCCGGGGGCGGCTGAAACGAGCGGCAGGCCCGCGATTTTCGCCACGCCTCAAAATCGCCGCGCTCAACCCTTGCATTTCAGAACACCTGTGCTATAATAGCTCTAATCCCAACCAACTGAGGACCGCCATGCCCAAAACCAGATACTTCTCAAACCCTGAAAAAACCCAGGCCATGGACCGGCTCAAGTTTCATCACGACATCAACGCCCCCCACCTGCTTACAAGCATCATTCAGCCTACCCATCGCCGCTGGCGCAAAAACCTGCCCCGCCGCCAAAATGCGACTTTGTCCGAAAAGAGTTTTCCCTTGTCCGACAAACGGACAATGTCGGCTAAATTCATAACTAATAAACAACTATATAATAATCCAAATCTTACTCCCGATCCCTCCATTCAACCGCCAGCATAGAATTCGGAATATGTCCTGTATCCTTGAAATTCACCACTCCCGCGCCCCGGCGGGCTGTGTCTACGCGCGCCCTGTGGTTAAAATAAGTCCTAATACCTTCCGACAGGCTACACGAGGGCAACATGAAAATCACGGATGTCAAAGTTTATCTGGCGCGGGAATGGCGCACTTTCTGCTTTGTCGTCGTCGAAACCGACGAAGGCATCAGCGGCATCGGCGAAGCCGGCATCACCGGCCGCGAGCTCGCCGTGCGTGGCGCCATCGAACACTTCCGCCCCTTGCTCATCGGGCAAGACCCCTTCCGCACGGAGCACATCTGGCAACTGCTCTTTCGCGGCGGCTTCTTCCCGGCGCAGCGGATCTTGACCGCCGCCATCGCCGCCATCGACATCGCCCTCTGGGATATCAAGGGCAAAGCGCTCGGCGTCCCCGTCTATGACTTGCTCGGCGGACGCGTCCGCGACCGCGTCCTCACTTACAATCACAACGGCGGCGACACCGTCGAAGAACTGGTCGAATGCTGCCAGCGCTCGCTGGACGAGGGTTGGAAGGTGCTGCGCTGGGGCTTGGCGCATAAACCCGGCGATATCCTCGAACCCGATGTCGCCGTGCGCGACGCCATCAAAGAATTCGAAGCGCTGCGGCTGGCGCTGGGCGACGAGATCAAGCTCGCCATTGATGTACACACCCGGCTGAATATGGCCGATTCGCTCTGGCTCTGCCAGGAAGCGGAACAATACCGCCCCTATTTCATCGAAGATCCGCTGCGGGTCGAGAATGCGCAATCCTACCGCCACTTGCGCAGCCGCACCACCGCGCCCCTCGCTGCCGGCGAACAATACAACTCCAAATGGGAATTCCGCCAGGTCATTGAAGAAGAGTTGATCGATTACGCCCGCATCGATCTCTGCATCTGCGGCGGGCTGACCGAAGCCAAGAAAATCGCCGCCATGTGCGAGACGCACTACATCGAGTTGGCAGTGCACAACCCCATCGGACCAGTCGCCACCGCCGCCTTCCTGCATCTCTGCCTGTCCGTGCCCAATTGCGCTGTGCAAGAGCTGCCGCGCCGCCCCGGCGAGAGCCTGCCCGATCTCGTGCTCAACCAGCCGGAATGGGAAGACGGCTACCTGCTGCCGCCGACCGCGCCCGGCCTGGGCATCAACTTTGATCCCGAAGCGCTAGGCAAATATCCTTTCAGTATGGGCGAGCTCAAGCACCTGCGCCGGGCTGACGGCTCGGTGACGAATTGGTAGAATGGACGCTTGCAGCGTACAGCTATGGATCCGCAGAATTTCACCCACAATCCCGTCGTAATCTGTAGGGGCGACCTATCAGGTCGCCCGCAAATGCGCATTACAGGAGCAACGGGCGACCCACCGGGTCGCCCCTACCAACGTTCTTGTCATTGGATATGACGTATGGCGCGGCCAAGTTGTGACTTGCGAGCGACTCTGGTTAAACTGAACTGAATTGGTGTAGACAGGAAGGCGAAAATGAGCGACGTAAAACTGGTATGGGAAATTCCGGCGATTCTCGGCGAAGGTCCCGTCTGGGTTGAGGCGGAAAACGCGGTCTACTGGGTCGATATCTTCAGCAACAAGGTCCACCGCTATGCTCTGGCGGACGGCGGCAAAACGACCTGGACCTTCGACTTTGAAGTCACCAGCTTGTCTCCCCGCGCAGGCGGCGGCTTCATCGGCACCATCAAAGACGGCTATGCCTGGCTCAACTTCGATGTGCTCTCGGCGCAGCCGATCGTCCTGCCGGAAGCGGACCAGCCGAACAACCGCTTCAACGACGGCAAGATCGATAACAGCGGGCGCTACTGGGCCGGCACGATGGACATCGGCCAGATCGACGAAAGCGGCTCGCTCTACCGCCTTGATCCCGACTTGACGGTCCAGCAATGCGATACCGATTACATCATCTGCAACGGACCGACATTCAACCTCGACAACAGCATCATCTACCACACCGACAGCATCAAACGGAAGATCTACGCTCTCGATATGGCGTCGGACGGCGACCTCAGCAACAAGCGCGTCTTCGCCCAGTTCACGCGGGAGGACGAGGGCGTGCCCGATGGCATGACGGTCGATAGCGAAGACTGCGTCTGGGTGGCGCATTTCGGCGGCGCCCGCATCACGCGTTATTCGCCGGCCGGCGAGATCTTGCAAGCTGTGCCGCTACCCGTGCCGAATATCACGAGCTGTACTTTCGCCGGCGCCGAACTGGACACGCTCTACATCACTACCGCCAGCACCGGCATCCCCGAGGCGGACGCGGACAAGTATCCGCTGGCGGGCAGCTTCTTCAGCTGCCAGCCGGGGGTGAAAGGGACGCCGACGCCGCTTTTCGCCGGTTGAGCAAGCGCATGATGCCGTAGGCGGCCATAACGGCCAGCAGGGGCGTAACCATGACTCGAGCGCGACTGTCGAAACTGGCGGTGGCGACCAGCAAGGTGCCCACCAGAAAATACGCGCAGGGAAGCAGCAGAAAGAACGCGACGGCAATCTGCCGCTGCTTTAGCAGACTGAGCAGTCCTGCGGCGCAACAAAACAGCAGCGTCGCGTTCCAGACAATCGCAGTCCAAAGCGGCCAATGGCTTACCGGAAACAGCGCTCGATACACGCCTATCGGAATTGTTAAAATGTAGTGCAAAGGATATCGTTGGAAGATGTCAAGGGCGATATCCGTCATCGCCCCTGCCTGTTCCGATGTGCTGGCAAGATGCCGATGACGCCAGTTTGCCGTGATGTTTTCTACGTCATTGCCGAGGCGCTCCTCAACTCGCATGGCCAATTCCGCGTATACATCGTCAATATCTTCACCGGTAGCCTGATGCAAAACTGATGCCGCGCGCACATACAGAAGTTGAAACGTACCGGCGCTGGAGAAACTGGGATTATTGAAATAGACGCTGTTGTGCTGGCTCCACAAGTTTAGGACCACAAGACCAACTGCCGCCATGGCAGCCACAGCCGGGAGGCGCCAGCGCATGTGAGAAAACAAGAGCCATAATCCCATGGGAATCCACAGCAGGTAGGCCGCGGGACGTGTCAGGGCGGATAGCATGATGAAACCGCCAGACAGGAATCCATATATAGCGGCTGATCGTATTGTTTCCGCCTTTCTCACGAAGAGCAAACCTGCAAAAGCGAGCGCCAACCAGAAATCCGCCATGGCGTCCGCCCGTAATACCGAGGAGGCTCGTATGCTTGTCGGATCAAGAACCACGATGAACGCGGCTAGCAAGGCGAATTCTTTTGAGAGTTTGAGCTGTCGTCCCAAAAGGTAAGTCAGCGGAACGATCGCAATACCTAGCGCGATATTGGCCGCGATGACCAGTAAGGGCTGAATGCCTAAAGCCGCGACCATCAGTGAATACACAGGCGGCCGCTTCATGTATAGGCTGTTTGTAAAAGCGAGGTCCCCGTTCAAGATATCCCGCGCCGCGTTGCGATATGACACGAAATCGTCGAGGTTGTATTTCTGCAAAGACGGCTCGTAGATCGCTACCGCATAGGCAATCCTTAAGACCAATCCAATGAGCGTAATACCCATAAGCGCGCGGCGCTGCATACCATGTGACTCCATACCTGAGACGGGGTCAATTATATCGCGTCTGATACAAACCTGTTGGGATTGTTTCGATGCCAGGGTTCAACCACAAGCCGGCGCTGACAGGGGCGCCAACGTCGCTCTTCGCCGGTTGAGATACGCGCATACGGCGCGCAAGCTGCGGACGATACAACAGACCCCGCCTCTTTTGGAGACGGGGCCAAGTTTACATGACGCTATAGCGAGCGATTCTGTCAGAAAACCGCCGACAATCATCCCTTGCGCGGTACCAGGTCCACACATTTCTCGTGCGGAATGATGAGCTCTTGCCCGACCGACAATTGGTCGTCGCGCAAGAGACTGTTGAAGCTGGAAATCTCTCGCACTGTCATATCATACTGAATGGCGATGCGGAACAGATTCTCGCCGTCACTGACGACATGGATGCATTCGGGCGACGGCGTCGGCGTCGGCGGGACGGGAGTCGCGGGCGGCTCTGGCGTGTCTTCTGGCTCCGGTGTGTCTTCTGGCTCTGGCGGCTCTGGTGGGTCTGGCTGCAGTGGCGGTGGCGGCGCCTTCGGATATTCATAAGCGCCGATGTCGCAGTTGCCGTATTGCGGGCGGTCGGTAAAGGGTTGATCATCCAGCAAACAGTACATTGGATCGGCATTGTCAATCGCCGGGCTGCCCCATTGCAGCGGGTGATGCGGCGGATTGCCGGTGAGTCCGCTAATCATGGCATCAGTCATCCCTGTAGCCTGCGCCTCGGCGATTACCACCTGCGCCTGCGCCTGGATCTCAGCGCCATCGGATGGGGCTGCTTGGCTCTCCGCAGGTTCAGGCGTGCAAGACCCATCCTGGATGAAGTTGCCGGAGAACTCGATAATGATGTTGGGGTTGGGGCCGCTGTGGCAATCGCCGCCTTTTGCGCTGTCGGTAATTAGCGTATTGCGTATCTTGAAGTTGCCCGTCCAGCCGATTATGGCAATGCCGCCGCCTTGTTCTTCCGCCGAATTGTATGCCCAGGTCGTGTGGGTGAGAGTCACGAAAGAGCTGAATGAACTCAGGCCGCCGCCTTCTCTGGCGCTGTTGTTGCTGAATGTGCTGTTGGTGATGTTAAGGGTGGTTTCGCTGCTTTCGATCGCGCCGCCTTCGTCAGACTGATTTTCGACAAAGGTGCTTTTGTTGATGTCCACGATTCCGCCCGCGGTTTTCAAAGCGCCGCCGTCTTCGGTAGCCATGTTTTTCTTGAAGGTAGCGCCCACTATGTCCAGCGTGTGCAGGCCGGTTGAACTGATGAAGTAGACGCTGCCGCCGTGGCTTTTTACGGTCATGTTCCCGCTGAACTCGGTGTCGGCAATATCAACATCGCTGTCGATGGCGTAGATGCCGCCGCCGATGTCATTGGCTTTGCTATCCTTTATCGTGCTGTCGCTGACGCTCAATGAACCGCTGTTGACATAGATCCCGCCGCCCACGGTCGAAGCCAGACCTTTGGTAATGGTCAAATCATTCACGCTTAACTGACCATCAACTACCATGAAAACGCGGTGTTTGGCATCGCCGGAGATGGTATGGCCGTTGCCCTCGATTTGAACGCGGCTCGTTATCGACGGCAATGGCGCCGTCAGGGTGACATTCTTCTTCAGCAAGATGATGTCGTCGCCGGTGACGGGCGGAGTAGCCGTGTCATCCGGGTCGGCGCCAGTCTCGCAATCGTCGTTGCCATCGCTGTCGCCGCTCTCTTCGACCTGGGCGTTGCCATTGGCGGAGCGGATCGCGTTCGCCAGGCTGCAATTGTCGTCCACTACGATGACACAGGCCAGCGGGACGTTCGTCGTAACTGTCGGAAGAGTCGTCGTGCCGGACAGCGAATCCACCTGCACACTGGTGATCTGGCCGCAATACTCAGCGCCAACGACCCAGGACGCTTCGGTCGCGTTCGGTTCAGCAGTGTTTTGAGCGCTGTCAGTATCGTATTGGGGGGTCCAGCGCGCCGTCGTAACGGTTTGATCGCCGCCGCTCAGCGCGCAGCGCAGTACATGCTGGCCGTTTTCAACCGTGTTTTCACAGCTTACGGATAAGGTGTCAGCTGTCTCCGGCGCGCACTCAAGCGTAATGGTGGTTTCAGCCGTCGGAATAACTGAATCGTCGGCCTGCGCTTCCACCTGGACAGTTGTGCTCTGGCCGCAATATTCATCGGCGATGACCCATGTCGCTGCCGGTCGGGATGTTGTTTGAGCGTATTGAGCCTCAAAACTGGGCGTCCATAGCGCTGACGTGACAGTTAGATCGCCGGCGTTCGCCGTGCATTGCAGGATGTCGTGGTTGTCGCCGGTCTGCATCTCGCAGCTTACCGATACAAGGTCGACGCGGACAAAATCTGACATATCGCTCCGATCATCGCCGCGAATGGCTTTAACCCGATAGGTGTAGCGTTCACCGGGCGTGGTGGCGCTGGTATCGGTGTAGCTGGTTTCGCTGCTGCCGGTGTTATCCACCAGGGTACTTAGCTCGGTTTCGCCCAGCCCGGGACGGCGACGCAAGATTTCATAACCGTCTACCTGCCCGGCCGGCGCGGTCCAACTTAAAGTGACGCCCTCGGCGCTGACGCTAGCCGATAAATCGGTCGGGGCAGATAGCGCTGGGGTTTGCTGCGCCAGGACAAAACTCTGCGGCACAACAAAAAAACAGACGATTAGACACAGATAACGTAACATCAGGAAAACTCCTACTGTTAACAAGCATCATCGCAAGCCCCCGAGCGACAAAGGGGACTTTGCAAGGTCATATTAGCATGGTTGCAAAAGCGCCGCTTGAATAATGCTGGGCAAAGACTATTTCGCGCCTTTCCGCGCATTTTTGACCAATATAATATATTTCGCATGATTCATCGTCACAATTTCCCGCCTCAGCAATGTTGATACTCAAGCATACATAGGGCGGCACTGTGATGTCCTGGACGACCCAAGGGCCGCCCCAACAAAACCTGAGGCAACACCCTTCCCCCGCCCCACGCGCCCGCTTATCATTAACTTGGATAATCGCGGAACTGACGAAAACAATCATGCTCACGATGGAAGACAACATCCGCCCGCCCTTCTCAAGCGATGACGCCAAGGCTATCGCGCAGCAGCATTACGCCCTCACAGCCACAGCCATAAAACCGCTGCCATCCGAGCTTGACCGCAACTTCCACATCCAAACCGATGCCGGCGAGCAATTCGTACTCAAGATCGCTCACAGCAGCGTCTCCCATTGCGTCCTCGACTTGCAGACCAAGACCCTGCGCTACCTGCGCGCTGCGATGGATATATTCCCCGCCGTGGTTGCGGCGAAGGACGGCGCCGACGCGATTGACATCCGCGCGGCCAATGGCGCAGCTTACCGCGCCCGCCTGCTGACCTACATCGAGGGCCTGCCGCTCAGCGATTTCCGCCCGCACTCGGAGGCGCTGCTCGCCGATATCGGCGCGCGGCTCGGCCAGCTTAGCGCCGCGATGCAACACTTTGGACACGCCGAAAAGCGGCTGAGCTACCGCTGGAATATCGGCAATCTCAAAAACGTGGGGGGATACGCCGTCGACCTGCCGCCGGCCAAAAAGGCGCTGCTGAATCACTTCCTGCGCCTGTACGCCGACGAGGTCGAGCCCGCCCTGCCGACCCTGCGCCACAGCCACACTTATAACGACCCCAACGACAGCAATATCCTCATCCGCGCCGCCGGCTCCGAAAGGCCGCGCGTCGCCGGCCTAATCGATTTCGGCGATATGGTCTACGGGCCGACGATCGCCGACCTGGCTGTCGCCCTCGCTTATATCATGATGGGGAGCAAGCGTCCGCTGGACAAAGCCGCCCCTGTCATCAGCGCCTACCACCGCGCCTTCCCGCTCAGCGATGACGAAATTCGCCTGCTCTATCCGCTGATCGCCGCTCGCCTCTGCCTGAGCGTCTGCATCTCCTGGCATCAGCAGCGGCAGGAGCCGGACAATCGCCACCTCAGCATCAGCGAAAGCGGCGCTTGGGACCTGCTGGCGGCACTGCGCGATATTCACCCGCGCTACGCTCATTACCGCTTCCGCGCCGCTTGCGACTTGCCCGCCTGCCCGGGTACGGCGGATATCATCAAATGGCTAGAGTCTCAATCGTTCGCGCCCATCCTCGGCTTTCCTTTGACAGCGGAAAATAGCCAGCTGCTCGACTTCGGCATGAGCAGCCGGCTGCTGGCGCAAGTCAGCGATCTGACCGACCCGCGCGCATACGAGGGGCCGATTCGCGCTCAACTCGGCGCCGGCATCATCGGCATCGGCTATTACAACGAAGTCCGCCCGATTTACCTGGCTGACATGTTCGCTATCAATCATCACGAGCGGCGGACGGTTCATCTCGGCGTCGACCTCTTCGCCCCGCCGGGCACACCGGTCTACGCGCCGCTGGCTGGCGAAATCCATAGCATCGCCGATCTCGCCGGCGAGCAAGATTACGGACCGACGCTGATCCTCAAACATACAAACCCGAGCGCGAATCTCCGCTTTTACACGCTCTACGGACATCTCTCGCCAGAGATACTCGATCGCTGCGCAGCCGGGCAGAAAGTGGCCGCCGGCGACCTCATCGCCCACATCGGCGACTGCCCGCGCAACGGCAATTGGGCGCCGCACCTGCATTTTCAAATTATCAGCGACATGCTCGATTTCAACGATACCTTCCCCGGCGTCTGCTCGCCAAAAGGGCGCGACCTCTGGACCTCGCTCTCGCCCGACCCCAATCTCATCTTGCGCCTGCCCTACTCCCTCGAGCCGCCACCGAAGACAAGCGCCGCCGAGCTGAAGTCAAGGCGGAAAGCGTCGCTCAACCCGTCGCTCAGCCTCTCTTACCAGCAGCCGCTGAAGATCCTGCGCGGCTACCTGCATCATCTCTATGACGAAGACGGCTTGGCCTACCTCGATTGCGTCAACAATGTGTCGCATGTCGGGCACAGCCATCCGCGCATCGTCCACGCCGCGCAAGATCAGATCGCCCGGCTCAACACCAACACCCGTTACCTGCACGATACCATTGTGGAATACGCTGAGGCTTTGAGCGCAACCCTGCCCGCTCCGCTCTCGGTCTGCTTCTTCGTCAACAGCGGCAGCGAGGCGAATGAACTGGCCCTGCGCCTGGCGCAAGCCTACACCGGCGGCAGAGACATCATCGTCATCGACCACGCTTACCACGGCCATACATCAGCGCTGATCGACATCAGCCCCTACAAATTCAAAGGACCTGGCGGGGCAGGCAGAAGCGCGCATGTTCAAGTCGCCGAGATGCCCGATGGCTTTCGGGGCGCCTGCCGCGGGTTTGATACGCAAGCCGGCGAATTCTACGCCCGTTCGGTCGCCGAAAAGATCGCCGCAATTCAAGCGCGGGGAGCGCAGCTATCCGCCTTCTTCGCCGAGGGCATCATGGGCTGCGGCGGGCAGATGCCCTTGCCGGCCGACTACCTCGCGCAGGCCTATTCTATGGTTCGAGAAGCGGGCGGCGTCTGCGTCGCCGATGAGGTGCAGACCGGCTTCGGCCGGGTTGGCGCGCGCTTCTGGTCCTTCGAGCTGAGCGGCGTCCGGCCCGATATCGTGACCATGGGCAAGCCGATGGGCAACGGCCATCCCATCGGCGCGGTCGTCACCACCCCCGAAATCGCCGCCGCTTTTGATACCGGCATGGAGTATTTCAACACCTTCGGCGGCAATCCGGTCTCCTGCGCTATCGGCCTGGAAGCGCTGCGCGTCATCCAGGACGAAGGCTTGCAGCGAAACGCGCTGGAAACAGGCGCCTACTGGATGGAGCGCCTGAACGCCCTAAGCGCCGACTATCCGATCATCGGGCAAACGCGCGGCGCCGGTCTCTTCCTCGGCCTCGACCTGATCCGCAACCGCGACACGCTTGAACCGGCCGACTGGGAAGCGGCGCACATCGTCGAGCGCCTGAAGCGGCGCGGTATCCTCGTCAGCACCGAAGGCCCCGGGCACAACGTGCTCAAGCTCAAGCCGCCGATTATCTTCCGGCGCGAGCATGTCGACCTGTTTGTCGATGTTTTGGCAGAGGTGCTGGCGGATACGGTGTTGCAATTCTAATAGCGCATTGGTTGTTGCATTTATTTCACTTATTGCGTTTATTGCGTTTGTATGATAAACTATCTCTCGGTGTGACTGGAGGTGAGAAATGCTCAAAAACTACGTGCCGCCTGAAGACAGTGAACGCGAAATAGCCATCGACGCCGCCGCGAATCTAACATTGCCGCAAGATGGCACTGAATCTCTCAAATACTTCATCTACGATTCGCTGAAAGAAGAATCGATTGAACTGCCCACAAGCGCCGTCGTAATCTTGAGCGACATTCTTTCGCATATGTCACGTGGGCACGGCATCACAGTTTTTCCGCGCTTGGCGGAATTAACGACAATGGAAGCAGCCGATATCCTCAACGTTTCACGGCCCTATGTCATAAAGCTCTTGGATGAGGGAGCGATACCCTATCGCTTAGTGGGCAAGCATAGACGGATTCCTCTTGCGGCCGTAATAAACTACAAAAACAGAATCGATCATGAGCGAGAAGCCATACTCGATGAAATGGTAGCGGAAGCAGAAGAACTCGGCCTGTATGGTTGATTCGCGGTACCATACGGCGCTGCTCGATTCCAACATCCTCGCTTCTATCACGTTGACTGACGTTTTCGTCCAGCTTGCTGTAGATGACGTGTACCGCGCCAAGTGGACCGCCGATATTCACCGAGAATGGATTGCAGCCGTTCACACGTTCCGTTCAAATATCAAGCACGAGAGATTAGAACGCCGCCGCCGCCAAATGGATGCAAAGACGCGTGACGCACTGGTGTTGGGTTACGAAGGCCTCATTGGCGGCTTATCACTGCCAGATTCTAACGACCGCCATGTCTTGGCAGCCGCAATTGTCGGGAACTGCGATCTAATTGTCACAAAGAATCTCAAAGACTTTCCCAGCGGGATTCTCGTTAGTCACGGGCTCAGCGCAAAACACCCGGATACCTTTCTCTCCGAACTATTAGATCACGATAGGCTGACGTTCTGTGAATCTATCCGTAAAGTGAGAATTCGGGCTACAAATCCACCCTTTACGGTCGATGAATTCTTGAGAAAACTGTCAAATGAAGGACTAGTTGAGACCGTTGCCATGCTGCAACTCTGTACTGACCTGATTTGCTAGTGATAAGCTAGACCTCGAACCTTCAAGTCACAATCCGCAGCATGCCAAAGTTTACCGTTTTGAGTACAGTTTTCAGAAGATCCGAATAAGCAATGTGAGAGATACAAACCCATGACCCAACCCAACCTCCCCGCCGGTATCCAAATCCTCGGCGATATGCAGCCCGACTATGACTCCATCCTCACGGCCGACGCCATCTCCTTCCTCGCCGATCTCGCCCGTCGCTTCACCAAACGCCGCGACGAACTGCTTCAAGCGCGCGAAGAACGTCAAACCGCCATCGACGGCGGCGCGCTGCCCGACTTCCTGCCTGAAACCGCCGCCGTCCGCGACGATCCAAGCTGGCGGGTCGCCCCCGTCCCGGCTGACTTGCAAGACCGCCGCGTCGAAATCACCGGCCCCACCGACCGCAAAATGGTCATCAACGCCCTCAATTGCGGCGCCAAAGTCTTCATGGCTGATTTCGAAGATGCCAACGCCCCCTCCTGGGACAATATGATCCGCGGCCAAATTAACCTGCGCGATGCTGTCGACCGCTCCATCACCTTCACCAATCCCGATGGCCGCTTCTATCAACTCAACGAAGAAACGGCCACGCTGCTGGTCCGCCCGCGCGGCTGGCACCTCGATGAAAGCAACTTCGTCGTCGATGGCGCCGCCATCCCGGCCGGTCTATTCGATTTCGGTCTTTATTTCTTTCACAACGCCCAGCCCGCCCTCGAACGCGGCAGCGGTCCCTATTTCTATCTGCCCAAGCTGGAAAGCCACCTGGAAGCGCGGCTCTGGAACGATGTCTTTGTTTACGCGCAGGACGCCCTCGGCATCCCTCAAGGCAGTATCAAAGCCACCGTCCTCATCGAAACCATCCTCGCCGTCTTTGAAGCGGAAGAGATCCTATACGAACTGCGCGAGCACTCGGCCGGCTTAAACTGCGGCCGCTGGGATTACATCTTCAGCTACATCAAAAAACTGCGCAACCACGCCGAATACCTGCTACCCGATCGCGCCCAGGTCACCATGACCGTGCCCTTCATGCGGGACTACACGCTGCATGTTATCAAAGTCTGCCACCGCCGCGGCGCTCACGCCATGGGCGGCATGGCGGCGCAAATCCCCATCCGCGACAACCCCGAACGCAATCAAGCCGCGCTGGACAAGGTCCGCGCCGATAAACTGCGCGAGGCGAAAGAAGGCCACGATGGCACCTGGGTCGCCCATCCGGGCTTGGTGCAGATCGCCATTGAAGTCTTCGATGAATATATGCCCGCCGCCAATCAGCTTGACAAGCAGCGCGAGGATGTGGACGTCTCCGCCGCCGACCTGCTGACGCCGAGCGCGGGCGATATCACCGAAGACGGCGTCCGCCTCAACCTGAAAGTCGGCATCCAATACCTGGAAGCCTGGCTGGGCGGCAACGGCTGCGTCCCCCTGTACAACCTCATGGAAGACGCCGCCACCGCCGAAATCAGCCGCGCCCAGGTCTGGCAATGGCTGCGCCATAACGCGATCCTCGCCGATGGCCGTCCGCTGACGCTGGCGCTATACAGCCAACTGCTGGAAGAGGAGATGGACGCCATCCGCGGCGAAGTCGGCGCAGCCCGCTTCGATAGCGGCCGCTTTCAACTGGCGATGCAGCTCTTCGACGAGATGATCCGCGCCGACGATTTCAGCGAGTTTCTCACCCTGCCAGCCTATAAATATTTGTAAGGTCGACTCATTAAGTCGCCCGCAAGCCCCTTGCCCGGCGCGCGACAAACCAAAAGGCCGCCAGCGACAGCAAGACCATCGCCACAATTACCAGCAGGCCGCTGTCATAGCTTCCGCTCTCATCGCGCAAGCGCCCGACCAGCCAGGGACCCAGCGCCGCGCCGATGCCGAACATGCCGCCCATCAGCCCATTGATGAAACCCAAGCCCTGCCCCTGAAAGGCATCGCTCGCCAGCGCCGTCGATTGACTGCTGCGCGTCCCCTCGCCCAAGGCCATAAAGGCGGCGAACAGGATGAGGACAGCCGCGTTAGCCGCCGCCGGCAGCAGCGCCAGCATAGCCGCCGCGCCCAGCAAACCGGCCGCGCCAATCGTGAAGGCCTGCGCCCGCCCAAAACGGTCGGAGACCCAGCCCAGGGCGATGAAACTGCCGCTCGTCAGCAAGCCGGCCAAACCGACCACAGTCGCCGCGGTCGCCCGCTCGACGCCGGCCGCTTCCATGGCCGCGACCTGATGCACGGTCAAGCTCCGCACCGGCCCCAAAGCCGTCAAGCCCACCAGCAGCAACGCCCAGAAGACCGGCTGCCGCAGCAGCATCCGCCAGGCGACTCTTTCGCTCCGCGCCCCCGCCCGCTGACGCAGCCCGGCCGGTGGTCGCCGCAAGCCAAGGACCATCAGCGGCAAGAGGACAATGAGACAGACAAGCGACAGCGCCAGATAAGCGCCGCGCCATTCCAGCAGCGTGATCAACCAGTTTGCCAGCGGCACGAAGACCAGCGCGCCCAGGCCCGTGCCGGCGAAGGCGATGCCGATAGCGCGCCCGCGCTGCGCCGGCGCCGTCCAACCTGCCACGACCGAGGCTACCGGTCCCAAGCCGGTGATGCCCAGCCCGCAGCCTTCAATGACGCCGTAGGAAAACAGCAGATCCGTCAGCGAGGTCGCCCGGCTGCTCAGCCAGAGGCCGGCCGCCATCAAGAGCACGCCCAAGCCGAAGACCGGGCGCGGACCGTAACGATCCAGCGCGAGCCCGGCCAGCGGCGCGGTCAAGGCGAAGAAGAGCATGTTCAGGCTGAAGATCGCCGCTGAGGCTTCGTTGCTCCAGCCCTCGGCCAGGACGAACTCGGCGAAGAAGACCGAGAAGGACAGGCGAATGCCGAAAATGATGAATAGCGACAGCGAGCAGACGACTACAATCCGCGCGGCGGGGCGGAAATGGTCTACGGGATCCTGTTTCATTATGCGGTTGCTTGTGCTTACTATGGCGAGCGCAACACCGGCATCGTCGAATTCGCCGCCGGCATCACCCCAATCCGCGCCGAGTGCGGCAACCCTGCCAGCGCGCGGTCAATCGCCGTCTGCAAATCCGGCGCCGGCTCCAGCAGCAGCATCCGCACAAAGTCATCGTCCAACTCCGATACCAGCATGGTCTGAATCCGGGAGGCGTCCCGCGAGACTTGAAAGGCTTTGTGACGCCCCACCTTGAAGCCCTCACGCGCAAAGCGTTCGAAGACATCTTCGTGGCTGCGTATCCGCGAATCACGCATCCAATCCTCGTATTCCCGGTTGCCGCTGCCTTCGGGACAGGCGGCGCAGAGAATCATCTGACCGCCTTCGCGCGTCGCCAGCGCGGCATGAGCCATGCCTTTCTGCGCCTGATACAGGTTGATATCTTTCGGATGCCCGCCCGGCGAGACGATCATCAAATCGAAGAGCGCAGCCACCGGCGCTTGAAAGAGCGCGCGGGCCGCCGGAATCCCCGCCTCAAGCACCGCAAAGGGGTCGCCGGAAGAGGCTTGGACGATCTCTTTATCGCGATTCAAGATGGCATTCACGGCAAAGTCGATGCCGATCATGCGCCCGATTTCTTCGACATCCTGCCGCGCCGGATTCCGCGCATATTCGCCCAGGCGCGCCCCAGCTTTGCGCATCATCGCGTGATTGTGGTTGATGGTCGGCAAGCCCGCCAAGCCAATCGCCGCGCTCTTGACTCCGCCGGAATATCCCTGAAACTGATGCGGCTCGATATTGCCAATGACAATGCGATAATCGGCCGCCATGTAGTCGCTGTTGATGAAGACAGGCGTGCCGCGCGCCGTCTCGCCCAGGCGCGTCAGATTCTTCTCGTCGATCGCGTCGTGGCAGACGACGCGATAAGCATCCAGGACCTCGGACGGCAGAATATTGCTGTATTCTTCCGGCGTCATGCGCGGATGC
Source organism: Anaerolineae bacterium (assembly GCA_022822545.1). Lineage (GTDB taxonomy): Bacteria > Chloroflexota > Anaerolineae > Aggregatilineales > Phototrophicaceae > UBA6055. Next base: position 43,456 of record JAJEBE010000027.1, read on the forward strand.
GTCCCGGTGGCGATGATGAACAGCACATCTTGATCGCGGACGCCGGCATGGCGCAGCCCGTTTAAGATCGGCGGCAGCAGATGTTCATGCGGCACGGGCCGTGTCTTGTCGTTGATGGCGATGGCCACGGTCTGGCCGGCGCGCGGCGGCTTGACCTCGCCGAGAGGATTGTAGACGGCTTGCCGGGCCACTGCCGCCGGGTCATCCGCGGCCGGTTGCGCCCGCGGCCGCACATACTCCGCCGCATAGCCCGCAGGCAGTTGGGCATTGATGTGTCTATTGCCGTAGGGCAGCCGAAGGCGCAAGAGCGAGGTCCTTTCGTGGAGCGTAGGTGTACAAGGATTATTGCTGAGAATGCGGACGACTCACAGAGTCGCCCCTACAAGGCTTGATTGGTATTAGCAGATCAGAGTTTGCATCGCTCCATCTGGTCTACCACAGGCGCGATTAAGCCATATGGCAGCGATGTATGCCGTCATTTTGGTAGCGAGTCTGGCGAGCATACCATCTTCACTGTGGGCATTGACGCGATGCAAGTCAAATGTTTGAGTGAGTCTGGCAATAGCTGTTTCGATAATTTGCCGATGCTTGGCAAGCCAGGAGCCTTTCTTGCGTGCCCTGTCACCCTTCCGGTTTTTCGAAGGCGGCGCAATAACAGTGACATTATATTGTTGTTTCCAATGGCTAATCCAGCGCAGCCCATTGAAGTCGCCATCTGCCAGCACCGTTAAATTACGGTTTTGTCCGACTGTCATGGCCGTCCTGAAGGCTTCCTGCGTTGGTATGTAGCGATATTTGTAGGCTCTATGCTTGGGCAATTCTGGTTCGATCAGGCGCATCTGGCCTTGGCGACTGCTCAGTAGCGCCTCCAGCATCCAGCGATCATCCATGTTGGCAATGCCTGCCAACCAACCGGTAATGACGCCCTTTTCCGTTGTGCAGAGCAAGAGTTGCTCGCCGTAATACCAGCCTCCATGATTGCCGCCGCGACCTTTCTTTCCGAAGAGCCAATGGCGATCATGGCTGATGGCTTGGCCCAGACTACAATGCGGCAATGCGCTTGTTGGTGTTGTCCTGAAGATGTCTACTCTGCCTTCAGCTGATATACGCGAACATAATCCACCAGCATCTCCTGCGGGAAGGTTGTCGTCTCATCGGGCACGCCGGGCCAATACCCGCCGATCGCAACGTTCATCAGCAGGAAGAAATCGTGATCGTAGACCCATTGCTTGCTGTCCAGGTCGTTGAGGCTGATCAGGTTGACCAACTCCCCATCGACGTACCAGCGAATGACATGCTCGTCCCAATCGATGGCGTAGACATGGAAGCCCTCGTCGAAGTTGACATCGGCGCGATAAACATGCCCCAGGTTATCGGCGCCGCTGTAGCCCGGACCGTGCAGCGCGCCGTAGACCACGTTCTTCTCGCCCACATTCTCCAAGATGTCGATCTCGCCACTTTGAGGCCAACCTACTTCGGGAAAGTTCGCGCCAAGCATCCAAAAGGCGGGCCAAATGCCCTGCCCGTTGGGGATGTTGATCCGCGCTTCCACGCGCCCGTAAGTGAACTCAACTTTATCCTGCGTGATGCAGCGCGCCGAAGTATAGAGGCACTCGCCATAATGGCAGCTTGACCCGTCCAGCGTCTCTTCGATCGCAGTGATGACCAGGTTGCCGGCGCCATCATGGGCGGCGTTTTCGACGCGGTCGGTGTAATACTCGAGTTCGTTGTTGCCCCAGCCGTGCCCGCCGATTTCGCAGGTCCAGTTGCCGCCGTTGATAGGCGCGCCGGCTTCCGCCTCGAATTCATCCGACCAGAGCAACTCCCACTCGCGCGAATCCCAGCCGATGCTCTCGTCAATCTCGACTTCCGTGACGATCGTCGGCGCAAAAACGCTTACTTGGCTGGCGTCCTCGACGACAACTGCTTCCACGTTATCGAGGTAGGCGGTTCTCGCGCCGACATTGGCCGGGAAGCCAAAGGCGAAGCCATTGATCGCGTCCAGATTGAAGCCATCGTCCGGCGCCCCGCCCGGCTGCCAGTCGCTGCGCCGCTGGAAATACGCGAAGGGGATGGTGAACTGCTGCCAGCCGGCGTAATCGTCGAGCAGGTGGTAGAAGAAGCGCTCGGCGCTATCGGCATTGTTTCCAGGCGCGCGATTGTCGAAGATTTCGATTTGGATGATTTGCCCGGTGTCGTTGCCATAGAGCCAGAAGCGCAAGGCGTTGTGGCCGGTCCAGTCCTGGCTCGCCCAACCCACGCCATCGGTGAAGGCATAGGTGAAGCCGCCCCAAGCGCCAATCTCGTAGTCGACGCGCAAGATTTGGTCGTGCGCCGTCGCCTCGGGCCGCGCCAGCGCGGTGAAAGGAATCGCCTGCGTAATGCCGATGACGGCATTGCCAGTCGAATCGCCCCAGGGCACAAAACCGATATCCGCGCCATCCGCCTGTTTGACCAGCTTGACGCCGTCTTCAAAGTCGGCGATCAGCAGCGGGTCGGCAAAAGGCATCGGCGCCAGCAAAGCTTCGTTGAGCGCGACTTCCACAAGTTGCGCCGGCTCGGGCGCTGCTTCCGCCTGTTCTTCAATTGGCGTCTCCGCTTCCGGCAGGCTCACGCCAGCTAGGAAGACCAATTGCACGTCATCAATGACGGCGAAGGCTTTCCCCGTGCCAGCCGGGAAGCCGAAGGCGTAGCCCGATACCGCGTTCAGGTTCAAGCCGTCATCAGGCGCGCCGCCCGGCTGCCAATCGCTGCGCCGCTGGAAATCGCTGAAGGGAAACTCAAGCTGTTTCCAGCCGAAAGAATCGTCAGTGAAGCGGATGAACCAGCGCTCGGCGGTATCGCCGTCCATCTCCGGATTGCGATTGTCGAAGATCTCCAACTGGACCTCGGCGCCCGTGTTAAAGCCGAGGAACCAGAAGGCGATGGCGTTGTACTCGCGCCAATTCTGGCTCGTCCAATTTTCGCCGTCGTTGAAGACGTGCGTGAAGCCTCCCCAAGCGCTGATGTCGTAATTGACCGTCAGCGCGGTCGAGAGCTGGCCGCTGCGGCTGGCTTCCGACAGGCTTAATGTGACGTTGCCCGGCGCATCGCCCCAGGGGGCAAAGCCGATATCGTTGTTGAAGTTGTCCTGCGCCAGGAAGAGTTCATCCATTTCAAAGTTGTCCAGGATCAGCGGGTCGACGCCCAGGGTCGCCAGCTCCACATCGTCCAGATAGGTGGTCTGGGAACCGGCGCCGGCCGGGAAGCCGAAGGCATAGCCCGAGACCTTGTTCAAACCCAAGCCATCATCCGGCGCGCCCCCGGGCTGCCAGTCGGTTCGTCTTTGGAAGCTGCGGAAAGCGATGGAGAATTCTTGCCAGCCTACGTAATCATCGGCGATGCGATAGAACCAGCGCTCGGCGCTATCGCCGTTTAAGTTGGGGTTGCGATTGTCAAATATTTCAACCTGCACCATCCCGCCGGTATTGTTGCCATAGAGCCAGAAGCGCAGCGTGTTGTACTCCGTCCAGTCCTCGCTGATCCAATTCTCGCCATCGGTGAAGGCATGCGTGAAGCCGCCCCAGGCGCCGATATCATAATTGATTTCCAGCACCGATGAGGTGGACCCGTCCCGTTCCATTTCGGCAAGGCTGAGAGCGACATTGCCGGCGACATCACCCCAGGGCGCGTGCCCAATCGCGTTATTGTATTCGTCGCGCCCGGCGAAGACTTCGTTCGTTTCAAAGTCGTCGATAGGCCGTGTCGCCGCGTCTTGCGCCTGCGCCAGCCAGGGCAGCGAAGCCACCAGCAGTATCAGAATCAGTTTTCTTATGGTCATCGCGTTTCCTCTTAATCGAATGCTATAGTCTGATGAATTGAGTCGTTGGTCCGTAGCCCTAGGATCAGAACCATTCCGCCAGTGACGCGTTTTCCTCCAGATTCCGCGCTAGTCCCGCGCGGATGCGCCGCCTGTTTCATCCGGTCCTGCTTTCCCTTTGGCATATCGCGCCTAAGTGCTGGCGGCCCTGGGGAATTTGCCGAAGCCGCGCCGCCCGTTTTATCAGCGTTACTTGTCAACACCGGTGACCACGATTCCCTGGATGAATACGCGCTGCGCCAGGAAGAAAATCAACAGCGGCGGGATCATCGAAATGACCGCTGCCGCCAAGATCAGCTGCGTCTCCGTGCTGTACAGGCCGTTGAATTCCGTCAAGCCTACCGTGATCGGGTTGGCATCGCGATTGCCCGCCAGATAGATCAGCGGTCCGAAGAAGTCGTTCCAGGCGAAGAAGAAGTGGAAGAGCGAGACCGCCGTCAAGGCTGGAACCGCCTGCGGCAAGATGACCGATACGAAGGTGCGAACGCGCCCAGCGCCATCGATTTGCGCCGCTTCTTCCATTTCGCGCGGAATCGTCAGGAAGTACTGGCGTAGCAGGAAGATATTGTAGGCATTGCCGAACATTGCCGGCACGATTAGCGGCAGCCAGGTCCCCCCCCAGCCCAGAACATTGACAAAGAAGGCGTAGGTCGGCACCAGCGTCACCGCCGGCGGCAGCACAATCGTGCCGATCATGACCATGAAGAGCACGTTCTTGAAGGGGAAGTTGAAGCGGGCGAAGCCGTAGGCGGCGCAGGACGAGGCGGCGACGGTGCCGAACATCGTCACGAAGGCGTATATCAGCGTATTCGCCAGCAGCCGCGCGAAGTCGATCGTCTCCCACGCGCGCGGATAGTTGTCCCATTGCACATCAAACTCGCGCACCGGCTCCAGTTGCCGCCAGTTGCCTTCCCATTCAATCACCCCAGCGGCCGGATTGGCCGGGTCGATAAACTCGCTCGCTCGCCGGCCCTTCTTGACCAGCGCCCAATGGCGAATGCCGGACTCAGTCGGGACTTGCAGCACATCGTAGTCATCGCCCTCGTACTCAAAGTTGATTGCGACAGCGGGCCAAACCGGCGCGCCCGGGTCGGAGGTCTGCGCCTTTGTCTTCAGCGATGTGATGACCCCGTATGCCATCGGCATCAAGTAGACCGCCAGGACTACCAGCGCGAAGAGCGTCACTGCCGCTTGCAGCAGGAGATCGCGCCGTCTTTTGGACAGTTCGTATTCCGTATAGTTCTTGCGTTTCGCGGCCATTATCTGTTCTCCCCGGCGTAATACACCCAAAAGCGGCCGGACCAGAACAGTAAGACGGTGATGGCAAGGCCGATGATGAACATGAACCATGCCAGCGTGGCGCCGTAGCCCATATTCTGGAATGTGAAGGCCTGCTTGTAGAAATACACCATGTAGAAGTTGGTTGTGCCTTCGGGATAGCCGCTGCCCAGATTCAGCACCCAGGGAACGATGAAATACTGTAGCAGCCCGACGACGCTCAACACCAAATTGTAGAAAATGACCGGCGTGACCATCGGCACGGTAATAGACCACAATTGCCGCAGCCAGCCCGCTCCATCAATCGACGCTGCTTCATACATTTCCGTCGGCACGCCCTGCAAACTCGCGAGGTTAATCAGGATGGCGTTGCCGATGCCCCAAAGCCCGATGAAGGTATAGGCGAGGTAGATGAGGTTCGGGTCATCGAGCCAGCGCAAACCATCCATGCCCACGGCGTGAATGCCCGTCAGCTCGATCATCTGGTTGAGCCAGCCCGTCTGCGGATTCATCACCCGCGACCAGATCAGGATGGCGGCGATCAGCGGCACCATAGTCGGCGCGTAGAAGAGCGTCCGCATCACATTCCGCCCCATCAGATGCTTCGAATTGAGCAGCACCGCCAGCAGAAAGGCTGACACCATCCCAATAGGCAGCGAGATGAGGGCGAACTTGAAGGTGACGAACAGCGTCTCCCAGGTATTAGGATCGCGCGCTAGCATCCGCACCCAGTTTTCCAAACCGACAAAGCGGGCTTCATCTGGGGCGGACAGGGTAAAATCGTAAAGCGAAAACAAGAAAGAAACGATCATCGGCGCAAAGTAGAAGAGAGCAAATCCAATCAGCCACGGGCTTAGAAAGATCAAGCCCCACTTTGCTTCGTCCCGCTGCGCCCCAGTTAGCCGAAACGCGGCGCGAAGACTCCACTTCGCCTGGCCGCGCGCCGTGCCAAATTCAGTAAACATATCCATGACAGGTACCCTTCAACCAACACTGCCGGGTTGAGCTCGGCGGCGAACTCATGCACCACCGCCGAGCGCTAAACTGCCGTCAGGACGCTTTACATCGCCGCGTCAAAAATGGCTTGCAGGTCATCCCGCAACGAATCAAGCGCGGCGTCAATGTCTTCGTCAGCGTTGTTGTCGACCAGCTGTCCATATTCGTTGTAGCGCGCGCTCGCTTCCAGGAAGCTCGGCATGCCTTCTTCGTGATTCGGGTTATCGGGATGCTGCAAACCTGCCAGCACCACATCCCAATTCAGGTTCGCCCAGTCGACGCCCGGGTAAGCTTCGCTCTGCACGGCGACGGTGCGTTCGATGAAGTCGTCCTGCAGGCTCAGGCGCGCCGGCATGCCGCCGTAGAGGCTCGTCAGGTCGGCCGCGCGTTCGCCCAGCAGGTAGGTCAGAACTTCAAAGGCCGCGTCCGGGTTTTCGCTGCTGTTCATGATCCCAAAGGTATCGGCATGCAGCTTGGCCGTGGTGACGCCGTTGTGCGAAGGCACCGGACCGAAATTCCAACTTGCGTCCAGATTCGCCGTGCCCCAGCCCAGGAACCACAGGTGAATTGTGATCATGCCCATATTGCCGGTATCGAACCAGTTGGCGCTGCCGCCGCCCATGATCTCGCTGCCGCTGTAGACCGCGTTCGGCATGAAATAGTCTTCCCACATCGCCGCGTGATACCAGTGCTCGGCTTCGCGCCAGACATCGGGGATGACCGCACTGCCGTCGGCATCGATAAAGTTGGCGGAGCCGAAGAGCGTCGCGCGACCGCGGACATCGCTAAATTGCGTGCCGTAGCCAAACTGCACGATATTGCTCGTGTCGAATTCATCCATCGACGCGTCGTTGCCGTTGATATCGACCGAAAGCAGTTTTGCCACCTCTGACAAGGTATCGATATTCCACTCGTGTTCATTGCCTTCCCAATCCGTGTAAGATTCGCCGTAGCTGCTTGGCGGATAGGGAATGCCACCCTCGTCAAAGAGGTCGACGTTGTACATCAGGAAAGAGGGGAAAACTGCAAAGGGAATACCCAGCTGTCCTTCACCCTCGACGCGATAGAAATCAATCAGCGCCGGGTCAAAGTCGCTGAGATCGTAGCTGTTGGCTTCGATCAGCGAAGTTAGATCGAGCCAGGCGCCGGGGAAGGAGGCCCGACCGCGGATGCCCATTGGACCAACGATATCGGGCGCGTTGCCCGCGGCAATCTGCGTGCTGAGGACGTCGTACGCTTGCGCGTTATCGACGATTTCCAGCACCAGCTCGATGCCATCCTGCGAGGCGTTGAAATCGGCCACGATTTCTTCCTGTGCGGCGACAAGTGGCGCATCTGTCCCGGCGCCTAGCCCCACATACCAGCGAACACGGACCCGGTCTTGAGCCTGAGCCATGCTGACTGCCATTACAAGCAGCAGCAGGACAAGCAGGGTGATCAGTTTTGTGTTACGCATTTCTCACTCCTTAGATTACTTAAACATCCGGCGCAAAGTGTTTTGTTTGAAATATGTTTCAATATCACAAAGCATATTGAAACAGATCTCAAATTGGACTGGAAGAAATTTGTCAGTGGCTCACCTCCTGGCTCATTGGTAATCGAGCGCTTTTAGCTAACCGCGCCGCTGCTGGCGCGGATGACCAACTCGACAGGCAAAACGATATGGCGGGCCGGCGCCGGCGATGTCCGCACGATGTCGATAAGCGTCTCGACCGCGAGCGTCCCCGTGCGGTAAATCGGCTGGCGCACGGTGGTCAAGGGTGGATCGGCGCTGGCGGCGAGCGGCATATCGTCAAAACCGACCACGGCGATATCCTTCGGCACCTTCAGTCCGCGATCGCGAATAGCGCGGATGGCGCCCAGAGCGATGGCGTCGGAATGGGCGAAAACGGCTTCCGGCTGTCGCTCAAGCAGGGCGCGCATGGCGTCATAGCCGCCGGCCTCGCTGAAGTCGCTGACTTCGATCAAGCTTTCGTCGATGGGCAGGCCGCGGTCCGTCAGAGCCTGGCGGAAGCCGGCATCGCGGTGGGCGCCGGCGACGTTGTGCGCGGTCGCCAATTGGCCGATGCGGCGATATCCGAGCTGGATCAGGTGGCTGGCAGCCAGATAAGAGCCGGCTTCATTATCGACATCGACATAACTGATATCGGCGGCGCTGGCTTGCAGCGGGCGGCCGATTTGGACGAAGGGTATTTCGTATTCTTGAATCTTGCTGACAAAGGTGCTTTCGATGGTATCGGCGGTGACGACAAGGCCGTCGATCATGCCGCTGGCGACGATTCGCTGGCTCGTCTTCTCTTCTTCTTCGAGTGTCTGAAACAGGAAGAGCGCCGGCGTGTAATCATGTTGATTGCAGGCGTGGGAGATGGCTTGAATGACCAGAGGATAATAAGGATCGGCGAAGGCGGATTGCATCAGGCTCGGCATGACCAGGCCGAAAACGCGGGATTGGCTGGAAGCCAGGGAGCGGGCGGCCGAGTTGGGCTGGTAGCCGGTCTGGCGGATGACATCTTCGACGCGCTGGCGGACAGCCGGGCGAATATTGGGATGACCGTTTATGACGCGCGAAACGGTCGAGCGCGATACGCCGGCGATCTGTCCGATTTCTTCCAGGGTCAAGCGCTTCATGTTACCTTGCCTAAAGTTTGGGAGCGCTCCATCAGTGTGTCCGCTGCGATGAGAGCTTGGATTGCCCGATATGAAGAAAGACTAATGGTCAGCCTGTTTCAAGAATTTGAGAGCGCTCTCAATATCTATGAACAGTATAACCAGTGTTCGCGCGGCTGTCAACAGGCAAATGGAGCGGAGAGAGTGGCGACTATCGAAGGGTTGCGCTGCTTGCCGAGTTTCACACAAAATAATGAACTCGCAACACAGTGGATATGCGGGCACGAGCTATTAGCTCGCCCGTCGATGTCGTGGTATACACGGGCGACCGGTCAAGTCGCCCTAGGCTGCAAGCGCCGTTATTCTAATACGTCAAGCCAAAACCATACTCAAAGAGCGGATCGGCCGAGTCTTGCGGGACATCGGGGCGCTGGGCGCGGACCGTCGCCATCGTCGATGGCAATTCGAATGGCAGCTTGGCGCCGGGCTTGAAGCGGCCAAAGATGATATCGAGCGCGGCCGCGTCGCTGGCGCCGAAGTTGGCGACCAAGCCGGCGCTGGCTTCGGCAATCTCGGGAATGACGGCGGCCCGCTCAAGGTAAATATCAACGATGGTCGGCGTTTGCGCCATGATCGAGAGTATGCGGCTGAGCTCCGGTTCCTTGAAGTCGAGATCGCCTTGATGAAAGAAGTTCTCCAAAAAGGTGCTCGAGCGCGGCTCAAAGGGCGTACTCAAGCGCAGGATGGCGAAATCGGCGTCGGCGGGGTCATCGACGATATCGCCGTATTGCGTGGCGATTTCCGGCTTGATGTTCTCGATGTAGATTTTCGGTCTGCCTTTGAGCGGCATCCCCCCGTCATTCTTGAGCAGGACGATGGACTTGCGTTGGGCGAGGTCGCCGGCGGCGCGGAAGGCGGGGTTGCCGGCGATGTTGGCCGCGGCGGTCTCGTCGACATAACGATTTTCGAACAGGCCGAGGCGGAATTTGTCGCGCAGCAAACGACGTACGCTGATATCGAGGCGCGCCTCGCTAACTTGACCAGCCCGCGCCAAGTCGACGAGCGCCTCGGGGCAGGCTTCGCCGCCGAATTGGTCAATGCCGGCACCCAGCGACTTGATGATGCGCTCGCCCAGGCTGAGATGCTCAACGCCCCAGGCGCGCGCGGGGAAGGGGGTGCCGGCCAGTTCGGCATCGCTGAGCGTGCCCCAATCGGTGCAGACGACGCCGTCAAAGCCGTACTTCTCGCGCAGCAGTCCGGTGATGATGCCCTTGTTGAAGGCGAAGCCGACCTCTTCGTGCTCCGTGCCAACGGGCATACTGTAGTACGGCATGATCATGGCGGTGCCGGCTTCGAAGGCGGCTTCAAAGGGCAGCAGGTGATACTCGAAGTTGTCACCCGGGTAGACCTGCTCGCGCCCGTATTCGAAATGTGAATCTTCGCCGTCTTTTTGCGGTCCGCCGCCGGGGAAATGCTTGGTCATGCAAGCGACGCTCTCGGCGCCAATTTTCGCCCCCTGGAAGCCGCGGATGTAAGCCGCGGTCAATTTTGCGGCCAGTTGGTTGTCCTCGCCGAAGGTGTGATTGATCCGCGCCCAGCGCGGCTCGGTGGCCAGGTCGACCATCGGATGCAGGGCGGCGCGCAAGCCGACGGCGATGTATTCCTGGCGGGCGATATCGGCGAAGTCTTCGACCAGGCTGGCATCGCGGGCGGCGGCCAGGCCGGGCGGCTCGGGCCATTGTGAGAAGGCGGCGGTGGCCATGAAGGCGCCGGGATTGTCGTCAAAGCCGTGGCGCGGATCGGTGGAAAGCGTAATGGGTATGCCCAGCCCGCGCGATTCGGCGATCTTTTGCAACTGGTTGACCCAAGCGGCTATGTGTTCGGCGCCGGCCGAGCCGACGAGGTTGAAATGGGTCATGTTCTTTTCCAGCATATCGCCTAGCGACGGCCAGCCGAAGGCGCTGGCAGCGAGGTTGAATTCGCCATCGGGCGCGACCATCACCATCGTGTGGAACATCATGCCGGCTTTCTCTTCTAGCGACATGCGAGAAAGCAAGTCTTCCACCCGCTCGTCGATCGGTCGGCCGGGATCTTGGTAGGGCAGGTGGTCGGTCATTTGTCTAGTCCTCGATTGAGATGCAAGTAACGCAGCAAGCGCCTATATCGAGCGCGCGGCGCCGCCATCGACGCGCAGAGTGGCGCCGGTGATGTAACTCGCAGCCGGCGAAAGCAGGAAGGCCCCCGCCGCGCCGAAGTCGTCGATCGTGCCGTAGCGCCCGAGCGGAATGCCCGCCAGGCTGCGCTCCCGCACTTCTTCAATGCTGATGCCCAGCTTCTGCGAGGAGACGGCGTCGAGCTGGGCGACGCGGTCGGTATCGATCCGGCCCGGCACCAGATTGTTGACGCGGATGCCATCCCCCGCCAACTCATCGGCCAGCGTCTTGACCAAGCCGGCCACGCCAGCGCGCATCACGGTGGATAGCGCCAGCCGCGGGATCGGCTCGCGGACGGAACCGGAGGTCACCGTGAGGATGGAACCACCGTCTTTCATGTGCGGGATGCTCAGGCGAATCATGCGGGCGCTGCTGAGCAGGGTCAGCTCGAAAGCGGCCTGCCAATCGGCGTCGTCCAGTTCCTTGACGGTCTTGGCGGGTGGACCGCCGGCGTTGACAAGCAGGCAATCGACCACCCCCCAGGCGGCGACGGTCTTGTCGACCCAGGCCTGGATATCGCTAAGTTGGCGGACATCGCAGGCTGTCGCCAGGGTATCGACGCCATAGTCGTCAGCGAGCGTCTGCGCGGCGGCCGCGACATCGCCGGCGCTGCGGCTGCAGAGCGAGACCTTGGCGCCTTCGGCGGCGAGCGCTTTGGCGACGCCATAACCCAAACCTTTGCTTGAGGCCGCCACCAAGGCGACTTTGTCTTTCAATCCCAAATCCATTGTTTCTTCCCTCTTGTGGCTATGCCGGAACAATGGCTGGGATTATAGCGCTTGCGACGCGATTGTTCAGCGGTCATTGCCAAGGCAATCGCATCAAAATCATTATGCGCCCTGTGCCCCGTAGAATTACGACAATGTACGAGCGGCGAGCCCGAGCCGCCCCCGCGCCATTCGACATAACATAAACGCAAACACAGTAAACTTCTCTGTGCCCTCAAATTAACTCTGTGAACTCGGTGGCAGAAACGCTTATTGCGGCAGGGTGAAACTGAAGGTCGTCCCGTGTGATTTGACGCTGTCCGCCCAGATGTTGCCGCCATGCGCTTCGATGAAACCGCGGGCGATCGCCAGGCCCAGGCCGGTGCCGCGCGCGCCATCGTCATCGCGAGCGCGCGATCCCTCGCCGCGGTAGAAGCTCTCGAAGAGACGCGGCAAGACATCTTCCGAGATGAAGGAACCGCTGTTGTGGATCTCGATGCGGACTTCGCCCTCGCCCCGCCAGGCGCTTAAGGTCACAGTGACGCCGGTATCGGCATATTTGATGGCGTTATCCACCAGGTTGGTCAAGACGCGCTGGATTTTGTCCGGCGCCATGGTGATCATATCGACATCGTCGGCGACCTCGCCGACCAGCGTGACGCCATGTTGCTTCGCCTTCGCTTCCATGCTGCCGAGCGTATCGGAGATCAAATCGCGAATTGACGCTTGCTGCAAGTCCAGCTTGAGATGCCCCACATCCAGTTGCGCCAGCTCGAATAGGTCGTCGATCAAGCGACTGAGATGCTCGATTTCGGCGCGGCTGTTATCGAGATAGCGTCCCACCGTCTCCTCATCATCGACGACGCCATCGAGGATCGCCTCGATCATGACTCGCAATGACGTCAGCGGGGTGCGCAGGTCATGAGAGACCCAGGCGGTCAGATCGCGGCGGGTCTGCTCCAGTTGACGCTTCTGCTCTTCGACCTCTTGCAGGTTGCCCGCCATGTTATTGAAGGTATCAGCCAGTTGGGCGATCTCGTCATTGCCGGAGATTTTGAGGCGGACGGTGAAATCGCGGCGGGCGAGGGATTGGGTGGCCTCATGCAATTTGCTCAGGCGGTCGGTCATAGTCTTGGAGGCGAAGAAGCCGATGGTCAGCGCCGATAAGCCGGCGAAGACCAATAAGACCGAGGTGAGGCTGAGGTAGTGATTTTCGATGAAAGTGAAGCGGGCGATCACCCAGACATTCAGGAAGATCATCAGCACCAGCAAGGCGATGACCATCCAGACTGCCCAGCGCAAACTGCGAAACCACTCGAGGATGCCCAGGCGGTAAAACGTGAAGGACAGCAGGGATGTCATGACGCCGGTCATGGTCATGAAGGCGACCAACTGCTGCACCTCGCTGCCGGGCAAATCGAACATGATCAATTCGCTGAAGAGGGTGCCGGCGATAGGGATCACCAGCACCACCAGGAATATCAGGACGGGATTCCGCGATAGCTGCTGGTAGACGCGCGCCATAATACTTGCTCTCTCTAATTTTCGGCCGGCGCTTCGAATTTGTAGCCGACGCCCCAGACCGTCTGCACATAGATCGGCTTGCTCGGGTTCGGCTCAAGCTTTTCCCGCAGGCGCCGCACATGCACGGTCACGGTGCTCTCATCGCCGTAGAATTCGTAGCCCCAAACGTTGTTGAGCAATTGCTCCCGCTTGAAGACCTGCCGCGGATGCCGCAGGAGGAACCAGAGCAGGTCAAATTCCTTGGCTGTCAACGAGACCGCTTTGCCGTTGACGCTGACTGAGCGGCTGCGCGGATCGACCAACAGGCCGGCGTATTCCAGCGGTTGCTCGCTTTCGTTTTCCGGCGGGGACGCGCGCCGCAGGACCGTCTTCACCCGCGCCACCAACTCGCGCGGACTGAATGGTTTGGTCACATAATCATCGGCGCCGAGCTCCAGGCCGGCCACGCGATCGACTTCGTTGCTGCGCGCGGTCAGCAGGATGATCGGGATATCGCCATCGGCGCGCAAGGGATTGTGCTCCGATGCGCCCCTCAAGCGCCGCGTGATGGAGAAACCGTCAACCCCCGGCAGCATGATATCCAGGACGATCAGATCGGGTGGACCCTCCTGCAGAATGGAGAGGGCCTGCGGTCCAGTCTCGGCTTCAGTGACTTGGAAGCCTTCCAGTTCCAGATAACGGCGCACGACTTCGCGTATAGTCCGCTCATCATCGACCACCAGGATCTTGCGTTTCTTGGACATATCCGCCTGCCAGTTCCCCCAGCGCTTAATGCTCTGTATTCTAGCTTAATTTGTATTTCTATCCGAAATGTTACTTGGCTGTTATCCGCCCGGGCGGGGGAAACGAGCGGCATGCCCACGATTTTCGCCGCGCCTCAAAATTGCCGCATTCAGCCCTTCCATTTCAGAACACCTGTGCTATAATAGCTCCAATCCCAACCAACTGAGGGCCGCCATGCCTAATACCGGAAACTTCTCAGACCGTGAAAAACGCCGCGCCATGGACCTCCTCAATATCCATGACGACTTCAACGCCTTCTGCCCGCTTGCAGGGTCAGCGTATCCGTCGCCGCTGGCGCAAAATGCGACTTTGTCCGAAAAAAGTTTTTCTTTGTCCGACAAACGGACAATGTCATATATAGCCCTAACACACATCAACAATCTGATATCCTCGCGTTTACTCCCGACCCCTCCATTCATCCGCCAACAAATCCCAACGCCGCCCGTAAAGACTCCCATAACGCCAATAGCGACGAAAGTGGCGAATGCCATTGATATGACAACTTCGACCTTGCCATCCGAAAACCTCTGTGCCCTCAGTGTCTCTGTGGTGAATTCCCCCAGCCTGGAATTCGGGATATGTCCTCTATCCTTGAAATCCGCCACTCCCGGATATCTTCGTGGCGGAAAAACTGACGGCATTGCGTTAAGATGATGGGCAAGACCAACACATAAGGCGGAGGCGAAAGCATGACCGACACAATCCAGAGCGCAATCGATTACATGCAGGAGACGCGGGACCGGATGATGGAGGATTACAAGGCGCTGCTGCGCTTCCCTTCCATCAGCGCCGACCCGGCCTACGCCGATGATGTATGCGCCTGCGCCGACTGGATCGTGAGCCAGTTGGCTGCGATGGGCTTTGAAAACTGCGAAGCCATCGCCACGGAAGGCTTGCCGGTGGTCTACGGCGAGTGGCTGAAGGCCGGCGCCGATAAGCCCACCATCCTCGTCTACGCCCACTACGATGTGCAGCCGGTTGATCCCCTGCCGCTTTGGAATTCGGAACCCTTCGAGGCTGTCATCCGCGACGGCAAGATCTTTGCCCGCGGCGCCAGCGACAATAAAGCCGGCGTCTGGGGCAATCTCAAGACATTCGAGGCGCTGCTGCGCGCCAACGGGACCTTGCCCGTCAATATCAAGATCATGTTTGAAGGCGAAGAGGAATCCGGCTCGCCCAGCATTGAAGCCTTCGTCGAGGCGAACAAAGAACGGCTGCGCGCGGATGTCCTGCTGAATTGCGATGGCGACTTCGCGCCGGCTGATCCGAAACTCTATTACGGCGGGCGCGGCATGGTCACTGCCCAGGTTCGAGTCAGCGGGCCGGCAGCCGATATCCACTCCGGTCTCTACGGCGGTCTGGTGCAGAACCCGCTTCATGTCGCCGGAGCGATCATTGGCTCCTTCCATGACGCGGCGGGACGGATTCAACTGCCGGGCTATTACGATGATGTGATGGAAGCTGCGCCGGCCGAAAAGGATCGCATTGAAGCGGGGTTCCAGGCGGACTCACTGTTGGAAGGCGCCGGTGTCGACTGCTTTTGGGGAGAATCGATCGCGCCTGCTTCCGAGCGCGCTACTGTTTACCCTACGCTTGATATCGTCGGCATGTGGGGCGGTTACCAGGGACCCGGCATCAAAACGATAATCCCGGCCGAAGCCGGCTTCAAAATCACCATGCGGCTGGCGCCGGATCAAGATCCCCGCGCCATCTCTCGGACGCTCAAGGATTACGTAGAAAGCTTCGCCACCGATACCGTTCAAGTAGAATGCAAGATTGGCGAAAACGCTTGGTACTTCCAGCTCGAGACGGAGGGACCTTGGCTGGAGGCGGTGCAATCGGCGATTGAAGAGACGGTGGGGCTGCGGGCGCAGCTTGTGCGGACGGGCGGCTCGATTCCCATCCTCGGCGTCTTCAACCGGCTGATCGGCTTGCCGATTACGGCTTTCGCCTTTGGCCATGGCGAGGGCATCCACTCGCCGAACGAATACCTGGAGATCGACACCTTCTTCACTTCGCTGGAGGCGGCGGCGCGCCTGTATCACAATTTGGGGGAAGTTGCTGGCTGAGTTGCGCGTTATGCGATAGACCGCGCTGGCGCCTGGCGCCCGTTTTTCTTATGTAGATCTGACGCTCTTCCGCGCTACGGAGACCTTTTTGCCGTGTTCTACGCTATGAACGACAAAAAGGATTCTCTAATGACAAAGAAAGCGCAGATTTCACACAGTCGCCCGCTTGAACGAGACTTCGTATATCGTATGGCGGCGCCCTTTTCCTTTCTGGATATCTTTGCCTATCTCCGTCTTGGCGGATCGGCTGGGGCAAATGACACCATATCTCAACGTGAGGATCTGGAGTTCTTTGGCTATCGCAAATGGGGCGCCGCGCGTTCTCGGTCCGCGTGAATCGGAAGGCGCAAGCGGGACCGGTTCGCTAAATCAGCAAACCCAGCGCCACGAAGGCGATCCCCAGCAAGGCGAAGACCAGCGCCGAACGCTGCGTCTTGGCGTCCCAGGCTTCGGTGCGCTCAGGATTGTCCTTGCGCCAGCGCGGCTCCATTGAGTACAGCCGCCAGACGATATCCCGCCGGAAGGCGCATAAAACAGCCAGCAGCCAGAAGGCCACTCCGCCCAGTATCAGTATGCCGTCACCCATTCGCGCTTCGCTTTCAGTTTCCTGCGCTCTATTCTGTATCCTCGGCGGTTAATTCCTAATTCGGCTGCAAGATGATCTTGGCGTCTTCGCGGCTTTCCAGGCGTTTGAAGGCGGCCACCGCATCATCCAGCGGCAGGCGCGCGCTGACCATCTTGCGCATGTCGATCCTGCCCGCCGCCATCATGCGGATCACCTGCTGGAAGGGTCCGCCGGCGTGCCCGAGCGAACCGGCATACTGCACCCCCATGCGCTTGTAGGCGACGATCGGTACTGTCGGGTTATCGCCGCCCATGCCGATATCAATGATGGAAGCGTTCACCGCCAGGCAGCGGTCGAGCGGCTCGATGGTCTGATCGGCGAAGCCGGCGCATTCCACGACGTAGTCGACGCCGCGCCCGAGCGTATGCTCCATGATGGCGGCGTCCAGATCAATGCCGATGGGATCGAGCGCGGCTGAGGCGCCCATATTCATGGCGATCTCGCGCCGGCTGGCCGAGGGATCAAAGACGAGGACGCGCCCGGCGCCAGCGGCGATGACCAACGCTTCCGCCGCCAGGCCGATAGGACCGGCGCCGAAGATGGCGACATTGTTGCCCGGCTGCCAGTTGTGCAGGCGGTTGAATAAGCCTTGATAGGAGACGCCGGTCGGCTCGACCATCGCGCCCATGACCAACGCCTCTTCTTCGCCGTATTGCTCGGCGATCTCGTCCAGCTTCCAGCAATACTTCGCGCGCACGGGCAGGTATTGCGCCATCGCGCCGGGGATGGTGAAACCTGTCTCTTCAATGTCCAGGCAGTGATTGACGAAGCCGCGGCGGCAGGCGGTGCATTCGCCGCACCATTGAATCTCCTCGACCGCGACCAGATCGCCGACATTTACGCCTTTCACTTCCGAGCCGACCTCGACGATGCGGCCGGCGTACTCATGGCCGATGATATTCGGCGTGTGCACCAGGCCCGGATAAACCATGTAGCCATCGGCGCCGGCTTCGTACATGTGCATATCCGAGCCGCAGATGCCGACGGCGGCCACGGCCAGCATGGCTTGATCGGGCTTCAGTTCGGGATCGGGCACATCGCCAAGCTCGATGCGCGGCGCTTTCCAGGTCATGTTGGCGTTGCGCGGACGGCGCTTTTCCCGTTCTTGCTCGGTCAAGTCGTAGCCGGGCTTTGGCGCCCAATCCGCCGTCAATGTCAGTGCTTTCATGCTCGGTTTCCTTCGTGATTGATTCGGCTCTCTTTAGTTTGCGCTATCGTGAAAGGCATCCCACTGCGCTTTGAAATCGCGCAGTCCGTCCCGGACATTATAAGTCCGGCGGCCCAAAGCCCGGCAGGTCTTTTCGTTGCTGCTGACGATGCGGAAGGGGATGCGAATGTGCCGGTAACGATCCAGCACAACCGGGTCGGTCGCCACGGGTACAATCAGCGTCCGGTCGACTTGAAAGGTATCGGCGAAGTGGTAAGCGAATTGCAGGCGGCCCACCGGCTCGCTGCCCCAGCAATGAAAGATGCCGTTTTCGTCGTGCTCGGCCAGGCGCAGCAGCATCTCCGCGCCGTCGGAGGCCAGGGTGGGATGCGCTATATCGTTGACCTTGGGTCCGGTCCAGATTTCGGCGATCAGACCCCGCGATAGCTGGTCCACCACATAATTGCCCAGGTCGAAGCCGACATCGTTTTTCTTGCGCAGGAGCGATGGACTGCTGTAGTTGATGCCATAAATGCCGGCCAGGCGCCCGATGCCATAGCTCAGGCCCGCTACGCCCATGATGTCGCGCTCGCAGACCGCTTTCATGAAGCCATAGTAGAGCACGGGCATGGGCGGCGAGTCTTCATCCACCAGCGGCTGCCGCCCGTCGAAGACCCAATCGGAGGAGACGAAGACATAACGCGCGCCGACTTCAGCGCAGGCTTGGGCGAAAGCGAGGTTGCCCGCGACCGTCGCCTGCCAGGCCGCGGCGCGATTGGCATCCATATAGGGATGATCGAGGATGGCGGCGCAGTGAATCACGACATCGGGCTGGTAGCGGCCTATGGACACGCGCACGGCATCGGTATCGGCCATGTCCAGCGGGTCCAGTTGGTAGTCGACCTCCCATTCGGGCGGCGGCCCGTATTGCGCGGCGATGATCTCGATGTCGCCTCGCTCCCGCGCCAGCCGGATGATATTGCCGCCGACCAGTCCCGTGCCGCCCGTGATGTATAATCGCATCCGCCCCTCCCATGCCGCCCGTCTTCACTCGCGAACCGAGACCCGCGTTGCAGCCAACCCGCTAAACATATATGATAGTCGCTGCGCTGTCAAACAGGCGCTATCGTTCCCCTGCTTAAGCCGAAGGAGCGCAGCATGTTAGAGGGCATCGCCCCGATATTGTTCACCCCGTTCAAGGAGAATGGCGATATTGACGCCGACGGCCTGCGGAAGATTCTGCGCTTCGAGCTTGATGGCGGCGTTCAGGCCATCGGCATCAACGGTTTCGCCAGCGAAGCTTATAAAATGGGCGACGCCGAACGGTTGGAGAATGTCGAGATTATCGCGAGCGAAATGGCGAAGGTCCGACCCTTGATCATCGGCATCGCGCCGAACAGCCTTGAATCCGCCATCAAGCAAGCGCGGGAGTTGGCCCGCTTTCATCCGGCCGCGCTGATGGCTCTGCCGCCGGCGACGATGGACAACGGCACAAGGTCTTTCGTGGAATTCTACGTGGCGCTGGGGGATGCCAGCGACGTGCCGATCATGATTCAGCAAGCGCCGCATATCCCGATGTACCGCCATACCGAATTGCCGGCGGAAGCGCTCGCCGAAATCGCGGACCGCGCGCCGAATGTGAAATACTACAAGATCGAAGGGCCCGGCTCGGCGCAGAAGATGCGGGCATTGGCGCCGATGCTGAGCGGCGACAAGCGCATGTTCGGCGGCGGCGGCGGCATCACTGCCCTTGAGGAACTGCGCAGTGGCGCGGGCGGCTTGATCCCCGGCGTCGGCTTCAACGAGATCTTCCTCGACGCCTGGGCGGCCTGGCGGCGCGGCGATGAGGCGGCGGTCGAGGGCATCATCAGCGGCGGCAATGACCTGGTGAAAGCGGTGTCCGGCTCGGGGCACGAGCATTCGCTGCACCTGCGCAAGCAGTTGATGAAGCGCTATGGTTACATCGGCAGCGCTTATGTGCGACAGCCGACCGTGAGCTTCGACGAAACTGCCTTGCCGGCTTTCTTTGCGATAGTTGACGCGCTCGACCTGCGCGTTGCCATGACCTGACAATTATAGGGGCGATCCGATGGCTCGCCTAAATATATAGGAGACCAACCATGCCACTGACGGGACAAAACTACATCGCCAGCGAGTTATCGGCCGAGGGCTCGGACGTATTTTTCAGCGTCGACCCGCGCAGCAAGGCATCTGGCAGCCTGCCTTTCCATAATGCGACGCGCGCCGAAGTCGACCGCGCCGTCGCCGCCGCTGTCGCCGCCTTCGGGGAAATCCGCCACTATCCGTCCAGCAAGATCGCGGGCTTCCTGGATGAAGTGGCGGAGCAGATCGAAGCGCTCGGCGATGACCTGCTGCATACTGCCGATAGCGAGACCGGCCTGGGCTTGCCGCGTTTGACCGGCGAGCGGGCGCGGACGACCGGGCAGATCCGCGCCTTCGCGAACTTGCTGCGCGAGGGCAGCTACCTGCGCCCCATCATCAATACCGAGGGGCCGGGCCAGCCGGCGATCAAGCAGATGCAATTTCCGCTGGGACCGGTGGCTGTCTTCGCCGCCAGCAATTTCCCCTTCGCCTTTGCCGTGGCGGGCGGAGATACGGCATCGGCCCTGGCGGCCGGTTGCCCGGTCGCGGTCAAGGCGCATCCCGGACATCCCGCCACATCCGAGCTTTTCGCGGTTGCGCTGAACGCCGCGGTCGCCGCGCAAGGTTTCCCGGCTGGGACTTTCTCGCTGCTGCAAGGCAATGGGATCAATGTTGGTCAGTGGCTGGTCGAGAACGATGGCATTGAAGCGGTTGGCTTCACCGGCAGCTTGCGCGGGGGCCGCGCCATCTACGACGCCGCCTCGCGCCGTCCGCGTCCCATCCCCGTTTACGCCGAGATGGGCAGCGTCAACCCGGTGGTCATCACCCAAGCCGCTCTCGCCGCGCGCGCTGAAGAAATCGCCGAAGGTCTGGTCGGCTCAGTCACGATGGGCACGGGCCAGTTCTGCACCAATCCCGGTTTGATCTTGCTGGAAGACAGCGGCGCATCGCGGGACTTCATCAGCGCGGTCACGCAGAAGATGGAAGCGGCGCCGGCGGGCGTCCTGCTCAACGAAGCGATTGCGGCGGGCCTGCAAAGCGCGGTCAGCGGAACGGCGACGCGCCCGCAGATCGAAGTGCTGACAGGCGGTGAGGCGATTAGCGAGAGCGAGTACTTCTGCTACCGCAACACCGTCATGCAGACGACCGCTGCCGCCATCCGCGCTGATGATCGCCTGCAAGTCGAGCATTTTGGTCCGGTCACGCTCTTCGTGCTCTGCCAGGACATGGACGACCTGGGCGCGGCGGTTGACGCGCTCGAGGGCAACCTGACCAGCACGGTACACGCCGAAGAAACCGAACTGGACAGCATCGGCGACTTGCTGCATCAACTGCGCGAGAAAGCCGGGCGGGTGATTTGGAACGGCTTCCCCACCGGCGTCGCCGTCGTGCATGCCATGCAGCACGGCGGACCCTACCCGGCGACGACTGCGCCGGGCACGACCTCCGTCGGCATGAACGCGATTTACCGTTTCATGCGCCCGATCGCCTTCCAGAATGTGCCGGAGGCGCTGCTGCCCGCGGCGCTGCAGGATGCCAATCCGCTGGGCATTCTGCGCTTGGTGGATGATGTGTATACGGATGGGGCGATTTGAGTAAGCTGTCCAGCGCAGTAGAGGCGAAGTTGCCGCGATTGCTCTACGCCCACAACATCAACCTTGATGATGTCGCCGACAGCGATTACGCGGCGCTTTACAGCCGCCGACGCCGCGATTCCAATTTCGCCGCCGCTCTCAGGGTTGGCGACAAAATACAGGCCTTTCGCGATCATCTTGGCATCGCGCCTTTGTACTTCCGCTTCACTGATGACGGCGTCAAATTCTCCAATCGTTTGAGCGACCTGGTCCAGCCAAATGACAGCTTAAACACAGCGGGGGTTCTTGCGCTGGTCAAGCTTGGCAGTCCCCGCCTGCTGCCGCTCTTCGACGAGATTCACATCGTCCCGCCCGCCACCGTCATCGAGATTGAGCCCGCGCGCCGCAGCATCAAGACAGTGTATGCTTATTCTCTGCAACCGCGCGAGATCTCCTGGCGGCGATCATGGCGGGAACTGGTCGATGAGTTCGAGACTCTGATGACGCGGGCAATCGAGGGATGTCTGCAAAGCGATGAGGTTGGGCTGTATCTCAGCGGCGGCATCGATTCGGCGATGATCGGGGTTATCCTCAAAAGACTTGGCGTGAAAATACACGCTTACACGTCCGGTCCCTGGGGCGAAAGCAGTTCCGATGTTATATATGCCAAGAGAAACGCGGAGCTAATCGGCGTTGACCGCCATGAGATTCATTACCTGGAGACGGATGATTACGAATCGGCCATGACTGCCTTGCCAGCCCGCTACGGCATCCCACACGGCACATCAACAGCGCTCGGCGTCATCAAGCTGCGGGAGAAAACATCGGTCGGCGATCAAAGGCAACTCTTCTTCGGGCAGAATTCCGATACAGTCATGGCTGCCATGCGTGGGCAGTATTTGAGTTATTTGCTGAATCTACTGCCGATACCTCTTCGACGTCGTTTACATCCGGCTTTGACGCATCATTCGGCCGGCGAGGATTACGTTCATCTGGCGCGCAACTATCAGGGCAATCTTGCCGCGCTTGTTTTGCCCAAGATGCCAGCGCATTTTACCAAGCTGCATGAAATTACCGCGATCGGCATGTATATCGCGCAAACGCCGCACGACAGCGAAGTCTACTCGCAGCCATCCTTCGTGCAGGGACAAGATGTCGTCAGCCCCTACCACAATATGGATGTCGTGGAGTTTGCCATGGGGCTGCCGCTAGCCCGGCGACTGGCTCTCGACGACAAGAAGCTGCCGATATTGGAGAAGCACCTCATTCAAAAGCTCGCATTGCGCCATCTGCCGAGGGATATTGTTTACCGCAAGAAGGCCTTCGTTGTGTCTTTCGAGCGGGACGAAGGCACAAAAGCGTTATACGAGAGCCTGCCGACAAAGATCTGCGGCGTCTCGCTACCTCAGCCGCATGAGCGCTTCGGCGCCGAGATGCTCCTGCGCTGGCTCGAGCATTGCGGCTTTTCCACGCAGGATTTGCGCGGAAGGTAAAACAGCCCCATCTTCTGATGAGGCTGCTGCATTGGCGACCAGGATTGGCATCGCCGGGCGAGCCACCGGCTCCCCCTACAATCTACTGTGAGATAGGACTACTCCAGCAGGTCACCTGTGACCAGGTTCACGCCTGTCTCGATGTTGCCGGCGATCAACTCGGCGTTCACCTTGTCCGCCTTGTCCCAGACCGAATCGGGGATGTCGGCTTCATGCGGCGGCGCCAGGCCGACGCCGTTCATCGCCGCGTCCATCAAGAAGACGTTGCCGCCGGGGAAGTCGCTCAAGTCGCCTTCGGCCAGCATGGTGACCATGTCGTAGACGCCTTGATCGACGCGCTTCATGGCGCTGGAAATGATGAACTCGGAACCGGGCGTCTCGCCCGCGCCGAAGCTCGTGATCCATTCGTCCTTGTCGACGCCGATGACGTAGACGCCTTCTTGCGCGCCGGCCAGGATGGCGCCGGTGCCGGTGGGGCCGCCGCCGCCGAAGAGCACGGTGGCGCCCTCGCCGATGAATTGCAGCGCAGCTGACGCGCCGCGATCGGGGGCGACGAAGCTGTCGATGTAGACGCCGAGGATCGTGAGGTCAGGATTCACATACATGGCGCCCTGCTCGTAGCCGTTGCGGAAGCGCTTGACCGGCGGGATATCAATGCCATAGACGCCGGCGATCATGTTCGAGCCTTGCCATTCGGCCACAAAAGCCGCCAGCACGCCGGTCATGAAGCCGGACTGATCTTCGCGGAATTGGATGCCGACGTAGTTGCTCGGTCCATCCACTACGAACTGATCGACGCCGAGGAAGTAGACATCCGGGTGGGCTTCGGCGGCGGCGTAGGTGGCGTCCGCGATCAGGAAGCCGACGGTGATGATGGCTTCGTAGCCCTCGTCAACACAGGTCTGGATATTGGCTTCGTAGTCGGTCTCGGCTTGGGTCTCGATGAAATCATACTCCAGGTCGTATTCGTCAGCGGCCGCCTCCGCGCCTTCATGCGCCGATTGGTTGAAGGTGCCGTCATTGACGCGGCCCAGGTCGGTGACGAGGCAGACGGTCTCGACGCCCATCATCATGTCGGCCGCCTGGTCTTCCATCATGTCTTCCATCGCCAGATCGCCCGAGACCGGGTCGACGCCGGTGTTGACTTCGCCAGAAACCATCTGTTCGGCGACCGCAGCGGCCGTCTCAAAGAAGGCATCGTCGATATCGGCTTCGTGCTTTTCCGCCAGGCCGACGCCGTTCAGCGCCACATCCATCAGGTAGACGCCGCCGCCCGGGAAATCGCCCATCATGCCTTCGGCCAGGGCCGCGACCATATCGTAGACGCCTTGGTCGACGCGCTTGATCGCGCTGGAGATGATGTATTCGCTGCCGGGTGTTTCGCCGCTGCCGAAGCTGGTGATCCATTCGTCCTGGTCGACGCCGATGACGAAGACGCCACCCTGCGCCGCCGCCAGGATGCCGCCGGTGCCGGTGGGCCCGCCAGCGCCGAAGATAACCGAAGCGCCTTCGCCGATGAATTGTTCGGCCGCCGATGCGCCGCGGTCGGGCGCGAGGAAGTTATCGATGTAAACGCCGAGCAGGTTCATATCGGCGTTGATGTAACGCGCGCCTTGCTCGAAGCCGTTGCGGAATTTCTTGACTGGCGGGATATCGATGCCGTAGACGCCGGCGATGGTATCCGAGCCGATGGAATCCGCCACTTGCGCCGCCAGGACGCCCGCCAGGAAGCCCGATTGATCTTCGCGGAATTGTATGCCGACGTAGTTGGTCGGTCCGCCCATGACGAATTGGTCGACGCCGAGGAAGTAGACATCCGGATTGGCTTCGGCGGCGGCGTAGGTGCTGTCCGCGATCAAGAAACCGACCGTCACGATAACTTCAAAACCTTCATCGATACAAGTCTGGATGTTGGCGTCGTAGTCAGTCTCGGCTTGCGTCTCGATCCACTTGTATTCCAGATCGTATTCGTCAGCCGCTTCCAGCGCGCCTTCATGCGCGAACTGGTTGAAGGTGCCGTCGTTGACGCGGCCAAGGTCGGTCACGAGGCACAAGGTCTCCACGCCGTCCTGCGCCGCCGCCAAAGGCGCAAGGCTCAGCAGCGCGATCAGGCTCAATAAGACAATGAGCTTCTTCATTTGATTTTCTCCTAGAGAGACATTTTGCGAAGTGAAGTTGACACCCTTACTTTACTATTTCGCGGCATGATTTTCAACGGACTGGCCCGGTTGTATCCGTTAGCGGGATAGTGTCGCTATATACGCCAAAGATCCCCTGAAAAACGCTGAAAAACCTTAAACTTTGGCACCATGTATCGACACAGTATTGATATAGTAAGCTTTTTGAGCGGGGGTGTGGGTGGGGAGGCTTCGGCTGGGCGATATGAGATTGTTACGTCGGCGCTTTGTGGACAGGATAGCATAGATGGGGCGAGCATGGGCGACTAAATGTTCACGTATAAGTTTTTGCCACCGAGAGCAGCGCGGGCACAGAGAAGTAACTCCAAGAAAGTAGCGCAACATTCAAGTAGGATGGTGTAGGGACGACTCTTGAGTCGCCCGAATGCAAAATGGCGATGTAACGGGCGGCCCAAGGCTCGCCCCTACATTAGTGGATGGCTGAACCAGGGGGTTGGCGATTAAGCTCACTCCTTCACATAAGGCTGGCCGACCGCTTTGGGCGGCGAGGCTCGGCCGATGAAACCGGCCAGGACCACCAGCGTCACGGCGTAGGGCACCATCTGCAAGAATTGCACCGGGAAGCCGACGCCGACCATCTGCAGGCGGATGCCCAGGGAATCGGAGAAGCCGAAGAGCAGGGCCGCGCCGAAAGCGCCGATGGGCGTCCACTTGCCGAAGATCATCGCCGCCAGCGCGATAAAACCGGCGCCGCGCGTCATGCCATCGTTAAAGCTGCCGGTCGCTTCCAGCGAGAACCAGGCGCCGGCCAAGCCAGCGATCATGCCGCTGATGAAGACGTTGGTCCAGCGCGTGCGATTGACGTTGACGCCAAGCGTATCGGCGGCGTGGGGGTGCTCGCCGACCGCCCGCGTCCGCAAGCCCCAGCGGGTGTAGAACATGACGATATGGGTGAAGGCGAGCATGACAAACATCATGAAGAAGATGGGCTGATTGGTGAAGATCGCTTCGCCGATGACGGGCAGGTCGCTCAGGATAGGGATGGCGATATTGCCCAGCTTGGCCGCGCCCGCTTCGGTGGAGAGCAGGTATTCGCGGCGGACGAAGCTGGTCACGCCCACCGCCAGAATATTGATGACGGTGCCGCTGACGATCTGGTCGGTGCGGAAGGTGATCGAGAGCCAGCCGTGCAGCAGGGCGATCAAACCGCCGGCCAGCACGGCGATGATAACTGCCAGCAGTTGCGCCGTCTCCAGGGGCAGGGGCGTGGCGCGCAGGAAGAAGAGCGTCGTGAAGCCGAAACAGGCGGCGAATAGCATCATGCCTTCGATGGCGATATTGACCACGCCGGCCCGCTCGCACCAGATGCCGGCGAAAGCGCCGATCGCCAGCGGGGTGGCCAGGCGCAGGCTTTCGGCGATGATGGTCGTCAGATTGGTCTCGTTGCCGGCCGCCGCCGCGATGATGACGGTCGGGATGAATAGCGCGCCGCAGACTGCCAGCAGCGCCAGGCTGATCCGCCGGTGGCGCAGTTCGCGCCATTCAGCAAGGTTCAAGCCGCCGCTGACGATGAAGAGCAGGCCGATGACGATGAGGTAGGGCGCGGTCGGCACGGGGATATCCCCCACGGTCGGTTCTTCGCCCAGGGAGGTCGATTCAAAGGTCAGCGTGGTGATCAGTTCGCTATCGAGGCGGCCGGCTTCGATGAAGATGAAAAGGCCGAGCAGGATAAGCAGGAGGGCGATGATGCGTTTGCGCGTGACTCTGATGCTTGGGCGGCTCGTCTTTGGCTTGCTCGCGGCGGTCATGGCTAGCCTCCCCAGCCGGTCGAGAAGACGAGTTCGCCTTCTTCTTCGGCGCTGCGCTTGGGCACGCGCCAGAGGAAGCGAATGATCTGGTCGGCCGCGACGAACATGATGATCAGCGCTTGCACGATTTTGACCAGGTCGATGGAGATATCGGCGCGGATCTGCATCAGCGCCGCGCCACTGAGCAAGCCGCCCCAGAGCAAGCCGGCCCAGACCATGCCTTTGGGATTGTTGCGGGCCAGCAAAGCGACCGCGATGGCGTCAAAGCCGACGCCGGCGAAGAAGCGCGGGTGCATGACGTGTTCGACGCCGCTGATCTCGATGGCGCCGGCCAGACCGGCCAACATGCCGCTGAGCGCCATCGCCAGCACGATATTGCGCGGCACGCTCATGCCGGCGTATTTGGCCGCGTTCTGGTTCGCGCCGACCGTCCGCAGCTCGAAGCCGAGCGTCGTGCGCGTCAGGAACCAGTCCGTCAGCCAGACCGCCGCGATCATCAGCCAGAAGCCGAAATGCAGTTTTGACTGGTCGCCGACGGCGATCAAGACCAGGAAGAGTTGCAGCGCCGCCATGACGCCGGCCCAGATGAGGCCGCTGCGCCGCGCGGCTTGGGGATTATCGCGCCGTTCGGGCAAGTAATTGAGCAGAAAGGCGACGACGGCCACCGCCACCATCATCAGAACCAGGGCGAGCGGCGTCGCGATCGTATCCATCGTCGGCAGCATGGCGGCCGGCAGGATCACGGGTGTCTTGGGCACGCTGGCGTTGACATCGCCGATGATGACCGGATCTACCGATTTGATCAGCCAGTCGACGATGAGAATGGCGATGAAGTTGAGCATGATGGTCGTGATGACTTCGTGGGCGCCGGTGTATGCCTTGAGCGCGCCGGGCAATGCGCCCCAAAGGAAGCCGCCTAATATGCCAAAGAGCAGCACCGCCGGCAGCAAGATCAGGGGCGATGTCGCCGGCGAGGCGAATGCGCCCAGCGCCGCCACCGCGATCGCGCCGGCATAGAGTTGCCCTTCCGCGCCGATGTTGAACAAGCCGGCTTTGAAGCCCAGCCCGACCGCCAGACCGGCGATGATAAAAGGAATGGCGCGGACGATGGTCTTCTCCAGATTTGAGGGGATAAAGAGCAAGACCCGATTGCCCAGGCGCAAGAAGAGCACTTCCAGATCTTGTTCATTTTTTAAGATGCCGAAGGTCACATCGCCCAGGTCATCGGCGTTGAGGACGCGATTGCCGGGCCGCCGAATGACCAGATGCTGCTGCAGGGCCGCATCCAGTTGATCATCCAGCGCGGCGTTCACCGAAGCGCCCGTCAGGTATTCCGATTCGTACATGCGGCCGACGATGCGGAATTGCGCGCCCAGGGCCGCCGGGTCGCCGATGCCCAGGGCGTCCAACGTCGCCAGCGTCTCAATCGCCTCTTCGACATCGCCGAAGTCGGCCGCGACGATGGCTTCCAGCATGTCGGCGTCTTCGCCGTCCGGCGCGATGCCGAGACGGTCCAATTGCGCCAGGGCTATGTGGCTGCGCTGGAGGGAGACCTGCCCGTATTCGTCGATCAAAGCCAGCCCGGCGCGGGCTTCGGCAAGCTCTGTCGCCGACATCTCCGCGAGAGCCGGATAGAGGGCGCTCGCTTGCGTCAGCGCATCACCGCTCAAGTTCCCGGCGTTCAGCACGATTTCCGCCAGGTCGCGGACATCGGACCGACGCAGATCTGACAGGTCAGCGAGCAGGGGCTCAAGCCCGCGCAAGGTCTCCGCGCCTACCTCGGCGATGGTCTCCAGCCGCTCGCTGATGGCGACCGCCGAGTCTTCGTCGATGGCGTAGCGGGCGAAGAACTCGCCGTAGAGCCGCGTCTCTTCCTTGCCGACTTCGAGGATTCGCTCAAAGGGGCGGGCTTGCCGCGACAAGCTGCGCCGGGTGGTGATATTGTTGCTGCCGGCGTAGGCGCGCATCTCGCCGAAGTCATCGACGCCGGCGACCTCGTTGATCGTCAAACCGGTGATGGATTCGACCAGCGCCACATAAGCCATTGAGGAGACGCGCAGGCCTTCTTGGATATCCGGCTGCAGGGCGTTGTCGCTGACCGTGATTGTGATTAGGGGGATGCCGACCAGAAAAGCGGTGATCACGGCGAAGACCGGCACCAGACGCGGCGAGACGCGCAGCCAGAAACCGATGAAGCCGCGCGGCTGCCTCCGTTCCCTTTGCTCGCTCATGCCGCGCCGCCTTGCGCTGCCTCGCGCACACCCGCCATCCGCAAGCCGACGGTATCGCGATCGGCCTCTTCGATCGGCAAGATGTCGATAATCTCGCCTTCGAACATTACCGCCACGCGGTCAGCCAAGCTCAATACCTCGTCCAATTCGGATGAGACCAGCAGAACGCCGTCGCCTTCGTCGCGCATGCGAATGATCTGCTTATGGATAAATTCGATTGAACCCACATCTAGCCCGCGGGTCGGCTGGGAGGCGATGAGCAGTTCGGTATCGCGCGAGAACTCCCGCGCCACGATCACCTTCTGCTGGTTGCCGCCGGAAAGCTCGCCGGCGATATTGTTGATGATTGGCGGGCGCACATCGTATTGGCCCACCAACTCGCGGGCGTTTTCGGCGATGGCGCGGTCGTCCACCACAATCGAGTTGGAAAAAGCATCTTGATAATAGGTGCAGAGCACGAGGTTGTGCATCACGCTGAAGCTCGCCACCAAGCCATCGCGCTGCCGGTCTTCCGGCACATGTCCGACGCCGCACTCGGTGACTTTACGCGGCGAGGCATTGGTCATATCCTGCCCCTTAATGAAGAAGCGTCCGCTTGCGACCGGACGCATCCCTGTCAGCGCCTCGACCAACTCGGTCTGGCCGTTTCCCTGTACGCCGGCGATGCCGAGGATCTCGCCGCGCTGCAAGCTGAAGCTGACGCCTTCCACCGCTGGCAAGCCGCGGTCATCGTGCACGGTGAGATTTACGATATTGAGGATTTCGTCGCCGGGCTGGGCGTCGGCCTTCTCTACCTCGAGGATGACATCGCGCCCGACCATGAGCGAGGCCAGCGATTGCTCGGTGGATTCTTTTGGGTCGGCATGGCCGGCGACCGCGCCCCGCCGCAGGACCACTACCTCATCGCATATCTCCAGAATTTCTTTGAGTTTGTGGCTGATGAAGATGATGCTGACGCCTTTGTCCAGCAAGGTGCGCATGATCTTGAAGAGGCCGCGCGTCTCCTGCGGCGTCAAGACCGCGGTCGGCTCATCGAGGATGAGGATATCGGCGTGGCGGTAAAGGGCTTTGATGATCTCCACGCGCTGCTGAATGCCCACCGGCAGGTCGGAAATCAGAGCGTCGGGATCGACATCCAGGCCGTATTCGCGGGATAACTCTTGAATTTCTCGCCGCGCCCGGTCCCGCCGCAGGAAGGGCCCGCTGACGCTCTCGTTGCCGAGCATGACGTTTTCGGTGACGGTCAAGACATCGACCAGTTGGAAATGCTGATGCACCATGCCGATGCCGTGTTCGATAGCATCCTTGGAACCGGAGATTTCCACCGGCTGCCCGCCCACGAAGATCTCGCCTTCGTCCGGTTTGTAGAGCCCGTAGATCAGATTCATCAGTGTGGATTTGCCGGCGCCGTTTTCGCCCAGCAAGCCGAGGACTTGTCCCTTGCGCAAGGTCAGGTTGATGTTGTCGTTGGCGAGCACGCCGGGGAAGCGTTTGGTGATGCCGCGGACTTCGAGCACGGGCGGGGCGGTGGTCATGGCTGAGCCTTTTGCTGACGCGCTTACAGATGATTATAGCGCGGAATAGGAGAAATGACGCAAATGTGTGTAGGGGACGCGCCGATCAGGATGCTGCCAGTTGGCTGGAGTTGTGTAGCAGGCGTTCCGATTCACTCGAACAATTCGCGTGGCAAGGTCGACTGACGGATGATGGAAGCCAAGGTGCCGCGCTTCAATTCCTTATGATTTGGCACGATCACCGTTACAGTCGTATTGTCGCCAGAAATCTAGAGAATCTTCTTCCGCATCACAATGTGGCTGCCGCGTTGCCGGACTTCTTCAAATCCGTTTACGGTGAGGATTCTACACACCTCACGACCAGACAGACTGCGTCGCCTAGGCACGATTGAGACTCAGCTTATCGATTCGTCCGCGTCTATCGAGCCGGGCTTGCACCTCGGTTGGCGACGCGTATTCCAGGAAGAGGGAAACCGCTTCCTTTATATTATCGATGGCTTCCTTGCGTGTGCTTCCCTGGCTGGCGATGTCGTATTCAAGACAGTGCGACAGGTAGGTATCTTCATCTTGCGTGGTGATGACAGTGATTGTTTCCATCCCGCACCTCCAATCCTAGCTGCGAATAACGCAATTCCTCTGTGCTGGCGGGCGACTCACAGAGTCGCCCCTACATTATCTCTGTGTCCTCTGTGGTGAATCAATCCTCCAGCGTGCTCAAATCTCCCAACGGCTGACCGAGAGCCTTCGCCTTCAGCACCCGCCGCATGATCTTGCCGCTGCGTGTCTTGGGCAAATTGTCCACAAACTCGATCTCCGCCGGCACCGCGATCGGACCGACCTCATGCCGCACATGGGCCTTCAATTCCGTCTCCAGCGCCTCCGATCCATCGACGCCCTCGACCAGAATGCAGTAGGCGAAGATCTTGTTGCCGCGCAATTCGTCCGGCACGCCGATCACGGCGGACTCCGCCACCGCGCTGTGGCTGACCAGGCCCGACTCGACTTCCGCCGTGCCCAGCCGGTAGCCGCTCACTTTCAGCACATCGTCATTGCGGCCGATGACCCAGAGGTAGCCGTCTTCATCGCGCCGGGCCGTATCACCGGCCAGGTACCAGCCCTGCGCTTGATACTTCTCCCAATACTGGCTGATGAAGCGCTCGTCATCGCCGTAGACCGTGCGGATCATGCTGGGCCAGGGACCCTTGATGACCAGGTTGCCGTCTTCGTTGGTGGCCACCGGCGCGCCGTCGTCGTCAACGATATCGACCTCGATGCCGGGGAAGGGGCGGGTGGCGCTGCCCGGCTTCAAGCCCACCGATGGCAGCGGCGTGATCATGAAGCCGCCGGTCTCCGTCTGCCACCAGGTGTCGATGATGGGACACTGCTCCGCCCCGATGACGCGGTGATACCAGCGCCAGGCTTCCGGGTTGATCGGCTCGCCGACCGAGCCCAGCAAGCGCAGGCTGCTCAAGTCGTGACGGGCGGGCCAAGCCTCGCCGAAGCGCATCAAGCCGCGGATGGCCGTCGGCGCCGTGTACAGAATCGTGACGCCATAATTGGCCACGATCTGCCACCAGCGGTCGGGGTAGGGGTAAGTCGGCGCGCCTTCATAGATGATGCTGGTCGCGCCCAGGATCAACGGCGCGTAGACGATATAACTGTGGCCGGTGATCCAGCCGGGGTCAGCCGCGCACCACCAACGGTCGTCTTCTTTGAGGTCGAATGCCCAGGCCAGCGTGGTCGAGGTGTAGACCTGGTAGCCGCCATGCGTATGA
This sequence comes from Anaerolineae bacterium, assembly GCA_022822545.1. GTDB lineage: Bacteria > Chloroflexota > Anaerolineae > Aggregatilineales > Phototrophicaceae > UBA6055. The sequence continues at coordinate 75,900 of JAJEBE010000027.1, forward strand.
AGCACGCCCTTGGGCTTGCCAGTTGTGCCGCTGGTGTAGAGGATGAAAAGCGGATCTTCCGCATCCATCACCTCGGTTTCGGCTTTTGGGCTAGCAATCGGCAGCGCCATCAGATCGTGATACCAGTAATCCCGCCCTTGCTCCATGTGGATGTCCTGGCCGGTGCGTTTGACGACGATGATCGTCTCCACCACGGGCGAACGCTGCGCCGCCTCGTCGACTGTCTCTTTCAGCGGGACGATCTTGCCGCGCAGCCAGGCGCCATCGCAGGTGATGAGCACGCGGCTCTGGGCGTCTTCGATGCGGCTGGCCAAGGCCTGCTCGGAGAAGCCGCCGTAGACGACGCTGTGGGGCGCGCCGATCTTGGCGCAAGCCAGCATGGCGATGGCGATCTCCGGCACGCGGCCCATATAAATGGTGACGCGGTCGCCTTTCTTCACGCCCATGCTCCGCAGCACATTGGCGAACTTGTTGGTCTCTTGCCAGAGCCGCCAATAGGACATGGTGACCACCTCGCCCTTTTCGCCTTCCCAGATGATCGCCAGCTTGTTGCGCCGCCAGGTCTTCACGTGCCGGTCGAGGGCGTTGAGGACCATATTGGTCTTGCCGCCGACGAACCACTTGTAAAAGGGTTTGTTGCTGTCATCCAGGACCTTGTCCCACTTCTGATACCACTCGAGCTCTTCCGCGCGCTTCGCCCAGAAGGCTTCCGGATCCTGCCGCGCGAGGTCGTAGACCGCGTCATAATCCGGCACGTTGGCCCCCTGCACGATCTCCGCGGGCGGGTGATACCATTCGCTGGTTGGCGGGGTGAATGCTTGTTCAGCCATGGAAAACTCCTTCAGTTCGAATCATACTCCGGCGTCGGGGAACGCCTGCGTCCTTGCATCGTCTCATTATAGACGATAGGCGCCCCAAGTCGAAACCCGCGCAAAATTCTTATCGCGCCCGCCGCCTGCGGCAGGGTTTCCGCTGGCGGACTCCGGCGGGAATGGTCTACAATAAACCCGTTGAATTGGCGGAATATGGGAGTAGACTGTGAAACTCGCGCGCTCAATCGTTATATTCGCGACCTTGCCATTGGTCGCCACACTGGGCGGATTGCTGATGATTGTCTTTGCTGACGAGACCCAATGGGGCTACGACGGGGATCAGGGACCGCAGCGCTGGAGCGCGCTCGCGCCCGAGTACCTCCTCTGCGGCGAAGGCAAGGCGCAATCGCCTATCGACATCCGCGACGCGGTCGATGTCGACCTGGTCGCTATCGAATTCCACTACGGCGAAACCGCCAATAAGATCTTCAACAACGGGCATACCATCCAGGTGGATGTTGATCCCGGCAGCCATATCGTCTACAACGGCATCACCTACGATCTGCTGCAATTCCACTTCCATGCGCCCAGCGAGCACACCATCGACGGCGAGGCGGCGGCGCTGGAGATCCACTTCGTGCACAAAGACCGAAACTCGGCGAGCCTCGCGGTTGTCGGCATTCTGCTCAGCGAAGGCGACGGCGAGAATGAATCTTATGCCGCCGTCTTCGACCACCTGCCGGCGGATGTCGGCGATCCGGCTCCCCTGGGCGAGCCGATTGACCTCGATACCCTCCTGCCCGAGGCGCAGGGCTACTACACCTACCAGGGCTCGCTGACGACGCCGCCCTGCAGCGAGGTGGTGCGCTGGCTGCTGCTTGATAAGCCGCTTGAACTCTCAACTGAACAAATAGCGGCTTTCACCGCCATCTATGAGGCGAACGCCCGGCCGGTCCAGCCCCTCGGCGAACGCGACCTGCTGCGCGCAAGCCCTTAATCAGCTTCAACGCGGCTGGGCGCTGCTATCGCGGATGACGAGTTGGCAGGGCATGACGATATTGATAGGCGCGTGGCGGGGGTTCTTGATGATTTGATGCAGCCGCTGCATGGCGATATGTCCCATGGCCAGCCGCTCGCTGGTCACCGTCGTCAGCGCCGGCGCCGGGTAAACGCTGGGCGGCATATCATCAAAGCCGACGATGCTGATATCCCGCGGCACAGCCAGCCCCGCTTCCTGGATCGCGGGTATGGCGCCCAAAGCGGTGCGATCACTGACCGCGAAGACCGCTGTCGGCGGCGCATCCAGCGCGAGCAGCGCTTTCATTTCCCGATAACCCTTGTTGGGCAGGCCGCTTGAAAGGGGGCGCTGAACGAGCTCCAAATCAATGCCGAGGCCAGCATCAATCATGGCGTTGAGGTAGCCATGATAGCGTTCGGTCAGGCTCTTGTATTTTCGCGGTCCTCGGATGACGGCGATGCGGCGATGTCCCAGTTCGATCAAATGTCGGGTCGCCAGGTAGGCGCCGCGATAATTGTCAACAACGACGCTGTTCAGCGGCTGCAGATCGCTCTGATTGTCCACCGTGACCAAGGGCATGCCGCTCTTGATGATGAGATGCAGCAGTTGGTCGGTGATATCTCCCCCGCCCAGCGCCAGCAAACCCTCAATCGAATCTTCCGCCACCAGACGCGGCAAAACCTCGGCCGGTTCATCGATCACGCTGACCGCGATGCTGTAGCCGAGGCTCTCGGCCTCTCGCTGTATGCCGCTCGTCACATCGGCGTAGAACATATCGCCAGTCAGCAGCTTGGGCAGCTTTTCGACCAGGACGCCGATGAAGCCCTTGGATTTCCGCCTGGCTTCCCCGCCGCGCGGCACGTAGCCTAATTCATCAATGGCGTCGGCGATTCTGACTTGCGTCTCCACGCCGATGCCGGGACGATTGTTGAGGTACATTGATACGGATGACGGCGAAACGCCGGCCAGCTTGGCAACGTCTGCAATGGTAGGTCGCGCCATGTTCTCCATCTTGCGGATTTTACTAAATATCCGATAAGTTTACTAAAATATAGCTGCTTGCCTATGCGCAATTCCTCTTCAAAATCATTTTACTGGATTTACTAAAACATTTCAAGTTATTGAGTAAATTATACTAAAATAGCAGGCTAATCTCTTGACTTGTTTTAGTAAATGGTTTATGCTCTAAATGCTGGTCAATTAATTTGAGTTAGGGAGATTCAATCATGTCTAAGAGAATTTCACGTCGCGACTTTTTGAGGTACACCGGCATGGGCAGCGCCGCCGCCTTTGCCTCCGCCTATGGCATGCCGCTTGGCACGGCCTTGGCGCAGGCGCCTCCGACGGATATCACCGAACATCTTGTCGTCTACAACTTCGGCGGCGCCCAGCATCAAGAGGTGTTCGCCAACGCGATCGCCCGTTTCAACGAGGTCTATCCAAACGTCACGGTGGAAGACCTGTACATTCCGTCTACTGAGGGCTGGGGCGGTTTCACCACCAACATCCTCTTGCGCCTCCGCAGCGGTTTGCAGACGGATGTGATCGCCATCGCCATTGAAGGCGCGCACGAACTGATCGCTTCCGGCGCCTTGCTGCCGCTGGATGACTTCATCGCCGCTGAAGAGGCTTTGCAGGAAGTCGAGGCTGACTCTCACCCGGCGCTGGCAGCCGGCCTCGCCGGGCGGGATGGCAACACTTATTTCATCACCCGTGAATGGAACAACATGATTATCCATTACAACACGGACATGTTTGAAGCGGCTGGCTTGGGCACGCCCGATCCCATGTGGACCTGGGACGACTTCCTTGAAACCGCTCTAACGCTGACCACGGGCGAAGGCGGCGACAAGGTCTTCGGTTACGTCATCCCCTTCTTCTTCTTCGGCTTGCAGCCCTGGTTCCACACCAACGGCACCGGCGTTTTGAATGACGACTGGACGCAATCCAACCTGGATGACCCCAAGATGCTGGAATCGGTGAAGTTCATTCATTCCCTGGTGCATGAACACGGCGTTTCGCCATCGGTTGAGGGCGTCGACATGCTTGGTCTGTTCACATCTGAGCGCGCCGCCATGACTGCCTTCGGGCGTTGGACCTTCGCCAATTACATCGCCAACGACTTCCGGCAAGTCGATGTAGTCCACTGGCCGCGTAAGGAATCCGGCACGACGGTCTTTGGTTCCGGCGGCTGGGCAATCACGAAGAGCGCGCAGAATGTGCCGCTGTCGCTGGAATTGATCAAGGAATTCTCCAGCATCGAAACTGATGTGGATTCCATCCGCTTCGGCACCTTCATCCCGTCGCGGCGCTCCTCCGCCCTTAGCGAGCAGTTCCTCGCCTTCCCGGATCATGCAAATTACTTCTGGGAGAGCCTGGACGAAATCAAGCCCGTGCCATCGCCGGCCAACTTCGCCGAAATGGCCGAGATCTTCATGCGGCACATGGGCGACATCATGGCCAACATCGCCACGCCGGAACAAGGCTTGGAAGCCGCGCATATCGAACTGACCGGCGCCATGGATCGCCTGGCTGAGCGGCTGTCTTCGTAAGCTGCCTCGTGGCAAAGTACAATACAAGCCTGCAAGAGCGATCTTGCGGGCTTCCCTTGCCATGAACCATAGGAAGACATAGGCTCATGTTGTCACCCAAGCGCAGCGAAGCTCTGGCGGGCTACCTTTTCATTTTGCCCACTTTCATCGGCTTCGCGATCTTCATTTTGTATCCTCTGGTGGAATCGCTGCGCATCAGCTTTTACGAGTACAGCATCCTGGGCGATTCCTATTATGTCGAGCTGGACAATTATTCCAGGCTCCTCAGCGACAGTCGGCTGCGCAAAACCTATAGCAATACGATCGTCTTCACCGGCTTTGCCGTCTTCTTTAATGCGGGGATTGGCTTGCTGCTGGCGGTTTTCCTCAATCGGCGCATGCCGGTCCTGATGCGCAACTTCTATCGCTCGGCTTTCTTCTTCCCCATCTTGATCGCCCATACCTACATCGCCGTCATTTGGCAATATCTCTACCATCAAGATACCGGCGTCATCAACTACTACCTGGCATTTCTTGGCATCGACCCCATACCTTGGCTGAGTCATCCGGCTTGGGCGATGGCGGCAATCATCATCATGGATGTCTGGAAGAATACCGGCTTCGCCATGTTGGTCTTCCTGGCGGGCCTTCAATCCATCCCGCATGAGTATTACGAGGCGGCTCAGCTCGACGGCGCCAATGAGCGGCAGCTCTTCTCTCGCATCACGATTCCATTGCTCAGCCCATCTATCTTTTTCATCCTCGTCATCTTTATGATCGGCGCGCTGCAAGTCTTCGATACGATTATCGTGCTCACCGACGGCGGTCCCGGCGACGCCACGCGCAGCGTCGTCATGTACATATATCAGCAGGCTTTTCAGCGGCTGGATTTCGGCTACGCTGCCGCCATCTCCTGGACATTATTCCTCGTGATCATGGCGGTGACCCTGGTTCAGTTCCTGGTGAGCCGCCGCTGGGTCCACTATGAATAGCCGAGCGAAGGTTCTTGTATCGTGATTGCCCAAACCAAAGCTCCCTTTTCCGCCGGACGACAGTTGATTCGGCAAACCAGAAAACCGCTCAAGTGGCAAGACGTCCTCTCCTACGCCGTGCTGACGCTTGCCGCCTTGCTGGTCTTGCTGCCCCTGCTGTGGATGTTCTCGACGTCGCTGCGTCCCCTGGCCGATAGTTACAAGCTGCCGCCGCAGTGGCTGCCGACAGATTGGCGCTGGGAGAATTATCTGGCGCCCTTCGAATCGAATGTGCCCTTCGAACTTTTCTTCCTCAACAGCCTCAAGATTTCCGCTTTGACGACCTTGGGGCAACTGATCACCTGTTCGATGGCGGGTTATGCCTTTGCGCGCCTGCGTTTCCCCGGTCGCGGTTTCTTGTTCATGTTCCTGCTCGCCTCTTTGATGGTGCCGGGCCAGGTGACCATCATCCCGATTTACCTGATGATGGCGGAGTTGAAGTTGGTCAATACGCACGCGTCTTTGATCCTGCCCGGTTTGATCAGCATCTTCGGCGTATTCTTGATGCGGCAGTTTTTCAAGCAGATGCCGCAGGAGCTATTTGACGCCGCCCGCGTCGATGGCGCCGGCCACCTGCGTTCCTTCTTGCAGATAGCCTTGCCGCTGGCGGGACCGGGTTTGGCTACCTTGGGCATCATCACTTTCAACGCCACCTGGAACGGCTATTTCGCCGCTCTCATCTTCCTGACGTCCTGGGAGAAGATGACGCTGCCGCAAGGCATCGCGCTGCTGACGGGCTACATGAATTCCGGCAATCCCTCGGTGGTGATGGCGGCGGTGGGCTTGGCGATTCTGCCCGTGCTGATTGTATTTTTGGTGGCGCAGCGCTGGATCATCGAGGCGCTCACCCGCTCCGGACTCAAAGGCTGAGGTTTATATTGGTTATATTCGATAAACTTGAGCCAAAAATGACCGGCGACGCCGCCATTTTATTTAAGTAAAGTATATCAAGTGGACCTCAAATGGCCATTAAACTGATGGTCCGGGGCTGGAAAAATGTAAGTCGAGACAACGACATATTCTCGAACGCGGAACGCGATTTGCCTCGCATACGATTTTCTAACAGGAATGCTAAATGACTGACTCGACTGCAGCAAACCATATCGGCTATCCGATTTTGAAAACCTACGATCAAGAGCGCCTGCGCCAGATCGGCCTGCCGCTGGGCGGCATCGGCACGGGCGTCGTCTCCCTCGGCGGGCGCGGCAACTTGCACGATTGGGAGATCGTCAACCGGCCGGCCAAAGGCTTCGACTTGCAGCAGACTTTCTTCGCCCTGTACACAAAATCCGCTGACGGGAACAAGACAACTCACGCGCTGGAAGGCATCATCCCGCCAGCTGACTACGAAGGCGCGCGCGGCGCTGTCGTGCCCAACCACGGCCTGCCGCGTTTTCGTCATTGCAGTTTCGCGGCTGCCTATCCTTTTGGCAGCGTCAAGCTCAGCGATCCTGATATCCCGCTGAGCGCTGAGTTACAGGCTTTCAATCCGCTCATCCCGACCGACAGCGACAACAGCGGCATCCCGGTGGCTGTCCTGCGCTTCCTGCTGAGCAACGAGGGCGATAGCGATGTTGAAGCGGCGGTTTGCGGCAGCCTGAACAATTTCATCGGCGCTGATGGCGCGAGCGGCGAAGCGCGCGACAACTACAACACCTATCGCGAGGCGGATGGCTTGGCGGGCCTGTTCATGCACTCGGCGGGGGTCGACCCGGAAGCACCGCAATGGGGCACGCTGGCGCTGACGACGCCCTTGCCCCCCTCAATCCCCCCATCGCAATGGGGAGAAGCGCAGCCGGGGGATGGGATCTCCCACCGCAGCGCCTGGGCAAATGTCACTTGGGGCGATTCCCTGCTCGACTTTTGGGATGACTTCAGTGAAGACGGGAAGCTGGAAGAGCGCGAGCGCGACGGCGTGAATGACCCGACTGGTTCGCTCGCTGTCTCGCTGACCGTGCCCGCCGGCGGATCCGTTGCTGTGACCTTCTTCCTGACCTGGCATTTTCCCAATCGCAGCACTTGGGTTGAGGCTGGTCCCAGCCATCAGGACAGCCCGCTGCAGCGAGGCGCGCGCATTGGCAACTACTACTCGGAGCAATACGCCGATGCCTGGGAGGCCGCCGCTTATACCGCGCGCAACCTGGACTGGCTGGAGGCGGAGACGCGGGCCTTCGTTGACGCGGTCTGCGCCGCCGATTTGCCGGATGTGGTCAAGGAGGCCGCCCTCTTCAACCTCAGCACCTTGCGCTCGCAGACGGTCTTCCGTACGCCCGATGGCCACATGTTCGGCTGGGAAGGCTGCGATGATACAGCCGGCTGCTGCTTCGGCTCCTGCACCCACGTCTGGAATTATGAACAGGCGACCGCTTTCCTTTTCGGCGGGTTGGCAATGGGCATGCGCGAGGTGGAATTCAATTACGCCACGCGCAAGGACGGCGGCATGAGCTTCCGCGTCGACCTGCCGCTGCAACACGCGCAGTCCTGGTCGCTGGCCGCCGCCGATGGGCAGATGGGCTGCATCATGAAGCTCTACCGCGATTGGCAGCTCAGCGGCGATGGCGAGGCGCTGCGGGGAATGTGGCCGAATGCGCGCAAGGCGCTGGAGTTTTGCTGGCTGCCGGGCGGCTGGGATGCCGATAAAGACGGCGTGATGGAAGGCTGCCAGCACAATACCATGGACGTGGAATACTACGGGCCCAACCCGCAGATGGGCATCTGGTATCTGGGCGCGCTGCGGGCGATGGAGGAGATGGCGCGCCACCTCGGCGAGGACGACTTCGCCGCCGATTGCCGCCGCCTCTACGAAAACGGCAGCGCTTACATCGACGAGAACCTCTTCAACGGCGATTATTACGAGCATTTGATTCAGCCGGTCGCGGGTCGCGATGCTATTCTGGGCATGCTCATCCACAGCAGCATGGGCGCGGCTGACCCCAGCGAGCCTGTTTTGCAGCTTGGCGCCGGTTGCCTGGTGGATCAACTGGTCGGGCAATTCCTGGCGCACGTCTGCGGCCTGGGTTACCTGCTCGACGAGTCCAAGGTCAAGCGCACGCTTGACAGCATCATGCGCTTCAATTTCAAGGAGAATATGTACGGGCACTTCAACCACATGCGCTCCTACGTGCTCAACGATGAATCGGCGCTGTTGATGGCGACCTATCCGCGCGGGGATCGTCCGGCGCGGCCTTTCCCCTATTACAACGAAGTCATGACCGGCTTTGAATACAGCGCCGCCGTCGGCATGCTCTACGAAGGCGATATCGAAAACGGCTTGCGCTGTATCGCCGCCATCCGCGACCGCTACGACGGGCGTAAGCGCAACCCCTTCGACGAAGCCGAATGCGGGCATCATTACGCCCGCGCCATGGCGAGTTGGGCGGCGATCCTGGCGCTGAGCGGCTTCGGTTATTCGGCGGTCGACGGCGTGATTCGCTTCGCCGCGCCGGGCGAGCCATGTCGGCACTTCTGGTCGACCGGTTACGCCTGGGGCAGTTGCGCGCTCAGCCCGAATGGAGCCGGCTGCGATGTCGAGTTTCAGGTGCTGCACGGCGAGGTCAGCTTCGCGGAATTTGCGCTGACGGGTCTCGGCGCGGCGCGGTATGACCAGCCGCAAGCCCTCGCCAAAGGGGATACGCTGCGCTGCGCCATTACTGCATAAAGCGGCGAGTCTATCCTGCCACCCCTACCCCCAGCCCCCGCTCCGAAGCATCAGCTGAGGACAGGACAGTTTTTCAGCGAGCAGAATATCGGCGTATATCTTGTACTTTCTTGGGCTTTTTCGGGCGACCTGATAGGTCGCCCCTACAATTATTTTTTTGATTGCCGCATTATGTATTGGGACACCTTTCACGCTCTATCTTGCGCTTTTCTCCACAAGGAATCCAGCCATGCTCATCATCGCCAGCCATAACGGCGCCATCGGCATCGCGGGGGCCATGCGCGCGCTCAAGCAGGGCGGCAGCGCTATGGACGCCGTCGAGATCGGCATCCGCGCCGTCGAAGCGGATCCGGCCGATCACACGGTCGGCTACAACGGCTATCCCAATATCCTGGGCGAATTGGAGTTGGACGCCAGCATCATGGACGGGCGCAGTCTGAACTCGGGCGCGGTTGCCTTGATGCGCGGCTTTCCCTATGCCATCTCGGTCGCGCGCGAGGTTATGGAGCGCAAGCTGCCGCATGTTTTGCTGGCGGGGGCGGGGGCGGAACGCTTCGCCCGCGAGATCGGCGCGGAAGCCTGGGATGAGATGTTGACTGAAGAGATCCGTGGGGTCTGGCGGAAGCGCCTGGCCGATAGCAGCGGCGAGGGCGATGTTCCGCTGCTGAGCGATGACAGGCCCCTGCTCGAGTGGGTCAAGCTGGCCACCGATCCGGAGCGCGTCGCCGGGACGGTCAACTTCATCGCCATTGATGGACGGGGCGATATCGCGTCGGGCGTCAGCACCAGCGGTTGGGCTTGGAAATATCCGGGGCGCATTGGCGATTCGCCGATCATCGGCGCGGGCAACTATGCCGACAATCGCTACGGCGCTTGCGCTTGCACCGGCATGGGTGAAATGGCCATCCGGGCAAGCACGGCCCGCAGCGTCGTCCTGTATCTGCAAATGGGAATGTCTCTCGCTGAGGCGGCTCGCCAAGCCATGCTCGACCTGCGCGATCTGGGTGGGGATTATATCGGCGGCATGAACCTCATCGCGCTGAACAGAGACGGCGCGCATATCGGCATGTCATCGGACGCGGGGCGCACGTACATATATCAGCAGGCCGAGATGGCGGAGCATGTGGAAGTTGAGCGGGAGATGGTGGAGATTCCGGCGCGTTGGGCGGGGAAGTAGCAATTCTGACGCGATGCTTGAAATACACAGTAGTTGGAGTTACATTAGCTGAAACGCATATCATCTGCTTGCACCATTTTACATTGACCTAGGAGGTAAACAATCAATGATACTACTTCGTGCTAAGCATTTCAGGGGTGGCCGCAAAGGTCGTATGGCGCGACTAAAATCGCTTCTGTTCCTTCTTGTTATTCTAGTCGCCAGCAGTGCCTGCAGTTCCACACGAATTTCGGGTGAGATTTATCTAGCAGACATAGATGAATTGCCGGAGTCTGGTGAACTGACAACCAAGATCTTAATCGGACTTCCTATATCCGGCGAAGATGACTGCGTAGAAAAACGACAACAATACAACAGCGTATTCAGGAAGAGTACTGGATTCAAGGGAATGAGCTTTGAGCGTTGCTACAAGGACGGGTCGGACAACTTAGCGCAGTACTCTCTCGATGTGCCAATCAAGATTGGTGATCCCGAGACGAGTCAGTTACGTACCTCATTCGATGTCGTACGCGAAGATGATACCGCATCTGGTACGCGTCACCTGTACTTGCGCTCCAAACCTAGCGCGCTATGCAATCTTGATGACCTGCTTTCGGACGAGTTTTACCAATCATTGGATCTGAGCAAGACATCACCAAAGATCTTAATTTCGAACGATCTGCGTGAGACTCAGACGCTGATACTTGATCACATATTCGTGAATGGGCAACCCGTAATCGTACCGACGGAATTCGAGATGGAGCGTCGAGATGACCTTCACCTCCAATTGTCGAATGTTACTGCTGCCTGGGTGTTTAATCAGTCGTGCCGTATATCACTGCGTTACGCCCGGATTGCAAGTTGGGTAGGCAATTAGACCCACTAATTCACAATCTGCGATGTCCCGCTCTATTCCAGAGGGCGGGATTTACATTCCGGATCCCAGTGTACTGAAGAAGCCTAATCCCATTCATCACGCAACTCATTCAAGTACGCGTCGGAGTCAACACCTTCCCAATACTCCTTGCCCAGTCCGGCCAACTCGAACAAACTTCTCTTCGGCTTATTCTCTTCCACCGCAATGAGCTCATTGAGCAATCTGAGCAATTCCTTGCGTTCAGCCGGGCTTAGCGCTTTTGCTTTTAGCAGAATATCGTCAACCGTCATGATGTCATTCTCCTGACGCTCTTGCCGCAATTATACCATCTCTAACGAAGCCTTTTCCACATACGCCGCGCGCGCAGGTGTATACAAGCAGCGCAGACCGCGCCAAACTTTCATGGACAATAGCAAGGTCCGCCTTGCTAAATTCGTTGCAATCGCGAATATACGCTAAAATACGCGCCACAAATCTGGAGAACAGGATCGGCGATGACAGACCGACCGACTGTGATAGCCATCTTCGGCGTGACTGGCGATCTTGCCCGGCGCAAGCTCATCCCTTCGCTGTACAGCAATTTCATCAAGGGACGCCTGCCGGAGGGCCTGCGCATCGTCGGCGTGGGCCGGCGGGACTGGACCGATGCCACGCTTATCGACCACGCCCATCAATCCCTGCGCAACTACGCTGGCGCCATCTATGACGAGCGCGCTTGGGAGCGCTTCCGCGGCACACTGTCTTATAGCAAGGTCAACCTGCCGCAGCCGGAGACCTATCGCAACCTGCGCGACGACCTGGAAGCGCTGGATGGCGGGGAGAGCAATCGTCTTTATTACTTGTCGATCGCGCCGGAATTTTACGCTGATGTCATCTGCAACCTGGGGGCGCTGGATCTGGCGCGGGAGAATGGCGGGGGGCGCGTAGACACAGCCCCGTCCTGGCGGCGCATCGTCATCGAGAAGCCATTCGGCTACAACCTGGATACGGCGCAGTCGCTGAATAAAGTTTTGCATACCGTCTTCGACGAATCGCAGGTTTATCGCATTGATCATTACCTGGGCAAGGAGACGGCGCAGAATATCTTGTTCATGCGCTTTGCCAATACCATCTTCGAGCCGATATGGAATCGCAGCCATATCAGCAATGTGCAAGTCACGGTCGCCGAGACCGTCGATGTCGGCACGCGCGCCGGTTATTATGACGGCTCCGGCGTCGTGCGCGATATGGTGCAGAACCACATGCTGCAATTGCTTTCGCTGATCGCGATGGAGCCGCCCTCGGCTTTTGACGCGGTCGCCCTGCGCAACGAAAAGGTCAAGGTGCTGCAAGCGGCGCGGGCCATCAAGCTGGAGGACACCGTGCGCGCGCAGTACGACGGCTATCGTGGCGCTGACGGCGTCGCGCCGGATTCTGGCACGCCGACCTTCGCCGCGCTCAAGCTATTCATCGACAATTGGCGCTGGAAAGATATCCCTTTCTACCTGCGCTCGGGCAAGGCGATGCGGCAGAAGACGACCCAGGTGAATATCCAGTTCAAGCGCCCGCCCAACAGCATCTTCGAGCTGACCGAGCGGGACGACTATGCGCGCAATGTGCTTTCCATCTGCATCCAGCCGGATGAAGGCATGCACTTGACCATCAAAGCCAAGATTCCTGATGAGCAGATCGCCAAGTCAGTGGATATGGAACTGCACTACAAGAACGCCTTCATCGCCGATAATTTGCCCGATGCCTATGAGCGTCTCATCCTCGATGCCATCAACGGCGATGCCCAGCTCTTCATCCGCAGCGATGAAATCGAGAGCGCCTGGAAGATCGTTGATCCCGTCATTGAGGGCTGGAAATGCGATCCCGGCGCGCCGCCGATGCAGCGCTACAGCCCCGGCAGTTGGGGACCGGCCGCGGCCGATGAGCTGCTCGATCGCGATGAGCACGTCTGGCGCATCAGTTGCCTGCACGAGAATGGCTCGGATTGCGGCGATATGTAGGGGCATCGACCCTCACCGCAAATCCCTCTCCCATAAAGAGAGAGGGGCTTAAACACGCGCAGGTCAGTGCGCCTTTTACTTCCCGGTAGAAGATCTTCGCATGTCAAGCCAATACGATTGCAGAAGGTCCGCAATACGGGCAAATCCATGCATCGCTTCGCGCGTTGTTGGGTCACCTTCGCCCACAAGGGTAGAACGCGCCGAGGATGAGGGGGCTGCCGACTACTCCACCCAGGGATCTGCTTTGGCCAACTCCATGATGTAGAAGACGGCGCCAGCCGGGTCTTCAATGACAGTGAACCAGCCGGCGTCGGGCGCTTCCATCTTCTGCGTGACTACCTTGCCGCCCAATTCTTCGACCCGTTTCATCGCCGCGTCGATGTCCGCGACGTGGAAATAAACCATCCACATAGGCGGCATCTTGCCGAAGTTCTCGTCCATTTGCATCATGCCGCCGTTGCTGCGGCCCTGGTTCGTGATGTGGATGTAATGCTCACCACCGTGGAACTCCCAGCCCAGCACGGCGCTGTAGAAGGCTTTGGCTGTCTCGGCGTCGCGCGTGAGCAGCTCGTTCCAGCACATGGCGCCGACGGTGTTGACGATGCCGGCGCCGATGTGTTGCTTGGGCTGCCACAAACCGAGATGCGCTCCCTCCGGATCCTGAATATGTAGCATGCGTCCGCTATCGAAGAGATCCATGGGCCCCATAATGATCGCGCCGCCATTCTCAGTGACGACATCGACCAGGGCATCGACGTCATCGACCGTCACATAGTTGAACCAAAACGACGGGATGCCCGGTGGAATCATGCCGCTCAAGGCGGCCGCGTTTTCGCCCTGATGCTGAAACATGGTATAGGTGTTGTTTTCGTCGATGGGGATCTGGTATTTGCCCCAGCCGAACAAGTCCATATAGAAGGCTATCGCCTTAGCTGGATCGGTCGAGGAGTTATCAGCCCAGGAAAAGGTTCCGTGCGGGTACTTCGTCACTTTGTACATGGAGTTTCTCCTGTGAGTACGGGCGACTTACAAAGTCGCCCCTACGGTTTTATTTGAGCCAAAGGGTTTGGGGCTATTCTTCCCAGGGGTCGGCCTTGAAGAGTTCCATGATATAAAAATGCGCGCCGGCCGGGTCTGTCGCCAGCGCCCAATAGCCGGTATCCGGCGCGTCGTTCGGCCCCATGTGCACTTGCCCGCCCAGTTCGTTGACGCGCGCGATGCCGGCGTTGATTTCGCCGATGTTGAAATAGGGCATCCAGCAGGGCGGCGTATCGCCGAAGCTCTCATCCATCTCGATCATGCCGCCATTGTTGCGGCCCTGGTTCGTGATGTGGATGTAATGCTCGCCGCCGTGGAACTCCCAGCCCAGCACGGCGCTGTAAAAGGCTTTGGCCGTCGCCGCGTCGCGCGTGAGCAGCTCGTTCCAGCACATGGCGCCGACGGTGTTGACGATGCCAGCGCCGATGTGGTTTCGCGCCTGCCACAAGCCCAGCGCCGCGCCAGTCGGGTCCATCAAGAAGGCCATGCGTCCGCTGTCGAAGACATCCATGGGGCCAAAGATGATTTGGCCGCCATTGGCCGTGACGACCGGCAAGAGCGCATCGACATCATCGACAGCCACATAGCATGACCAGTGCGATGGGATATTCTGTTCGAGCGCTTCCGGCGTCGCCTCGCTGAGGGCGGCGACATTTTGGCTCTGGTGCTGGAACATGGTGTAGGTCATGCCTTCGCCGATGGGGATATCGAATTTGCCCCAGCCGAAGAGATCCATATAGAATTGCTTGGCGGCTGCCGAATTGGTCGAACTGGTATCCGCCCAGCTAAACGCGCCGTGGGGATATTTTGTTACTGTGTACATGAAGCTTCTCCTGTTAGCGCGGGCGACTCACGGAGTCGCCCCTACATTGTTATTTTCGGGCGACATGGTATGTCGTCCCTACAGTTGTTTTGCAGGCGCTGTCTATTCTTCCCAGGGCTCGGCCTGGATCAACTGGATGATGTAGAAATGGGCGCCGGCCGGGTCGGACATATAGGCGAAATGTCCGGCGCCGGGCGCTTCCGTCTTGGGAATGATGATCGTCGCGCCGGATTCGCTGGCCTGCGCGATGGACGCGTCGATGTCGGCGACGGTGAAGTAGGGCTGCCAGACGGAGGGCATCTCGCCGAAGCTCTCGTCCATCTGCATCATAGCGCCGTTGTTGCGGCCGCGATTCTGGATCATGATGTAGCCGTTCTCGTCAACGATGTATTCCCAGCCGAACAGCGCGCTGTAAAAGGCTTTGGCGGCATCGGCGTCTTTGGTGAGCAGCTCGTTCCAGCACATGGCGCCGACGGTGTTGACGATGCCCGCGCCGATGTGGTTCTTCGCCTGCCACAAGCCCAGTTGCGCGCCAGTCGGGTCGATAAACTGCAGCATACGCCCGCTATCGAAGATATCCATGGGACCAAAGACAATCGTCCCGCCGTTGTCCGTAATCACCTCGACAAGGGCGTCCACATCGTCAACCGCGACATAGTTCGTCCAATGAGAGGGGATTCCCTGCGCTTGCATGTCCGGCATCATCGCGGCGAAGCCGGCCGCGTGTTCGCCCTGATTCTGGAACATGGTATAGAACATGTCTTCGCCGATAGGTATATCCAAGGCGCCCCAGCCGAAGAGATCCATATAAAAGGCTTTTGCCGCCTCGGCGCTGGTCGACGTATTATCGGCCCAAGAAAAAGTGCCAGGAGGGTACTTGGTGACCTTGTACATCGTCAATCTCCATAGAATATCTGTTCAGGGCAGCCTATCCTAATGCAAGACAGCCGCCCCGTCAATATGGCAGATTGCGCATCCCGGGCATCACAGGCAGGCGCTTGTTTCACAGCCTGTCAGAAATCAGAGCGCCTCATTGCTGCGCCATCTCTTTGTGCTTCAGGGACTCTTGAATTTCGAAGATGGAGCCGGCGTTTTCCGGCTTGGGCAGGGGAATGATGACTGGCACCGCTTCCGCGCGGGGCCTCACACTTGGCTGGCCACGGAGGACAGTCGCGCAATAATCGTCATAGGCGGGCACGCCCAGCAGGGGCCAGGAATCGAGCGAGCAATACTCAAAGAGCAGCAGGCGGCGCGGATTCGCCGAGTGATTCGGCGTCGAGGCGTGCAGGGTGCGGGCATGGTGAATCGTGATGCCGCCCGCCTTCACCAGGCATTTCTCCACTTGGGGCGGCTGGAAGCCGGGCTCGCTGACCGCGCCGACGAAGACGCCGTTTTCGTGGTGGCTGTGCAGCTCGCCTTTGTGGGAGCCGGGCGCCATCAGCATGCAGCCGTTCTCTTCGGTCATGTCATCGATGCAGACGCCGACGGCGAGAATGTCGTCGTTGGTATGGGGATAGAAAGCCCAATCCTGATGCCACTCGACCGCGCTGCCGTGGTCCGGTTCTTTCATGTTCAGCTTGGTGTTGTTGCGCCGGAGGCCGGGGCCGATCAGCTGTTCGACGATGTTTAGAATGCCATCATGCCGCATGGTCTGGTCGTAGACCTCATGCTGTATGATCGGGTTCTTGATGCGGCGCAGACGGGGATGCTCGGCGCTGTGGTTCGGCTCGAGGTCGAAGATGTCATCGCTGGCGGCGACCGCGCGCGAGCGATCGACGAATTCATCGGTGACGCGCTGCAAGGCCGCCAGCTCGTCGGCGCTGAGTACGTTCTCCACCGTCAAGAAGCCATTTTCGTGATAATAAGCGATTTGTTCCGCGCTTAGCATTTCTGGTTTCTCCTGAAGTGAATTTGGGCAGAAGTATGTTAGATTGCAGCCGCGCTGTCAACAGAATTGATCCTGATTGCCGCAGATGTGTTGAGAATGCTGAGCGACAGAGCTTGGGCGACCTGGTAGGTCGCCCCTACATCGAAATGTCCGTCCGGGGTTTGGAAAGGTGTATCGGCGCTATTGATTAACGCGGCAGGTTTCTACCACAGCTTGGCGACGCCTCGTTTGCGCGCCTCGATCTGATCGCGCAGCCGCGCCATCAGGTCAATGTCCATCTGGCGGAAGAGGTCGATCATATCGATGGGCACCCAGTTCTCGATCAGAAATTCGCCGTCGCGTTTCCACCAGTCGAAGTCGCGCATGGTCATCAGTTTGCCCGTGGCGGGGACGCCGGCATAGTCGCCATGATTGTAGGAGAAGGCGCCGTCCCAGATGCCGGCGCAGCAGTATGCGCCTTCGCCGATCCAGCCCATGGCTCGTCCGCGCGGGTCCGCGTCAATATCGCGATCGCCGAAGCCGTGGAGCCAATTGCGCTGATGAAAGTCCTCGTACTCTTCCAGCGTGTGACAAGCGCCGATGCCGCTGGGACCATACCATTTCATATCGGAATGCCAGTATTTGCGCTGCTGCATGGAGCGTAGATCGCCACCATCGCGCGCGCGGACGTAGCGGCGCATGCCCCCCGCCATCGCCGCGACGAGTTGCGAAGATTTTCGCGATTCGAGCGGGTCTTGCTCGGTGAGCAGGATGCCGTCCTTGGCCAATGGTCCTGGGATCTTGCCGCCTTCAGCGCCGGGGGCGGGCGGCAGGAGTTGAAAGCCCGCCTGCCGTATCAGCGCCAGAATATCCAGTTGCAGGTAAGCTTCGGCGACCCGTCCTTCGCGCATGACGTAAAAGACGCCAAACCAGATATTGGTCTTCTTGCCGGTCGCCGGTATGCCCAGCCAGTCCTCGACGAAGACGCCGGTCATGTAACCGCAGCCGCTGACCCATTCTTCGCCGGCGGCTGAGCCGTAGCGGCTGGCGCCGTCGTCGACGCCGCCCATGAAGACATAAGGAGACCGCTTGAGATCGGGAAAGGCGCGGCGCAGCGGCAGCCAGAAATCGGCGATGACGGGGTCGGCGCCGGTGATCCGATCGATGGGCGCGGAGACATTCCAGTTGACATCTTCATGCAGGGCGGCGCGGAGCAGGTCGGGCAGTTGGTCGATTGTGGCGTGGTTGAGCCGCTGCCAGAGATCCCAGACCGCTTCTTTGTTCGCTTGGTTTAGTTGAGTGGACATAAGAGTTTTTCCTGGAAAACTTGGTTTGCAGGCGACTCACAGAGTCGCCCCTACATTATGTCTTTTGTTGGGGATTGAGAATTACATTCGGGTTTTGATTCTTCCGCTTGCCGTTCGAACTCTGCTTGCAAACCCGCTTGCAGGATTTCGGTGATTCTGTCGACATCGTAGACGCTGCCGGCCCAGACGCCGCCGCTGGCCGCTTGCAGCGCCGCCCAGAGCCGCGTATCGGCAGGCAGGTCGGGATGGGGCTGCAAGTTTGGATGCGGCTCGCGCGAGTCAAGCAACGCTTGCGCTTCGTCCGCGGTCAGCGCGCCCGCCGCCGTGCCCACCAAGTCTACCGAGCCGCTGAGCGCCTTGCGGTTGATGGCTATCTCGATGAGGTCGCCATCGCGCAGCTTGCCGATGGGACCGCCGGCCAGCGCTTCCGGCCCCACGTGGCCGATGCAAGCGCCGGTGGAGACGCCGGAGAAGCGGGCGTCGGTGATGATGGGCACCTCTTTGCCCCAGGGGATGAACTTGAGGGCCGAGGTCAGTTGATAGGTCTCTTCCATGCCGGTGCCCATGGGACCGACGCCTGTCAGAACCAGCACGTTGCCCGGTTGTATTTTCTCGCCTTCCAAGCCCTTGAGAGCGCGGATGGCCGCCCGTTCCGAGGTGAAGATGCGGGCCGGGCCGCGATGCCGATAGATGCCGTCGGCGCCGACGACTGACGGGTCGATGGCGGTGGCTTTGATGACCGAGCCTTCCGGCGCGATATTGCCGACCGGGAAGACGACTGTGCTGGTCAGGCCACGTTCACGCGCGCTGTCGGGCGACATGATGACATCATCGGGATCAATGCCGTCATTGCTCCGCAGGCGTTCGCGGGCGAGGCGGCGGCGGTCGCTGTCAGCCCACCAGTCCAGCACAGTATCGAGTGTATCGCCGGTGACGGTGCGCACATCGGTGTTCAGCAGGCCTTGGGCGCGCAGGTGCAGCATCACTTCGGGCACGCCGCCGGCCATGTAGACCTGCACGGTGGGATGGTTGCGCGGTCCGTTGGGCAGGGCATCGACCAGGCGCGCGGTGCTGCGGTTGACGCGGATCCAGTCATCGACCGATGGCGGCCTGAGGCCAGCGGCGTGGGCGATGGCGGGGATATGCAGCAGCAGATTGGTGGAGCCGCCGAAAGCGGAATGCACCAGCATGGCGTTTTCCAGCGCGGCTGGCGTGATGATATCGGCCAGGGTCGTGCCGGCCGCTTTGAGGTTGAGCAAGGCAAGCGCCGAGCGGCGGGCGTTATCCAACCAGATAGCTTCGCCGGAGGGCACCAGAGCGCAGTGGGGCAGGGACAAGCCGAGGGCTTCGGCGACCACCTGCGAGGTGGCGGCTGTGCCCAGGAATTGGCAGCCGCCGCCCGAGGAGCCGCAAGCTTTACAGCCCATCTCGGCGGCGTAATCAAGGCTGATCAAGCCGTGGGCGAAGCGCGCGCCGATGGTCTGCACGGTGCCGGCGTCTTCCGCGCCTTCGGCGGGCAGGGTGACGCCGCCGGGCACGATGATGCCGGGCAGATCGCCGCAGCCGGCCAGGGCGATCATGGCGGCGGGCAAGCCTTTATCGCAGGTGGCGACGCCCATGACGCCATCGCGGGTGGGCAAGGAGCGGATCATGCGGCGCATCACGAGGGCGGCATCGTTGCGGTAGGCGAGGCTGTCCATCATGCCGGCCGTGCCTTGGGAGCGGCCGTCGCAGGGGTCGGAGCAGTAGATGGCGAAGGGGATGGCGTCCTTGGCGCGCAGGGTCTCGGCCGCTTCCTGCACGAGCAGGCTGATCTCCCAATGGCCGGTGTGATAGCCGAGGGCGATCGGGCGGCCGTCTTCGGCGCGCAAGCCGCCTTTGGTGCTGACGATGACGTATTGCTCGCGGTTGACCTCTTCCGGGTGCCAGCCCATCGCCACATTCTGCGTCATGGCGAAGAGGTTGCCGCTGGCTTCATTGAGCAGCATGTCCTCGTCAAAGGGCAGCTTGCCCTCGCGTCCCTGACCGCGCGTGCGCGTGGTAGGCAGCAATTCCGCGCCGCCGTAGATGTCGCTCTGCATGTAGTTATCTCCTGACTGATTTACCACCGAGTACACCGAGTTAAAGTGAGTACACTGAGATTCTGTTTGCTAACGAAGGAAGTGTGAATGGCTGTGCTAACTGTCAGTCGGGGGCCTTTGCGCGTGTTTCGCCGCAAGCCAAGTCACAATCAATGCCCTCTGATTCCTCTCTTTTTCCTCTGTGTACTCGGTGGTTAAATTGTTCGCAGAAAACTTAAGAGTGAACGGATTATGACACAGATGCGATTCTCAAATCAAACCGTCATCGTCACTGGCGCGGGCGAGGGCATCGGTTACGAGGTGGCGCGGCAATTCTGCTTCGAAGGGGCGGATGCGCTTTTGAATGACATCTTGCCGGAACGCGCGGCTGCCGCGGCTGAGCGCATCGCCGCGGAGACCGGCGCCCGCTGCATCGCTGCGCCCGGCGATGTCGCTGATGTTGAGATGGCGCGCAGCTTGGTGCGGGAAGCGGTGGAGAAATTCGGCCGGCTGGATGTCTGCGTCTGCAACGCCGGGCTGACCTCCTGGGGCGACTTCTTCAACTATACGCCGGCGGATTTCGAGCGGGTGGTGAGCGTCAACTTGCGCGGGACGTATTTTCTGGCGCAGGCGGCGGCGCGGCAATTTCGCGAGCAGGGCGGGGGCGGTCGCATCGTGCTGATGTCGTCGGTGACCGGGCATCAGGCGGTGCCTTACCTCAGCGCTTATGGCATGACCAAGGCGGCGCTGGAGATGCTGGCGCGGAATCTGGTGCTGGAGCTGAGCCCGCACGGCATCACGATCAATTGCGTGGCGCCGGGCGCGGTCATCACGCCGCGCAATCTCGGCGACGACCCGGATTATGAAGCGACCTGGGCGGCCTTGACGCCGGTGGGGCAGGCGATACAGGTTGAGGATATCGCCAACGCCGCGCTTTTCCTGGCGTCGAAGGCATCGGGCAAGATCACGGGTCAGGCGATTGTGGTGGATGGCGGCTGGAGCGCGACCAGCCCGATACCGGATATGGAGTATGGGAAGGAATACAAGAACTAGGGCTATTCAGCCGGGCGATTGCACCGTATTAGTAGGTTCCGCTTCGGTTGAATCTTCCTTGCGCCGCCGGCCGCGCATAATGTCATAGCCCAGCCAGCCCAGCGCCAGCAGCGCCAGCCCGACGCCGCCGATGACCATCATATTGTATTGCTCGGTCACGAGGCGCCGCCGTTCGATATCGGCGGCCATCAGGCCCTGCGCCTGCGCCTTGCTCTCCAGCTCGACCTCGCCGCCGGCCTCGTGGATCTGCGCCGCCGTGTTGACAGACAGCTTTTTCGATGCGTCCATGTAACGAAAGGCTGAGAATCCAACCAGCAAGATTCCCACAACAATGGCTGTGAACAGCAGACGATCAAGGACACCGGTATATGTCAGATTGCGCATTAGTCTCTTCTCGCAAAGCTTTCGTTGCCTTATGGTTCCCGAAAATCTACAATAGGCGCACTTATTCGCGCGCTTATTTTACGGAAGAGAAGCATGACAGACAAGCTCGTATCGGTGGGGATGGTCGGCACAAGTTGGTGGGCGGACGCCATGCACTTGCCGGCGTTGGCCAGCCACCCGGCCGCGCGGACGGTCGCCATCTGCGGCCGCAATCGCGAAAACGCGGGGAAAATGGCGGATGCCTGGGGCATCCCGGGGGTCTATACTGATTACGCCGAGATGATCGATAGCGCCGACTTGGATGCGCTGATTATTTCGACGCCCAACGATTCGCATTATCCGATTACGATGAGAGCTTTTGAGCGGGGCTTGCACGTTCTCTGCGAGAAACCGATCGCCATGACTTACGGGCAGGCGCGGGAAATGGCGGATGCGGCGGCGGCGAAGGGGCTAAAGACCCTCGTCCCCTTCACCTACAGCTTCATGCCGACGGCGCGCTACCTCAAGGAGTTGATTGATGGCGGCTACCTGGGGGTCCCCTACCACTTGAATATGCGTTATTACACTGGTTATGCCCGGGCCGGCGACTACATTTGGCGGCTGGATCGCAAGATTGCCGGCAGCGGCGTCATTGGCGATCTGGGCACACATTTCCTCTACCTCGCCGAGTGGCTCTATGGCGAGATCAGCGCGGTGACGTGCCGCCTCGGTTTCTCCGTGCCGCGGCCACGGCTGGACCCGCAGGGCAATGAGTATGAGTTGTGCGATGACTCCTGCATGTTGACGCTGGAATTCGCCAATGGCGCGCTGGGCATGATCCACTGCACGGCCGTCTGCTATGAGGATAGTCCCTTCGGTCAGACGCATCACATGGAGTTTCACGGCTCGGATGGGACGCTCTACAGCTTCACCGATTGGGACAAGACGCAGCAAGTGAAGGGGGCGCGGGTCGGCGAAGGCTTGGCGCGCGAACTGCCGATTCCCGATCATATCTGGGGCGCCGCCCGCCGCGATACGGTGCATAATACCTATCGCGATATGTTCCGCTCGGAAGATCACATGATCCGCGGCTTCATCAACGGCATCTTGAATGACAGCGAACTCGCGCCGAATTTCGAGCACGGGGCGCGGATGCAACGTCTGGTGAGCGCCGCCTTGCGGAGCCACGAGAGCGGCAGGCGGATTGAGGTGGAGACGATCGTTGAGTGATAGGAAAAAGGCGGAGAGTATGCGTTTAGCTGACAAAGTTGCGCTGGTGACGGGCGCGTCACGCGGGATCGGCCGGGGCATAGCCGAGCGCTTCGCCGCTGAGGGCGCGCGCGTGGGAATATTGGATCTGGATGCCGAGCCCTGCCAAGCGGTAGCGGACGCTATCATGGCGGCTGGCGGTACAGCGCTGGCGGTTGCCGCCGATATCAGTGATCCGGCGCAAGTGGAGACGGCGATTGGCAAGCTGCGAGATGAGTTCGGAACTGTGATTGTGCTGGTGAATAATGCCGCGATTATGCCGACAGGCACATTGCACGAGACCGGCATTGAAGACTTCGAACGCTGCCTGGCGGTGAACCTGCGCGGGACTTATCTGGTGTGCCGTGCGGTCATTCCGGGTATGTTGTCAGTGGGCAAGGGTAGCATCATCCACATCGCAAGTGTCACGGGCATGGTGGGTTTGCCGGGCTTGGCCGCCTATTCGATGACAAAAGGCGGCTTGATTACGCTGGCTCGCTCTATGTCCACCGATTATGCCGGGCGAGGCATTCGCACAAACAGCGTCTCGCCGGGCACGATCGACTCGCCTATGCTGCATGAATTTTTGGCGCAGCAATCTGAGCCGGAAGCCTTTCGCGCGCAATACGATGCGATGCACGCCGTGGGACGCGTAGGTCGAATTGACGAGGTGGCGAATGTTTGTCTGTTCTTGGCGTCTGATGAGGCGAGTTTTGTCACCGGCGCGAATTATACGGTGGACGGCGGCTACAGCGTGAAAGGCGATCAGCCGCAAGACTAGGCGAGCTACAGACATTTTGCCACCGAGGGGCGCGTAGACACCCATAAGACCTTCGACGCCGAGTTTTGGAGAGGGCACAGAGGAAAAAGTTTGAAATAGTTGCGATGTATCATTGGGCCGGACTGTGATTCGACCGAGGAGAACTTAGCGACAAAGGAGAACGATATGAGCGATGCGCCACTATTGATTCGTTATTTTCAGCCGGGCGAGGGTCCGCGAGTTGGCGTTTTGCGCGGCGAGACCGTGCATGACGTGAGCCACTGCTTCTCGGCGCTGGTGGATGTCTTCCGCGATTCTGTCGGCGATGTGGACGGCTTGATCGCGGCGGTATCACGCGCGGCGGATGATTCGACGCGACGCTTCCCGGCGACGGCGCTGAATAAGTCCCCGACCCCTGACGTCCCCCATTGGCTGCCGCCGGTCGATGCGCAGGAGGTCTGGGCGGCCGGCGTGACTTACCTGGACAGCCGCCGAGCGCGGCAGGAAGAAGCGGCCGATGGCGGCGATGTTTACGCCCGCGTCTATACCGCCGAGCGGCCCGAGATTTTCTTCAAAGCCTCGGCGAAGAACACGGTCGGACCGCTTGACGCGGTCGGCATCCGCGCGGATTCAGGCTGGAATGTGCCCGAGCCGGAGTTGGCACTGGTCATCAATCCGGCCATGGAAATGCTCGGCTTCACCATCGGCAACGATATGAGCAGCCGCGACATCGAAGGGGCGAATCCGCTTTATCTGCCGCAGGCAAAGGTCTACACTGCCTCTTGCGCGGTCGGCCCGGGCATCTTGCTCGCGCCGTCGAACGAGTGGCCCGAGACCACGATTCGTTTGCTTATCAATCGCGCCGGCGCTGAGGTGTTCAGCGGCTCAATCGCGACTGATCAGATCAAACGCAGTATCCCGGAGTTGATCGATTATCTGGGGCGCAGCAATACCTATCCCGGCGGCGTCATCCTGCTGACCGGCGCCGGCATCGTGCCGCCGGCCGAATTCACCTTGCGGGCGGACGATCTCGTCAGCATCAGCATTGATGGCATCGGGACGCTGCAAAACCGCGTCATCGTGGTCTGAGGGGCCGGCGATGACGCGGCGCGTCGAATTGGCGGCGCTGAACCTGCCTGATTTTGGACTGCCCTCAGTCCAGCCGGTCATCCCGTCCGCGACCTATCAAGCGCGCATGGAAGCGGCCTTGGAGCGAGGGACTGCCGGCGGCTATAACGCGCTTGTCGTCTACGGCGACCGCGAGCACTGCGCCAACATCGCCTATCTGACCGGTTATGATCCGCGCTTTGAGGAGACGCTGCTGATCCTGCAGCAGGGCCGCAAGCCGACGCTCCTACTCGGCAACGAAGGCATGAGCTACAGCGGAATCTCGCCGGTTGATCTGGAGCGTGTGCTGTATCAGACATTCAGTTTGCCCGGTCAGCCGCGCGGTGATAGTCCGCTCCTGCGCGATATCCTAAGCGATGCCGGGTTGCGGCGGGGTATGCGGTTGGGCGTGGCCGGCTGGAAGAGTTTTGACGCGCGCGAAGCGGCTGATCCGGCGCGGACGCTGGAAATCCCGTCCTTCATCGCGGACGCGCTGGCGGAGGCGGTCGGCGAGCTTGGCTTGCTGCATAACGCCAACGACCTCTTCATGAACCCGGCTGATGGCTTGCGCACCATCAACGATGTCGATCAGTTGGCGTATTTTGAGTTCGCCGCTTCATACAGTTCGCAGGCGCTGCGGGATCTGATCTTCGGCGTTGAGGCCGGCATGAGCGAGTTTGAGGCGGTCGCGCTGATGGGGCTGACCGGCTTGCCGCAATCTTGCCATCTGATGTTTTCCAGTGGCGAACGGGCGAGCCTCGGCTTGGCCAGTCCGTCGCTGCGCGCCATGCAAATCGGCGACCCGACCTTCGTCGCCTACGGTGTTTGGGGCGCTTTGAATGCTCGCGGCGGCTGGCTGGCGCGGGCTGAAAGCGACCTGCCGGAAGCGGTTCGGGATTATGTGGAGGTGCTGGTCGCGCCTTATTTTCGCGCCATTGTCGATTGGTACGAGACGGTCGGCATCGGCGTGACCGGCGGCGAATTGAACGCGATCATCGAGGCGCAGCTTGGCGATCCCTTCTTCGGCATCGGTTTGAATCCGGGGCATCTGATCCACTTGGACGAGTGGCTGCATTCGCCGATCTACGCCGGTTCGGGGATCGAATTGCGCTCCGGCATGGCGCTGCAAGTCGATGTCATCCCGGCGACGCACTCGCCTTATCACAGCACTAATATCGAGGATGGTATCGCGCTGGCGGATTTTGACCTGCGCCGCGCTTTCTGGCAGAAATATCCGGCCGCTTGGGACCGTATTCAGAAGCGCCGCAATTTCATGCGCAACGCGCTGGGCATCAAGCTCAAGCCGGAGGTGCTGCCCTTCTCGAATATTCCGGCCTGGCTGCCGCCCTTCTGGCTCGCGCCGGAGCGGGCGATGCGGGTCGCGAACTAGCCAGATTTTTTGGAGCGCCGCCATGAAAATCACCGCGATTGAAAGCCTGCAATGGGAAGCCTATCCACGCTTGCTGACGGTGCGCGTGCATACTGATAGCGGCATCATCGGTTTGGGCGAGACGGTGGACAAGATCCCGGGCGCGAAAGCGGCGCTGCACGGCACCATTGCGCCCCTGGTTCTGGGTCAAGACCCGCTCGATATCGAGGGTCTCTGGCGCTTTGTGATGGACAACATCATGTATCACGGTTACGCCGGCGCCGAGACGCGTGCGCTATCCGCTTTCGAAATCGCGCTTTGGGACATCATGGGGCGGCATTATAGCGCGCCGCTATATCATTTGCTGGGCGGGAAGACGCGCAGCGAAATCCCCACCTACAACACCTGCATCGGCTTCGGCCGCTGTCAAGATTACGCCGCCTGGCATGAAGACGCCGGCACCCTGGCGCAGAGCCTGCTTGATGATGAAATCTTCGCGATGAAGATCTGGCCCTTCGATCAGTTCAGCGAGCGCAGCTTCGGCCAGCGCATCAGCAAGGTCGAGATCGAAGAGGGACTGACGCCGATCAGGCAGATCCGCGATGCCGTTGGCGATCGGATGGATATCGGCATTGAATGCCACTTCCGCTGGAATCGGGTTAGCATGGAGCGGATCGCGCGCGCCCTCGAGCCTTACAATATCCTCTTTCTGGAAGATGTCTTGCCGCCCGTCTACCCGGATGAGATCAAGGCGCTTTCGGGGGCGACTAGCATCCCCATCATCGGTTCGGAGTTGCTGATGACGCGCTGGCAATATCGCGAATGGCTGGAGAAGCATGTCTCGCAGATCGTGATGACCGATGCGCTTTGGAACGGCGGCATCGCCGAGACGCGCAAGATCGCCAACCTGGCGGAGACATTCGGGACGCCGATCGTGCTGCACAACGTCGCCGGGGCTATTTGCCACGCCGTTTGCATGCACCTCGGCGCGCATATTCCCAATCTCTATTATGTCGAATCCTGCCGTGCTTTTTACAAGGAATATTATGGCGTATTGACAGATTACAAGCCCAGCGTCTCCGATGGACATTTCCCCTTGCCGGAGGGAGCGGGCTTGGGCCTCAACCTGCGGGAATCGGCATTAGAGCGCGATGATCTAAGCCGCGAGGTATCGGAAGGCGTGGGGCTGGCGGGCGGACGCCGGGCTATGGGCGATCACTGGGCAGTTGAGGAGATTCGCTGACCGCTCTTGCCCATTTCGCAATGTGTAGTTTGAATTAAGCCAAGTCTATGCTATAATCCCCGCTACTCAATTTGCAGTCGCTTTCCGTCGTCGTTTTAGTTCTTGCTTCACGAATGATATATTCTGGCGACTCAAGCGTGGAATTCTTCGTCGACAATCTGCCAATTGAGCGTTTGAACATTTATATTTTCGTCAGCTTGCATGGTGATTCAAAGCCTGGTAGATTATGTTACCGTTCGCTGACTGAGAGCGCTCCCAATATCTGATTTGGTCTCAACAGGCGACCTGCCTGAGACAACGTTGACCGAAGTGTTTATGGAGGATTTACGAAATGAGAAAGTTGCTTCGCATTATCCCGGTGCTGCTTTTGGCGCTGGGTGTCATGATCGCTGGTATCGGCGGCGTCGGCGCGCAGGACCAACTGACTTTCAGTATGGTCAGCCACGGCGGTATTGGCAATCCTTTCTGGGTGGTTGTGATTAAAGGTATGGAAGATGCCTGCGCCCTGCTGAACGCGGATTGCGCCTGGTTGTCGGATCCGGTAGACAATATCGATGATATGGCTGGTTATTGGGATGACGCCTTGGCGCGCAACAACGACGGCATCGGCACCACGGTTCCGAATCCGGAAGTTATCCGTGATGGCGTCAATCGCGCGGCTGAAGCCGGTATTCCGGTGATCGTCTTCAACACGGCCGATCCCAACGCTGGCACGCCCGATGCGCTGCCGACCCTGTTCTACATCGGCGCCAACGAGTTCCTCGGCGGCCGCTCCAACGCCAACGCGGTATTGGACGCTGCTGATGCTGCCGGTGTTGAAATCGCGCGCGCTGTTTGCCCGATCCAGGAAGTTGGTCACAGCGGTCTGGAAGCTCGCTGCGCCGGCGTCCGCAGCGTTTTTGAAGAAGCTGGCATTCCGTTGGATCAGCTGACCATCAACAATGATGTGACAGCCTCCGCCGGCACGTTTGCCGACTACTTCAACGCCAACCCGGATACGAACGCGGTATTCAGCCTGGGTCCGAACCCGGCCAGCTCGCTGAACCTGTTCATTCAGGAAGCCGGTATCATGGCGGGCGAAATCTTCGCCACCACGCACGATACCAGCGCCGAGATCTATGAAATGATCCAGAACGGCTACCTGATCCAGGCCATCGACCAGCAGCCCTACCTGCAAGGTTTCGAGACCATCATGTGGCTCTACCTGAACAGCCAATTCAAGATGGCTCCCGGTGGCGACATCCTGACCGGTCCTGGCGTCATCGACGGCAGCAACGTCGATGCCATCATCGAACTGACCGCGCAAGGCTATCGCTAAGCTGAAGACAGTTTTCGCACTGGATGGGACCTGGTTCCCATCCAGTTCTTCCTCTTATTGCCGGGGCAGTTGAGTCGCTCTCAAAGCAATGGCAGGTGAAGGCGGCGGACCCTTTGGGGGGTGTTTTCCGCAAGAGAGCGTCCATTCGCAGGTATGTTCGTTTCCCTCGGTTTCGGGACGCCTTTATAATATGTATTCGAGATATAGCTCATGATGCAAGCATATTTGGATAGAAAACAAGAAGCCGCCAATATCGGCATGCTGTTGACAGCGCTGATGTTTGGCTTTGCGGTTTTGGGTATCGCGGTCGCCTACATGGTCGCCTTCTGGTGGATGCCCCTGGGCGATTATGTAAACATCCGGCTAGATGACTTCAACGCCTACGAGTACATTGTCATCATCGCGAGCGTCATTTACGCGCTCTGCTGCGCCAGGACGGCAATAGGGCTCAGCAGTCGAGAAAAGTCGAGCCTGCGCTGGTCACAGTGGATGTATTTCATCACCGTGATGGTCGGCGGCGCTATCCTACTCAGCGTCATCATCCCAGTCGGATTGAAGTTTTCGCTGTTATTGGGCCAAAATATCGACCTGCGCGCGATCATCAACAACGATGTTGGCGCCCTGGCGCCACTTGCCTTGAGCATCGGCGAATCGCTGATTAGCCTCAGCCTGCTCGTCGCCGGCCTGGTCGCTTTGATTTCTTTGCTGGTCTTCTTGATACCGCCGCTGGAGTCCCTGCGCGAGATGGATGGCATCCGCATGATCGTCGCGCCGCCGCGGCGCTTCGTCCTGGCTATCATCGCGGTCTTGGCGGTCGGCGTCATCGGCGTCTTGATTGCCGGCGCTTTTGTGGTGCCACTCTATCCTGGCACGACCACCATCCGCGATGCCGAGAATCATCGCTTGCTGGCGGGATTGCTCTTCTTCCTGCCCGGCTTGTTCGGTTACCGACTGGTGCGTCAGGTCGAAGAAGAGTCGGACGAGTTGCGGCGGGCCATCGCCTTGACCCCGGGCAAGTTCATCCGCTCGGAACTGGCAAAGTCTCCCAGCGCCGGCGCCATCATCGGTTTTATCGCCATAATAATGGCTTTTACCATGGCTACCGATCTCTTCCTGGAGCCAAGCTCGGTCGCCTCCTTCTTAAGCAATATCGCCACCAAAGGCGTCATCGCCATCGGCGTCACTTATTTGATGATCTCCGGCGAATTCGATTTGTCGGTCGGCTCGATCCTGGGCGTCACCGCGCTGTCCTTCATGAACTTTATGACGCATGGCGCGCCGGTGTTCGGCGTCATGGAACCGGTCCCGGCCGCCTTGCTGGCCATCTTTATTGCTTTTATTCTGGGCGCGATAAACGGTGTTCTTCTGATTTCGACGAGGATCCCATCCTTTATCGTCACGCTGGGCACGATGTTGGCATTCCGCGCTATTACCCTGGTCGCCATCGCCGGCGGCCGCATTTTGCGCTACAGCGACCACCATGAGTCCCTCCCTGTCATTGGGATCAGCAACATCGTCTTTCTCGCGCTGGCGGTTATCGGCTTGCTTGTGGTCGCTTTCACCGCTTACCGCGTCTTGCCCGCTCTGTATCGCGGCGCTATGCAGGCTTGGTCGATACGAAGCGACAATGGCGACTTCGGCACAACCGGCGCCATTATACGGAGCGTATTGCTGGCTGTGGTTCTGTTGATACTGCTGGCCATTGTCGTCTGGCTGCTGGCGGTTCTCTCTTACCATGGCAGCGCTGGCGGCGGGGAAATGGTAGAAGTCGGCTACTTCGACCTGTTTAACGGGCGCGTGCTCGCAATTGGCTCCGAAGGCGATTTCCTGCATGTCCAAATTCCGCGCAACGCCAATGTGCGCCTGGCGATCGTTTGGTGGTTCAGTTTCGTGATTGTTTTCCATGTCATCCTGACCAGCACGTCCTTCGGCAATAGCATATTCGCCACCGGCGGCAACGAGGGCGCTGCGCGCGCGCAGGGCGTCAACGTCGACCGGGTCAAACTGCAGAACTTTGTCATCGTCGCGGTGCTCACCGGGATAGCCGCGATCTATGAGACGGCGCGTAACCCCGGCGTCGATCCGAATAAAGGCACTGGCTGGGAATTGGAAGTCATCGCCATGACGGTGATCGGCGGCGCGCTGCTGACCGGCGGTTATGGCAGCGTTGTCGGCTCGTTGCTGGGGGCGCTGATATTTGGCATGCTGCAAACGGGACTGGTGCTGGTCGGCATCGAGTCGCGTCTGTTCAGCGGCACCATCGGCGTCATCATCATCGTGGCGGTCATCCTGAATACCTTCGTTCGCGGCGCGCGACAGAATTAGGAGCGTGAGCATGCAGTACGAACAAAAACACCGGGACGCCTTGGTGGATATGATTGATATCCACAAGTATTTCGGCAGCGTTCAAGTTTTGCGGGGCATCGACTTTCATGTCGACCGGCAAGAGATCGTCGGTTTGCTTGGGGATAACGGCGCCGGCAAATCGACGCTGATCAAGGTGCTGACCGGCTTTCATTCTCTGACGCGCGGTCAAATCTATTTTGATGGCGAAGCCGTCAATATTTATTCACCGCACGACGCCCGCGAGCTCGGCATCGAGACGGTGCACCAGGATCTGGCGCTGGTGCCCCTTATGAGCATCGCGCGCAACTTCTGGCTGGGGCAGGAGCCCACCTACGAAATCGGCCCCTTCCGCTTCCTGGATAAGAAGATGATGGCGCAGGAATCCATACAGGCGCTCGCCGATGTCGGCATCCACATCCGCGATTCGGAAGAAACAGTCGGCACGATGTCCGGTGGAGAACGGCAATCCATCGCCATCGGGCGGGCGGTGTACTTCGGCAAGAAGCTGCTCATCCTGGACGAGCCCACCTCGGCGCTCTCCGTCGGCGAGACGCAGAAAGTGCTGGATTACACCATCGCCGCCAAAGAAAAGGGCATGAGCGTCATCTTCATCACGCATAATATCCGCCACGTCTACGAGGTCGCGGACCGCTTCACCATCATCGAGCGCGGACACAAGCTGGGCGATTTCTATAAGAGCGAGGTGAGCGAAAACGAAGTCGCCGATATGATTGTCACTGGGCAGATCCCAGAGCGCTTGCGACTGTATGAAGAAGATGCAGTTGGAGATTGAATATGAACGCGACACCGAGTAGACCGGGCCGACTTTCCCTTCTAGCGCTGATTGTCTTGATGGTTCTGGCCGGCTGCCGTCCGCCGGTTGATTTTCACATCACGCCCTCGCCAACGCCAACACCCGAGCCCAGCGCCACGCCCTCGCCGACGCCCCCGCCGGCCGACTTTGTTGATCCCTACGAAGTCAATTTGGGCATCATGGAACGGCTGATTGAGTTGTTGCCCGATCCGCTGCCGGCCGTTGAAGAGTGGAAGCGCGTGAATGGTAGTGGCGAAGCCGAAGTGCGTAATATCCGCGGCATCCGCAGGCCGGCTATCGGACGCGCTATCCCCTATACCACTCAGCAAGGCAGCAGCATGCTGCTCAATTTCATCATCTTCTCCGATGAAGCCGCCGCGGCCGCTGAATTCGAGCGCAAGCACGGGCTGCGCTCAGCGGATGTGGACTTGGAAGAGGACGCCGCATTCCGCACGCCCAATGCTTTTGGCTCGGGCTTGTATGGCTCGTTTGCGCTCTTCCAAATCGATAATTACTTTGTCGAAGTCTATGTGGAGATCTTCACCACTTCGGTCAGTCCGCTTGCGGCGCTAGCTACAGAGGCGCTCAGATTCTTCGAGCGCAATCGCGCTGACTTTGAAACTGCCGCCAGCGAACCGGCGGAAGAGGACGGGTGAAGAGATATTTTGCAGGTTGTCCTCGACAGCCTGCCGAATCAAATCATCACCTCGACGCAGTGGCGGCGGGATTATTCCCGCTTTGACGATGGGGTGGATACGCCGCGCAATATCGTAAACGGCCGCGCCGTTCGCGTCGCTTACATTGATCAGATGGCCAACAACTTCCAAATGACCTACGGCCAGTTTGACTCGGCCGCTGACGCGCTGGCGCATTATGAAAGGATAAAGGGCATCCGCGAAGGCATTGAGGATGAGAATTCGGTTGAAGATTTCCCAACGCCGCATGTTCTGGGTCGCGGTCTTTATGGCTCAGTCGCCTTATTCGCTATTGACGAATTCTTCCTCGAGGTCTTGATGGAGCGGGCGCCTGGCACTAGCGCCAACCCCACCGTCGCCATTGCCCGCCGCGCTTTGGCGATCTTGGAGGCGGCCCGGGGCGGATAAAGTCCCTGCCCGCAGTTCAACGCCATGATATAATTCGCGCCACAATCTAGAAAAGGAGCGAATCATGTCAGCACTGCCCAGATACCGACGCTGGCAATTGTGGGCGCTGGAAAAGAATCTGCTTAATATTGAGCACATCGTCGCCACCATTACGGATCCCGCTGCTTTTAGCAAGCGCGATGGCGGGGAGGGCTGGACGATCTCCGAAGTTCTGGGGCACCTCTACGATGTCGATTCATACTTCTTGGCGCGGGCGCAAGCCTTGGCCGAGGGCAATGATCCGCCCCAAGGCTCGGGCAAGAGCCAGGACGAAATGGTGATAGAAGCCGGTTACGCCGAACAGGACGCATTGGATCTGCTAGAGAAATGGAAGGCTGCTCGGGTGCCTTATCAGGCATTTATGGCAGCTTTGCCGGAAGATGACGAGGAACTCTGGGAACGCCCGGGGCGCCCGGCTGATGGCGGCGGTTTCACGCTGAACGATCAGTTGATTCTGAGCGCCTACCACGACCTCGATCATATTCATCAGATCGTGAAGATTATTCGGGGGATTTGATTCGAGCCTGCTAGCCACAAGCCTGCTCTCGACATGTCCGCGGGCTTGTTTCATTTTGCGTCGAATTGGTTTTCCTTACGCTACCGGCAGCGCGTCAGCCGCTCTTCTGTGACCTGCTATAATACGTCCCATCAGTCCTAACTTAATTGGACGACAGCCTATGGCGCAATCCCCCCAACCCCTGGCCGAACGCATCCGTCCGCGCGACCTGACCGGCTTCATCGGCCAGTCCCATCTGGTCG
The DNA here is from genome assembly GCA_022822545.1 of Anaerolineae bacterium. Classification (GTDB taxonomy): domain Bacteria; phylum Chloroflexota; class Anaerolineae; order Aggregatilineales; family Phototrophicaceae; genus UBA6055. The sequence goes on from JAJEBE010000027.1 coordinate 109,591, forward strand.
CGCCCGGCAAGCCCCTCTACCGCGCTCTGCAACAGCGGACGGTGCCCAGCATGATCTTCTGGGGACCGCCCGGCGTCGGCAAAACCACGCTGGCGCGTATGGTCGCCGCGGTCACGGAGAAGCCCTTCTACAACCTGTCGGCCGTGTCCGCCGGCAAAGCCGAGTTGCGGCAAATCGTCGAATCAGTCCGACCAAGCGGCAAGAACCGCAGGCCGCAGCGCGACCTCTTCGCCGCCTCCGAGCCGGCGGAAACGCCCGATAGCGTCATCCTCTTCCTCGATGAGATCCACCGTTTCAACAAGGCGCAGCAAGATTTCCTCCTGCCTTATGTCGAGGACGGCACCATCACCCTGATCGGCGCCACCACCGAGAACCCCAGCTTTGAGGTCATCTCGGCGCTGCTTTCGCGGATGCAGGTCTTCACGCTTAATCCGCTGACGGTCGTCGAGATTGAGCAGATCATCAAGCGCGGCGTCGCCTCGCTCGGCATCGACATCGACGAAGACGGCATCGGCTTCCTGGCCAATTACGCCAACGGCGATGCCCGCGCCGCCCTTAACTTGCTCGAGAATGCCGCGCGTTTGTACCGCACGACGGCCATCTCCGCCGAGCATCTGCGCGAGACCTTGCAGTCGAAGCATCTGCGCTACGACAAGACCGGCGAGGAGCACTACAACACCATCAGCGCCTTCATCAAGAGCATGAGAGCAAGCGATGTTGACGCCGCGCTCTATTATTGTGCGCGCATGATCGATAGCGGCGAGGATCCCAAGTTCGTCGCCCGCCGCATGGTCATCTTCGCCAGCGAAGATATCGGCCTGGGGGACTCGCAGGCGCTGACCGTCGCCAACGATGTTTTCCGCGCTGTCGAGACGATCGGCCTGCCCGAATGCCAATTCAATCTGGCGCATGGCGTGGCTTACCTGGCTTCCGCGCCGAAGAACCGCAGCGCCGGCGATGCTTATTTCAGGGCGCTGGAGGATGTGAAAGAACTGGGCAATCTGCCGATCCCGCTGCAGATCCGTAACGCGCCGACCCAGCTGATGCGCGAGTTGGGTTATGGCGATGGCTACCAAGCCTATATCGATGAGAGCTTCCTGCCCGAAGAGATCAAGGGCAAGCGCTATTTTCGCAATCAGCAATGAACGAAGTCAGCGAAAGAACCCTGGTATTTAACACATGTCCAAACTCAATATCCTGCTTATCACATCCGACCAACAGCATTGGCGCACGCTCGGGCAGAACAATCCCGAGATTCAGACGCCCGCTCTCGACAAACTCGCGAGCCAAGGCAGGACCTTCAACCGTGCCTACTGCCCCAACCCCACCTGCACCCCCACCCGGGGGAGCATGATCACGGGCAAATTTCCCTCCCAACACGGCGCCTATTCGCTCGGGACCAAGCTGCCGGAGAGCGAAATGACCGTCGGCGAGCTCTTCAGCGCCGCCGGTTACCGTACCGCGCTGGTCGGCAAAGCGCACTTCCAGCCCCTGCAATTCACGGAGGAATACTCCTCGCTGGAAGCCTACCCGACCCTGCAAGACCTCGACTTTTGGGCTGACTTTGAAGGACCTTTCTACGGCTTTGACCATATCGAACTGGCGCGCAACCACACTGACGAGGCCCATGTCGGGCAGCATTACGCGCTCTGGATGGAAGAGAAGGGCTTGAGCAACTGGCGCGATTATTTCCTGAAACCGACCGGCCATGTGGAGTCGCAGCGTCGCAAGTGGCTCATGCCTGAGCAATTCCACTACAACGCCTGGATCGCCGAACGCAGCAACGCGCTCATCTCGCAATATCAAGATGCCGATCAACCCTTCTTTCTTTGGGCAAGCTTCTTTGATCCCCATCCCAAATACCTCATCCCCGAGCCCTGGGATACCATGTACGACCCAGACGATATCACCGTGCCGGGCGTGACCGCGGGCGAGCACGATAATAAGGGGCGCGTAGACACTGCCCCGTCTCCGCCGCACCTGCAACTGACGCAGCAGCCGGATCCCGACTTTTCCGCCTGGCAGGAGCCGAATGGCAGCGGTTGCCACGGCTTCCATTCCCACCTGCACGACCGGGACGAGCTCGCCAAGGACATCGCCTGTTACTACGGCATGGTCAGCTGTATGGACAAATACATCGGGCGGATCATTGACCATCTGGATGCCCTGGGCTTGGCGGAAAACACGCTCGTCGTCTTCACCAGCGACCATGGCCATTATTTCGGTCAGCACGGCTTGATCGCCAAAGGCGCCTTCCACTATGACGATGGCATCCGCGTCCCCATGATCGCCCGCTTGCCCGGCCGCATCGCCGCCGGCGGGGTCAGCCATAGCCTGCAATCCCTGGTCGATTACGCGCCGACTTTCCTCGATTTCTGCGGACTTGATATCCCAGCGGACATGACCGGCATCAGCCAGCAGATGGTTTGGCGCGGGGACGAATCGGAGGCCCGCGAGCATGTCATCATCGAGAATCGCCATCAGCCGACGACCCTGCATCTCAAGACTTACATCGACCGGCGCTACAAAATCACGGTGTATTTCAATCGCGATTACGGCGAAATCTTCGATCTGCGGGCTGACCCTGGCGAACTGAATAATCTTTGGGCGGATGCCGATCTGCGCGCGGGCTTAACCGAGGCTTTCCTGCGCGCCGAGATGCTCAAGGAAGAGCCGCTCAGCGATGAGAGTTTGGCGCTGCCGCACAAGTCGGCGGCGATGGTTCTCAAGAGCTGCAACTTCAGGCAGAGTCAGATCAACTTCGATCCGGCGAAAGATCGCTACGAGTTATTTGATCTGGCTGCCGATCCGGGGCGCCTGCGCAACTTGTGGGGCAGCCCGGCGCATCGTGGTCTGCGCGCCGAGATGGTACGGGCCTTGCTCTTCAGCCGCTGGGGTTTGGAGCCGCTCTGGATGCCGCGGATCGCGGGGGCTTGATCTATAGTTCCGCTGGCAATATATCGACCGCGCCCCAAGCTTGGTATACTCTATCCTGAAGCCCGCCGTTCCTGTAGAGCCTGTTATCGGCGACGATACAAATTCTGTTCGAAATTCAAACAAAAGGAGTAGCAAAGATGTTTAGGAAAAGAAGCTTGGTGATTCTCATGTTCGCGCTCAGCCTGGCGCTGATGATCCCGGTCGCGGCGCAGGACGATGTCGAGTTGACCCTGTCCATTGGCGCGCGTGGTTTCGGCGATGCCGCGCCTGTGCTGATTGAAGCTTGCGAAGAGGAAGCCGGCGGCATCAGCGTCGAATGGGAGCGCATCTCCGATGTGCCGAATGAATCACGCAGCATCTATGTGACCAACTTCACCGCGCGCAACCCCAAGCCGGATATTATCGCCGTAGATGTGATTTGGCCCGGCGATTTCGCCGCTCGTGGTTGGATTGCGCCGCTCGAAGATTATATCGCGGAAGACGATCTGGCCGATTACCTGCCCGGTTTCTTGGCGGCGGCTCAAGTGGGCGGCAGCACCTACGCCATCCCCCTCTACATCGATGGCATCCACCTCTTCTACCGCGCCGATCTGCTCGACAAGTACGGGCTGGATGTGCCGACAACCTGGGAAGAACTTATCACCGCGGCTGAGACCGTAGTCGAAGGGGAAGCCAATCCCGATCTGGCTGGTTTCGTCAGCATGTGGGCGAAGATAGAGGGTCTGTTCATGAATTGGCTCGCCTTCTTCCAGGGTGCTGGCGGCGCCTTCTTTGATGCCGATGGCAATCTCAATATCAATACCGAAGCCGGTGTCAAATCACTTTCCACTATGGTCGGCATGCTTGAGTCCGGCGTCGCCCCCGAAAGCGTCTTGACCTTCCGCCCCAATGACGCGCGTGTTCTCTTCCAGCAAGAGCGGGCCGTCTTCTTGATGGTGCAAGATTTCGTCTGGGCGGAGCTGACGAGCGACGAATCACCGGTAAAGGATGGGGTCGCGCTCACTCGCGTGCCGTATTTCGAAGGCAATGAGGACACCAATACGACCGTGATTGGCGGTTTCCTCTTGGCGGTGAACGCCAATTCGGAGAACCCGGACGTGGCGGCGGACTTCATCAAGTGCTTCACCAGCTATGAATCGCAAGTGCAAGCGGCTTTGATACAAGGCAAGGTGCCGACCAGACCGGCGGTATACGATGATGAGCGCGTCGTCGAGGGCGACCCGGGCATCGCCGCCTTGGGCGCCAATTTCGTCTATGCCTTCGCTCGCCCCTCAGCGCAAACGGGCACATCCTATCCGGAAATTTCGGAGATCATGCAGACGGAAGTCTCCGCCGCTTTGCTCGGCGAGAAATCTCCCGAACAAGCGCTGGCGGATGCCGAAGCGCAGATCCTGGCGCTTATGCCCTGAAGCGGATAAGCATCCGGGGCGCGGTTGAAATTGGCCGCGCCCCACACTTTCCTCGCCGAACGCTGCCAGGCCTAAAACCATGAAACATGCCAATCGAGCGGGCATATACTTTCTTGTGCCCGCTGTCTTGATCATCGCCTTCGTACTGCTTTTCCCCATCATCCAGACGGTCATCTTGAGCTTCGGGCGCAACAGCACCAGTATTTTCACCGGTTATGAATACGCCGGGCTGGCGAATTATCAGCGCCTCCTCAAGACGCCGCGTTTCATCACGTCACTTAACAACACCATCTTCTTTACTGCCGTCACTGTGCCGATTGAGCTGGCGCTCGGCATTGCTTTGGCGCTGATTCTCAATCGCCGCTTCCAGGGCAAAGGGCTCGTGCGCATGGCGGTCCTATTCCCCTGGGCGCTGCCGACCGCGCTTAACGCACTTATGTGGCGCTGGATGTTTAATACCGAGTTCGGGCTCTTTAATTCGATGCTGACGGACACCGGCCTGGCGGTGGAGCGCGTCAATTGGCTCGGGGCTATTCCAACATCGATGTATGCGATGATGTTCGTCTCCATCTGGAAGACGAGTTCTTTCATGGCGTTGTTGCTGCTGGCCGGCTTACAGACGATTCCGGATGATCTTTATGAAGCCGGCAGCGTCGATGGGACGAACCGCCTGACAGAGTTTCGTTTCATCACGTTGCCACTGTTGCGACCGGCCACCCTGGTATCCGTGCTTCTGCGCACCATGGACGCCATGCGTACTTTCGAGCTGCCTTTTAATCTCACCGATGGCGGCCCCTTAACCTCTACTGAGACCCTGTCGCTCTATGCCTATCGCGCGATCTTTCAATACGTGAACTTCAACCTCGGCTCCAGCGCTATCCTCATCCAGTTCATCATCATCATGTCCATCAGCGTCATGTATATCGTGATTATCCGCCGAGGTGACATGTGATTATCGGACGAAGGAATACAGCAGGCGAGAAGGTGGAAAGGGATCGGCTCAGCTTCAGCGGCGCTAAACAGGCCAGCGCGGGTTTCTACATCCTCGCAGCGATTACCGTTGTGGTTTCCTTCTTCCCGACAGTCTGGATTTTCCTCACATCCATCAAGACCGAAGCCGACATTTATGCCTGGCCCGTCCAGTATCTGCCCGATCCCGTGACGCTGGAAAACTATCTCAATATCTTCAAGGAAACGCCTGAGCTTCTCCTTTACATACTCAACAGCTTCATCGTCGCGACAACCACCACGGCCGTCATCCTCGCTTGCGGCGGTCTGGCTGCCTACTCCCTGGGTCGTCTAACCTGGCGCGGCCGCAACCTGGTTCTCATCCTGATCCTCGCCGTGTCGATGTTCCCGCCGCTCGCGTTGCTGCCATCGCTCTTCAGCATGTTCCTCGAGCTGCGTTTGATCAATACTTATCCCGGTCTGGTCATCGGGCATACCGGCCTCTACATACCCATCGCCATCTGGATTCTCACCAATTTTTTCAAGTCCGTGCCTTCAGAGATCGAGGACGCCGCTCGCGTCGATGGCGCATCGACCCTGCGCATCTTCTGGAGCATCATTCTGCCGCTTTCCGTGCCCGGATTGATCTCGACCGGCTTGATTGTCTTCATCTTCTCCTGGAACGAATTCCCGCTCTCGCTCGTCATCATGAGCGACAACTTCATGCGCACCGCGCCCGTCGGCATCTCGCTTTTCCCCGGGGAATATTCCTTCCCCTGGGAGATCATCACCGCCGCGACGATGCTGACCATCTTGCCTATATTGATAATTTCGGGGGTATTTCAGGACCGGCTGATCGGGGGGCTGACCGCCGGCTCGGGCAAGTGAATCGGGCCGCTCAGCCCCGCCGCACCACGTAATACCCGACTGCCAGCGATATCACCGTCGCCGCTTCGATCGGCAGCGCCGGCTCCATGAAACGCAGCCAGAGCAAATGTATCCCGATCAAGATGACCGCGCCGATGAAAACCCGGTCGAAGGCGTTGGTATAAAAGGGCAGGAAACCTTCACGGGCGCGCGACCTTAACTCCCCCTCCCTCTTTGTGGGGAGTTGGGGCTGGGGGCTGGGGGGTACTTGCCTCTTCTCCATGCGGCTACTCCTTGACCGCGCCGAAGGTCAAGCCCATGACGATATAACGCTGCGCCAAGATCACGATGATCGCCGAAGGAATCAGCGTGATCATCGACATGGCCGCCAGCTCGCCCCAGTTGGTGCCGGTCACCGTCACAAACTCGGCCAAACCGGTGGTGATCGTCCGCGCGTTGACGCTGGTCAGATTGGCCGCGAAAAGATACTCGTTCCAGGCGAAGACCCAGCTTAAGATACCCGTCACCGCCAGGCCGGGCGCCGCCAGCGGAAGGATCACATGACGCAATACGCCTCCCAAGCCGGCGCCATCGATCATCGCCGCATCGTCCAATTCTATCGGGATGCCATCAACCACGCCTTTCAGCAGCCAGATGGCGAATGGCAGGTTAAAGACGCAGTAAAGCAAGATCAAGCCGATCTGCGTGTCGTAGAGCGTCCAACCGCCGATGCGGAAGGTCCGCGTGAACATGATGAATAGCGGCAGCAAGAAGGCAGCCGGCGGCGCCATGCGGTTCGTAATCAGCCAGAAGAAGATATTGTCCCGGCCCGTCAGCTTGTAACGCGAAAGCGCATACGTCGCCAATAGCGCCAATACCATCACCAGCACGGCATTGCTGGTCGACACGACCAGGGAGTTGGTCATGTAACGCTGGAAAGTGCTGTCCGTCAGCACATTGCTGTAGTTCTCGGTGAACAAGCGAGTCAGGGCGAGGTTGGGCCGGCCGAAGAGCTCAACGCGGCTGCGCATGGAGACGACGAACATCCACCATATCGGCAGCAGCGTCAAGATGGTCATGAAGATCCAGACACCGTAGGTAGTGGCGAGGCGCCTTAGACGCTGCCGGAAAGTCGTCGTCATTCGACTTCCCCCTTGCGCCGGCGGGCACCAACCCCCCTCAATCCCCCCAATGCTTTGGGGGGAGGCGACTCATTGTGCGCCAGCCTGGTATTTGTGCTCCCCTGCCCCAATGCGTTGGGGTAGGGGCTGGGGGAAGGGGTTAGACGAATCACTCCACTTCCCCCTTGCGCCGGCCCGAAATGGCGATGAACAGCAGCCAACATAACACGATGGTCAGATAAAGCGTGATGAGCGAGATGGACGAGCCATAACCATAATCCGTGCGCGGGAAGACCACTCGCCAAATATAGATGCCGGTGAAGCGCGTGCCCGGTCCGCCGCCCGCCAGCATCCAGACCTCATCCACCGTGCGGATCGCGTCCATGATGCGGATGAACACCGTCGTCAGCAGCACCGGGCGCAGGAAGGGCAGGGTGACGTACCAGAATACTTGAAAGCGACTGGCGCCGTCGACTTTTGCCTGCTCCACCGGTTCCCGCGGGATCGCGGATAAACCCGCCAGCATCGTCAGCGTGACGAAGGGCGTCCAATGCCAGACATCCATGATGACCGATGTCCAAAGCGCTTGATCGGGATAGCTGCCGATCTGATATGTGAGATCGAACCAGCGATCGAGAAAGAAGGGCACCGGACCAAATCCAGGTATGACCAGCAACCGCCAGATCGCGCCGACAGCGATCGGCGCCACCATCAACGGCAAGGTGTGAATGATGCGAAACAAAGATTTGCCGGGGAAGTTCCGCGTCAGCATCTGCGCCAGGATGAAGCCGAGCACGACCTGGCTGCCGATAGCGAAGATGGCGAAGCGCGTCGTCAGCCCGACAGAATGCAGAAAATCGTCGTCGAAGACCAAGCGCCGGAAATTGTCCAAGCCGTTGAAGACCAAACCGTCGTCAGCCGAAAAGACATTCCACTGGTTGAAGCCGACGAACAGGACGTATAAAAACGGCGCGAAGCCGAAGATAAGCAAAATAATTAATGTTGGGCTGAGCAACAGCCAGCCAGTGCGCGGGTTCCGCATGCAAGCCTGTTTCCAGCTAGATTGCGATACTGTAACGGGCGACCCACTACTGGATCGCCCTTACATTTTCCAACTCAACGATACTTGTAGGGGTCAGGTAGCGTAGACACTAACCTACGCCACTGGCTGACCCACTCATATCGAACTTGGAGGTGGATAAATGTTGCTCGCGGCTAAACGCTACATCCCGTAGCCCAGACGCGACAGTTCCTCATCCACCGCGGCGGCGGCCTGTGTCAAAGCCTCTTCCGCAGTCAGCTCACCGAGGATCGCGCGCTGAACGAAGGGATCGATGATCTCACGCACCTGCGCGTGGAAGGGGAAGGGCGGCGCGCCAGCAAACAGCGGACCCTGCTCTTCCAGCAGCGTGTAGTAACCATCCACCTTGGCATCCTGCTCGGCGATCAAGGGATCGTCGAAGGTAGCGGTATGCGTGATGCGGGCGCCGGCAGCGGCCCATTCCGCCTGCACCGACGGCTGACCGATGAACTGCAGCCAGAGCAGCGTCGCTTCCTTGTTGCGCGAGGAATGCGGCACACCGAAGGCGCCGCCATCATAGTAGCCGATGTAGCCTTCGCCCATCTCAGCCGCTTCAATCACGCCCGGCGCGGTGACTGGCAGGCGGACGCCGACGTTGCCGGTGATGGCCGAGCGGCTCTCATCAGTGGCGATCCAGGCAGCGTTCTCGCCGTAGACCCAACCCTGCGCGGCGCGGCCAGCGGCGAAGCTCGACGCGACCTCGTCCCAGGTGCTCGAAGTGGCTTCGGGCGGGGCGAAGGGCAGCAGGCCGATCCAGTAGCTCAACGCCTCAATGGCGGTCTCGCCATCCAGCGCGCCACCGTTGGCGCTCTGTGCCGAGCCGGTTTCCAGGTTGATGCCCCAGTTGTACAAGCCGAAGGAGGGACCAATGCTCTCGAGGAATTCATAGGTCGAGGCGGGATGGCCGGTCGAACCCTGTACCGTCGTGCCCCAGAGGTCCATATCCATGCTCTCGCCGTAAGCGGTGAAGAATTCGGCGTTGTCGCGATATTGCTCGAAGGTCTCGGCCGGCGTCAGCGGATAGCCGTAGTCGGCTTCAAAGGCGGCTTGAATGTCAGCATTCTCGAAGAGGTCCTTGCGATACAGGTAGACCTTGACGAAGGCTTCCATTGGCACGCCGAAGAGGTCGCCATCGGCGTTCTTGAAGTAATCGGCGAAGCTGGTGAAGGCGCTCTCATCGTAGTCGGCGTAAGCCAGGTCCATGTTGTCGGCGGCGAACTGGGTCAAGTTGACCAAGTAGTCCTGCGCCAGGTAGGAATAGATGATGTCCTGTTCGATGTAAACAAAGTCGTAAATGCCGGTATTGGCTTCCATGTCGTTGATCGCCTTGGAGTACATCTGGTCCCAAGACGTCGTCTCGAACTCGACGTTGATGCCGGTCAGTTCGGTGAATTGCGCGGCCAAGACATCGGCGACATAATTCGACGGCGGCGTGCTCTCGGATACGCCGCGGATGGTCGTGCCGGCGTAAGGCGCGGCGGCTTCCGCCCACCAATCGTGCATGTCCGCTGTCACCAGGCTCATGTTGGCGAGCAACACGAAGGCGAGGAGCAGGACAAGGGTGAAAAGCTTCTTCATGATTTGTCTCCCTGGACTAAATCGATCGTTGGATACAAAACGCATTTGGAGAAACGCTCCAAGCGTTGGCGGATTGTATCAGATTAGTAGGAAAATGTAAGACGTTGTTTCCTAGAGTCAAACGTATATGATTTTTGGAAGCGATAAAACATTTGTGCTCAGGACTACTCTCTGGCATAATTGTAAAGGATTTGTACACAGGCGCTTTGCGTGACTGACACCATTAGCCCAGAAAAACGAAGCCAAGTGATGGCGAGGGTCAGAAGCAGGGATACTAAACCCGAGCTTCTGATAAGAAAGGGTCTGCATGCAAGAGGTTTCCGCTACCGTCTGCATGTCAAAGATCTTCCTGGCAAGCCCGACCTTGTATTTCCTCGCTATAAGGCAGTCATTCAGATTAATGGGTGTTTCTGGCATGGTCATTCCTGCCCGCGGTGTAGAATGCCAAGTTCCAACACTGAGTACTGGAACCGAAAAATCGCAAGAAATGTGGAACGCGATATTTCAAATTGTCAATCGCTTCTTGACGCCGAGTGGCGCGTGCTGACAATATGGGAATGCGCGTTGACTGGCAAATCGAAACTGGAGTTTAATCAAGTAGTGGCATTGGCGTCCGAGTGGCTGCTTTCGACGATCTCATTTTGCGAGATTGAAGGCAAAGCAACACATACTAAGAACCGAGCTTCAGTATCATGATCCGCGCTGTTGAATTCTTTGCTGGAATGGGGCTCATGCGGGCTGGGTTAGAGTGCGTCGGGATTAAAACTGTCTTCGCCAACGACATCGACAAAACGAAAGCGAAGCTCTATGCCGATAATTGGGGACGCAAAGAATTGCATGTCGGCGATATTCGTGAGTTGCATGGCGACTGTATCCCGAACGCTGACCTTGTTACCGCGTCCTTTCCTTGTACGGATATGTCGCTTGCTGGACACTACAAGGGGTTAAACGGCGCGCAATCCAGCCTCGTCTTGGATTTCCTGCGGATTCTCGATGAGATGGGCGGGCGCGCGCCGCGAACGCTCATGATCGAGAATGTGATGGGATTTCTTACGGCAAACGGCGGCCGGGATTGGGAAACAGTTGTCGACGGAATCCACAAACTCGGTTATCAAAGCGCTCACATAATAGTCGACGCCAGCGCGTTTGTCCCGCAGAGTCGCGCTAGAGTTTTCTTGTTCGGTCACAAAGGGGCTATTAAATTGCCCGAGCCACCTGAAATCCGTAAAGATCTCCGACTAGAAAGCATCGCGGAAGAGGATGGAGAATGGTGGTCTCCCGACCGTCTTCACGCCTTTCTGCAAACTCTGTCGCCCATACAATCCAAGCGTGTTTCCGGCTATCAGCGTCGATTCTGGCCTGGGTACTACGGCGCTTTTCGGCGTACCCGAAGAGGGCGGGCCGTCTGGGAAGTGCGCGCTGACGAAATCGCGGGGACCTTGCGCACGACGCGCGGCGGCTCGGCGAAGCAAGCTATCGTTCGCGCTGGGAGAGGCGATATAGCGGTGCGCTGGATGAGCTTGACCGAGTATGCTCGGCTTCAAGGCGCTGAGCATTTGCGCTACGATTCCGTAACTCCATCGCAGGCGATGTTTGCGCTTGGCGATGCCGTGTGTGTCCCCGTTATCGAATGGCTGGCAACGCATTGCCTCATGCCACTCTTGCGCAAATGATGCCCAGGAAAGAACCAGAAGAAGTCACAGCCCTTTATGACGGCGTCAAGAATGCGCTTGATACCGACTATGGTGACGGTCGCAAGGTTGGAAGCTGCAAATGCGGTGTCTATCTGTTCTACGACTATGACGCGGAACCTATCTATGTAGGGCGAACAATAGAGAGTCTGAGAGGCCGCATCGGCCGCCACTTGACTAATCAGCGAACTGATGCCGTTGCAATGAGTGTACTCGATCCCTTTGAAGTTGCTGAAATAGAAATATGGCCGTTTTGGGACTTGGCGACAGTCGGAAAGCGCGAAGCGAATGCAACACTTGATCGTGCCGAGTACGCCGTTTATGAGAAGGCTTTGCGAGAATCGAGGTTTTCTGTAGTCCTCAATGAGAAAGACATAAAGCCCGCGGAAAACATTGTCCTGCCAAAGTCGGTTCGCGTATCCGTTTTGCCCGCACAGTTGAGAGAATCACGAGAGCATCCTGATATTCGATTGGCAAGGCGAGCGCGGACAATTGCAAACCTAGCGCGGGTTATTAGTGAGCGTAAAGTGGCACCAGGCATTAGGCATACCCTTTGGGCGCAGGCTCGGCGACTCGAACACCTAGCCAAGACCAGGCTGGAAGAGTTTGAGCAAAGAGACGAGCAGTGAGCGTCCAATTAGCTAAATCTAGCCACTCGCCCGCATGATCGCATCCCCCATCGTGTTGATGATGATATCGACCTCGTCGGCGCTGATGCAGAGGGGCGGCGCAAAGGCGATCGCCTCGCCAATCGGGCGCGCGCGCAAGCCCATCTCCAATGCCGCAGCGCTGATCTTCTCCGCCGTTGCCGCATCCGGCTCGCGGCTCTCCTTGCTCTTCACCACATTGATCGCCGCCATCAAGCCCAAGCCGCGAGCGTTGTCGATATTGGGGAACTCATCGGCGAGCGCATTTAAGCCCTCCAGCAGCCGTTCGCCCATGGCGCGGCTGTTCTCCAGCAAGCCATCGCGCTCGATGATGTCAATATTGGCGATGCCAACCGCGCAGGCCGCCGCATGCCCCGAATAGGTGTAGCCGTGCATCCAGCTTTGATCATCCGGCGCGCCATTGATCACATCGCGGATCTCATCGGTCACCTGAATGCCGCCGAGCGGCATATACCCGCTCGTCACACCTTTGGCGAATTGCATGATATCCGGATTGATGCCGAAGGCGTCGCAGCCGAACCAGTTGCCCGTGCGCCCGAAGCCGCAGATCACTTCATCGGCGATGAACAGGACCTCGTATTTCTTGCAGATTGCCCCCACCAGATCGAAGTAGCCGTCATCGGGAATCATGACGCCGCCTGCGCCCTGAATCGGCTCGGAGATGAACGCCGCTACCGTGTCAGGTCCTTCGCGCACTATCGTCTCTTCCAATTCGCGCGCCGCCGCCTGCGCCACGGTTTCGCCGTTCCGAAGCTCGCCCTCATAGCGATACGGGTTCGGATTCCGCACATGAATGAAACCGTCCAGTACGCCGCCGAACATGGTGTGAAACTTGCTCATGCCGGTCGCGCTAGTCGCCGCCAGCGTCATGCCGTGATAACCGTTCAAGCGCGAAATGATCTTGGTCTTCTTCACCTTGCCTAGCTGATACCAATAGAAGCGCGCGGTTTTGAAGGAGGTGTCGCTGGATTCGGAACCGCCGGATGTGAAGTTGGTGAAGTTCATATTGGGGCGGAAGAAGCCGGCCAGCTTGTCCGCCAATTGCGCCGAGGGCGGATTGGTCATGCCGGCGAAGCCCGAGCTGTAGGCGATATCCAACATCTGCTCGTAGGCGACCTGCGCCAGTTCGCGGTTGCCGTAGCCCACGTTCACATTCCACAGGCTGGCCATCGAATCGAGGATTTTGCGGCCGTCAGTCGTATGCAGCCAGACGCCGTCGCCCTTCTCCACCATGACCGCGTTCTCAGTGCGCGACGGATGGTACATAGGATGCAATTGCCGCTCGTCTTGCTCAATCAACAGCGCGTGATTCTGTTCGCTCATCTTTGTCCGCTCTTTTCCAACCTAATCCTGCCGCGGATCATAGCTGATTCCGCGCGCTTTTTCGACACCGAGCCTGTGCCCTCTACTTGCCTTTAATGACATCCTTCAGCCAACGCGGCAGCCGGCGCGCCAGCCAGCCCTTTATCCGAATCTGCGTTTGTCGCAGCCGCAGCGACGGTCCATTCGCCGCCATCACGAGATATCGACCGACTTGGTAACGCCGCGACTTGAGCAGCGCCTCGATATCATCGCTCGCCCGAATCTCATAGCCGGAATCCGCCGCGGTGATGTCCCGCCACATCCGCTCGACTTGGGGCGGATGCGAGCCGCGAAAGCGGTACAGGCAGCCGGGAAAGTCGTCGATGTTGTGCAGGTGATAGGGGCGGCGCAGTGAAAAGTAGGCTTCTTCCATCCAGGCCGCCGCGCCTTGCCGCTTCGCCCATTCCGCCTCGCGGTAATAGGCGCATTTTTCCCGCACTTGCTTGGGGAGCAGCAGCGAATAATGATACAAGTTGAGGCCCCGCGCCGCCATTTTCTCGCCGCTTCGCCAATGCAGGCTGCGCAGGTCCCGCCCGCGCTCATCCACCACCGTCGGCGGCCGATGGCTGATATAGCGGTAGCCCGCGCCCCATTTGAACAGCCGGTGAAATTGTCCATCGCCGCGCCGCAGATACCAGCTATCCACGACATAGTCCGGCGCGCCCCAGAAAGTGATCGTATCAAACGATACCGTCGAAATACTCGGATCCGACTGGAGCATGGCGATCACCGTCTCGATATCCGCCGGCTGATAGAACTCGTCGACATCGACCTGCCACAGGTAGTCGCCGGTCGCGCGCTCGGCATATGCTTGCGACATCTCGTCCTTCTCCGTCCAGAAGCCGTCGCGCGTCACGATAATCAGTTTGTCGTCCGGGTCTTCGTTCGTTTTGAAATCGTTTAAGGTTTGCAGCGTGCCATCCAGCGAATGTCCGTCGGGCGTCGCCACCTGCTTGGCGCCCGGCGCCGCCCCTTCCACCACGATGATCTCATGCGCGTAGGGATACAAGGCGCTTAAGGTGTAGCGCAAGAATGGCTCGCCATTGAGCGCGATGATGCCGAAACTGAGGCGCGGAGGGCGGCTCATGTGGCTTGACCGAGCAGCGATTGATACAGCGCGATATATTGCCCCGCGACTTGCCGGTCGCCATAACGCGCTACGATGTCTTCATGCAGTTGCTCGCGCGACCAGGACTGCGCCAGCGCCCACTCGATGCCGCGGAGCAGATCCTCGCTGTCCCGCAGCTTGGCTACGTAGCCGTTTTGCTGATGCCGCACGATATCGACCGCGCCCGAGCCATCAAAGGTGACGCAGGGGCTGCCGCTCGCCAGCGCCTCGGCAAGCGTATTGCCGAAGGCTTCTTGGAGCGTCGGCAGGACGTAAACATCACAAGCGCCGTAAAGCAAGCTCAAGCTCAATTCGTCCTGCAGCGCGCCGATCTGATGAATGGGCAGCGGCAGTTGAAGCTCGGTCGGTTGCTCGCCGCCAAATATGACAAGCGCCGCGTTCCCGCCATCTTCTAATCCGCGCAGCGCCTCGTGCAAATAGGCGTAACCTTTGCGCCGGTCGCTCGTGCCGCCAATCGCGCCGAAGAGAATGAGCTTCTTGTCAGCCGGCAAGTTAAAAGCCTGCCGCGCCGCCAACTTGTCAATCGGCTTGAAGACTTTCGGATCGACCAAATTGCCGATGACTTCGATCCGCCGCTCTTTCATCACGGCGCTTTGCCGGGCGCAATCCGCCAGCCAGCGGCTGAGGCAGACGATTGTCATAGACGCGTCGGACCAGTTGCGCCGCTTGGCGCTGCTGACGCGGAAACTTATGTCAGCGGCCGCCGGCGACGCCAACTGTGGGCAATCCCCGCAACTCGCGCGGAATCTTGCGCAATCGCCGCTGTAGTGACAGCCGCCGGTGAGGGCCCACATATCTTGCAGCGTCCAGACGATCGGCGCCTTGATCTTGGCCAGCTCGCTCACGGGGAGGAAGTTGTCGCCAACCCATTGCAGATGGGCAATGTCCGGCTTAAACGAGTTGATGACCTTCGCAATCGGGTAGCCGAACAGATTGAGGCTCCAATGACCGCTTTCCGGATGCCGTGGATTAGCCGTCAGCCGCCGATGATGCCGCTGCTGCGCCCGCCGCCGCCCGGCCCGCCGCCATCGGTTCAGATACGACGACAGCCGATACGAATGCGGGTCGGCGGTCACCTTGCGCAGCACCAGCATTTCACTCTCGACGCCGTCTCGCCGCAGCGCCTGATGCAAGCGATAGGCGCCGATGGCCGCCCCGCCCGAGCGGTCGCTTGCCGCTATCTGGAGTACTTTCATGGAATCCCTTGCCTGTTCCGCGCCTCCTGCGATTATACACAGTCATCGATTGCTGATTCAGCATAGAACGCGGAATAAGCCTGTTATCGAACCTGCCAGAGCGTATACTTGTGCGGCAAAGAGGCGGAAGCGATGACGGAAATCGAGCAGCAAAGCAAAGCGCAGGCCTGGTACAAAGCCCTGCGTCCGCGCGTTTTCACGGCCACCTACGCGCCGATGGGCATCGCCGGCATCGTTGCGATCGCCGATGGCGTATTCGACGCCGCTGTCTTCCTGCTGGCCTTGATCGGCACGCTGCTGCTGCAAAGCGCCGCCAACCTCATCAACGAATACGCCGATTACCGGCGCGGCGCCGATCGCCTCAAAGAAGCTGGCCAGGGCATGACCATCAAACACAAGCAACTCAGCCCGCGCAGCGTCCTCTATGGCGCGGTCTTGACCACCTTGTCCGGCTGTTTGATCGGGCTGTATTTGCTCTCGCAGAGCGGGCCCCTGCTCTGGCTCATCGGCATCGGCGGCGTATTCGTGGCGATAAGCTACACCGCCGGTCCTTTCCCCCTCGCCTATAATGGACTCGGCGAAATCGCCGTCGCCATCTTCATGGGACCCGCCATCATTGTCGGCGCTTATTATGTCATGGCGCCGGCTGTCAGCGGGGCGCGCATCGGCGAGCTCTGCCTGATCTCTCTGCCTATCGCTTTCATGGTCGCGGCCATCTTGCATGCCAACAACATCCGCGATATGGAAGCCGACCGGGCTGTGAACAAACGCACGCTGGCGGTGATCTTCGGCATCCGCTTCGCTCGCGCCGAGTTCATGGTCCTCGTCATCGGCGCTTATGTCGCTCAAGCCATCGTCATCGCGTTCGGCGCATTGCCGGCGGCATCGCTGCTGACTTTGATCACTCTGCCCGAAGCGCTGCGCCTGATAGGCATCTTCAACACCAGCCGCGCCGTCCCGCTGATGCACCAAGCCCAAGGCAGAACCGCCAAGCTACACGGTCAATTCGGCTTGCTCATGGTTGTCGGCTGGGCGCTTTCCATGCTGCCCCTTATGCCCTAGCGCTTACAGAAACCTCCTCTGAATATCCCTTCCCTCTATGTGGGGGAGGGCAGGACGGTTTTTCAGCGAGCAGAATATTGTCGTACATCTTGTAATTTTGTGGGCTTTTTCGGGCGACCTGATAGGTCGCCCCTACAACTTTCAGCAAATATGATGCTTGTGATTGCTGTCCCGCCTCTCTGATATACGATCAAATCAAACCTGTCCTGTCCTCAACTCTATGTGGGGAATAACCTCGCTCACCAGTGCCAGATCTGGTTCCAGGCGCTCATCCAGTCTGCGGCGCGGCTGGTGACCTTCTGCTTTACGCGATCCAGTTCGACGCCGGGCCGCCCCATGAAATCCGCCATCTTCTCCACTTTGTCGACTTCGATCGTGATCGTCACTGGCGCGGCCGGCACGTAGGGGGCGACAGCGCTCAGGTTTTGCAGGGCCTGACAGGCGCCTTCTTCGATCATCTCGCGGGCGCGGCTCGGCGGGATCTGCCGGGCTGAGTAGCGCGTCAAGCCTCGCTTGACCGCCACCGTCGTCAAGCCCTCGCCCAAGAGCGCCCGGGATTCGCGGCAGACCGCTTCATCACCCGTGACCAGCAGGACCGGGCAGCCATAATGCCCGCAGAGCGCCGCGTTCACCCCCACTTCGCCGACCAGATCGTCGTTGAACCAGAGGTTGTGCCATTTGACCGTCGAGATCGTATGACAGAGGACGCCGTCTTCGGTGTTGTTCCGCGCGTGCATGCCGACCAGCAGGCAAGCATCCGCCCCCTGCTCCAGAAGCTCGGTATAACGCGACCAGGGATGATGCGCCACCCAGGTGCAATCGGGATCGATCAGCTCCGGTATCAGCGAGTTGAAGCTCCAGTCGCCGCCAGCGCCGTGGCAATCGACCACCACTATTTCCTCCGCGCCCGCCCGCTTCGCCCCGCGCACCGCCGCGTTGATCTCCTCGGTATAAAGCCGGCGTCCTTCTTCATACATCGGCGCGCCGCCCGTCACCTGATCCCAGGTTACGATGCCGCTGACGCCTTCCATGTCGGTCATGATCAGAATCTTCATGTGTTCCTCCCTCTTTCAAGGAGATTTGCAAGGCTTGTCCGGCGCTCGGTCAAAGCCAGCGTTCGCGTCAGTCGTCGGCTCCCGGCGGGCAGTTTGACGCCGCTTCGACTTCGTCAATCATGGCGGAAACAGCCCGCAGTCATCTACCCTAAAGCGCCGCTAAACCCCGATAAATACGCTGAAAACGCGGGAAAAAACAGGTCTGTATTGATACAGTATGTATATAGTATCGGGGGGGGGGGGGGTGGGGCTATATAGCCGCCGCCAGGGAGGATTTGTTTTCAGTTTT
>JAJEBE010000017.1 GCA_022822545.1 Anaerolineae bacterium
GATCAACAGCGATTACATACGCACGGCGCGCGCCAAGGGCTTGACGAAGCGCGATGTCTGGTTCCGCCACGGGTTGCGGAACGCGATCTTGCCTTTCACGGTCTTTCTGGGTCCAACATTTTTGGGGCTTATCGGCGGCTCGGTGATCATCGAGCGGATCTTCACCTGGCCGGGCGTTGGTTTGCTGCTGTTCGACGCGCTGCTGAGCCGCGATCATCCGGTCATCATGGCGTCGGTGGTCATCGGCGCTGTGTTGACCGTTATCGGTTATCTCATCTCCGATATTTTGTACGCGACATTCGATCCGCGAGTGCGATTCTAGACGGGTTATGAAAAGAAAGCGCAGCGCTGATTTCACGGGTTTTTCCGCCGAGCAACGGGCGAGCATAGAGTACCACCCGTCGTTGACGCTTTGGCAGCGAGGCCTGCGGCGTTTGAGGCATGATCGCACGACCTTGGCGGCGATATTCACGGTCTGTCTGCTGACATGCTTGTCGATACTCGCGCCGACCATCAGCGCGGCGCTGAATGTGGACTCCATCACACAGGACTTGCGCAACAATTACGCGCCGCTATTCAGCGAAGGGCACCCGCTCGGCACGGACGAGTTGGGGCGGGATCATCTGAGCCGGCTGCTTTATGGCGGGCAGATTTCGCTGGGCATCGCCATGGCCGCCGCGATCCTCAGCTTGGGCATTGGCGTGGCGATCGGCGTATATGCCGGCTACTACGGCGGCATCATCGATGATGTGATCATTTGGTTCATCACCACGTTGAATTCGATACCCTATCTTTTCTTGTTGATCTTGATCACATCGGTTCTTTCACCATCCCCTTGGACCCTGGTTTTCATATTCGGCATTTTGGGTTGGACGGGCGTGACGCGGCTGGTTCGCGCCGAGACATTCTCGATTAAAGAGCGCGAATATGTCGTGGCGGCGCGCGCGACCGGCGCCTCGGACCTGCGTATCATGTTCGTTCATATCGTGCCCAATGTGTTCTCGCTGCTAATTGTCGGTTTGTCACAAGGTATGGGCGGCTTGATCCTGGCCGAATCCGCCTTGAGTTTCATCGGCTTCGGCATTCGCGCGCCGATACCGACCTGGGGCAATATGCTCAATGGCGGTCTGGATTATATGCGCCGGGCGCCACACCTGCTGATATTGCCCGGCTTGCTGATTAGCCTGACCGTCTTTTGTTTCTACCTCATCGGCGATGGTCTGCGCGATGCCTTCGACCCCAAGATTACAGATTGAGCGGGCGGGCAAGGCGGTCAAAGCCGCGAACAACACTGGACAAGCCCGCGGCGGCGTGATAATATGTTTGGCTGTATACATGAAATGAGGAGGCGGCAGCGCCTCGAGAACAGCTCGGAAAGGAGCGACAGGGAGCGCGGCTTCCTGGAAATGAAATTATGGCAACTCACAAATCCGCCCTGAAGCGAATCCGTCAAAACGAAAAGAGACGCCTGCACAACCGCACCTATCGCAATCGGGCGCGCACTTTGGTTAAGAAAGCCCGCGCCGCCATCGAAAGCGGCAACCTGGACGAGGCGCGCCAGGCGACGCGGATTGCCACGCGGGACCTGGACAAGCTCGCGAGCCGTGGAATCGTGCACAAGCGGAACGCGGCGCGGCGCAAGAGCCGCTTGATGAAACAACTGGCGGCCCTGGAAGCTTAAGTTCAGGGCATCGTTCTATTTGTCGCATTGTAGGGGCGTCTCGGCGAGATACCCCTACAGTGAGACGCCCTTACAAAGCTCCTTAAGAAAGCAACTCAATCAGATTCAAGGCGCGCTCGATTTCGGCGCGTGTATTGTATTGGCCGATGCCAATGCGCACCATGCCCTCGGGGCGATTCAAACGGCTCATGATTTCGGGCGCGTAGTAGTCCCCGCTCCAGACGTATACGTGCTGTTCGGCGAGCTTGGCGGCGATTGCGTCAGGGCTAATGCCGTCTTTAACCATCGCCACTGTCGGGACGCGCCAGGCGTAGCGATCGCTATCGACGATGCCAGCAACTGTCACGCCTTTTATCGCGCGCAGTCCCTCGATAAGCTGGGTCGCCAAGCCCCGCTCATAAGCTTGCACGGCGCGCATCGCCCGCTTCATTTGCAGGCGGGCGCCCTGATAGCCCGGCAAGTCGTCAGTGCCGTAGCGCTCGCCGATGGCCTGCCAGTGATCCAAGCAAGCGCAGAGCCCGTTCCAGGTTTCGAAGCTGGGCGTGCCATTTTCCCAGCGATTGGGGGCGACATCTTTCGCCGGGCGCACTTTGTAGGCTGGCAAAGTATTGAGCAACTCTTCGCGTCCCCACATGATGCCGAGGTGGGGGCCATAGAACTTGTACGATGAGCAGAGCAAGAAATCACAGCCGATTTCCTGGACATCGATGGGCAGGTGCGGGGCGCTCTGCACAGCGTCAACCACATGCAAAGCGCCGACGGCATGCGCCATGCCGGCGATCTGATTGACGGGATTGATGGTGCCGACCGCGTTCGACGCCTGCGCAGTCGCGACAATTTTTGTCCGCTCGGTGAGGGCTTCTTCAAGCGAATCCATGTCGAGGGTGCAGTCGGCGGCATGTATGTCCACCCATTTGAGGCGCAGGCCATAATCGCGGGCGATAAGCGTCCAGGGGCTGACGTTGGCATCGTGATCCATGCGCGTCACGACGATTTCGTCGCCGGCAGCCAGGGTTCGGGCCAGGGCGCGGCTCAAAGCGAAATTCAGCGATGTCATATTGGGACCGATGACGATTTCCTTGGGGCTGGCCGCATTGAGGAAGTCCGCCATGCCTTGACGCGCGCGCATGACCATATCGTCGTTGCGGCGGCTGGTCGCGAATTGCCCGCCCGAGTTGGCGTTCATCGTCAGATAATATTGCGTTACCGCTTCCATCACGGCGCGCGGCACTTGAGTACCGGCCGGGTTATCGAGAAAGATCGGCAGGGCGCCGTCCTCCGCGGGGATTTGCAGCGACGGGAATAGCTGGCGTATTTCATCTACGAGAAAGTTCATTAGGTTGACCTCACCGGACCGATTCAAAAGGATCAAAACAGGACAAGACTATAATTCAGGGGGCGGGCATGGTTCAAGCCCGCTGGTCTTCGATGCAGCCGCGGATTTGCTTTGCGAGTTGCAGGAATTCATGCTGGTAAATCATTTCCGCCAAGCGTGGGCGCGGCAAGTCAATTGGGATATCGGCGACCAGCCGGCCCGGGCGGCGCGACATCACGATAACGCGATCGGCGAGCAGCACGGCTTCGTTGATATCGTGGGTGACCAGAATAATCGTCTGAAGGGAGCGGGCCCTGAGGCGCAGCAATTCCAGACTGAGCGCTTCCCGGGTCAAGGCATCCAATGCGGCGAAGGGCTCATCAAGGAGCCAGACCCGCGGCTGCTGCACGATGACGCGGCCGAGAGAGACGCGCTGCGCCATACCGCCGGATAATTCAGCCGGGTAGGCAAGTTCGAAGTTCTCGAGGTTGAGCTGCGGCAGCAATTTACGCACAGCTCTGTACCGCTCCGGACGTGACATGCCCGCGATTTCCAGAGGCAAGGCGATATTGTCCAGCACGGTGCGCCAGGGCATGAGATTCGTATCCTGGAACATGATGGCGGCGCCAGCCAAGGGATGCTGGATGAGTTCGCCGTCACAGTAGGCGGCGCCAGCTGATGGCGGCAGCAAACCCGCCAGCACTCTTATCAAGGTACTCTTGCCGCAACCGCTGGGACCCAGCAGGCAGACGAACTGATCGTCCGCCACTTCAAAGGAAATCGGACCCAGAGCCGGCAGCAAATCGCCGGCGGGAGCGGGGAAATTGACTTCGATGTTTTCAACGCTAAATCTCACTCGTCGCTGACCGCCAGAAACTCATTGGAGAAGGCGGAGTCCAAATCGCCGAGTTCACCGCCCAGCAGGTTCATCAAAGCGAGCGTATCGCGCATGGCTTCCCAGGATGCCAGGTCGCTGAACCCGAGCGCATCGGCGTCCCATAGTTCGATAGAATTCAGCAGCACGTGGAATTGCGCCAGCGCAGCGCCATCGAATTGCTCTGACAGTTGTTCCGCAAGCGCTCGGCGGCTCGCGGCAACTTCCGAGCGCGTAGGATCATCGGCGAGGAAATCTTGCTGTTGGGCGGCCGCATCGGTCAAGGCGACGACCAGCGTGTCAGCGCCGGGAAGCGTGTCCACATAAGGCAGGCTCGCCAGGTAGGCGGCGGCTGGATTATCAATCGCGATTTGCAGGGCGTCGCGCAAGGCGCCAACCATGCGGGCGACCTGAGCCGGCGCCTCGTCCAACTGGCCGCGATTGACGATGAGACCGTTGGATACCAGATCAACCTGGGAGGCCACGGTGAGCACAGCGACATCGTTCAGGTCCCCGCACTCGCCTGCGGCAGCGAGGTTGCGAATCTGCAGCGGTTCGTTATTGGAATAAACCATGGCCGCATCCACCGCGCCGAGGCAGAAGACTTCGGGAGCGTTGAAGCCGATCTCGTTGAGTTCGATCTCGGTTTCGTTCAAGCCGGCGCTGGCGAGAAGCGTGGTCAGTCCGCTGTAACTGGCGCCGAAGCGGCCCGGGATGCCAATTCGAAGTCCTCGCAGAGCGGCAAGATCGCTCAGATCCAAGTCGCTGGCGTGGACCAGGGCGACCGGATATTGCTGGAACCATTCAAAAACGTAGACCACATCACGCCCGCGCGAGCGCGCCAGAATCACTTGCTCGCCGCTGACGATGCCATAGTTGGCTTGACCGACCGCGACAAGGTCCAGGACTTCGGGCTCCTGCAGATGTTGCAGCGCGACATCAAAGCCGGCGTCGGAGAATACGTCGTGCTGGATGCCCAGATAAAATGGGGCAAATTGCACATTGGGGATGAAGGTTAGCAAGATGCGTTCGTCGGTCAAATCAGCTTGCGCGCCGACCAGCGATGTCAACAGCAGAGCGGCGATTGTGGCGAATCTTCTGAGAGTGAGCATGGAATCTGTGTATCTCCTAAATCAGCTTCGAATCAAGAGGCGGCGCGGCGCTGCCAATCAAGGAGGCGCCATTCTACCAGCGCCACCAAGCCGTACAAACTTAGGGCGATGACCGTCATGGTAAGTACAGTCACGACGACCAGCGGTGTATTGTATTGGCTGCGCGCCATGATAACCAAGACGCCCAAACCGCTGCCTGACCCGACGAACTCGCCCACGACAGCGCCAATGACCGCCAGAGTCGCGCTCGTTTTCAAGCCGGCGAGAATAACCGGCAGCGCGGCTGGAAGCTCCAAAAGTCTAAAGGTGCGCCAGGGTCCGGCGTTGAGCGAACGCATGAGATCGCGCAATGGCGGTGAAACGCTACGTATTCCGACGATGGCATTCACAAGCGCCGGAAAGAATACGATGACGGCGGTGGTGACGACTTTGCTGCTGGGCCCCGTGCCGAACCAGATGATAAGCAGGGGCGCATAAGCCACGATGGGTGTGGACTGAAAGGCGACAATAATGGGAGACAGGACGTATTCAAGCAAGGGCGCTTTGGCGATGGCGTATCCGAGGACAAGCCCGACCCCGACACCGAAGAGCAGCCCGTACATCATCTCCCCGAGCGTCGTCATTGTGTGCTTGGCCAAGACGCCGTCGGCGAGGGCAGTGGTGAAGGCGGCGTAGACATCGGCCGGCGGCGGGACAAGAATGCGCGGGATAATTTGCCGATCGGCGACCGCTTGCCAGAGCAGGAGCAGTAAAAGGATGGTCAAGAGTGGCGACAGACGGCGCAAGAAAAGCTGACGCTTTCGGCCGGCACGGAACTCTTTGGCTTTGCCAGTGGTTTGCATATCGCGCTTCCAGGTTTGCCTCGACGAGGAAGGGCGACATACGAAGCGGAGCGCCGCACGATTGTGCGATGGGCTGACGCAAGATCCGTATATCTAACCGAGCAAGCTGCCGGCGGCGGCCTGCTGACCCTTCTCCCATCCGGACTATCACCGTCGGCTCCGGAATCTCACCGGAATCCACCTGCTCAGCGCTTGGCCGAGATGTATCGCCGCTTGGGCAGCGATACCCAGGGTCACGGGCTTGGCATGACAAATCATGCATCACCGCCGGTAGGGACTTTCACCCTGCCCCGAAGGTTGGTTGAGATTTTCAGTGAATCCAGTATAGCAGAAGAGAGGCGCAAATCAAACGGAAGCCTAGAGCGGCGTGACTGATTGCGGCAACTCGAGCGTCGGTTCAGCTTCAGAGGGTTCCGACGCGGGCTGCTGAAAGTCAGTATCGGCTTTGAGCACGGTGAAGACAAATTGACCGCCTTTGCCTTGGCTGTTGCCTTCCCCCCAGATGCGTCCGCCGTGCGCTTCGACAATGTGCTTGCAGATGGCGAGGCCCAAGCCGGCGCCTTCGTCGCCGGAGCGCGAAACATCGGCCTGATAAAATCGCTCGAAGATTCGCTCGCGGACGTCATCGGGCACGCCAGGCCCATTGTCAAAGACAGTGACGACGATCTCTTCCTCATTTTCGGCGGCGGTGATCGTGATGGCATCGTCCGGCGGCGACCATTTGATGGCGTTATGCAAGAGATTGCCCAGAACGCGTTTCAGTTGGTCGGCATCGCAGAGCACGGCAAACTTCTGCGGGACGTGGCTGACGATCGTGAGATTCTTCGTCCCGGCCAGGGATGCCAGCCGCTCGATCGCATCATCGACGATTTGTTTCATCGGCGTCTTGACCAGGCGCAGAATCGCCTCGCCGGACTCGATCATGGAGAGATCGAGCAACTCTTGCGCCAGCCAAAGCAGCGAGTCTGTCTCCATCGCGATTTCCTTGAGGGACTGGATACTCGCCTTGCGCTTTGGTTTGTCGGCATCCAGGAACAAGCCTTCGATGATCAGACGGATGCGCGTGATCGGCGTTCGCAACTCGTGCGAGATATTTGCCACCAGGTCTCGCCGGGCGCGGTTCAACTGCACCAGGTCGGTGATGTCGCGCATGGCAACACCGACACAACCGGCCAAGCCGATATAAGCCATGGACTGCGCGCGAACCCGAAAGTTTGAGCCGCCTATGACAACTTGCTCTTCAAGCCTTTCGTTTTCGCCTTGAGCGAGCATTGCCAAGTTGACAAGTTCAGGCGAATCTATGACTTGCGCGAGTGGTTTCCCCTGGGTGTCCTTGTCCGCGGTCAGGCGGGCAGCTGACTGGTTAAGGTTGATGATATTCAGATCGGCATCCAGCAGGAAGAATTGGTCGAAAGAAATGCGATTGGCGGCGGCGGCAAGCCCCTGATACTTGAGTTGTTCGCGTTCACTCTCGCTGAGTTGAGCGCTAAGCTTGCCGATTTCTTCATTTTTAGCACGGATCATCGAGTTGGCGGAGCGCAGGCGCCGATTCTGATGGTGGCCAGCAATGCCCATGCCAAGCAGGGAGACAATCAGGAGCGCGAGAAGGAGTTCCACATCAACCCTCGAAACGGTAGCCGACGCCGCGGACGGTGCTTATTCGTTCGGGCTTGGAAGGATTCTCTTCGATTTTCTCGCGCAGCCAGCGAATATGCACATCAACGGTGCGTTTGTCGCTTTCGCCTATCAGGTAGTCTTCGCCCCAGACATTGGTGATGAGAAAATCACGCGAGAGCACGGCGCGCTTGTTGCGCATGAAGACGGCCAGGAGCATGTATTCCTTGTTGGTGAGCTTTACTTCACTGTCACCCTTGAATACCCGCCTCCCCGTCAGGTTCAGGCGCAAGTTACCCGAGCTGAGTTCATCTTGCTTCAAGCCGGGTTCCGGCGCAGGCTGCCGCATCTGAACGCGCACACGGGCGAGGAATTCACCCAAGCCGAAGGGCTTAACAATATAATCGTTGGCGCCGCTTTCCAAGCCAACAATTTTATCAACCTCGGTGCCGCGCGCTGTCAGCATGATAATCGGAATATTCGATGTCTTGTTATCACTGCGGATCATGCGGCACAAGCTGAGGCCGTCGAGGCCGGGCAACATGATATCCAGCACGATCAAATCGTAGCTGGCGCTCCGCGTCATATTCAAGCCGGTCTCGCCATCGAGCGCGGTGGAGACGTCATAACCTTCGGCACGCAGCTTGTCGGCCAGGTTGCTTATCAGTCTCTCTTCGTCTTCAACGAGCAGGATTTTCTTATTTCGCGCCAAAGGCCTTACCCTGTCGCTCGCCTGCCAAATCGCCGTCAGCTTACAAGACGCGCGCTAAATCTATGTTAAGACATTTGGCAAGTATTTTAAACATCGCGAACACTGTGCGCGATAGAACAATGCAACCTGCAAAGGAAAGAGCTTGACAAGCGAAAAAGATGTGAATGGCAAGCAGGTAGAAGAGGTGGCGATTTTAGGCGGATTTCAGCCGTCAGCGATAGCGCGAATGCCAGCCAAGGCGGTGGCCTGGCGTACGGCGCGGCGGATTGCTTTGGCCACCATTTCCGCGGCATAGGCGCCGACAAAGGTCGGGTCAGCCGGCATTTCTCCGGTAGCGAGGGCGAAGAGAGTATCGCCGTCAAACATAGTATGGGCGGGATTGACCGCCCGCGCGATACCGTCATGCGCCATCTGCGCCACCTTTTGCGCCTGCGCCTTGGTCAATTGTCCGTTGGTCGCCACTGCGCCAATGACTGTGTTCTCGGTCGCTGAGGTCTCGGCCGCCATTAGCGCCATTTCAGCAAGCACCGAGACAAATCCAGCGCCGGCTTTGGAGCGCAGACCGGCAAGAATCTTGCCGTCTTCGCCGATCACATTGCCGACAGAATTCACCGCCATGATCGCGCCGATTGTGAGGCCGTTTGTCATGGTCACGGAGGCTGAGCCGATGCCGCCTTTGCTGGCCCGGTCATTTCCCCTGATGGCGGCGATTCTTGCTCCGGTCCCCGCGCCGACGCAGCCCATCGCAACTCTATTGCTGGAGGCGGCTTCGCAGGCTTGATAGCCAGCCTCTGCCCCGGGCCGAGAGCCCGGCTGCCCCACAGTGAGATCAAAGAGGATCGCGGCCGGCACAATGGGAACGATGACGCCGCTGCGAGACTGATAACCGAGACCGCGCTCAACATGCCAGCGCATAACGCCATCGGCCGTTGCCAGACCAAAAGCGCTGCCGCCGGAGAGAACAACCGCGCTAACTTCTTCCACCAGGTTATGGGCTTGCAGCAAGTCGGTCTCGCGAGTGCCGGGGGCGCCACCGCGAACATCGACTGCGCCAACTGTCCCGGGCGGGCAGAGCAGGACAGTGCAACCGGTGGCGCCTTCGAGGTCGGTGTAATGCCCGACCCGTATGCCCGGTATGCTGGTCAGCGTATCATTCGTCGTCGTCTTCAAGATAATACTCGGCGCCATCGCCGTCGTCTTTCCAGATAAGCTGTATCTTGTCGTTGCTGGCTTCGATCTGATCGTCTATTTCTGTATCAAGAATCGCAATAGCCCGGTCATAATCGGCCGGGGCAACCAGAATTTTGACCTCGCCGAGGTTGCCCAGGGTAATGCCCAGCGCCGTCGCGCCGGCTTCCTGGTGAATCATCGCCGGCACATCATGCGCTTGCAGCTTGCCCAGCAGAATGTGCGCTTCCTGCAGGTTATGCGTGATATAGGCGGCGATCCATTGCGGACCTCCACTTGCCTTGTCATTCTTGCGCAGGCTCATAGTCTGCAATCCAAAACTCTCTTCAAAGCGCTTGCGCCCCTAGGGGTTAGGATAATGCAGCCGCTGGCGTCTGGCAAGGCGACCAAAGAATTAAGAAGATGGCCGCAGACCGAATATCAGTCATCGAGCCGAAGACGCGCGATTTCCACCTCGCGGTTAAATTTTCTTTGGACATCAACCAAAATACCGGGCTGGCTCACCTGTGATTCAAAGTCATAAAGGATCAACTTGGCGGTATATTCAGCGGCGGGCAAATCCGCGATATTGAGTGAGCGGCTGGATAAGGCAGCCCCGCCAATCACATCGTCCAATTGAGCCACCTTATTACCACTCGCGTCAAAAAGTTGCAGAGAATACGCGTACTGATTGGCTATTGTATTCGTCCACCACAGGGCGAGGTTCAGGTCGTCACCTTGCCGCTCCAGCAGGATATTGGCCAGTTCAGTGCCATTATCGTAATGAATCTCAATTGGCTGCGGCGAGGTCAGCAACTCACAGGGTATGTGGTGTTGAACAAATAGATCGACGATGGATTTGTCGGTCTCCAGGAAGCGGCCGCAAGAATAAAAGCGATTCAGGAAATCGGCGGCAAATGCTTCCATGGATTGCAGGTCTGTCTCTTGGGGATTGTGTATGAGCCAGATCGGGAAGTTCCAGATCTCCATGCTCGGCAGGTCTACATAGCGGGTGTCAGTGCTTTGCACCATTGGATTGCCGTCGGCATCGTTCCAGATATGTATGAGTCCGCGCCAGTTTCCCGTTTTCCTGCCGTAGTAATCAAGCGTCTTGCTACCAAGTTCAGTGTCGTGCTGGAAGCTAAGGACGTAGTCGCTCTTTGTTATCGGCAAAGCGGGCGCATAGAGCAGAGTCTGGTAGTGCGGTATCTGTTGCCGGTTCTGATCCAAACTGTTCGTGTACAGGTATAGAGCTGGCGACTGGTTGTAGGTTATGAAGGCGAATATCCAGATGAGCAAGGCGGGTAAGCGAAGTGGCTTCCAGCGTGGCAAAAGGCTCGCGGCAATCGCAAGCGCGCAGGCCCAGAGCGGCGCGAGGATGATCGAGTAGCGGATGCGTCTGGCGACGATGATCGGAGCGAACTCGTTGACAGCCAGCGCTACCAGCAACACCAGCGCAACGAGTATCGCCACATACCGCTGGGAAGGGCTAAGGCGATTGCGATTTAGGATTAGAAACACAACGCAAGCGGGCGCGAGGATACTGAAACCATTGTTGTATATTGACGCCAGCGCGAGGACAGATTCGTGCCAGGCCAGGCTATCGCTGGCGTATGATGTCCTTATTCCGAGCATCTGGATCGCGTTCGGCAGCCAAGGTAAATAAAGGCAGCCGGCGCAGATCATGGCAATCGTAACGAGGAGCCAATGTCTGTTTTTGGGAATGAAAACCAGGTGACAGAGACCAATGGCAGCCAGCAAAACGAAGCCGAAGACATGTGCATAAATCGTGGCAGCGGAACTCAAGCAGAGAATGACGAGCCAGCGATTGCTAAGGCCAACGGTCGAGTAAACTAGACTGGCGTAAGACCAGACGGTCAAGGCGGATAGCATGGCAAGCAGCGAATACATTCGGACTTCGTGCAGGTAAAAGCCGAAGTAGGCCATGAAGCCGAGCAAGACTACGGCCGAAAGCGCTTGATCAGCAGTGCCGATTCGCCGCGCCAAGCGATAGGTGAATGCGACCGTGAACAAGCCAAAGTAGATAGAAAGCAGGCGAAGAGCGAACAAATCCGGGCCGACAAGGCGGCTCCAGATGTTTAGCAGCAGGAAATAACCGGGCGGATGGGTTTCGTCCTTGACCGCGACATTGTGGAGAGTGCCCTCAAGCGTCGACAGATTATCAAGCCGATTTTCGTAGATATTGAAAATCGAATTGTATTCGGCAGGACTTATCGAATCAGACCTTAGGCCGCGGGCGCCCCAAGAAAATACGAAGGCGAGACACAGAGTGAGAATGACAAGAGGAGAAGATTTTCGCGGTTGGTTGCTCACTGGCGTCTTCGCTGGTGTATTATATCGTCGGTGAATAGTCCCAGACTGAACTGCGGCAGGAGCGCTGTTGCGCCTATGTGCTGTCCCTGCGCTCGCTAAAGACAAGCGCTACGATCGCTCCCAAATCACATCTCGAATCGCGCGAGCCACTGTTAGGCGTCGATCGTAAAGCGGTAGATTTCAACGACCCGGTCGAAGCTTTCGCCGCTAAGCAGCATTCGCCCCGGTTGGCTCTTGAGCGTTTCAAACTCATACACGATGAAATGGACGGTGTAGTCGCCGGCGGGCAAGGACGATGTATCGATCGACACAATGTCAATCGGTTCGCCGCTTATCTTTTGGTCGTGCTGACCGACGAGCGCCGCCTTCTCATCGAAAATCTGCAGCGAAAACGAATAGCGCTTGTCGTCTGTATGGCGCCACCAAAGATATGCGGCCAATTCATCATCGGCCTCCTCAACGACGTAGTTCGCCAGCTCGGTCTCATTATCGTAGGCAATGCCACGCGCCTGGTCATCAGTAATCAATTCACAAGGAACAGAAAGCTTCACATAGTAGTCAATGTTGCTGACGTCTCGTTCCAGGAAACGTTTGCAGATCTTGAAGTGCTGAAGGAACCAGTCTGCGTAGACGGGCATGGCCATCAAGTCGGTCTCCTTGGGATCATAAATGACCCAGATTCCGTTGCTATTGGCGCTGATGGCGTCTAGGCTGGCGTGAGATGACAGACCATATTGGATGACGAGTTCTCCATCGGAATCATACGTGAGGTGTGTAATGTCTTCCCACTTGGATGTCAATTCGCGATAGTAGGGAAGCTGCTTGCCGTCAGACAAGGCCTGATACGGATGAAAGCTCAATATCAATTCGTTATGTCCCGGCAGATCATCGGCGTGGTACACAAAGTCCTGATAATGAGGCGTCTTGGAGTATGTGTACGGTCTTACGCCTTTTTCGGTGGCCGCGTTCTCCATGTTAACCCCGAAGATATATGCGCCTATCCAAGCCAGCGCAAGGAGCGGCCGCAGGAATGGCCAATTGGGAAGCAAGCGCGCTGCAACCGCTGTGATACAACAGAGCAAAGGCAACACGACGATTATGTAGCGAACGCGCCACTCGACCAAGACCGGCACAAACTCATTTAATATGAAGAGCAATACTACGGTTGTTCCGGTGACAAAGATCATGAAGCGTTCAGCGCGGACGAGCTGTCGCCGCTTTACGAATAGAAAACCTGCAAGCGCAATCGGCGCCACTGTCAAGCCGTTGGCTAGAAAAGCAAGCACGGCGCGCATTGCTTCAAGGCGCGTGAGTGGATTGACGGAATAATCGTCAATGTGTTCAGTCACGCCGCTGATGACGACTTGCAGCCATGGCAAGAAGGTTATCCCGCCCAGCGCCAAGATAGCCATGACCTGCCACCAGCTTCTGTCTCGCTTCACGAACAGCAAGTGGTAGAGTCCGATCGCCGCGAGCAGCACTGCGCCCATATAGTGTGTGTAGAGCAAGAACATTATTCCGAGCAGCAGAGACAGCCACTTCCAGCGAGACGGGGGCCGGTTATGCGTGAGCTTCCAATACGACCAGGCGGTCCAACTGCTGGCGGCGCCAAGCATGGTATACATTCTCAATTCATGCGAATAGAACCCATAAAAGGCATGAAAAGCCAGGACAAAGACCGCCGCGCGCGCGTCTATGCTGTTTCCCGTAATAGTCGCCAGCCTAAAGACCAGCGCGAGAGACAGAGCGCCAAAGAACGTAGACAGCAAGCGCAAGGAAAATACATCCTTGCCCGCCAACTCTTCCCAACTGTTGAGGAAAACGAAGTATAGCGGCGCATGCTGCGAGCTCATGCGGGAAACTGAGCCAATGGTCTCAAGAACACTGCGCGAGTCGTCCTCCCACGGTGGCACGACATGGGACAGTGAACGATATTCGTCGCCCCATATCGGATCGTATTTCAAGTGGGTGACGCCAATGAAGTACACAAAAAATATGCAGGTAATTGTTGCTGCCAGGCTGATTGTAAGGTTGCGAGGCTTGGTCATTTGGCGCAGGCTCAACTGCAAATAGTCTCATCGGGCTTGGGTATTTTAGCGGAAGAGAATCATATACGCTTGGGAATACGCGCAATCAACCGATGCGGTTGCAGCGGTGTTATTGGCGAGGGCAGACTCGCCCGCATCGTCTGCAATTCAGTTTCATCTGCGCTTAGGGGAATTACTTCCTGGTTCGGGCTGAATTCGGAAGTACTTGCGCAAGTTTGGCTAAAGCCAAGCGCGTCCGTCCGCGCGCAGGTCATGCGAGATTGAACTGGAAACTGTATTCATTGAGTGGCCGTGAACTGACCCAGGGCCAGCAATTCGCTATTCTGCGGAATTCGCCTGCAGAAAAGCCTCGGCCGCAGCGGCTCGCTCGTGCACATGCGCGACCAATTCGTCGGTGGCGGCGCGCAACGCATCAATCGCTTCCGAGCCTTCAGATTCTTCGAAGTAATCAGCTAATATTCGGAAATTCGACTCATAGATCGGCTGCATGCGTTCCGGCGTGAAGACCTCGGAGCTTATCTCCGCGACCAGCTCCAGATAGCGCTGCCGGTATTGTTCGTCTTCCATGAGAAAACCGATGAGGGGCCAACGTTCGCCATCAACATCGTGCATCGCCAGGTTAAGCACACCTCTGCCGCCTGGTGCGGGAAACGCAGGCTGCTCGCCTTCGCCGGGTTCGGCTGGGTTCGCAGCGCTGTCTCTGCCGCGCCCGCCCATTGTCGAGGACAGCGCCATGTTGTTGTCCCAGGGGATCCAGGCCAACTGCCCGGTTGTTTCGTCGGCATATAGATAATAGTTGTGCGACATCACGCCATAAGTGTCCCAATTTTGCAGCAGCGTGTTAGCGGCCAGCCAACGCAGAAAGCCATCCACATCAAAGACGGCTTCCAAGCTTGCGCGCCAAGCAGCAGGATCAATCTGACGTGATTCTGAATGCAAAGCGGCGAAGACGGCCAGCACATCATCATAGCTACTGTCCCGGTTGGTTTCTTTATCAAAGACTTCTTCGCTGAAGCTGCCTTCGGCGAAGCTGGCGCCGCGTCCGCTCGGCTTGTACATATTGCCATTGTCATCAGCGAATTGCGTCTCGATCAAAGTGTCGTCCGGCAGTTCAATTGCCGTATAAATGCCCCAGAATTCGTATCCGTCACTTTCTCCATTATCAACGTAGACGGCGTAGTAGGCAGTCTCGGCGGCTGGCACACCGGCATCACGGAAGATATCGGCAGTTACCTTTTCGCGCTGCAACGAGCTGTCGATGAACGGCGAGCGTGAGAACGAAAGCTGCTTGAAGCCATGAAAGCGCTGGTTGTCCAGGGCGGAGTTGTCATCTTCAAATTCGTCAAAATCCAGCTTGAACGGCAAGCCTGCTTCGCCGCTGCCCCAGCCCATGCTCAGGGTCGAGTTACCCTTGTAGCGGAAGCCGACTTCTTCCCAGACGCCATCGCCAAATTGAATTGTCACGGGCACCCAGATGGGATTGCGCGCCAGCTGCATATTTTCGAGCTGTCCTCCCGCGCCGCCTCGCGGCAAGTCCCCGCCAGCCGGGAAGCCGGAAGCGCCGGGCATGGGCAGCGCCGCGAATAGTTCGCTGACTTCCATATCCAGCGCATCAGCCACAGCGTCGAAATCAGGCATTAGTTGCATGGCTGCCATCAGCTTCTCTTCGCTGCGGTCGAGCTGTTCAGCTATCTGCGTCATCATCTCTCGCATCTGTCGAGGATTGCCCGCGCCGCCAAAGCCGCTGCGCCCGCTGGTTCCGCGCTCGCCGTAGATCTCGACCATGTCGGCTTCTTCGGCGGCCCAAGCTTCAGCTGTGAAGCTAATATGAATCTCGTTGATGCGGTCGTCGGGCAAGACAACGTCATAATTGGCCGGGACGCGATTGCCGTGCGATTCGTCGGTCCAGCCATCGGGACGTTCCGCAGTCTGCGCTGATGAGGGCAGTGCGGCCGCGACCAGCAGCAGCCAAGCCAATAGCGCGAAGACAAATGCCTTCGCTGAAAGTCCGGTACGATTTCTCACCATGTTATTCTTCCTCTTCAATATGCCAGACACGCAAGCGGGCGTTTTGGCTCTTGATATTCATACGGCTGATGGATACGCGTACGGGGCGGATGCCGGTGCGTTCGAAAATGTCGGCAAACAGATCAGCTCGTCTGCTTGGATGCAGCAATTCAATATTGTCGTAGGACAGCCTGAAGCTGACGCGATTGCGCATCACAGGGCTGTATTCCAGCAGGGACAAGGTTGCCAGAATTGCAAGGTTGACTGCGGCGACTTCTTCCCAAGTGCCGAAGGTCATCAACATTGCGTTGACAAGGGAAAGAGTGATCGTAGCGAAAAGGTATGTCATATCGCGCAGTGAGATAGCCACCGTGCGAAAACGCAGCAAGGAGAAGACGGCGAAGATACCAAAGCCGACGCCCAAGCCGATTTCAGACTGCACCAGCAGCCGAATCACAACATAGACCAGGGAACCGCCTACGATCATTGCGAGCGCGTAATTGCGGTTGGGCTTGCGCTTCCAATAGAGCGCAGCTATCAGCAAGGTGATTACGATTAGATTGATTCCGAATCGGAGCCAGTAATCTACGATTGCCTGCATATCACCGCCTCTTTTCGCCTCGCGACATAAGCAGGAATCTTACGTGAAGTAATTCACCATTTTGTTGTGGAAATGTAAAAGGTGTGTAAAGTCAGGTGCTGCTACTCACGTGATCGCTCAACAAAAAGAGGGTGCGGCAAAGCAGGAAAGTATTGGAGGCGGCAGACTCTCCCACATCGTCTCGAACGCAGTACCATCTCCGCTCGCGGGCTTAACTGCCGAGTTCGGGATGGATCAGAGTGTGCGTCCGCGGCTCTAATCAGAGATTTTAACCGCCGGTCAGGCCCCTCACACGTTGCCGCTACTAGAAATATAATGCGCCTGACCGCTATAAGGAAGCAAGAGACTGCGCCATGCGTTCACTTAAATCTTCACTGCCCCGCACTTACAACATTGTCCGCCTTCGGCAGCAGTCCAGAGTTATCAAGAAACGCCGCATAACGTCTTGCTTGCTCGTATGTGCCAGTTGCCACGAGGTGGACACCGTCAAGTTCCCAATAGTTGCTGTTAACCGGAAAATCCTCTGCCAGATTGATGTAAGGAATGTCCATATCTGCAGCGATTTGGCGTGTGACGGCGTTGTGCTGGGCGATAGACTGTCTCCACAGTTGTGGACGATCGGCTTCTACATTGTAAACCCATGACGAGACTACAGGTTGCACATTATGCGCCAGCGCCAGTGTCATAAGATTGCGTATGTTTCGCTCAAAATAGATTGGAGTATTCGCGATGAGACGCTTCTCCAGCGTGGTATCGTCGGGATCGCGCATACACTGCACCCGCGATGGCTCAAACGAGGAATCCAGCGCCAAGGGATTGCTCATCCAGTCGAAGGAAATCGCGACCAAACGGTATAGGGTTGAGGCCGGTAGTTCTGCATTGCGTTCAACAAAGAGGCCTCGATGCCCATTTAGGCCGCGTTGTGGATTAAGACCGCGATAGCAATCACTACTGAGCCATTCACGCACGGTAAGATCGTTGAGGGCTCCGTAAAAGATCAGCATGTCCGGCTCGAGCTCCAATACGCGGAACGCAAAACTAGAGAGAACTTCCCAGGAGGTGTAACCACTCACACCGGCATTGATGACTTCGACATTGCTATAGCCGTAATCATCGCGCAGGATTGATTGCAGGAAGGCTGGGTAGGATTCTTCTTCTGTCGTGCCTGTGCTATAGGTAGTCGAGCCGCCCATTGAGACGATACGGTAAGCTCCCTGCGGTTTGGGGATTACAATCTCCGGTCCCCGATAGCCAAGATCGTTATGCCCTTCGTATGCTGGATCAGGCACATAGCTGACGTATGGCACGGGGATGAGATTGCTCTGCAGGGCGCGTATCTCCTCCAGCGAGTAGAGATACATGATCTTCTGTTCGCGGCTGCCCGCGGCGTTGAAATAGGCCGATAGCGCGATCTCGATAATCACCAGCGTGATCCCGACGGCAAGAACGATTGTGCAGCCCGCTCTGCCAATCGCGCGGACAGTCAGCAGCCGCGTCGCTTCCCGACCCGCGCGCAACAGAAAATCACTCAGGCCCAGGCAAAGCAGCGCGAGCACGATGAAAACAACGATCACAAAGATCGGCTGCGTCACCAATATAGTAATCGGCTGAGTTACCGTAACCTCGCTGCCATCCATCAGCATAACTTGAAGCATCGGCTGCGATAGGGCGTCAATGCACAGCGTCTTCTCACCGACAGCGGGCGAGAGTTCTTCATTTGCGAGAACGCGCTGCGCATACGCGACATCCCAGCGCATTTGGATGCAGTCGCCGGGAAAGAGAACCGCGCTGCTGCTAGTTGTCAAGAGAATTGTGGTGTTTGCGTAGGCAGCGTTTTTTATGATTGGTCTTGGGTGGTAGTGCCAGTACAACCCAACTGTCAGTAGCAGGGGCAATCCAAACTGGAGAATCCGCCTTAGTGATTTGCGGCGAAACATATATGCCTCACATCAGGACAGAAACGAAAACCGAGAAAGATATTGGCGGCTGTTGGAACAGGTCGTAGTTCAGTGGAAGCAATCAGATTGTAGCACAAAAAAGAGGGCGCATCAAAGCAGAGAAGTGTTGGCAACGGCATACTCTCCCACATCGTCTCCAATGCAGTACCATCTGCGCTCGCGGGCTTAACTGCCGGGTTCGGGATGATGCCGGGTGTACCCCCGCGGCTCTAGCC
>JAJEBE010000060.1 GCA_022822545.1 Anaerolineae bacterium
GATATCGCTTGAGTTGACGCGGGACATTGAACGCCTGGCGCCCTTCGGCAATGGCAATCCGCCGCTGACGCTGGTCACGAGCGAGCTCAAGCTGGTCAGCCGGAAGGGTTTGGGAAGACGGGGCGAGCACCTGCAGGTGGAAGTCGAGGACGAGGCGGGCAATCAGCAGCGGGTGATCTGGTGGCGGGGGGCGGGGCAGGATTTGCCGAGGGGGCGCTTTGATCTGGCTTATACCTTGCGGACGAGCGTCTACCGGGGGGCGCGGGAGCCTTTGGTCGAGTGGATCGATTTCCGGCAGCGGGAGACAGCGCCGGCGGATTTGCGGGTGGATGAAGCGAGCTACGAGGTGGTCGATTATCGGCGGGGCGAGAAGACGCTGAGCGAGCTGGCGGGGGCGCGGGAATGGCATCCGTCGGCTTTGGTCTGGGCGGAAGTCGATCGCATTGACGGCGCGGTCAACCGGCTGGGGCTGCGGGCGAGCGAGACGCTGATCGTCTGGTCGGCGCCTCCGTCGCCGGAGGTCTGGGCGGCGGCGCTGGCGACGGTGACCCCGGAACGGCTGATCCTCTTCGGGGCGCGGGGAGGGGCGGAAAGCTTGGCCGGTTTCCTGGAGCGGCTGGCGGGCTTGGTGAAGTACAGCGTCAGTCAGCGGGACGGCGTGGTTGGCCTGGAGGCATTGGCGGCGGCCTGCGGTCAGGCGGAGCGGGCGGCGCAGGCGGGTTTGCAGCTGCTGCGCGCGCTGGGTAAACTTGATTATCGGGTGTCGGAGAGCGGCTTGTATCATTTGCGGCGGGCTGATGCCGGGCCCGGGGAAGATTTGGAGCGGCGGCGGCGGCGGCTGGAAATGCTGCTGCGGGAGAGCCGCGCTTACCGCAATTATTGGTTGACTATGGATATATGAAGCGATTCGGTTAGGCGGCGCGAAGCAATTCAAAAGCAGATGCGGGATTGTATCCTTTGGGAATTATAAAGAATAGTTGACTTGCCGTTTGCGCAGGGCGATTCACGGAAGCGAAGGCAGTCGCGATAAGAGATAGCCGATAATGAGCGTGGCAATCCCTAATACAATAATGAGCGTCCAACGCCAATTGTCCAACTTGCCTTCTATGCGCATTAAGATGACTTTAATGTCTCCCATGTCACTTGCATAATCTTCTTTCGATACTTTGTGATTA
This sequence comes from Anaerolineae bacterium, assembly GCA_022822545.1. GTDB lineage: Bacteria > Chloroflexota > Anaerolineae > Aggregatilineales > Phototrophicaceae > UBA6055. Next base: position 1,176 of record JAJEBE010000060.1, read on the forward strand.
AGCTCTGATTTGACAACTTCTATGTCAGGAGCGGCCATGATGTTTCTCGCTATTACTTGACTATCGACAGTATAGCAGAAAAACTATTTTTTCGGTTGAAAAAACCTTTGCCACCGAGGGCGCCGAGAAAATGAGAGCGCCGAGATTCGTATGCGAAATATGCCTTTTCTTTGTGTCCTTCGCGCCTTGACGATCATTGTCCACGCGCCCTGTGGCGAAACTGAATTTGGCTAATTGAATTTCAGCCAAATTTGATACACTACCGGCACATGCTCAAAGACGAGTCACCCTTCTGCAATGATTTGGGGGAAGGGCCGGAGATGGGGTGGACAAGATTATGGCATACGAACAATCGGTATCCTGGTGGTGTTACAGCGGGCGCGAGATTGAGCCGCTGGAGTTGATTCAGACTTGCAAGGCGATCGGCTACACCGCTTTTGAACTGGCGCCGGTTGATCAGTTCGGGTTGATACGCGATCAGGGCATGAAGATCGCGGCGCATCAACTGCATGTGCCGCTGGAGCAAGGCATCAGCCACGAGAAGTATCAGGAGGATATCAAGCGGCAGGCGGAGGCAAGCCTGAAGCTGGCGGTCGATTGGGGGATCCCGAATATGATCTGCTTCAGCGGCAACCGCGAGGGTCTGGACGACGAGCGCGGGGCGGAGAACGCCATCAAGCATTTGGAGCCGCTGGCGCGCATGGCGGAATCGGCCGGGGTGATGCTGATCCTGGAATTGCTGAACTCCAAGGTGAACCATCCCGATTATCAATGCGACCGGACGGCCTGGGGCGTGGAGGTGGTCTCGGCGGTGGATTCGCCCAAGGCGCGTTTGCTCTACGACATTTATCACATGCAGGTTATGGAAGGCGATATCATCCAGACGATCCGCGACAATCATCAGTGGTTCGCGCATTATCACACCGCCGGCGCGCCGGGGCGCAACGAGATCGACGAGAGGCAGGAACTCTATTATCCCGCGATCTGCCGCGCCATCGCCGAGACCGGTTTTGAGGGGTATATCGGGCAGGAGTTCGTGCCTTTGGGGGATTGGAAGGCGGCGCTGCAGGGGGCTTATGAGGCTTGCGCGGCGGATTAGAGCGGGCTAGTTCAATAGGAGCCGCGATTGTGTTCGCTTTTGTCCTAATGCGCTAACTTCGCAGAAAGCTACTTGTCTCCGCTCCCGTTCTGAATGATTAACTCCTTGAGTTCAATGAGTGTTTTGTCGATCCTATCAAACCGCTTGTCTTGTTCTTTCAGCTGCTTGTCTTGTTTTTCCAGCCGACTAAAAATCTCTTCAAAGGCCCTACGCATATAGGCAAACTCTCCTGCTATATACTCGTGGTTCACCTTTGCCCGATTGTCCAGCTTCTCTAACGCCGCAAAAAACTCTTCCCTGCTGACCGGCTCCGGATCCAATACTTGCATCGTCTCCCTCCGTATCCAGCCTCATTTGATTATCTTATCTTGCTGATATAGTATCGCAGCAGAAGCAAAATGCAAACAGGCGCCCGCCATACCTGTTCAATCCCCTCAAGCGCCCTGTCGGCCGTCCGCCGAGGATGCAAGCGCTTTCAAAGATAAGGCATTTTGAGTCAATAGGAGCCGCGATGCGGGTAGCGGCGCAGCAAGCCGGCGGGCCCGCGGAATTCTTGCACCAGGGCGATGCCGCCGGCGATGACGATCATGCCGAGGATCATCGTAGCGGTGATTTCTTCGCCCAGCAGCAGCACCCCGCCGATGCCGGCCACGATCGGGATGAAATAGGTGGTCATGACCGTGGGCGTGGCGCCGAAGCGTTTGATGTTGTAGAAGGAGAGCATGAAGCCGAGGAAGGTGCCGACCACCGCGGCGTAGATCAACCCGGCGATGCCGGCGCTGTCGACGCGGCTGAAATCCGCGCCGACGGTCAGGAGCGAATAAGGCAGCATGACGATGGCGGTGCTGAAGAGGCGGACGCTGCCGACATCAAAGGCATCGTAGCCGCGCAGGGTTTTACGCGCGTAAATGATCATGATCGAGCTGGAGATCATGCCGATGATGACGAGCAGGTAGCCTCTGGGATCGGCCTGGGCGACATCCGGCAGACCGTTCTCGCCGCTGAGGGCGAGCAGCAAGGCGCCGCCCAGAGCGAGCGTCACGCCGAAGACCTTGCGCCGGCTGAGCAATTCATCGGGCAGGATGAAATGGGCGATGGCGATGGTGATCGCCGGGCCGGTGGTGAGCAGCAGGGATGTGATGCCGCTGGACTGATATTGCAGGGCGGAGACGACGGTGGTCATCGGCAGGGCGGTGCCGAAGATGCCGAGCAGCCCGGCCCGTTTCCACAGCGCCGGATCGCGCGGGACGCGGCGGCCGGTGGCTATCGTGTAGACCAGCAGGGACATGAGGCTGGCGAGGATCATGCGGATGGCGATGTAGGTCGCGGGCTCGTATTGGCCGACGCTGAAGCGGGAGACAACCAGGGATGAGCCGAAGAAGAGGGCGAGCACGATGACGTAGGGCAGGGCTTTGATATTCAATTGTGGTTTACCGGTTCGCTGGGCAACGGGCGGCAGTATACACCGCCAGGTCGTCAGGCGCTATGCAGAAAATTTTGCAGCTGAGGATTCTGTTGGAGAATTCATTGAATGCGCGAAGACCGCCTTGCAGGCCGCCCCTACCGATTATGAGAATTGAGGAGAATTTGTCGTAGTCGGCGCAATTTCCATTTGAGGCGATTGCTCTGCCCTCCCGCAAGCAGATTTTGCCAAATCAGGTGCAATGGGGTATGTTATCACTCAATAGAGAGGGGAAATTCTTTAGGCGTTGTTAATACAGTACGAAGTAGAAAGGAGCGCGGGGATCCGAAGTTCGTGGATTTTTGCTCGTTTTAGGTAATGCTGGCAAAGGAAAGGGGTAGGAAATGAACAAGCGAATTGGCAATTTTTCCCGGCGTGATTTTCTCAAGGCGATAGGGGCGCTTTCGGCGGGCCTGGCGGCGAACCCGTTGCTCAACAGCAGCATCAGGACGCTGGCGCAGGATGTGATGAGCCAGCCGCCGATCACAATTCTGATCAATGACTCGCCCTGGTTCCCCGGCTTTGCGGCGATGGTGGAGTTGTACACCGAGATCACCGGCAACGAGATCAATCTCGATGTCACGCCCTTCCCCGGCATGCTGGACAAGACGCGCAACGCCACGCAAGCCGGCGAGAGCGAATATGATGCTGTGGCCATCACCGAGCAGAATATTCCCTTCTTCTACAAGTCGGGTCTGCTGAAACCCATCCTGGAAATCGATGCGGATTATACGCTGGATGAAAATATCATCAGCTACGGCGATGCCGCGCGCTGGGACAGCGACCTGGGCGTGAACGGTCCGAATGGCACGATCCTCGGGGTCCCGATCAACGGCAATATCCAACTCTATTATTATCGCCGCGATCTGTTCGAGGAGGCGGGCTTTGAAGCGCCCAAGACCTTTGACGAGATGGAAGCGATCGCCGAGCATTTTGCCAATCCGCCGCGGATGTTCGGCAACGCCAATCGCGCCAATCCGATCTGGTGGGAATTCGGAGCTTACATTGATTCCTACGATGCGGAATACGTCCGGCTGGAAGACGATGGCAGTTGGTCGGTCGGTTTCGAGCGGCCCGAAGGTTTGGAAGCGGTGCAGCGCTGGCTGACACTGGGCCGGACCTGGGCGCCGCAGAACTACGCCGATCTCGGCCAGGCGGATTTGCTGGCGCTGATGGCCAGCGGAAGATTGGCGCAGGTGCATATGGTTGGCGCCGCGGCGCCGAATTACGACAATCCGGAGATCTCGATCGTCGGCGGCAATATGGGTGCCACAGTCGTGCCGGGCGTCACTGCGGAAGCGCGCTCGCCACGGACGGGCATGTGGGTCATGTGTCATCCGGACAACCTGCCGGACGAACGCGCGGCGGCGGGCCTGGAATTCGTCAAGTGGCTGACGACGAAGGACAATCAGTTGGCTTACGCCAAAGCGGGCGCCATTCCGGTCCGTCAGGACACCTACGAAGAATTGGCGACCGACGAGGTGGTCGGCTGGTGGACGAGCGCTTTCGCCGAGAGCACGCCCTTCCTGCATCCGGAGACGCGCCTGCCGGAGACGCCGCTCATCCGCGACAGCGTATCGACGCGTATGGCCCAGGCTTATGTGGACGAGATCAGCGCGGAAGAAGCGGTTTCGCTGATGGCGTCGGAGATTCGCACCGTGATGGAGGACGCCGGGTACAGCGTATCCTAGCGTCAGCCGCCTTAGCCGCGCTGGTCTAACCTGCGGCCCCGGCGCTCCCTCTCCAAAATTTCAGGGAGGGGTGCCGCACTCCGCAGGCTGTTGAAGACGCCCGCGACTCGCGCGACATAGCGTTAACTTGTAGGGGCGACTCACTGAGTCGCCCGCCAATCGACCGTCAAATTCTCAAAACTCGTCTGCCTCTATTGAGGGTGATATGGCGCAAGCTTCGCTGACAAATCCTACAGACATGCGCGCAAGGCTGTTCGGCGCGGGCAGCTTCAAATACTGGTCGGTGGCGCCGCTGCTCATCATATTGGTGATATTCACCGCTTTGCCGATCATACAGTTGCTGCAGATGAGTGTCTCCGAGTTGGAGTTCATCGAAGGCGAGCTCGTTTCGGAGTTCATCGGCCTGGGTCAATTGGACAACCTGGCGAAGGATCCCATCGCCGGCATCGCCATCAAGAATACGCTGGTCTTCGTTGTCGCGGTCGTGCTTATCGAAACATTCACCGGTTTCGCGCTGGCGGTGGCCATCAGCCGAACCCGAACATTTTCGATTGTCTACCGCAGCGTCGTCATAATCCCGCTGCTCATCCCGCCGGTGGCGATCGGCACGATGTGGTCCTTGATATACGACTACAACTACGGGCTTATCACGACGATTCTCATCGAGCTGGGCGTGCAGTATCTGCCGCTATGGACGGCGGACCCGGATCTGGCGCTGATATCGGTCATCATCGTCGATGTCTGGCATTGGACAAGTTTCATGTTCCTGATTATGCTGGCCGGCATTGAATCGATTCCGCCGTCGCTGCTGGAGGCGGCGCGGGTCGATGGGGCGAATGAATTTCGCATGATCCGCCACGTCATCTTGCCCATGATGGCGCCGACTATTCTGGTGGCGATGCTATTGCGCACCATCCTGGCCTTCAAGGTCTTCGACCAAATCTTCGTGCTGACCTCCGGCGGGCCGGGCACGGCGACGCAGGTCATCAGCATGCACATTTACAAGGTCTTCAGCGAGCAATTCCGCCTGGGTTACGCCGCCTTTCTCTCGTTGCTGGTGGCGGCATTCATGACAGTCTTCGTCGTCTTTTATTTCTGGGCGAGCCGGGTTGTGCGGAGGCGTCTTGGATGAGACAGAAGACCCTGCACAAAATCATTCTGAATCTCGCCTTGCTGGTCGTAGTTTTCATTATTCTCTTTCCCGTCTTCTACATCGTGCAGACCTCGCTGAAAAGCACGGCTGACATTTACAGCGGCACCTTTTTCTTTACGGCGCGGACGAAGAATTACGAGGAGATCTTCACCGGCAGCCGCAGCAACTTCGCCGAGTTGACGCGCAATAGCCTGGTGGTGTCGTCGGCGGTGGCGATCATCTGCGGCGGCATTGGCTCGCTGGCGGCGTATAGTGTCTCGCGCTTGAACTGGCCGCGCTGGGTGACGGGCGGCATTCTGGTTTGGCTGCTCTTCATCAATATGATGCCGCCGATTGTCTTCGTCACGCCTTATTATCTCTGGGCGCGCGCGGCGGGCATTTACGACACGCCGGCGGCGGTTGTCATGGCTCATGTCGTGCTCAACATGCCGCTGGCGGTGATCATGATGATGAACTTTTTCGCCGAGGTGCCGAAGGAACTGGAAGAAGCGGCGGTCATCGACGGCTGCACGCAATGGCAGGCCTTCAGCCGGGTGATCGTGCCGATCGTGCGGCCCGGTCTGGCGGCGATGGCGGTGCTGGTTTTCGTCTTCAGTTGGAAGGAATTTCTCTTCGCGCTGTCTTTGACGACCACAAGCGCCGGGCGCACGATACCGGTGGGCATCGCCAATTTTGTGCAAGAGTTCAATATCCGCTACGGCGAGATGGCGGCCGGCTCCTTCGTCGCCATGATACCGGCGCTGATCCTCGTGCTGCTGGCGCAGCGGCATATCATCAAGGGTCTGACCGTAGGCGCTATCAAGGGCTGACAATTATTTAAGCGCGCGAGAACAGGCTGTCGAGGCCCAAGGTGAAGCCGGGCAGGACTGATTCTCCGTTTAAGACGCTGTCGACCGTCTCGTTGACTGTCTCGCCGTCGGCGGTCTTGCGCCAGACTTCGACTGTCTTTTCATCCGGGTTTACCAGCCAAATCAACGCTGTGCCATGCCGCAGGTAGACTTGGGCTTTGCGCCGCAGTTCGGGCATGGTATTGGACGGGGAGAGGATTTCCACAGCAAGGTCGGGCATCACAGGATAGAAGTGTGCTGTGAGTGGCTCAGGCAGTCTTTCACGACGAACAAAAGCAACATCCGGTCCGAGCAGCGTCGTCCGGTCCTCCGGCGGGTGGTAGCCGGTCTCCGTTGTAATCTCACCTATATCGCGTTCCAAAACATAAGACCAAAGGAAATGCGCTATCAAAGAGGCAATTAGGCCATGAATTCTCCCTGGTCGCGACATGAAAAAAAGTTCCCCGTCAATGAGATAAAAGAACTTGTGCTCGTTCTCCGGCAACTGCGATAGCTGCCAGACATCGTCGATGGTGTAGACTCGGTCTCGGACGATCATATTGGCTCCGCCTTCCGCATTTCCTCAACTATTAGTATACCCGACAAGGATTGGATTTATACTTTTCGCCAGCGCCCAGAAAGCAAGCGCGATTGGAAAGCCGCTACAGACGCCGGCGCGGCGCGGCGTATTCGGCCGGGGTCTCCATCGCGTCCATCCAGCGAACGAATTTCTCGTGCATCAGCGCGCAGATATCGGGCCGTTCCGCCGCCAGGTTGCGCTGATGCCCGGGGTCATTCACCGCGTCATAGAGTTCAATCGGCTCGCCTTCCAGGCTGTAGAGGAAATCCCATTGTCCAGGTCCACGTTAGGTCCAACTGGCCGATAGGGTTACACTCAACTCAGAGATTGCGGACGATTAACGCTGGAGGTTTGGAGTGATGAAGGATAATGTCGTCGGTGTTGGCGTCATCGGCACGGGCATGATCGGCAGCCTGCACGCGGAGAACCTGGCGCGGCGCACGATCGGCGCTCGGGTCGCGGCAGTGACGGATATTGACCGCGGGCGGGCCGAGACGGTGGCGGACCGCTGCGGCGCAAAAGCCATCACCGATGCCATTGCGCTGATCGCCGACCCGGCGGTGGATGCCGTGCTGATCGCCAGCCCCGATGTTACTCATGCCGATTTGACCGTGGCCTGCATTGAAGCGGGCAAGCCGGTCCTCTGCGAAAAGCCGCTGGCCACCACCGTGGCGGAGGCGGAGCGGGTCCTGCAAGCTGAGCTGGCGGCCGGGCGCCGCTTGACGCAGGTCGGCTTCATGCGCGTTTATGACCGGACGCATCGCGAGGTCTACGACTTGCTGCGCGCGGGCGAACTCGGCGAGGCGCTCAGCTTCCGCGGCCGGCACTTCAATCCTTTCAGCGGGTTGAAGACCATTGAGACCGCCATCGTCAATTCGCTCATCCACGACATTCACTCGGCGCGCTGGCTGATGGCGGCGGAGATCGAGCAGGTTTACGCGCAGTGGGCGCCGGCGCTGGCGGATCAACCGAGGAGCGCCCGTTTCGCCTCCATCGGTCTGCGCTTCGCCAGCGGGGCCATCGGCACGCTGGAGTGGAGCGGCGACTCAGGTTACGGCTACGAGGTGATGGTGGAGATCGTCGGCGAACGCGGCACGGCGGAATCGATCAGCCATAGCAGCCCGGTCTTGCGGCGGGGCGCGACCATCGCGCAAGCGGTGACGCCGAATTGGCCGGAGCGCTTCGCCCAAGCTTATGTCGATGAGGCGCAGATTTGGATTGACAGCGTACGCGCGGCTGCGCCGACGGGTCCCTCGGCCTGGGACGGCTATATGTCGCTGGTCGCGGCGGATGCCTGCATACGGTCGACGGAGACGGGCTTGCCGGAGGCGGCGGTCGGGATGGAGCGGCCGGACATGTATTGATGCTACGTTTGCGCAGGCGAAAAGTTTAGCTGTGGTGAGATGCCGTGTTACGCAGGATCGATTCAACTGCTGCCTTAAGGATTGGCAGATCTTCTTGGGAGAAGTCCCATACTAGATCGAGTCGGATTCGATGATATTGGTGAATCAAGATGTCTCGGAAACCAGCAAAGTCCTCCAGGGCACCTGCGGATAGTGAGCGACTAAGGCTGGATCAAGCCGCTTGACAACTTCGCCGATGACTTCAAAGCTGCGTATCACGCCGTCTTGATTCAATTCCGACGCGAGAAACGCATCGCGACCGCTAGCCGTGTACCTTTCGATACGTCCGATGCGGTCAAGTATGTCCGAGCATAGTATACGCTGATCTCTCATCACAAGTCTTGCGCGTCTCGCAATATGTACGCGCGCAATTCCTCGCGCAATGAACGGCGATCGACCACTTCGACAGGCCGCCCAAGCAAGCTTCGCAGAGCCTGCGTAAGCCGAATATGGTCGCGCAGCTTGTAATCCGGTTCAAAGTCGACTAGAAAATCAATGTCGCTTTCGTCCTGCAATTCGCCATGCACTATTGAGCCAAATACGCTTACCTGACGAGCGCGATGCTGTTCCGCGAGCGTCAAGATTGTTTCTCGTTGCCGGCGCAAATCCTCCAGAGTGTTGATTGCTTCTACGGCCATGCCAATAGTCCCCTCGGCGCAGGGCCGGTCTTTCTGACATCTTTATTGTATCTCATGGCTTGGCGAGAGGCATCCAGCCTACAATCCGCGATAAGCGGCGTACCACTCCCAGGTCTGGCGCAAGCCCGCGCGAATATCGACCGACGGGGCGAAACCGAGCAGGTCGCGCGCTTTGCCGTTGTCGCAGTAGGTGATCGGCGGGTCGCTCAAGGGCGTTGGCACGGAGATGGTGTTGATGCGCTTGCCGGAATAGGCTTCGATTAGTTCGACGAAGTCGGTCAGCGAGATGGGGGCGCCACAGCCCAGGTTGATGATCTCGTAACCCAAGGGCTTATCCAGCGCGGCCAGGACGCCGGCGACGGTATCGTCAATGTAGGTCCAATCGCGGTGAATATCGCCGCTGTTGAAGAGCTTGATCTGTGCGCCGGTCTGCGCCGCTTCCAGCAAGCGCCAGGGCATCATGTCCGGCCGCCCGGCGGGCCCGTAGACGTTGAAGAAGCGCAGGCAAGTCACATTCATGCCGGCGAGATTATGGTAAGAGTAAGCGAGCATTTCGGCGGCGCGTTTGCTGGCGGGGTAGGCGGCCAAGGGTCGGTCGGCGGTATCGGTCTCGACAAAGGGCAGGGTCTTCGTCTTGCCATAGACGGAGGAGGTCGAGGCGAGGACGAAGCGATCGACGCCGGCGCTCTTTGCCGCTTCAAGCAGATTGAGCGTGCCTGTCAGGTTGACATCGAGGTATAAGCCCGGCTGCTTGACGCTGGCGCGGACGCCGGCCATCGCCGCCAGATGCGCGATGTTGGTGATGCCTTGCTCGGCGAAGAGGCGCTTGATCAACTCGGCATCGCGGATATCGCCTTCGACCATGAGGCAGTTGTCGTAGTTGCTTAGTCGCGCGGCGTTTTGACGTTTGAGGGCGGGATCGTAGTAGTCGTTGAAGTTGTCGATGACAACCACGCGTCCGCCGCGGGCGAGCAAGGCGGCGGCGACGTGACTGCCGATGAAGCCGGCGCCGCCGGTGATGAGATAAGTCATGCTATTTTCCTTCGTCGCTCGTTTCCAGCGTTATGCCAGTTATTCAGGACAGCGAATGGCTGGCGCGCCAATCCAGCTTTTTGCCGACCACATAGAAGACACAGAGAGTAAAGCCGAAAAGGATGGCTAAATCCAGCGCGATTTGCTGGTCCAGCGGACCGATCAAGGTTTGACGCAGGGCTGAGGCCGCCCGCGCCGCCGGATTGATTACGCCGATCAGTCGCAAGATCTCCGGCAGGCGCTCGGCCGGGAAAAGGACGGGACCCAAGCCGCCGAAGAGGAAAGCCGTCAAGACGCTGAGCGAACCGCCTTGCTGCGGGCTGCCCACGCTGACGCCGATAAGCGCGCCGAGAGCGGACATCGGCAGGACGCAAAGGGGCATGACCAGCAAGAGCAGCGGATGCGGCGCGAGGGAAATCCGCAAAAGAGCCGAGCCGACGACGAGCAGGGTGAGCAGGGCCGGCAGCGAGAGCAGAAAAAAGGCGATGATGATGGCCAGCATCAGCGTATGTTTGTAGATGGGCAAGGTGGCGAAGTATTCGAGTGTGCCTTGAAAGCGCATGAAGACCACATGGGACTGAATATTGCCGAGATTGCCGAGCATCAGCGACATCACCAGGCTGCCGCTGAAAATGATATGCAGAGCCTCGGGACCGAGGTCGCGAGCGTAGATCGACAAGCCGATCATGCCAAAAAGCGGGACGCAGGCGCCCACCACCACGATCGAGCGCCAGCTCCAGCGCCAGTTGCTCAACTCGATCAATACCAGATCGACGAGTTGCAGCGGGTAAGCCTGCGCCCTAGACCGCGTCGACATAATGAAAATACAAATCCTCCAAAGTTGCCGAGCTCAGCTTCATATCGGTCAAGCGGTCGATATCCAAAGCCGCTGTCACATCGCCCAGTTGATGCTGCTCGAGATAGATCTGCCAGCGCGTCTCCGTCAATTGGCGCGGGGCGAGATCGGCCGGCAGCAGCGGCGCCTGACCCGGCTCGAAGGCGATCTCCAGGCGCAGTTTATTTTTGAGATTCCGCTTCAAAACATGAGGCGCGCCGGTGACGAGCAGTTCGCCTCGATTTAATATACCCACGCGCTCGATGATCTTCTCAGCTTCGGCCGCGTCATGGGTGATGAAGATGATGGTTGTGCCGCGATCTCGGTTAAGCGCGCGCAGGTTCTCCCAAACCAGACGCCGCTTCTGCGGATCGAGGTCATTCGTCGGCTCATCCAGAACCAGCGCCTTTGATGAAGCGGCGGTCGCCACCGCCAGCCGCAGCAAACGCCGCTGCCCGCCGGAGAGACGCGAGCTATAGTGGTCGCGCAGGTCTTCCATCTCCCAGAGTTTGAGCAGGCGGTTTCGCTCGTCGATGGCGGCGCTCCGCTTCATGCCGCGCAGGTGCGCGCTGTAATAGAGCGCTTCCGCCACTGTCAGTTGATTAAGGGCGTGGCTTTCCTGCGGCATATAACCGACAAGCGAGGGCAGGTACAGGCTCTCATGGTTGAGGGGTTTGCCATAGAGCAGGATATCGCCGGCGCTGCTGGCCAGGAGGTTGACCATCTGCTTGATCAGGGTGGTCTTGCCGGCGCCGTTGTCGCCCAGAATGCCGAAGATCTCGCCTTCGCGCACTTGAAAGCTGATGTCTTTATTGGCGGGTTCAGCCGCGCCGGGGTAAGTCTTGTAGAGGTGTTTTACATCATATACGATCATTCATTCCCCAGCCGCAACGTGAAGCGGAATCGACTCCAATTCAGAATGAGATACAGTTCGCCGGAGCCGATTCCGCACCGAGCCGGTCGGAGTTGATTTGCGCCGGCAGCCCGCGCCCTTTAGGGGAGCAACTGCTCGGCCATGAAACGGATGGTATCCACTGAATACGCGCTGATATTCAGCGTCGTAATCGGGCAGTCGCGCCAGAGCGCCAGGCGGTCGCGGATGCGCGCTTTGGGGCCGACCAGGGCGACCGCGTCCACCAGGGCGTCGGGCACGGCCATCATCGCTTCGCCTTTGCGCCCAGCCAGATAGTGGTCCTGAATCTTGTCGGCAGCGTCCGCGAAGCCGAAGCGGCAAGCCAGATCATAATAGAAGTTTTTGCCTCGCGCGCCCATGCCGCCGATGTAGAGGGCCAGGACAGGCTTGATCTGATTGCGGGCCGCTTCCAGGTTGTCGTCGATGACGACGGTGACCGAAGGGGCGATGTCGAAGTCGGCGAGGCTTTTGCCATTGCCGGCGGCGGCGAAGCCCGCTTCCAGCGCCGCTTGATAGGCGGCTTCGTAATGCGCCGGCGAGAAGAATATCGGCAGCCAGCCATCGGCGATCTCGGCGCTGAGGGCGACATTCTTGGGTCCGATCGCCGCCAGGTATATCGGCATATCGGCGCGGCCGTGGCTGATGCTCTTCAACGCCACGCCCAAACCGGTGGCATCGGGACCGCGATAGGGGATCTGATAGTGTCGGCCGTCGTGGGTCAGCGGCGCCTCGCGGGCAAGAATTTGCCGGACGATGCTCACATATTCGCGCGTTATCCCCAAAGGTTTGCCATAGGGACGGCCGTGCCAGCCTTCGACGACTTGGGGGCCGGAGAGCCCGAGCCCGAGCAGGAAGCGTCCGCCGGAAAGCTGATCGAGGGTGATGGCGGTCATGGCGGTCATGGCCGGGCTGCGGGCCGGCATCTGCATGATGGCCGAGCCGAGCTTGATGTTCTTGGTCAGCGCGCCGATCCAGGCCAGGGGACTGACGGCGTCCGAGCCGTAAGCTTCGGCGGTCCAGACGGCGTAGTAGCCGAGGCGGTCGGCTTCAAGAATCAGGTCCAGCGGCAGGTCGATCCGCGCGCCGGAGTAGCCGATGTTGAGTCCTAGTCGCATATTATACCCTTCATTATGTTACGGCAGCCCATCGTCATATGAATGGTCAAGGTCGAGACATTCACTTTCGTCAATATCGGTCATTAATTTACAGTACCGAAGGGAGCCTGCAATGTATCCATATGGGTGTCGCTATCAACTTAAACCAAATGGATTCTCCCCGAGAATCAACGAGCTTAGGTTGAGAGAGTACGCGCTTTCGAGCGTCTACTCGCAAGGTACGCTTTGTAATCGGTACGGGCGGTGCTTCGGTCCATCTGCGATAGCTTAGACACAAATGTGACGAGTTCATGTGAATACTGTACCGAACCACCTAGACCTATCCAATAGAATCGCTTGTTTTCCTTTACAGAGAACTTATGAACAATCGCATTTAAGTCGTAACTATTGAAACTCGCGCCTTTTAACTTTGCGCGAATTCTGGTCAAGACCTCATCTCTCTTCAGCGGATGTGTTACGTTTGGATCTGTAGGCTTCTCAACGAGAATTGTCTTACCACTACCGACACTTGAACCATTTACGGCTACTATCAGGTCAGCTTCTGTAGTTTTTTTATCGACTTCAGCCCTACATCAAAATAAGTTAGGATTCGACCCGCTTCAAATCCATCAGCGTGCAGGCTCCTGCTTGTTTCAACAAGGTCTCGGAGATACCTAGCCACAATCTTGTTGCGACTGCCTTTCGAGAGATTCTGTTTCATAAACTCGACCGGGTCGGGAGCAACTCCAAGTCCCAATGGTAGGAGTACCATTGTGATTTCGTCTGAAATATCTTGTCCAAATACGGAGAGTACAAGGTCTCTATATGTGACAATACTTGCTTGAGCAAGACCATAAACGTAAACCTCGAATCCGGGTTCATTGTAGAAATGTATAGCGTTGTCCCGAAACTTGACAATCTGCCGAATATTCTCCTGCACAGGTTCAAAAGGAATCGCGACCGGAAAATATGGCTTGGATCTTTTCAGAGCGTCGTCCAAAGAATAAGTACGATAAGCAACTCCCGCCTCCCTAACGGTATACATGATGCGGTGTTTTTTCTTGGAAAGAATAGCTTTGGCAACTAATTCCCAAGCATTGACGAGTAGAATAACGAAACAGGCGTCGCGATACGACATTTGAGGTTTGTTATAGACTTCAATAGCTGCCAGCATGGCGGCCTTAGAGTTAGCGAGCAACTTTCTGTACGAGCCTCTATAATTCATCTTATTTGTTCCACGTGCCTATATTCAAGGTATTTTCGCGGGGCTACACAGGTGGCTGCCTCCATGGTACAAGTTTCACATTGTACACGCTTCCACCACACAGATGAAATGACAGCGTTAGCTGACTTCAATCTATTCTCTTTGCCGCCGGCGTTCCACCCAAGCCTGTACGCGCCGTACCAGCCAGCGCGCGCCGATGATCATGGTGGCGGCCAACGAGTTAAACGCGACATCAATGAGGTCAAAGACGCGGTTGGGCAGCAGGGACTGGATGCCCTCATCGAGCCAGCCGAGCAGTATGGAAATAATCAGCGCGAGAAGAGCCGGCGCGGGCACTTGGCGGCCGTTGTCCCGCCGTTCCAGCAATGCCTCGTGGACGAGGGCCGCCACCAAGGCGTACTCGAATAAATGAGTCCGCTCCTCCCAGGAACCCAGCCGCAGCCAAGCCAGCAGATAAACCGCCAGGATGCCGATGCCGACGGCGATCTCAACGCGAGCGAGCCGCTTGTCGACGAAGAAGACCGGGATCAGCACCAGCAGAACCAGCAGCGCGAAGACGAGGTTGGCTTCCGCGCTTTCGATGATGTCAGTACCCAATGCCGCAACGATGGCCGGCGTTTGGCCCAGCGTGGCGTATATGGCTATCAGCACGATAAGGAGCGCGAGCCACAGCCGCCGTTCTCGTTTGGAGTTGAAGAAGGGCATCTAATTCACGCAAGCAATAATGCAATCAGTGCGCATGGTTCGAAATACGTCAAATGAAGCATATTGTTGCGTGTCCTGTCGGCAGCGAAGCATATACATCATCCTGTTACGCGTTCAATGCTGGAGATTCACCAGAGAATCGCCACTCCCCGACGCGCAGTCGCCGCGCCTCAAAATCGCCGCGCTCAATCCTTGTCTTTCAGAACACCTGTGCTATAATAGCTTCAATCCCAACCAACTCAGTACCGCCATGCCCAATATCAGAAACTTCTCAAACCCTGAAAAACCCCGCGCCATGGACCGGCTCAATATCCATGACGACTTCAACGCCGCCCGCCTGCTTACAGGCATCATTCCGCCTACCCATCCCCGCTGGCGCAAAAACCTGCCACGCGGACAAAATGCGACTTTGTCCGAAAAGGGTTTTCCCATGTCCGACAAACGGACAATGTCAGATATACTCCTAACACACACCAACAATCCGATACCCTCGCGCTTACTCCCAACGCCGCCCGCAAAGACTCCCATAATGCCAATTAACGATAGGAATGGCGAATGCCATTGATATGACAACTTCGACCTTGCCATCCAAAAACCTCTGCGCCCTCTGTGGCGAATCCCCCAGCATGGAATTCGGGATATGTCCTGTATCATTGAGATTCACCACTCCCCGATTGCCCTGCGCTTTGACTTATGGCGCGGCTGGGGCTAATATCCCCTCTTGACTTGCCAGCGAAACAAAAGAGAAGACGGGATGCAGGGTAAAGAACTGATACAAGCGTTGCGGGACGGACGGCGCGTTTATGGCACGGCGATCTATTCGCCTTCGCCGATATGGCCGCGCGTGGTTACGAATCTCGACCTCGATATGGTCTTCATCGATACCGAGCACACGCCGCAGGACCGCAACATGATCTCCTGGATGTGCAATGCCTTCGCCGCGCTGGACCTGGCGCCGGTCGTGCGGATTCCGGAGCCCGACCCCTATCTGGCGCAGATGACGCTGGACGGCGGCGCGCATGGCATCATCGCCCCTTATGTTGAATCGCCGGAGCAGGTCAAGGCCCTGGGCGGCGCGGTGAAATTCGGCCCGCTCAAGGGACAGCGGCTGCAGGCGGCGCTGGATGGCGAGATTGAGCTTGAGCCGAAACTGGCGGAGTATCTGGCGCGGCGCAATGAGAACAAGGCGCTCTTCATCAATATCGAAAGTCTGCCGGCGCTGGAGAACCTTGATGCCATCCTCGGCTTGCCCTATATCGACTGCGTCCTGGTTGGACCGCACGATCTCTCGTGCAGCCTGGGCCTGCCGGAACAATACGACCATCCTGATTTCCAGGCGGCGATTCGGACGATTATCAGCAAGTCGCGCGGAGCCGGCGTTGGCATCGGCATCCATCACAACTTCGCCCATCACGAGATTGAGTGGGTGAAAGCGGGCGCCAACCTCGTCATGCACAGCTCGGATATCTCCGCTTTCAATCGGGCGCTGACCGCCGAGTTCAAGCAGATCCGCGAAGCGACGGATGATGCCGGAGCGATCATCGACGAGAACGTACACTTCTGAAAGCAGCCAATAGAGGACGCTGAAAAGATGCGCAAAATCTGGTTCGAAAGCACGGTGCCGGAGGAATTTCGGCCAATGTTTGAAGCGGTCGCCGAAGGCATCAGCCCGGGCGACCGGGTGAAGGCCGACCCCTACCATTGCCTGGAAGAGGCTCATGCCGTCATGGCCGGCGGGCGCGTCTACGATGCCGCCGCGATGGAGCGGGCGCCGCGCCTGCTGCTCATCGCTCGCACCGGCGTCGGCTACGACAAGGTGGACGTCCCGGCCGCCACTGCGCGGGATATCGCCGTGGTCAACGCGCCCGATGCGCCGACCGTCTCCACCGCCGAGCAAGCCGTGACGCTGATGATGACGGTGGCGCGGAGCATCAAGCGGGTCGAGAACGAGCTCAACCGCATGTTGGCCAGCGGCAGACGCAAGGATATCTGGGGCGAGTATGTGGCGCTGGAGATGCAGGGCAAGCAACTGGGGCTGGTGGGCTTGGGGCGGATCGGCGGGCATGTCAGCGGCATCGCCCGCGCCATCGGCATGAAGGTCGTCGCTCACGATCCCTATATCGCCGATGAGCGCTTTGATGAGTTGGGCGTCGCCAAGGCGGATACGCTGGAAGCCTTGCTGGCCAGTTCGGATTTCGTTTCGCTGCATCTGCCGCTGAATGACGAGACCGACAAGCTGATGAACGCCGAGCGCTTCGCCCAGATGAAGGCGGGGGCGGTCTTCATCAATGTCTCGCGCGGCGGGCACGTCGATGAAGCGGCTTTGACCGCGGCGTTGGATAGGGGCCATCTCTTCGGCGCGGGCCTGGATGTGACCGATCCTGAGCCGCCGTTGGCGGGCAATCCGCTGCTGGGGCGGGATAATGTGGTGATCACGCCGCATGTGGCTAGCGCGACCGTGGTGGGTCGGCCGCGTCTGGTGGTGCATGCGCTGGAGCAAGTGCTGCAAGTTTTGCGCGGCGAGCGTCCGCCGCATCTGCTGAACCCGGAAGTGTGGGAGGCCGTGCGCGGGCGTTGGGAAGCGGGTCTTTAGGAGCGACGCATGAGGCAATACGAGAGCAATCGCGTTTCAGACGGTTACGATGCGCTGGCGCCGGATGGCTCGGAGATCCGGCTGCTGCATCAGTTGGGCGGCGTCAGCGTCGTGCATTGCCGGCTGTCCGTCGGCGTGACGACGATCCCCGTGCGGCACCGCACAGTTGAAGAGGTCTGGTATTTTCTGGCGGGGGAGGGGCAAGTCTGGCGGAAGCAGGGCGGGCGCGAGCAGGTGCTGGATGTGAGGCCGGGCATGAGCCTGACGATTCCGCTGGGCACGGATTTCCAATTCCGCAACACGGGGGACGCGCCGCTGGAATTTCTCATCGCCACGACGCCGCCCTGGCCCGGCGAGGATGAGGCGGTCGTGTTGGATGCGGGCTGCTGGGAAGTCTGAGCGCTTCGCCCGGAAAATGAAAAGCGCGGGGATTTTCCCCCACGCTTTCAAAAGCTGAGAGAGCAAATTGCCCAACCGGCTTAGCCCACCGGCTGCTCGCTGGCCGGCGCCCCCGACATAGTCCAAAAGCCGAAGAAAAAGCGCGGTCTTACAGGACCTCGGCGGCCGCGACGCCAGCGGTCAGCCAAGTCGCTGTTGAAGATCTCTGTGATGTTTTCTTCCAGGCTTTCTATCCGCTCGGCCGCAGCGGCATTGATCTCATCAGTGACAATGGCAACAATGTCCGCCGCGCTGCTTTCGACATCGCCATCGTTCGCTTCGATCAGTTCGGCCAGCGTCGAGCCTTCCGCCAGCGCCGCGCGCAGGTCAGTCGCGTCCAGGCCGGTGGCCTCCATAATGGCATCGCCAGCGCCGGCGTAAGCGAAGATCCGCGGCCAGCGATGCCAACGGCGTCCCCAGGGACCGCGGCGGGAATGGCTGGCATTCAGCTCTTCGCTGACCAGCGCGTCAAGACCACCCAGGATCTCGGCCGTCCTCGTGTTGATGGCTTCCGTCATCTGACTGACCACAGCGGCAATCACGGCGGCGACATCGCCATCGTTCGCTTCGATCAGTTCCGCGATGGTTGAACCGTCCGCCAGCGCCGCGCGCAGGTCAGTCGCGTCCAGGCCGGTGGCCTCCATAATGGCATCGCCAGCGCTGGCGTAAGCGAAGATCCGCGGCCAGCGATGCCAACGGCGTCCCCAGGGACCGCGGCGGGAATGGCTGGCATTCAGCTCTTCGCTGACCAGCGCGTCAAGACCACCCAGGATCTCGGCCGTCCTCGTGTTGATG
>JAJEBE010000041.1 GCA_022822545.1 Anaerolineae bacterium
AGCCAAGCAAACGATCTTTTACTACATCGAAGCTTGGTATAACCGCCGCAGACGACATTCGGCGTTAGGCTTTGACAGCCCCATGCAATATGAACAGGGGCACTAGACAGATTCAGTGTCCACCTAAACGGGTCAAGACCAAGTTCTCGCTTTCGGGTGGTAGAGATTTCACATAGTGAGAGGCTTTTTTTGCAATTTCCAGTTGCATTGTCAGCTTCCCCACCAAACGCTCCAACTCGGCCACCTTATCCGCCCGCCGTTTCTGCTCCGCTGCCTGACCATATGCGAATGACCGCTTCGCTCCCTCCAAAAACTGGTCCTTCCAGCGGTACAGCAGGCTGGTCTTTATCCCGTAGTCGCGACTGGCTTGTGCCAAAGACTTGTCGCCACGGAGTATCTCCAGCACTATCCTCACTTTCGTCTCCGGGGTGTACTTGCGATATTTGCCCACGAGCGCGTCTCCATCATTGCTACCGTAGTATACTCTCTTTACTAGGTGTCCAGTTTTTCGGGACCACTACAGTATGGTGGGCGACGGTGTTTGGGGTAGAATGAATTATCCGGATCTTCGCTTGAGGCTGGGTTTGTGCCCGATCTTTCGGTCGTCATCGTCAATTACAACACGCGGGATTTGCTGCGAAACTGTTTGCTTTCCTTGCGGGCGAGCGAGGGAGTGGCGCTTGAGATCATCGTGGTGGACAACGCCTCGGCCGATGGCAGCGCCGCGATGGTTCGGGCGGAATTCGCCGAGGTTCGGCTGCTGGCGCAATCGTTGAATACCTGGTTCTGCGGCGGGAACAATATCGGCATTCGCGCGGCGACGGCGGACTATGCGCTGCTGCTGAATCCCGATACGGAAGTCGCGCCGGAGGCCCTCGCCCTGATGCTGAGCGCCTTGCGGGGGAACCCGGATTACGCCGGCGTCAGCGGGCAGATGACTTACCCCGATGGCGGCGTTCAACTCACTTGCTCGCGTCAAACGAGTTTTACGCGCTTGTTGCTGGATCACAGCGCGCTGGGTTATCTGCTGCCGTCGTTGCGGCGGCGATCGCGCGAGCGGCATTTCTACGCTGATTGGGATCGGCTGAGCGACCGCGATGTAGATGTCCTCCCCGGTTCTTGCATGATGATGCGGCGGGCGGATATTCTATTGGACGAAGACTTGTTGCTGTACTTCCCCGAGGATACGCTGGCGCGAAAGCCGGGGCGGAAATGCCGCTTCCTGGCGGGGGCGCGAATCACGCATCACGAGAAATCGGCCACGGGCAGTTTCTTCGCGAGGCGCATTTTTTTTCGCGATATGCTGGTCTACTGTCGCAAGCAATTCGGCACGGGGCCGATGTTGCTGCTTTGGCTGTTGAGCCGGCCGGTGTATTGGGTTATGCGGGCGAGGAATCGGTAGCATCCGGGAATGGCGGGCAGGGCGGGCCGGCTGGTCTTTTTCGGGCGACATGGTATGTCGCGCCTACAACTGGTCTTTTTTGGGAGATGCCAGCAGGTCGCCCGCATTCCAGTAGAGTACGACCCGCTATTGCATATATAATGAATCGTCATGCCATCTTGCTGGATTCTCAACGATGTATTTGCGGATATCGTTTAGTGAGTTTTCATTGCGGATGATGTGCTCGTAATAATTACGCTGCCAGATTGGTTGTTCTGGCTGCTTATGAAGCAACTTGCTTCGTATTGTGACTGCGCGTTTGAATTGCCCAACAATAACACCCAGGGAGGCGCGCGCAAGCCTACTGCTTGAAGACTTGGCCTTAGGTCTCGGACGCTTGGCTGTCTTGGTCTTCCTTTCATCGAACACGAAGATGATTCCATGGAAATGATTGGGCATTACAACGAAGGCATCCAGTTCGACGTTCGGACGCACTTCAGTAATCTGCCGCCAGCATTTTGTGACGGTCAAGCCTAATTCATTTAGCGTCATCTTTCCGTCGCAAATGTAACCAAACAAACAGGATTTCTGGTAAGCGCAGATAGTTAGGAAGTAGGCACCGCTCTGGCGGTAGTCGTAACCTTGCAGGCGAATAGAGCGACGCATAGGTAGGGAAGAGTTGTAGAATGACATGGGCAAATGCCTGAATAATTGAGCGCGGGCGACATGGTAGGTCGCGCCTACAACTGGTCTTTTGCGGGCGACATGATATGTCGCCCCTACAACTGGTCTTTTGCGGGCGACATGGTAGTCGCGCCTACAACCGGGCTTATGCGGGCGACATGATATGTCGCGCCTACAACTGGACTTTTGCGGGCGACATGGTAGGTCGCCCCTACAACTGGACTTTTGCGGGCGGCATGGTAGGTCGCGCCTACATAGCTGACAGCAGGTGTAGTTTGTGTTATCAAGCCAACTGCCTTAGCCGGTAAAGGCGGCGAGGGGCATGTGAAATGAGACGACCCAATTGGGCGCGTCGACGATTTCGCTGATCTTGAGGTCGCCGGCGACGCTGCAGAGGATATAGGCCTGGCTGCGGTTCATGCGGTGATTATCGGCGAGCCAGTCGATCATGTAGCGGACGGCGTTCTTGGCGTTCTGCATGAGGTCGGGGCCATGCGCGGTGGTGATATGCCAGCCGCGTTTATCGAGTTTGCTCATGGGGCTGGGCCGGCGCAGTTGCACTTCGGGCAAGTTGAGGTCTTTGCGCAGCGTGAAACGCATCGTCACGATCATGGGGGCTTCGATGCCGGTCACGCAGACTTCGCCTTGCCCTTGGGCGGCGTGGCAATCGCCGGTGGCGAAGAGCGCGCCTTCGACCAGGACTGGCAGCCAGGTGGTGGCGCCGATGGTCATATCGCGGATATCGAGATTGCCGCCGTTGGCTCTTGGCGGAAAGGTGCTGAAGCGTCCGGCTTCGCGCGGGGCCACGCCCATCACGCCGGTATGCGGCTCAAAGGGCAATTGGATGTGGTCGAGTTCGGTTGAAGCAATGATATCGCCGTCGATGCGCCACTGATGAAAATAGTTGTTATCGAAGTCCTCCGGCAGCAAGCCCATGCCGGGGCGATGCGCCGACCAGCCCCAGCCTTTGTGCTCCATATTGAGGATGTCGATTTCCAGGGCGTCGCCGGGCTGCGCGCCTTTGATCCAGACCGAGCCGTTCAGGGCATGGATCTTGCTGCGGTCGACGTTTTCGTAATCGGCGACCGTCCAGTCGGGCCCGATCTGCCCATTGGCTTCCAGGCAATCGAAGACGACGACATCGCCGCTTTCGATCTCGAGGCGGGGTTCAATGGAGTTATCCCAGAACGGTTGTATGACGCTGTCATCGAGGTAATGTTCGCGCATCGGTTTTCTCCTGGTTTTGGCAGGATAATTGTAGCGGCTGAGGGCTGCGGAGACAAAGTCTCGCCGGGCGCCCCTACGGGTGGGATTGGAAATGCGGGCGACCTAGTAGGTCGCCCCTACAAGGCTTGATTGGTTTGGCGCAGCGTATGCCAAGCGGCGTCTTGCCGTCAGGCGTCCGCATATCGCCAGCGGCGCTCAAACTATGGTAAGATGCAGGGAGTAAAATTAGCGCGGAAAGCGCCCATGAGAATCCTGATCATCTCCGATATTCATGCCAATGACACCGCTTTTGAAGCGGTCTTGAAACACAGCGAGGGCGACTGGGATTTCGTCTGGTGCCTGGGCGATGTGGTCGGTTATGGGCCTGACCCGAACGAATGCGTCGAGCGTTTGAAGGCGCTGCCGCAGCTTTGCCTGGCGGGCAATCATGACTGGGCGGCGTTGAATCGGCTGGACATCAAGACATTTAATCCCGATGCCCGGCGGGCGGCGGAATGGACGCAGGAGACCTTAAGCGCGGAGAATACCCGTTTTCTTGAGCATCTGCCGGTCACCTTTGTCATCGGCGACTACACGCTGGTGCACGCCAGCCCGCGGGAGCCGATCTGGGAATATATTCTGGAGCCGGCGGTGGCTACCTTGAACTTCCCGCATTTTGAGACGCCTTACTGTTTCGTCGGGCACACGCATCAGCCGGTTATCTACAGCTTGCTGGACGAATCGGGCAATGCGAAATCAAGCCCGCCCCGCTACAATGAAGCTCACGCGCTTAATGGTCAGCGGCAGATAATCAATCCGGGGAGCATCGGGCAGCCGCGGGATCAGAACCCCAATGCGGCGTATGGCATTCTCGATATGAGTAGCGGCGTTTTTGAGCATCGGCGCATCCCGTATGATATCCGGGCGGTGCAGCGCCGCATGATGGATTATAACTTGCCGGAACGCTTGATCACGCGCCTCGAGCACGGCTTGTAGGCCAGGCCATGCGATTGTCCAAGCGGCAGCGGTGAGGACCATGCCCAGCGAGCTCAGCAACAAGATGCGCGCCAACCTGGCGGATATTTACCGTTTCATTGATCGGCAGCCCAGGCCGGCGGATTATGTCAGCACCTCGCAGTTGGCGGAGTTGCTCTTGGTCAGTCCGCCGGCGGTGAACCGCATGGTCAACCGCCTGAGCAAGCTGGGTTTATTGGAGCATCAACGCTATCAAGGCGTCGCCATGACGGATGCCGGGCGGGTGGAAGCGCTCAAACATATCCGCCGCCAGCGCATCGCCGAAGTTTTCCTGGTTCAAGTGATGGGGTTGAATTGGCTGCAAGTCCACGAGGAGGCCGGGCGGCTGAGCGATGGCTTGAGCGAGGCGGTTGTCCAGCGGATGTATGAAATGACCAACCAGCCGAGGGCTTGCCCGCATGGCGAGCCGATACCGGACGCTGAGGGCGCCTTGCCGGCGGCGGAAGATGTCTTCCTGGCGGATGTGGAAGCGGGGGCGAGGGCGCGCGTCACCAGGCTGATCACGCGGGAGATTGACCGCCTGCAATATGTCGAGGCGTTGGGTCTCGTGCCGGGCCGCATTTGCGATGTGATCCATGTCGCGCCATTTGAGGGCCCGATGCAGCTCAAGCTGGGGCGGGAGTTTCGTATTATTGGGCAGAATCTGGCGCGGTTGATTCGGGTGGAGGTGATGGCGCAGGTTTGTTGAAGCGGACTGTTAGGGCGGTGGGCTCAGAGAGTTGTTCGCAGCGCAAGCTCTACCTAGCGGACGGAAAGCAAGTCAATCGAAGACTTCTTCTTCAAGCACTTGAAGGGTAAGCGCTAGCGGAAGATCATCGACCTGGGACTTAGACCAGATGAGAAACAGAGAGACATTCTCTGCGCCAACGTGGTAATGCACCCTAAAACCGCCGCTCTTTCCGATTCGGGCAGAAGTATTCGGCAGCCTCACCTTGTATACTTCCCGTCCTCCGACGCCTTGCAGCAACACACCCGGTCTCTCTCCGGTTTCGAGTTCGGCAATGAGCGTTTCGACGTCATCGTTGACCTTGCGGTATGTCTTCCCCAGCTTCTTGAGCATTGACCGGAATTTAGGCGTCAGAATTACTTGCATCGTCTTCCGCTTCAAGCTCGAGCCTTATCTCGCGCAGCGCTTCCCGGGCGGGAAGCACTTCGCCACGCTTCAATTGCTTCAGGCTGACGCGCATATCGTTCAGCAATTCTTTCTGCGCTTCGGTTAGTTCTTCCTCGCCGGGAAGCGCGTCCGTCTTCAGCGCCGTGACGAGTTCATCGCCGTCGCCTTTTCTCAGGGTCATGCTACACCGCCTCGCATCGTCGAACACAACTATAATAAAATATCATGCTTATATTTTCCAACTTTTCAGCCTAATATCAGCATGAGCGGAGTCGGAGACACTTGCACTGCCAACGCAGACGAGGCGGAAATGAGAATCGGCGTACTCGCGCTGCAGGGCGCATTTATTGAGCATGTGAAGATGCTGCGTCAACTCGGCGCGACGGCGGTGGAAGTGCGGTTGCCTCATCAACTGGAAGGCCTGGACGGTTTGATCATCCCCGGGGGCGAAAGCACGACCATCGGCAAGCTGGCGACCGAATACGGTTTGATGGGGCCCTTGCGGTTCTTTGCCCGCGCCAAGCCCACCTGGGGCACCTGCGCCGGCATGATCTTCCTGGCGAAGGATATCGGCATTGAGGAACAGCCCATCCTCGGCGCCATGGATATCGCCGTTGATCGCAACGCCTTTGGCCGGCAGATCGACAGCTTCGAGACGGACCTCGAGATCGCGGGCCTGAGCGCCCCGCCCTTTCACGCCGTCTTCATTCGCGCGCCGGTGGTCACGGCGGTCGCCGATGGCGTCGAGGCGCTGGCGCGCCTGGATGACGGGCGGATCGTGGCCGCGCGTCAGGGGCGCTTGCTCGCGACCGCGTTTCACCCTGAATTAACGGACGATTTGCGGCTACATTCCTTTTTTTGCGATATAGTGAAAGAGACACTGGCTTGAGCCTGGCGAAGGGAGCGAAATGATGTTGTCAGGCGTTTCGCCAAACGGGAATGAGGCGGAGCCGCCCGCCGAAGAAAGGGCCGCCGAGACCGCCTCGCTGATTGAACTGCTGATGCGGCAAGCGCGCAGCAGCGAGCTGGATCAAATTGCCGAACCGACCGCGGCTGACCTGGCCGCGATCGACGAGCTTGATGATATCGACGACATCGCGGAGTTGAACGAGCCGCTGGCGCGGCCGGTTTTGAATCCCGCGCTTTCTCTGCTGGCTGAGATAGAAGAGCCGGAGCTGGTCTCGCTGGAAGGCCTGGATGACGCTGGAGACATGGACGAGCTTGATGAGCTTGATGAAGACCTGGACGAGGTCGAAGAGTTGCTGGATGAGGCCGACAGCATGAGCGAGGACTTCAGCCTCGAGCTTGACCTGGAGGATGAGGAGCTCGAAGACGAAGGCTACGACCTCGATGATGAGGACTACAGCAGCTATCGCGATCTCTACGGCGACGACGACGCCATCATCCCCTCCTTCCGCGAAGGTGAATTCGCCGAAGAGGACGAGGGCGATACCGCCTATTATGACGACCTGCGCTGACCGATCGCGGCGATGGACGGCATAATCCTGGCCGGGGGCGTCGGCACGCGCATGCGGCCCCTGACCCTCGATACACCCAAAGCGCTTTTGCCGCTGCAAGGCCGTCCTATCCTGGCTTGGTCTCTGTTGAGCTTGCATGGCATCGTCGAGCGGGCGCTCATCGTCGTGCACTACCTCAAATCCCAGATCGCGGATTATATGGCGCGACAGACGCTTTTCCGCCGCTATGCCCTGATCGAGCAGTCGCCGGCGCCGCTGGGCACGGGGCACGCGCTGGAATGCTGCCGCCCCGCCCTGCAAAGCTCGGACTTCCTCGTCATCAACGGCGATGACCTCTTCGCCAAAGACGGCTTGCGCCGGCTAAGCCGCGAGCCATTCGCCCTCCTCGCCGCCCGCCGACAGGACTACCACCGCTACGGCGTGATTATTCGGGACGAGAGCGGCAGCTTCCGCGCCATTGACGAGAAGCCGCCGCCCGGCAGTTACCCGGCGCCGGCGCCTTGCAGCATCGGCGCTTACAAGTTGAACAGCGAGGTCTTTGATGCCCCCTTGCGGAAGAGCGTCCGCGGCGAATTTGAACTGACCGACGCCGTGACGGCGGTGGCAGAGAAGCGAGAAGTCGCTGTTGTGGATTGTCCTTTCTGGCTGCCCATCGGCGATCCGGCGGCGCTGGCGGCGGCGCAAGAGATTGATATCGCGCGCTGGATCCATTAGGGTCGGGGGTCGCAGGCGGGCGACATGGCAGGTTGCAGGCGACATGGTATGTCGCCCCTACAGAGATTGTTTGGAGGGCGCGGCAGGTTACGGGGGCGTGGCAGGTTGCGGGCGACATGGTAGATTGCGGGGGGCGCGGTAGATTGCGGTGGGGGTGGCAGGTTGCGGTGGGCGTGGCAGGTTGCGGGAGGCGTGGCAGGTTGCGGGGGGCGAGGCAGGTTACGGTGGGCGTGGCAGGTTGCGGGGGCGCGGCAGGTCGCGCCTACGGCTATTCGCATCTGGCTTGCCCGCCTCAACTATGTCATACTTGGTTGTACCTTTTTTCACAAGCAACGAGATCATGCCGCCGATGATCCGCATCACCTACGCTCAAGCTGAGGGCGAGTTGGCCGAAGCCATCCGCGATGACATCGCCGCCGATTTCGACCCGGCTCATCCGCTTCTCATTGTGCTGGTCAGCCGGCAAGCGAGCGGCGATCCATTCGTGGGGGCGGAGATAGAGCGCGCTCGGCAGCGGGGCCACAGCATCGTGCCCATCCTGCTGGACGAAAGTCCCTTGCCCGAGAGGCTGCGGGACTTCCGCGCTTTGGACTTCAAAGGCGGTTACAGTTCGGAAGCGCTGCTGGCGCACCTGGCGCAGGTTTCGCGGACGGGGGCGTCAATTCGCCGAGCCAATCGCCGGGCGCTGGTCGTGATCGGCGGCATCGCGGCGCTGATGTTCGTGGTGGCGATCATCGCGCTTAGCAGCGGCCTGGTCGCTTTTCCGGTGGATGAATACAACGAAGAAGCCACCTTGCAGGCGCAATGGATTGGCGGCTTAATCGGCGCGACTCTGGAATACGTGCAGCCGCGCAGCACTGAAGACGCGTTGAACTTCGCCGCCACCTTTGAAGCGGCGCCGACGCGCTTGCATTTCTACATTCGCGGCACGGCGACCGCCAGCGCGGGGCAGGGCTAATGCCGACGGGAGACGCGCTCATCATCGGGGCCGGGCCAGCCGGCGTCAACGCCGCCTACGCGCTTGAGCGGGCCGGCATTGAGTACCGCATCATCGAGCGGACCGAACAGGTCGCGCCGACCTGGAACAGCCTCTACCCGTCGTTGCGGCTCAATACGTCGCGCTTCTTCAGCCAACTGCCGGGCCGCCGTTTCCCCTTGCGCTGGGGCATCCACCCCACCGCCAAGCAATACCATCGCTATCTGGCGGACTGGGTGGCGGAACAGCAATTTTCAATCGAACACGGCATTGAGGTGCATCGGGTCGCGCCGCGGGGGGACGGGACCTGGCAAGTCGAAACCAACCAGGGCATCGAGACCTACCGCGCGGTGATCCCGGCTACCGGTGTCTTCGACAATCCGCAACTGCCGGATATTGAAGGCATGGATTGTTTCGGCGGCGAGATCATACACTCGCGGGATTTTCGCCATCCGGATCAGTTGCGGGGCAAACGCGCGATGGTGGTGGGGACGGGTCCCAGCGGGGCCGATATCGCGGTGGACGCGGGCAGGGTGGCGGCGGGGGGCTTCGCCTGGCTCTCCATCCGCAGCGGCATTGATCTGCGTCCGCGCAATCCTTATGGCTTGACGCGCCACGTCTGGATGATGATCGGCGAGCGCTTGCCGGAGGCGATTTGCGTCTGGCTGCAGAAGGAGACCGGCAAACTCAAGTATAATCTGGGCGAATTCAGCAACTGGCAGAGGCCGCCGAACACGGGCAGCGGGGTCGGTTACCGCGGGCCCGAGCTGCTCGACGCCATGCGCAAGCGTCAAGTGCGGCCCGTGCCTCATCCGATTCGATTCGATAAAGGCGGCGCGATGCTGGCGGACGGGCAATATATTGAGCTTGACGCGGCAGTCATGGCGACCGGCTTTTTGCCGGTATTGCATCAGTATATGGACATCGAGATGCAGTACAGCAAGGCCGCCTATTATCCGGAAGCCGGCTGCGATTGGGATATCGGGCCGAATGGCATCCGCGGCTGGCCCCTGCGCGATGTCAGCCGGCATCCCAACGGGCGGCAGGTGCTGGGCTATGACGGATTATATCTGGTCGGCGTCTTTTACAAGGGGCGGGGCGCTTTCTACAACATGACGGTCGAGGCGGGCATCGCGGCCGAGCAGATCCGGCAATATCTGGCGCAGCGGCGCTTTACGCCAATCGCGGCTTGAGTTGTCATGCGCCGCAGCATTCTCCTACTCGGCGCGCTAATTTTTGTTATTGTCCTCGTTTTGATGCTGCTCCGCTCCCTTATGGCGGCGGTATTTCCCTCGCCTTTGGTCGCCTATATGACGCTGGAGGACGGCCTGCCCATCGTCATCGTCCACGACTTGCAGCACAACCTCAAGCGACGCCTCGATCATCTCTACCTGACCGACCCGTCGTTCTCGCCTGACGGGACGAGGCTGGCGCTCACGCATTATCTGCGCTTCGGCAGCGAGATCATCATGATTGATTTAACCAGCGGCGCGACCGCAGCGCTGACCGATTCCAGCGCCATCGCCGAATCGCCGGCCTGGTCGCCCGATGGCGCCTGGATCGCCTACGCGAGCAATCGTGAAGGCGACAACAATATTTATATGACGCGCCCTGATGGCAGGGATCTGCGCCGCGTCACGCCGCACCGCGCGGGTGACAGAGAGCCGGCCTGGTCGCCCGATAGCGCCATGATCGCTTTCAGTTCGAATCGCGGGGACGGCTGGGATTTGTACACGGTGGAACTCGCCAGCGGAGAGCTGCGCCAACTCACACGGCATCGCGCGCCCGATACCGCGCCCGATTGGTCGCCGGATGGCTCGCAGCTCGTATTCGCTTCGCGCCGCGATGGCGCTTCGTCGATCTACCGGCTTGAGTTGGAGAGCCTGGCCGTGAGTCCGCTGGTGGTGGAATCGCGCTACGACAGCCTGCCCAAGTGGAGTCCGGACGGGCGAGCCGTGACCTTCGCCCGCTCGGTCGATGGCTTGTCACGGGTCATGCGCGTGGAGGTGGAGACGGGCGAACTGAGCGAGATGGATCTGGGCGAGACCGATGCCGATTCGTTTGTATGGTGGCGGCGGGGGACTTAACTTGGTTAAAGGCAATCGGGGATTAGCCATTATCACCTTGCGGGGCTTGCAGTTCGGCGCAATTCTCGGCGGCGCGACTCCAGCCAGTGATACGCTGACCGCGAGGGAGGCGCAAATCAGCTGGAGCGATTTCATCGACTGGGGGAATCGGTTCATATATGCCCCTATCGGCAAGAACCGCGCCGGCTGGCCTTTCTAGAGTCGCATACGCGGGGCAAGAAATTGTTCGGGCGTTTCGATTGAAAGCAGCCACTGCGCATAGCGGCTGTGCATTTCCGCAAGGACAGCCGGACAATCGTCACTCAGATCGCGTTGATGGCCGGGATCCTCCCTGGAGCGATACAATTCCGCCTTCTGCCCTTCAACCGCATACAGAAGATCCCATTCGCCGTCGGTGATAGAACTGGGAGAAACCTCCACCACGACGCGATTCTGCCCGTCCACCGTTCTTGACAATTCGCCCACCTCTTCAAAGGGCGCGCTGGTTACGATCAGGTCATTGACGCGTTCGCCATTTGTCAGCGGCAATACTGATCTCGCCTGAGCTCTGGGGGGAATCTGGACTTCCAGCAGTTCCAGAATCGTGGGCATCAGATCGGGTATGGAAATCAGACCAGAAACGCGTCGAGCCGCGATATCGGGATGATATACCAGCAGCGGAACCTGCGTCAATTCGTTATGCAGCGGCGATCGATGCACCTGTCGCTGATGGACGGTCATGCCCTTGGCGAAACCTTCGTCGAAGCCGCTGCCGTCGGGCCAGCGAAAACGCCGCTTGCCAAAGAGACCGTGTTCGCCAAAGTAGAAGCCGTGATCTGACAAGAAGATGATGGCGGTGTCTTCCAGCAAGTTCAGCACCCGCGCGCGTTCCATCAAGTAGCCGAACCAATGATCGACCATGGCTATCTCGCCCATATAGCAGGCGCGAGCGATTTCCAGATCGCGTTCGCTGACGCCATCGGCCGCGTAGTCATAATAGGTGGGCGCGATGACTTCGCCAGCGTAGTCGGGCAGATGCGGCTTGACATAATGGGCGGGCGGATCCCAGGGCTCGTGCGGATCCCAGGTATCGACATAGAGAAAGAAGGGCTTTTGGTGATGACGCTCCAGCCAGTCGGCGGCTTCTTTGAATGTCTTTGGGGCGCAGTAACCCTCGATTTCTGACACCTGCCGCTGCCGATGGCGATAATCGCGTTCCGTCCCGTGCAGCTGGCCGCGAACGTAAACGAAGTCCTGGAAACCGCGGTCCTGCCCATAGCCGCGGCGAGCCAGGAAGGGTGTATCGGCAATCATTGCCGTGCGATAACCGGCCGCGCTAATGAGCTCAGCCAAAGTCACTTCCGATTGGGGCAAGGGCGCCCAGGGCAGATACGCGAATGTATATCGTCCGGTCATCAGATCGGCGCGGGCGGGCACGGTGGGAAAGGACGCGGCGTAGCAGTCTTCAAAGATCAGCGCGCTCTCGGCGAAGCGATCGAGGTTGGGCGTGATGACCTCGGCATTGCCGTAACAAGGCAGGTAATCGCGGCGGAGCGTGTCGGTGACGACGACAATGATATTCAAGGGAAACTTCCTCTCTATTTCAAGCCGGAGCGTACGAAGCCTTGCACATAATAACGCTGCAGGAATATGAAGATGACCACCACCGGCACCGTGGCCACGAAGGAGCCGGCAAAGACCAACTCCCACTTGATGTATTCGTCGCTGAACAGTTTCGCCAGGGCGACTGTGATCACCGTCTTGGATTCATCGGTGATGACGATCGAGGGCCAGATGAAAGAATCCCAGGAGAAGATGAACTTGATGAAGGCGGCGCTGACCAGGGCGGGCACGATATTGGGCAGCATTACTTGCCAGTACATGCGGAAAAACGAGCAGCCGTCTATGATGGCGGCGTCATAGAGATCCTGGGGAAGCTCGGCGAAGTGCTGCCGCAGCAGAAAAATGATGAAGGCGTCTGTTATCCAGGGCAGAAAGATCGACGGCAACGTGTTGTCGATGCGCAACTGCTGCATGGTGAGGAAGAGCGGAATCAGCTTGGCTTCGAAGGCAATGGTCAGCGTGGCCAAGATCACAAGAAAGAGAATCCGCCGACCGGGAAACTTGAGCCAGGCCAGCACAAAGGCGATCATACTATTGATCGCGACAGCGAAAGTGACCGACATCGCCGCCACTGCAACGCTGTTGATGAATGCCTGGGCGAAATTAGTAT
>JAJEBE010000059.1 GCA_022822545.1 Anaerolineae bacterium
GAGGAAACCCAGCGACGCGACCAGGAAGATGGCGTAGGAGAAGCGCAGCGAGGCTTCGACGACCAGCGATGGGATGACAGAAGGCAGGATCTCGCGGAAGATGATATAGGCTTGGCTCTCGCCGCGGATCTCCGCCGCCGCCACAAATTCTCGTGTTTTGATATCGAGCGTGGTGCTGCGGGCGACGCGGGCGACGATGGGGATGTAAAGCAGGGAGATGACCAGCAGCACGACATTGTCGGCCAGGCCCGCTTGCCAACTGCCGGCCTCAAAATCGAGATTGCGGATGATGCCCACCAGCACCAGCGCCAGCAGCAGTGCCGGTATCGCCAGCAGCGCGTCGATGATGCGGCCCAGGATCTCATCCACCCAGCCGCCGTGGTAGCCCATGAAAAGCCCAAGCGCCGAACCGAGTATGACGCTGATGAGTGTGCCCATGCCGGCGATGCGGAAGATGCTGTTGGCGCCGAGGATGACGCGGCTGTAGACATCGCGCCCCAGGCGATCCGTGCCGAAGGGGTGCTCGCCAAGTTGCAGCCGGGCCAGATCCAAAGTCGGCGACTGACGCACATCGTGGCTTTGATCGTTGGGATTGGGATAAGGCGCCAGTTGGCCGCCGAAAAGGCCGAGCAGGAAGAAAAACAGGACCAGCAATGTGCCCAGGGCGGATTGTGGCTGGCGCAGCAGCGTTCGTATCAAATTGACCAGACTGCGGGTGATCTGGTTAGATTTCATTCGTCTTTTGTCTTTGCGCTGTCTCCGCCAGCATCTTCCTCGCAAACCGCCCTAGAAAAAGGGCCAGCCACCGGCTGACCCCCGCTAATACCTGACAACTTGTAGGGGCGACCCGGCGGATCGCCCAAAGCAGCAGTGTCGCAGCCGGTTCAACTACCCGACCATTGCGTTGTTGAAGTTGGTGCGGCCCGAGAAAGGATGCAGTTCCACGCCGGAGATGTCGCTGGCCAGCACCATAAACTGCGCGAAGAAATAGGGCACGACCACCGGACCTTCGTCCAGCAAGATCTGCTGTATCTCCTTGTAAGCGGCAGTGCGGGTTTCCGCGTCCAGCGATGCGCGGGCGGTCTCGATCAATTCGTCGACGCGCGCGTT
Source organism: Anaerolineae bacterium (assembly GCA_022822545.1). Classification (GTDB taxonomy): domain Bacteria; phylum Chloroflexota; class Anaerolineae; order Aggregatilineales; family Phototrophicaceae; genus UBA6055. The sequence continues at coordinate 1,111 of JAJEBE010000059.1, forward strand.
GCTGTAGTGCGATTCGTTCCAGGGCGCTTCCGAATGATACGCCAGATCGAGATAGAGTTGCGGAATCGGGCGGGCGCCCCAGCCGGTCACACCCAGGTCAACCTCCATCCAGGCTTCCGCCCAGTAGGTGTTTTCGTCTTCCAGTTGGACCTCGACCCGGATGCCGGCTTCTTCCCACTGCGCCGCCATCGCCTGCGCCAAATCGGGCCAGGTCCCGCTGTTGGGCGTGTGCAAGATCATATCCAGGCCATCGGGGTAGCCGGCTTCGGCCAGCAGCGTGGCGGCGGCCGCCGGATCACGGGCGGGCACGTCAGCGTCAGCCAGGAAATATTGCCCGAAGGCCGGGCCGATTGGCGAATCCTTGCCGACTGCGCCAAAACCGAGCTGGACGCGTTCCCAGATGGCATCACGGTCGGTGGCGAGTTTGAAGGCTTTGCGCACGCGGACATCGGAACCCGGCGCGCGATCGGAGCGCAGCCGCGTCAGATGGTGCCCGCTGGTGGGGATGTCGGTCGTGTGGAAGTTCATATCGCCGCTGAAGCCGAGGAAGCTGGAGTTGTCCAGGCGCATGATGCCGTCAACCGTGCCGCCTTGGACCGCGGCGATGCCGGCCTGCTGATCATCGAAGTAGATGAATTCGAGCCGGTCGACGCTGGGCATGCCGCGCCAGTAATTCTCGTTGGCGCTCAGGAGGGCGCGATCGCCCGGGATGACCTCGTCCAGCACGAAAGGTCCGGAACCGTTGAACTCAACACCGACATTTTCCGCGCCGCTCTTGAGAATGACGAATTTGTTGTCGGTCAGGTTATAGAGAAAATCGGGATTCGACTCGCTGAGGCTGATGACAATCTGGTTGTCGCCGGCTGCTTCGAAAGTGGCGGAAGCGATCAAACTGGCCACGGTGCTTTCCGAGTTGCGGTGCCATTGAATCGTCCAAAGCACGTCATCAACCGTGACCGGGCTGCCGTCATGCCAGGCAGCGTCATCGCGGAGCTGCAGGGTGTAAACCAGGCCGTCCTCGCTGACATCCCAGGCGGACGCCAGGCGCGGAATCAGGTTGGAGGCGGCATCGGTCTCGATCAGGTAATCGTAGACGGCGTTCAAAACGGCGATTTCGCTATCGCCGGAGGCCGAGCGCGGATCAAAGGTGGCCGGCGTCAGCCAAGCCATGCGCAGGGCGCTGCTGTCTTGCGCGCGGGCGATATTGCCCAGGGGCGCGAGCGTGACTGTGCCGACGGCTGCGGCCGCGCCGGCAGCAAAGATATTCAGGAATTCGCGCCGGGAGACTTCTGTTGCCGGGGCTTTTCTGTTGCTTTTCACGATGGGCTTGTCCTTTCTGCTCGTGAATAATCTGCGATTCTGCGGCATTGCTGGGAGGAAGGCAAGCGACCAACGTCGAAGCGCAAACTCTAACGCGGCGGCGCCAAGGAACGCTCGCGGCGTTTGCGGATTAGCTCGCGGCTGGTAGACATCGCCGTCCCTCTCAGGCAGACCCAAGCCTAATGGCTATGGGATACGGCGGCATTATTGCAAAGATTGCGCCCTATGGCAACGGAGAGTACCGGGACGGCGGACGGGCAGTTTTGACTTGCCTGCCGCTATTGGCTATTCTCGGCGTCATCGGATGCTGACGATCCCATGTTTAGCCGAAGGAAGCGCCTATGGCCCCGCGATTGCACAAGCTGATAAACCGGCCCGAAGACCTAGTCGATGAGATGCTCGAAGGTTTTTGCGCCGCTTACGCCGATATTGCGCGCTGCGGCGGGGATCGTCTCGTCATGCGCGCCCAGCCGAAAGCTATAGGCAAAGTCGGCCTGGTGATGGGCAGCGGCAGCGGCCACGAACCGGCTATGCTCGGCTGGGTGGGCGAGGGCCTGTTTGATGTGGTCGTCGCCGGAGAGGTCTTCGCCGCGCCGGGGCCGGAGAATATGCTGGCCGGCATCCGCGCGGCCGATCGCGGCGGCGGCGCGCTCGTCTGCGTTTCGCATCACGCTGGCGACCGGCTCAACGCTGAGCTGGCGCTGGAGCTATGCGAGATCGAGGGCATCGAGAATGTGGAAATGGTCTTGCTCTATGATGACATATCCAGCGCGCCCAAGGGACGGGAAGCGGAGCGGCGGGGCACGGCCGGCCTGTTCTTCGTCTGGAAGATGCTGGGCGCTTATTGCGAAGGCGATGTCAGCCTGGCCTCAGCCAAAGCGCTGGCGGAAAAAGTGCGCGATAATACGCGCAGCCTGGCGGTTTCCCTCAGTTCATGCGCCAGCCCGGTGACGGGACAAGCCATGTTCGAGATGGGCGCGGACGAGATGGAGATCGGCATGGGCTTGCACGGCGAGAAGGGCATGGGCCGGCAAAAGGCCCTCAGCGCAAACGAGACGATTGATCTGATGTTGCCGCTGCTGCTGGAGGATTTGCCCTATCGCGCCGGCGATGAAGTCCTCGTCCTGCTCAACAATAGCGGCAGCCTGACGCTGATGGAGCTTTTCATTCTCTATCGCCATGCCGCCGCTCGCTTGGCGGAAGCGGGCATTGATGTCTATCGCTGCTGGATCGGTCCCTACGCGACCACCTTGGAAACGGCCGGCTTCGCCCTGGCGCTCTGCCGCGTTGATGAGCAACTGAAGGCTTTGTGGGATGCGCCGGCCAATGGCGCTTACATGAAACAGCTATGACTGAAATCGGCGCGGCGGAATTGAGCGGCATGATCGCGGCGATGGCGGCCCGCGTCGGCGCCGAGCGCGACCAGCTCAATCGACTGGACGCGGCCCTGGGCGACGGCGACCATGGCACGAGCATCAGCACCGCCTTCGAAGTGGCGGCAGCGGATATCGCCGCGCTGGAAGACCCGGATATGAGCGCGGTCTGGCTGGCGACAGCCAAGGCCCTGATGAACCGCATGGGCGGCGCTTCGGGCGCGATCTTCGGCACCTTCTTCCTGCGTGGCGTATCGCTATTGCGCGAGCGCGACAGCTTGGGCAAGGCTGAGATGTCGGCGCTGCTGGCCGCCGGGCTGGCTGGCGTCAAGGCCCGCGGCAAGGCGCAGGCAGGCGACAAGACGATGGTGGATGCCCTGGAGCCGGCGCTGAGGGCTTTTGCGGCGGCCGATGACTTCAGCGCTGCCTGGTCAGCGGCAGCGGCGGCGGCCAGCAACGGCGCGGAATCGACGCGGGACCTGGCGGCGCGGCAGGGGCGGGCGAAATATCTGGGCGAGCGCGCCATCGGCCACATTGATCCCGGCGCTATGACTGTCGCGCTAATGTTCGAGGCAATCGATGGCTGCTGGCCTGAAAATCGCGAATGAACGACAGGGCCTAACGCCCGGCAGGGCAATCGCTTCAAAATTAACATCCGCGACAAGTTTCAAACTCAATTTCGCCGACTTTGAAAATAAACGAACATTCGTTCTTTCTCTCTACTCAATATCATGATACACTCCTCCTATGGATCAATTATCGCAGGCTCTCAATCGTAGCGCCCAACCGATGCCCTCCGCCGATGCCCGTCCGTATGCCGGCGGTTGCGCCGCTGCCCCGCCATACCAAAATCATACCGGCAGCCGCCTGCCTTTTGTCCGTTTCGCCCAGAAAACCGCGTCTAATGTCCGAAAAAAATATTTTATTGTCCGACTTTGTCCGTTTTGGACAATAAACAAACCAAACACAAATATTCTCTGAGAGCGGCTGCCTG
>JAJEBE010000056.1 GCA_022822545.1 Anaerolineae bacterium
CCACACTCACGCCGGGCTTGGCCGCTAAATTGAGCGCCTCCCGTTTCAATTCGTCCGGATACTTCATCATCGACTCCAACCTACCTTTCTCACCTGATTGTATTGGACAACTTGGCTGTCCACAAAATCGGGGCAAGTTCATGGTCGGGCGCGCCAGCTAAGTCCTCATTTGACCGCGTTTGAAGCTTCTGCAAACGGGTCTTCAGCAATTTGGGCAACTCCTGAATCTTTGTTAGCAGGCGCGCATCAATCTTGTTCCAGAACAAAAGCCCCGCGACTGCAAGTAGCCCGATGACGCTTCCCGGCACGATGCCGGTGCTGGTCGATACCCAAAATCCAATTAGGGCGCCAATTAGCGTCGCCACTCGCATTTTCAGCGTTCCAAAGAATCCGACGCCGAAATAAATGATGGTGACTGGGATCATAATGTGCAGGGTGCCGATAAAGTACAGTACCGCTGTCACCAAGTAGCAGACTATGCCCCAGGCGCCACCGGCTATATTTTTCGCGCCCTGCACTGGTCCCAGCAGGCTTTCCTTGAGATGGCCAAACCGCATCGAAAGGTCGTCTGTCCAACGATCGACGCCTTTATGGACTTTGGTAAGGAGATTCTGCTGAGCGGCTATCTCAGCTTGAACGTGCTCATATCGCAGGTAGCCGAGTCCTGCGACTGCCAAGACGATTATGACGAAGAGCAAGAGTGTTATATTAGGACGTCGCGCTGCCGCCGTCTTGGCCGCACGGAACTTTACATTTGCGATCTCAATTGGACGCATCTGAGGACGCTTCCAGACCTTGCCGTTCAGCTTCGCAAACTGTCATCAACTCGGGAAGATATCGCTGACGCGCAACTCAAAGCCGGGCAGCACATCCCCGCCGGAGAGCGCGTCGTTTTCGTGGAGGGTGATGGCGCCGTCGGGGGTATGCGCTACGACGGTGCGGCTTTCGGGATAGACCAGCCAGATGAGGCGCGCGCCGGCGTTCAGGAGTTGCATGACTTTCAGGTGAATATCGCCCGCCTTGTTGCTCGGCGAAATCACTTCAACAGCCAGATCGGGTCCCATCTCGTACCAACTGAAATCAGGTAGTCCCAACTCTTTGGATTTGCTTTGGAAGGCAATATCCAATCCACGCACAGTATCGCGCCCGTAGCTGTTGCGCTCTAGCACGAAGCCCGGATCGCCGGATGCCACCTCGCCGAGGTTGTTCTCCTTGACATAAGCTGTGAGTCTGAAAGTTAACTCCGCCACAACCACTCCATGTATCCGCTTCGGTTTGGGCATATCAATGATGACTCCTTCCACGAGCTCCAGGACGCGGTCTTGGTATTCGGGCGCATCGGCCAACTCTAGGAAGCGGTCGGCGGAGATTAAATGTTCTTGGATGGCCATGGGGTGTTTGAACCTTTCAGCAATTTTGCTGACAGCGATATTATACCATTTGCGAAATTGAACACAAACACGCGGGCAATCAGCCGCACAAGCTCTCGCGCAGTTTGGCTTTCTGGATTTTGCCGAGGGCGTTGGCGGGAAACTCGTTGACGAAGACTACGCGCCGGGGGGCTTTGTAGGCGGCTAGATGTTGGCGGCAGAAGGCGATGATGTCGGCGGCGGCGGGCGGCGGGCCGGGCCGGGGGATGATGAGGGCGATGACTTGCTCGCCCCATTCTTGGTCGGGGCAGCCGATGACGGCGCAGGCGGTTATTGCCGGGTGCTGCATGAGGACGAGCTCGACTTCGGGCGGGTAGACGTTCAGGCCGCCGGTGATGATGAGGTCTTTGGCGCGGCCTTTGAGGGTGAAGCAGCCGTCGGGGGCGCGCAGGCCCATGTCGCCGGTGCGCAGCCAGCCATCGGCGGTGAAGGCGGCGGCGGTTTTCGCGGGTTGCTGCCAGTAGCCTTTGAAGACGTGGTTGCCTTTGATCTGCACTTCGCCGACTTCGCCATCGGGCAGGGGCGCGTCGGTACCGGGGTCGACGATGCGGGCCGAGACGCCGGGCAAGGGGAAGCCGACAGCGCCGACGCGCCGTTGGCCGTGGAGGGGATTGGAGAGGTTCATGCCGGTCTCGGTCATGCCGTAGCGCTCGAGCAGGGTGATGTTGAAGGTCTCTTGGTAGCCGAAGAAGAGGTCATCGGGCAGGCGGTCGGAGCCGGAGGTCATCAGGCGCATGTGGCTGAGGTCGATGCGTTGCCCGCCGGCAGCTTGATAGAGGCGGCGGTGCATGGTGGGGACGCCCATGAAGACGGTGAAGCGCCGGGAGCGCAGCATTTCCAGGGTTAGCTCGGCGTGGAAAGCGGGGCAGAGGATGGCGGTCGCGCCGGCGCGCAGGGCGCCATGCAGGGCGACGACCAGGCCGTGGACGTGGAAGACGGGCAGGGCGTGCAGGAGCACATCGTCCGCGCGCCAGCCCCAGGCTTGGTGCAGGGCGCTGATATTGGCGGTCAGGTTGCCGTGGGTGATCTGCGCGCCTTTGGGGCGGCTGGTGGTGCCGCTGGTGTAGAGCATCATGGCGGTCTGGTCGGGGTCGTCGGGCAAGGCGTAGCGGCGCCGCGCCGAGTAATCCAGCAGCCAGTTCGCGCCGCTGTCAGCCGGTTTGTGGAGGTATGTCGTCTTGCGATGATCGGGCAAGGCATCGGTTATGGGATCGAGTTTGGACTGGTTTTCGGCATCGGCGATGAGCAGGCGGGCGCCGGAATCGGCCAGGAAGTAGCGCAGTTCGGCGGCGGGGTAGGCGGGATTGAGGGGGAGGAAGACGGCGCCGATTTGCATGGCGGCCAGATGAAAGTAGATGAAGGGCAGGCACTTGGGCAATTGGACGGCGACGCGGTCGCCGGGTTGGATGCCGAGCGAGAGCAGGTAGTTCGCCGTGCGGTTGACGGACCGCGCGAGATCGCCGTAGGCGACGGGTGGCCCGCCGATGAATTGGAGGGCGAGTTTGTCGGGCTGGTTGCGGCAGTGGTCTGCGATTGTGTTGAGGAACATTTTTATTCACCACAGAGAATTTTGGGCGCTAAAATATCAAAATAGCCGAGCAATGCCGACCCCGCAACACTTCCATTTGTCGTGAGCACGAGTTCGGGCAGGCCATTCGGGGTCAGCGCGCTTGATTCTGACTGATTAAGCTATACGCTGGGGGCGACGATTTGTGGAAATGGCGGCGCTCGTTCCACAAAACAAACAGCCCACCGCGAGGGCGGGCTGCTATTATCTTGCAGCGATCTCATTCAGCGCTTTTGCGCTGAAGGGGCGGGTCATTCAGCTTAGCATCAATGGCTTTGTTATGCTTTGCCACAGCGGCTTTCAGGGTTGCTATTTTAGTCCTGGGAGCCGCTTCGCATAACTCGGGGAACTCAATAACAAGATGTTTCGTCTCCTTTGGGAAATCCTCGCGCTTGTACCGCATCCCTCACTCCTTTTTCGTCAGGGTAAAGTGTGTTGACCCGACGTCCGACACATCGCCCCCAGGCAGTATGTGGTCAATCTGGACCTCGTATCTTCCATTACTAAAATACCACAGGACGGAAATTGGCACAACATAGGTGTAAATGAAAGGAGTATCTTGTGACTCTGATTCCAGCACGTCGCTGTAATCTTTAGCGCCTTCCCACAATGGCGGGTTACCGGATTGCGCGTATTTGAGTCTAACAAGCGCATCGGTGCGTGTTATTGCCCACTCGCTCACAAGGATACAGATTCTTTCAAAACAAGCACCTGCTTGCCTTCCCGGTGCATGCTGCGAGTAAAGTCATCGGGATATGTAAAGCCAGTTATTTCGGGAATGGAAGACCAATTCAAGCCGCCAGCATAAGGGTTAGGCGGGGCTTTACGCAGTGAAGTCAAAAAGTGCTGCATATAATGCAGGCCTGCCTTATCACTCATTTTACGATGAACGCGTATGCAACATAACATAATGATTCATCCAAGGATAGTGCCTGTACCCAGGAGCGAAAATAAGAGCCTTCACACTGCGGGAGCCTCTTGTCTTAGCAACCCTGTTGGATTGACTACCCGGGCTGCTTTGAACCTTGAATCCCAGGTTTTGTCGTACAAAGGACGCAAAGTGAGCGAGCGGGCAGTATGCGATCGGCGTCTCAGCGGGCGAGGAGGATGACGACGGAGCGTTCGCGGACTTGGCGTTTGCTTTGGTCTTTGAGCATGACTTCTTTGCCGGGGGGATGGCTGTCTTGCGGCGGGGGGGCGGCGGTATCGACGAAGAGATACCAGGCGAGCTTGCCGGGCGGGCGGGGCAGTTCAAAGGTCGCGGCTTCCCAGTGGGCGTTCATGATGATGTAGATGAGCTCGGCGGGGGCGTCGCCTTTGGGGGCTTTGGCGCCGCAGAAGAGGACGGCCAGTTGACGGCTTTCGTGGGACCAATCGGGGTTCCAGGGTTGGGCGCCATGATAGGAGACGCTATCGCAGGTCAGGCCGCCGTTGCTGCCGGGGTCGGCATGGTGTTGCAGGTAGGCGCGGCGGCGCAGGAGGGGGTTGGCGGCGCGGAATTGGATGAGGCGGCGGACGAAGTCGAAGAGGGGTTTTTGGGCGGGGAGCCGGTCCCAATTGAAGTAATTGATGGGAGCATCGTGGCAGTAGCTGTTGTTGTTGCCGCCTTTGCTGTGTCCGATTTCGTCGCCCATGTGCAGCATGGGCACGCCTTGGCTGACGAGGAGGAGGCTGAGGAAGTTTTTCATTTGGCGCAGGCGCAGTTCGTTCACGGCGGGATCGTCGCTATGGCCTTCGACGCCGCAGTTCCAGCTGAAGTTGGCGTTGTTGCCATCGCGATTGTCTTCGCCATTGGCCAGGTTGTGTTTTTCGTTATAGGAGACGAGATCGCGCAGGGTGAAGCCGTCGTGGCAGGTGATGAAATTGACCGAGGCTCGCGGTCCTCGTTCGCCGTAGATATCGGGCGAGCCCTGGAGGCGGGCGGCGATGGCGCCGACGAGGCCGGGGTCGCCTTTGAGGAAACGGCGGAGGTCGTCGCGGAAGCGGCCGTTCCATTCGGCCCAGCGGTCGTAGGCGGGGAAGCTGCCCACTTGGTAGAGGCCGCCGGCGTCCCAGGCTTCGGCGATGAGTTTGGTATGGGCGAGGATGGGGTCGTAGGCGAGGACTTCGAGCAGGGGCGGGTTGGGGTGGGGATTGCCTTGGGGGTCGCGGCCCATGCTGGAGGCGAGATCGAAGCGGAAGCCGTCGATATGGAATTCGCTGACCCAATAGCGGAGGCAATCGAGGAGGAGGACGCGGACGATGGGATGGTTGCAGTTGAAGGTATTGCCGGTGCCGCTGAAGTTGTGGTAGCTGCCGTCGGGCTTGAGCAGGTAATAGATATTGTTGTCGATGCCGCGGTAGGAGATGGTGGGGCCTTCTTCGTTGCCTTCGGCGGTGTGGTTGAGGACGACATCGAGCCAGACTTCGATGCCGTGTTGGTGGCAGGTTTTGACGAGCTGTTTCAATTCGCGGGCGGGCTGGTTGCCAGCGGCGGCGTAAGCGGCTTTGGGGGCGAAGAAGCCGATGGGATTATAGCCCCAGAAGTTACGCAGGGGGTTGCCGGTTTCCGGGTCTTCATAGTCGTTATCCAGCTCGTCAAATTCGAAGACGGGCATGAGTTCGATGCAGTTGACGCCGAGCTCGAGCAGGTAGGGGATTTTCTCGATGATGGCGGCGTAGGCGCCGGGGGTTTTGACCTGGGCGGCGGGATGGGCGGTGAAGCCGCGGACGTGCATTTCGTAGATGACGAGGTCTTCCAGGGGGGTGTTGAGTTGCTGGTCGCCTTCCCAATCGAAGTCGTCGTGGTGGGGGCGGGCGCGGTAGGGGTAGATGCCGTTCCTGTTGCCGGGGCGCCCCCACTGCTCGAGGCCGCCGATGGCTTTGGCGTAGGGATCGAGCAGGATCTGCTGGGGATCGAAGCGGTGGCCGGCGGGCGGGTCGTAGGGTCCATCGAGGCGGAAGCCGTATTCGATATCGGCGGGGTCCAGGCCGATGACGGTCATGGCGTAGACATCGCCGGTGCGGAAGGCATCGAGAAAAGGGATCTCGACCAGGGGCTGTTCGGCGCCTTTCTTGAAGAGGACGAGGCTGCAGGACGCGGCATTGCAGGAGGAGATGGAGAAGTTGATGCCGTCGGGGACGATGGTGGCGCCGAAGGGCCGGGGGGCGCCGGCGCGAAATTTGTAATCGCCCAGGGCATAGCTTGGGAATATGGTCATAGTTTTCATTATAGTCGAGATTTGAGGCGAGTTGGGGGAGTAGAATCGCGTCAAGCATTTTTGCCACAAAGAACACAAAGGAAGGAAGGGCACAAAGGTATTTTGAATCACAGAGGATACAGCAGCAAACGCAAGCAAGTCGCGCGAAAACAGGACGATGATTCTGATATTTCGGTATCTGTAGGGGCGACATACCATGTCGCCCGAAACCACAAGTCGCAGCGGCAGCGGGCGACCAGATTGGTCGCCCCTACAAGGCTCGCTTTTTCGTATGACTTGCTTGGTCTTGCCGAGGCACAGAGATTTTTTCGCAGGGGTAGATCAAAAGCGGAAGCGAGTCGGCGAGTATTTGGAGAATCGGGAAATTCGCGGCATACTATACGCGTCGTATGACATTAGGGGGGATGGGCGCGCTGTTTGCGGCGCGGATTTGACATCTCGCGGAGATGAGATTGTGGTGAACCGAGTGTCACAGAGGGCTTGGGCGGCGCGGCTGAACCGTCTGGTCGATTTCTCGCCGGTGATCATCGCGTTATTGCTGGCGTTGCTGGTGGCGTCGGTGCTTTTGGTGGCGCTGAACGCGGACCCGCTGGCGGCCTATTCGGCCATGCTCGAGGGGGCGGTCGGCAGCGAGAACGCCACGGCCGAGACTTTGGTCAAGGCGACGCCGATATTGTTCGTGGGCATCGGCATCACGATCGCCTTTCGCGGCGGCATGATCAACATCGGCGGCGAGGGGCAGATGATCGCGGGGGCGCTGGCGGGCGTGACGGTGGCGCTGGTATTGGGCGAGGCGCGGGTGCCGGCGGAGTTGATGAAAGAGCGCGGCGCCTTTGATTTGATCATCGTGACTTTATCGCTGCTGGGCGGCTTTCTGGCGGGCGCTTTGTATGGGGGGCTGGCTGGTTTTCTCAAGGCGTATTTCGATGTGAACGAGATTCTGAGCACGATCATGCTCAATCAGATCGCGGTGCAGATGATGAATTTTCTGCTCAACGGCATCTTGCTGGATCCGGCGGAGGCGGGCTTCAACAATATCCCCAAGACGGCGCGGTTGGCGACGGCGGCGCAGTTGCCGCGTTTGTCGCTGCCGATCGGCGATCCCTGGCTCTTCGCGCGGACGCGTTTGCATTGGGGGTTGATCATCGCGATTGCGCTGGCGGTCATCATCTATATCTTTCTCTGGCGGACCTCGCTGGGTTATCGGATTCGGGCGGTGGGGGAGAACCAGCGGGCGTCGAGTTTCGCCGGCATCAATGTGAAGCGGCAGATGATGTTTTCGATGTTTTTGGCGGGGGGCTTCGCCGGGTTGGCGGGCGTGGTGCAGGTATTGGGTTTGCAGTATCGCTTGCAGACGGATGGCTCGCCGGCGGGCTTCACGGGTTCGGCCGGTTTCAACGGCATCGTGGCGGCGCTGTTCGGCGGCTTGAATCCGATCGGGGCGATCCCGGCGTCGGCCTTCTTCGGCGGTTTGCTGGTGGGGGCGCAGAAGATGCAGCGGGAGCTGGGCGTGCCGGCGTCTTTGATTACGGCGGTGAACGGCCTGGTGGTCGTCTTCGTGGTGAGCAGCGAGATCTTTATTTTGCAGCGGAGCAAGCGGCGGGTGAGTGTGGAGGAGGCCGAGGAAGGCAAGGCCGCGGAGGATGACGGCTGATGGGGCTGGATGATATTTTCACCGCCAGCGTCTTCGCCTCGGCTATCAGGCTGGCGACGCCGTATATCTTCGCGGCGCTGGGGGAGACATTCGCGCAGCGGAGCGGGGTGCTGAATCTGGGCGTGGACGGCATGATGCTGATGGGCGCTTTCGGCGGCTTCTACGCGGTATATTCGGCGCAGCAGGCGGGGTCGATGAGCGAGCCGGTGAGCTTGCTTTGGGGCGTTTTGATCGCGCTGATCATCGGCGGTTTGATGGGCTTGGCGATGGCTTTTGTCAGCGTCACCTTGAAGGCGAAGCAGGGCATCAGCGGCATCGGCGTTTATCTCTTCGGTCTGGGATTGAGCGAGTTGCTGTTTCAGCAGTGGGTGGGCACGCCGAAGTCGGTGCATGGTTTCCCGCGGATCAACTTCCCGGTTTTGACCGACCTGCCGATCATCGGGGAGATATTTTTCCATCATAATTTGCTGGTTTATGTGGCTTTTGCTTTGGTGCCGATTTCGGCATTTGTGCTGAACAATACGACCTTCGGTTTGATGATCCGCGCGGTTGGGCAGAACCCGGAAGCGGCGGACGCGATGGGGGTGAGCGTGACGCGGGTGCGTTATGCCACCACGACCATCGGCGGTATGCTGGCCGGTTTGGCGGGGGCGTCCTTGTCGATCGCGCTGATTAACCTGTTCCAGCAGAATCTGACGGCGGGGCAGGGTTTTATTGCGGTGGCGCTGGTGTATTTCGGCGGCTGGCGGCCCTGGACGGTGGCGGCGGGGGCGTTGTTGTTCAGCTTCGTGAACGCGCTGCAATTGCAGATCAAGGTGATCGGTGCGGATATACCGTCGGAGTTTGCGGTGATGGCGCCTTATGTGATCACGATTATCGCGTTGATCTTCGCCACCAAGCGGCAGGAGCAGCCGACGGCGCTGACGCGGCCTTATGAGCGCGGGGAGTAGGGTATGAGAGTAAGGTCTACCTCGCCCCCCGGCCCCCTCTCCGAAGCATCAGAGAGGGGGAGTGGCGGTTTTTCCGGGCAGGTATTGTCGCTGGGGAATTGGCAACTTGCGGGCGACCTGGTAGGTCGCCCCTACAAGGCTTGTCCGGTAGTGTGCTGCGACGGTCGTTTTCTCACCCCTCACTCCCCGGCCCCCTCTCCCACAAGGGGAGAGGGGGAGCTAAACTTAGCGGAATTTGTAGTTTTTCGTTGAGTATCGCAAGGATCATGCCTTCAATCAGTTAAGCTTCAGTGATGTTAAGGTGTGCTTTACGTGAGAAATGCAGTAGCGGACAAGCCCTACAGGATTCGACAGATTTTGGCGGCTGTAGATTGGCGAGTTCTGTCAAATTAGGATGGCGTTGCGGGACTATGTTTTATCGTTTATTCTCGGGCGTAGTTGCCCGGTCTAAAGTCAAGTATCGGTTAAAGGAGAGCATAACCATGAAGAAAGCACTATTGCTTATGTTGATCGTTGCCCTGTTCATCGGGGTGATGCCGAGTATGGCGCAGGACGATGTATTTCGTGTTGCGGCGGTTGCGCCGAGCGCGACCAACGATCTCGCGTTCAGCCAGAGTATGTACGATGGGCTGATGGCGATACAGGGCGCCATGGGCGAGGATGCCTTCCAGTTTGATTTCCAGGATGGCACCTTTATCGTGGATGACGCGGCGGTGGCTTTGCGCGAGTGGGCGGCTTCGGGCGATTACGATCTGGTGATCGCGCATGGCTCGCAGTTCGGCTCGGTGGTGGAAGAGTTGGCGGCGGAATTCTCCGAGGTCAGCTTCGCCTGGGGCACGGACGAGAACACCTTCGGCCTGGACAATGTGTTCGCTTATACGGCTGATTCTTATCAAGGCGGCTTCGTCAATGGCGTGGTGGCCGGCAGAATGACGGAATCCGGCGTGATCGGCGTGGTTGGGCCGATTGAAGTGGGCGATGCCAAGCTCTATGTCGATGGTTTCGTGGCTGGCGCGGCCGCCTCGAACCCGATGGCCACAGTCAATGTTGTGTATATTCAGTCCTTCAGCGATGTTCCGCTGGCGACTGAAGCGGCGGAAACGCATATCGCCAATGGCGCGGATGTCTTGACAGGCACGGCGCAGATGGTGGTTGGCCCGATCGCGGTGGGCAGCGAGAATGGCGCGGCCTGGTTCGGCACGCAAGCCAGCCAAGCCGAGTTGGCCGGTGATTCGGCGGTGGCTTTCCAGGTTTACAAGTGGGAAGTCATATTGTCCGACATGATCGCGCATATTCAGTCGGGCGTGCTGGGCGGCGAATCTTACGTGTTGACGCTGGCGAACGGCGGCCTGGTGATGGAGTTTGGGGGGTAGACAAAACAAGGGCGACCCACCGGGTCGCCCCTACCGGTATCATTTTTGAGAGGGGGCGATTTGACGTGTTGCCCCAAAGGCGTCATTTTGAGAGGATGATTTGTTGTCCGTAAAGAAATTTATCCGCAGTTATGGTAGTCGCGCATGAACGAGAAGGCAAAGCCAGGGAATAATCTGCTGCCGACGGGGCATGAGCGCATCAGCCAGTTGGAGATGACCGGGATTGTGAAGCGATTTCCCGGCGTGCTGGCGGCGGACAAGATCGATTTTGATGTGCGGTCGGGCGAGATTCATGCGCTGCTGGGCGAGAACGGCGCGGGCAAGTCGACGTTGATGAAGATGCTGTATGGCTTGTACGATCCCGACGAGGGGCAGATCCGCATCAATGGCGCGGAAGCTCGCATCAAGAATCCGCAAGACGCGATTCAGCACGGCATCGGCATGATTCATCAGCATTTTATGTTGGTGCCGTCGCTGACGGTGGCGGAGAATATCGCGCTGGGCATGAAGTCATCGCGCGGCGCGCGCCTCGATCTGGATGTGGTCAGCGAGCGGGTGCTGGAATTATCCGAGATTTATAATTTGAAGGTCGACCCGGGGTTGCCGATCTGGCAGCTGGCGGTGGGCGAGCAGCAGCGGGTGGAGATCTTGCGGGCCCTGTATAAGGGGGCGGCGCTGCTGATCCTGGATGAGCCGACGGCGGTGCTGACGCCGCAGGAAGTGGATGGGTTGTTCCGCATCCTCAAGCAATTGGCGGATGACGGCCATGCGCTGGTGTTCATTTCGCACAAGCTGCACGAGGTGCTGGAGATCAGCCAGCGGGTGACGGTGCTGCGGGACGGCCGGCGGGTCAATTCCATCCCCACGAGCGAAGCCACGCGGCCCAAGCTGGCCGAGATGATGGTGGGGCGGCCGGTGCTGCTGGAGTATGAGAAGAACGCGCCCGACCCGCGCGAGGAGCGGTTGACGCTGGAGGGCGTCAGCGCCTTGAGCAACCGGGGCACGGTGGGCCTGGACGGGGCGTCGCTGCGGTTGCGGGGCGGGGAGATCGTGGGCATCGCCGGCGTATCGGGCAATGGGCAGCAGGAATTGGCGCAGTGCATCACCGGCTTGCGCGAGATTACCGCGGGCAAGGTGACGGTGGACGGCGATGATGTGACGAATGCGCAGCCGTCGGTGCTGAATGCGATGGGTCTGTCTTACATCCCGGAGGAGCGGATGATAGACGGGGTGATCAAGGAATTCAGCGTGGCGGAGAATTATGTCTTGCAAGATCATGGGCATCCCAAGTTCACCTGGGGCAAGATCTTCATGCAGTTCCGCAAGATTCGCGATGCTTGCCGCGAGGCGATCAAAGCCTATGAGATCAAGACGCCGAGCACGGAGACCTTGGTGAAGAGTTTGTCGGGCGGGAATATCCAGAAGCTGGTGCTGGCGCGGGAGTTATCGCGGGATCCGGGCGTGTTGATCGCGGCGCAGCCGACGCGCGGCGTGGACATCGGGGCGACCGAGTATATTCATCAGCGTTTGCTGACGGAGCGGGACAATGGCACGGCGATCTTGCTGATCAGCGAAGATCTGGATGAGATTCGGGCTTTGTCGGATCGGATCGCGGTGATGTATGAGGGGCGGATTGTGGGCGAGGTGGAGAATCAGGATGTGGATATTGAGCAGTTGGGATTGTTGATGACGGGCGGGGGGTAACCATCCTCAGTTGTTTCGACTCCATGTGCTGGTTTCTTTGTCGTAAATCCATCCACTAGGTATATCGTTCTCTGGCTGACAAGAAGGCGGCCGATTCGGTTCACCGTATCTTTCGTAGAATGTGATACGCGCTTTTTTGCCTGTAAGCGCATTTACAAAGGACCCAAGAATTGTGCTAGTTTGCCTTTCGGCTCGGTCCAGGATCTCGGAATCTAGCGCGCGGTCGACGAAGTCTTGCATTGATTGAGCCTGACCCAGCAAGCGAACCATGTCCCAATCTACACCGCACCAAGTGTGTGACTTGTCGTATTGACGAATGTATTCCATGCGGCAACTTGTAAGACTTGGTGATGGAATGTGCAAGGTATAGGTTTCCATCTCGCTATAGTATCGAATGTCTTTCTCTTCAATCTCAGCAAAGTCTACTCCAGCTTCTACAACCGCGTGCGCGGCATGATCTGCGCCATGACTACAAGCGCCTCTGCTTATACCAACATGTATATCAGCCCGCGCGAGTTCAGCGCTGATTACCACGAGTTGGCCCATTTCTTGAATGTGTTGATAAATCGGTATCAGAGTAGGTTTAGGTGAGGGAGAAGGTTTCAATGTCGCTGTACTGGTTGGTGTGCTTGTAGGTGTTGCAGTAGAGGTTGAACTAGGCGTCGTTGTTGCTGTTGGTGTAGAGGTTGGCGGCGGCGTATAGGTTGGAAAGGGCGTGAAGGTCGCCTCAGGTGTATACGTCGGAAGCGGTGTGTATGTAGGTCTCGGTGTCGAAGTCGCGAGCAACTCGCCGCTAGCTAGGTCTCGAATGAATGGAAAGAAGCCAGGGTTGCTCAAGAGCGTGACGGCTACCAGCAGAAAAATGCCAAAAACTAGCGCGAATACATATCGCCTGTCTATTCTAAACCCACTCACAGAATTGTCGCTGTCCACTTCGCTTTTCACTTTCATTTTCTTCAACTGGCGCGCTTCCAAGCGCCGTCGCCATCTTTAATCCAGCCGCTGGGCGTGATTGGTTTGCAGGAAAGCGGCAACTGAAGCTCTCCATCTCGTGACGCAAACTCAACACTCGTCGATTTGCCTGTTAATTCGGTAACGAAGTCGCCTATCTGAATCTCTGCTTCTTTCTCGGCGCGATCTAGGATACCAGCTTCTATCGTCTCCTCCGCAAACTGAATGATGGCATCGTGCTGCGCTAACTGGCGCACCATATCCCAGTCGGCCGTCAGGAGAGTGAATGATTGCTGATTCTGGTCAATATGGTCGATTCGGCAACTTGTGATAATTGGCGCAGGAAGCGTCACGAAATAAGTATCGTCACGGAAACTAATGTTGTCTTCGTCAATCTTGTCAAATTCAATACCCGCTTGAATTGCTCCAATGGCAATATGGTTTGCGCTGTAGTAGCCCGCATTGAGGAAGCCCTGATGGATTTCGACTTTGACATCTGTCGTAGAGAGTTCGCCGTCTATCGTCACCAACTGGGAAATACCGCGAATCCCATGCATGATTACATGAGTTGATTGAACATATGCCGCAGATTGCGGGAAGAAAAACTCGCGTACGGTCTCCACTGTTCCGCTGATATATCCGCCAACAATAAGCGCGAAGATGACCAGCGCAATCGTAAGGAAGTTGCGTCCGATAGACTTAAGTATTGCAATCATATCGTCTCCTTGAGCAATGGCAAGTCACACACACATCAGCCTGCTTCTAGCAAATATAACGTAAAATTCTTGTAATAGTTTCCTCGAAAATCCGGGACGCGTTTACCGCACATGACTAAGGCTATGATTTCCCGCAATGTTGCCTCAGCCAGCCTCGCGAATAAATAATTTCCTCCGTCTTTATCGCGCGATGTCGGCGTCGGTGGTGGAGGCATTTTGTTTTCGCAATCGGCTTATCAAGGCGGGGCTGCATGTGGTGTGCGCGCCGTTTGCGCTGGAGTTGACGCGGCTGGGCTTGAAGATGGAGGGCATGATTGCGCGGGACGGCGATTTGAAGGGGGCCAGCGAGTGGCTGCTGGGCATTGGGGCGGCGGATTTGCGTTGTTGGGGGGCGGAGAAGGTCCCCGCTTCTGGACCGGTGCTTTTCGTGGGCAATCATGCCGGCTTGGGGGATGCGCATTCGCTGCTGATGTGTTCGCCGCGGCGGGATACGAAGCTGATGGCGCATGATTTCGGCATCTTGCCGGGCTTACGCCAGTTTCGGCGGCATGTCATCGTGGTGGATTCGGCGCGGCCGCAAAGGGCGATGCGGGAAGGTTTGCGGCATTTGCGGGGCGGGGGCTCGCTGCTGCTGTATCCGCGGGGGGAGATCGAGGCGGATCCGGGATTGTATTTGGAGTCGGCGTTGGCATCGCTGGCGGGGTGGTCGCGGAGTATGGCGATCTTTGCTCGGCACGCGCCGGGTTTGGCGATTGTGCCGGTGGCGGTTGGCGGGGTGATATCGAAGCGGGCGCTGCGAAACCCGCTTGTGCGCTTGTATCGGGATCATGACCGGCGGCATTTTCTGGCGGCGACCTTTCAGATGATGTTTCCCATGTACCGCGACCCGCGGGTTCGGGTTGTCTTCGGGGAGGCTTTGTATGGGGAGGGGGCGGCGTTGGAGAATGTGCGGGGACAGATGGCGGGTTTGCTGCGGCGGGCGGGGGCGTGACAGGTTTTTTCACCACAAGGGGCACAAAGGTTTTGTGGGGACGCGCTGGCGATTCGGCGGTGGAAGTCGGTTGCGAAGGCGGGAGCTGGTCGTTGAGGGTGGGAGGAATTCTGGCTGTAAAAATGTGCGTAAGGCGCGATAATGGTCGCGTGAAGCGGGCATGACGGAATTCGATGCGCAATGAGCCAATGGTCGAATAACAATCCGGCGCGGAGCCGAGCCGAGCAATGGCTGGGGTATTGGAATCTGCTGATATCGCTGGTCAGCCGGGACATACGGGCGCGTTATCGGCGGACGTTTTTGGGTCCGCTTTGGTCGATCATCCCGGCGATTTTGGCGACGGTGATTTACAGTTTTCTGGGCGGTCTGGTGAATGTGGATACGGAGGGCGCGCCGCGGCTGGTTTTCACCTTCGCCGCCACCGTGCCCTGGACTTTGTTTCAGAGCACGGCGGTTCGCATCCCGCATGGGGTTTTGGCGAATGGGGTTTTGATGCGGAAGATGCCGATGCCGCGGCAGATCATTCCCTTCGTTGTGATCTTGACCACCTTCTTCGACTTCGTCATGGCGGGGATCGTCCTGACGGCGACGCTGCTGCTCTTCGGGATACCCGTCAGCGGGGCATGGCTTTGGCTGCCGGCGTTGATTGTCCTGACGATTTTGCTGGGTTGGGCGGTTGGCATAGGCATTGCCGCCTTCACGATCTACCGCCGCGACATGCTGCATGGCATTCAGCATATCATGCAGGTCTGGCTGATCTTGACGCCGGTCATCTATGGCGCCGAGACCTTGGAGAGCGAATTAAATATCGTGCACAGCCTGAACCCGGCGGTGGGCCTCATTGACGGTTTTCGCAAGGTGCTGGTTTTCGGGCAGGCGCCGGATACTGCTCTGCTGTTGACGAGTCTGGTCTTGATCGTTTTGGGTTTGCTGGTGGCCTATCCGCTTTACGAGCTTATGTCGCGCTATTTCGCCGATGTGCTTTAGGCAGTGTATCTATGGTTGAAATAAGAATAACCTTACCACCGGGTACAGCGAGAAAAAACGAGTGCGCTGAGAATCGTATACGAAGTTGCGGGCGATGTTTGTTTTCTCACCCCTCACCCCCCGGCCGCCTCTCCCACAAGGGGAGAGGGGGAGCTACGTTTGCGCGTATTCAATATGTTAGGTATCTGTATCATCAGCAATCCCAAGATGATTCAATGCGAGGCTGGGTTTTCGCCATTGATATGGGGGGACTGAGGGGTAGAGACAGCTTATGAGCGCGGAATACGCGATACAGGTGAGGGATGTATGGAAGCGTTATGGCTTGCCCTTGCGTCCTTACTTGCAGCGGCAATTCGACAGCCTGCGCGGGGGCAACGGGCGGGACCGCGAGGCTTATGGTCCCTGGGCGCTGCGGGAGATCTCCTTTGACGTGAGGCAGGGCGAGTCCCTGGGCATCGTCGGCCGGAATGGCGCGGGCAAGAGCACCTTGCTCAAGCTGATTGCCGGCGTGAGCCCGGCGACTTATGGCAGTTTGCGAGTGAATGGCCGGCTCTTCCCGATGATCGAATTGGCGGCCGGCATGCATCGTGATTTGACCGGGCGCGAGAATATCAAGCTGCTGGGCGCGATCATGGGATTCTCGTCCAGGCAGATGGATGTGAAGATGTCTGAGGTGGAAGCTTTCGCCGAGTTGGGCGAATGGCTGGACAAGCCGGTCTGGCAGTATTCGAGCGGCATGCAGGCGCGGCTGGGTTTCAGCGTGGCGGTTAATGTCGATGCGGATATCCTGCTGATTGACGAGGTGCTATCGGTCGGGGATGTGAACTTCCAGAAAAAATGCCTGAACCGCATGGACGAACTATCCAACAGCGGGGTGACGGTCGTCTTCGTCACGCATAATCCTTATTCGATTGAGCGGCTCTGCGAGCGGGCGATTTATGTGCAGGACGGGCGGATGACGGCGGAGGGCTCGCCGAGCGATATTCTGAGCGCTTATTTTGAGCGTTCGATGGACCGGTCGACGGTGATCGCGGGGACAGAATTGCCGGAGGCGGACCGGCGCGAGGGCACGGGGGCCTTTCGCATTATGGGCATCAGCTTGCGCGATATCGCGGATGGCGGGGAGATCACAGGCTTCTCCACGGGCGACACGGTTGATGCGCGCATTACGCTGAGCGTTCGGGAGCCGGTGGCCACGTATCGTTTCTCGCTGCGGATTGTGGATCCGGCGGGTACGGTCGTGAGTTATATTGATGTGCCCAGTTCGATGCGGCGGTCTTTGTCTTTGGAAAAGGATTGCGCGCTGCAATGCCGGATCGAGAATATCAATGTGCTGCCCGGGCAGTACTGGATTGATGTGGTGGCGCGGGAAGTGGCGGGGCCGGTGATCGACTCGGTGTCTTTCGCTTATACATTTGATGTGCGGGGCAGCGGCGAGGTGCTGGAGCGGATGGAGCATCGGGGCATCATCTATTTGCCAGCGAGCTGGACGCTGGTATGACGGGTTTTTACCACAGAGGCACAGAGACACAGAGGATTTGCCACAAAGGGCACAAAGGCAGGAAGGTCACGAAGATTTCTTGGGGCTGACTACAATGCCGAGCTATGGAGATTGAAGCAGGGCATATCAAGCGGGCGTTGGAGCGGATCAACCCCGGCTGGAACTTGCGGAGCCTGCGGCGTTTAAGCCGGCGGGCGCGTCTGTTGCAGGTAGATAATGCGGGAGAGGCGGAGCAGTTGATATTGCTGACGCACGGCGATGCTGACCGCGCGTTCAACCCGGATATCGCGCGTGATGAGTATCGGCTCCTGGAGATTTTGTACGCCGACGGTTTGCCGGTGGCGCGGCCGCTGGCGTTGGCGGAGGAGCGGGAGCCTCCGTTTTTGATCACGTCTTTCGTCAGTGGCGCGCCGCGTTTCGCCTCTGAGGATAGCGCGAGTTTCTGCCGGCGGCTGGCGGAGACGCTGCGGGCTATTCATGCGGTGGACATGACAGAGCATGATCTGTCTTTCTTGCCGCGGCTGTCGGATGTTGTGGCGGCAGATCTGGCTGGGCGGCGGGCGGAAGAGCGGATTCGCGCCGCCTTGGGCGCTGCCCTTGGCGGAATCGGCTGGAATGAGAGCGCTTTGCTGCATGGCGATTTTTGGCCGGGCAATCTGCTATGGGAAGGCGATGGACTGAACGGCATTGTCGATTGGGAGGATGCCATGCTGGGCGATCCGCTGGCGGACCTGGGCAAGAGCCGGCTGGAGATGCTTTGGGCGCTGGGGGCGGAGGCGATGGAGATATACAGCGCGCATTATCTGGGGCTGAACGGCTCGTTGGATGCGGGGGCGCTGCCGGTTTGGGATTTGTGGGGGGCGGCGCGCCTGGCGCATTTCGCGAGCTTCGCCGCTGACGCGGAGGGCGCTGGACGCATGAAAGCGCAATACGATTGGTTCGTCGGCGCAGCCCTAGATGCTTTGCAGAAATGAGCGCAGGGCTCGCGTGAAGGCGGCCGGATTCTCGAGGTGGCTGTTGTGCCCGGCGGCGGGCAGGATCGCCAGGCTGGCGTTTGGCATCTTCTGCGCCATGGCTCCGTTGATGCGGCGGAACTTGGCATCCAAGTCGCCGGCGACCAGGAGAGTCGGGGCGGTCAGAGTAGGCAGGTCCCGCCAGAGGCTGGGCTGCGCGCCGGCGCCCAGGCCGCGCAGGCTGTTCGCCAAGCCGCGGGGATCGTTGCGGAGGCGCTGACGGCGCTGCCCGGCCAGGATCCCCGCCGGCAGATTGGCCTGCGATGCCCAAAGGGGCAGGCGTTCCCAGTACTCGACGAACCATTCTATGCCCCGCGTTTCGATTTTGTTCGCGAGGGCTTCGTCGCGAAGGCGGCGCTGCTCGCGTTCAGCCGCGTCTGCCAGGCCGGGCGATGCGCTCTCGAGGACAAGCGAGCTAAAGCGCGCCGGATAATGCAGCGTGAGATACAATGCCAGCCGCCCGCCCATAGAATAGCCGAGCAGGTGCGCCCGTTCGATTTTCAGTTGATCCAGCAAGTCGATGATATCGGCGGCGATGGCGGACATGCGATAGCTTTCGGCGGCGGCCGGTTTGTCGCTTTCGCCGTGACCGAGAATGTCGAGGCGGCAGACGCGGAAGTCTTGCGGCATGGCGGGGGCGAGATCGCGCCAGGTGGCGCTGTCGCCGCTGAAGCCATGCAGCAGGAGCAGAGGCGGGCCTGCGCCGGCGATTTCGATGCCGTAGCGATGCCCGCTTTGCCTGGCGCTAAGGCGCATCGGTGAGTGCCTCAAGCGCTTGGCGGCGCTGCACCTTGCCCGAAGTTGTGCGCGGCAGGGCTGTTACAAAGGCGATGCGGCGGGGGATTTTGTAGCCCGCCAGATGCTCGCGGGCGAAGGCGATGATGTCTTCGCTTGTTGCCGATTGCCTTGCCCGCGTTTCGATGACGGCGGCCACACGCTGGCCCCAGGCGGCATCGGCCAAGCCCAGCACGACCGCATCAGCAACGGCGGGATGCCGGCGCAGGACGTCTTCCACTTCGGCCGGATAGATATTTTCGCCGCCGCTGACGATAAGGTCGTCGCGGCGTTGCAAGACGAAGAGGTCGCCGTCGTCATCCAGGTAGCCGATATCGCCGGTGCGCAGCCAGCCAGCGCGCAGGGCTTCCCCGGTGGCGGCGGGATCGTTGTAATAGCCGCGCATGACGCTGCCGCCGGAGACGAGTATTTCGCCCGGGACATTCGGCGGGGCGTCTTCGCCTCGTTCGTCGATGATGCGCGCTTGAGTGGATTTCAGCGGCTTGCCGACAGTGCCCGGTTTGCGGTAGACGAGATCGGGCAGGGCGGTGGCGACTTGTGAGGCGGCTTCGGTGAGACCGTAGGTGGCGGCGATAGGCAGATTGTCGGCGGCGCAGCGGGCGAGCAGATCGGCGGAGGGCGCTGCGCCACCGAGCAGGATCAGCCGCAGGCGGGGATTCCAGGGCCGGGTCTTGGCGTCCAGCAGGCGCTGCAGCATGGTCGGCACGAGGGAGACTATGGTGATGGGATTATCGCTGAGGAGGTGGTTGGTCTCCTGAACATCAAAGGGCGCGGTGGGGCCAAATTTGACGGCGGTGCCATAGATAAGGGAGCGCAGGATGATGCTCAAGCCACCGATATGATAAAGCGGCATGACGCAGAGCCAGCGGTCCTCCGACAAATGACCCAGCCGCGCCGCTGATGCCCGCGCGCTGTGATAGATGTTGCCATAAGTCAGGACGGCCGCTTTGGGTCGGCCGCTGGTGCCCGAGGTGTGAATGATGGCGAAATCATCATCGAAGCGCAGCGCGCCCCAGTCCTCATAGTGCAAACTTTGATCGCGCAGGTTCATCGTCGGCAATTCGAAAACCGGCGCGTTCATGCCGCTTGTCAGCGCCAGCATCTCGCTTTCGCAGATGATGAGGCGGCAGCCCGCGTTGCTGACCTGCCAGGCGAGCTCGCGCGCGGTGAGACGGGTATTCAGCGGCACACTGACAACGCGCATCCGCATCAGCGCCAGCAGGGTCAGGGCGAATGGGAGGGGCCGCGGCATCAGGATGGCGACGCGGTCGCCGGGCTGGAGGGCGGCGCGGTTCAGGATATTGGCGCAGGTTCTTGATATGCAGCGATTGACATCGGCGAAGGTCCAGCCGCCTTGTTCCAAGGCGAAGAAGAGATTGTTGGGTTCGGGATTGAGCGGGCGTTTCAGGTCGTTCATTGTTATTTGCGGGCGACCAGGTTGGTCGCCCCTACACCTTCGCTGGCATTCATGTGTCACGGGCGGCGTTTAGGCGCGGCGGGGGAACTTGCTGAAATCGGGTTGGCGGCCTTCGAGGAAGGCGTTTTTGCCCTCGCTGCCTTCGTCGGTCATGTAGAAGAGCATGGTGGCGTCGCCGGCCAGGACTTGGACGCCGGTCTGTCCGTCGAGCTCGGCGTTGAGGCCGGCTTTGATGAAGCGCAGGGCGATCGGGCTTTTGCTCAGGATCTCGCGGGACCATTGCAGGGCCTCGCGTTCGAGCTCGGCGAGGGGCACGACGGTGTTGACCATGCCCATGGCTTCGGCTTGCTGGGCGCTGTATTGGCGGCAGAGGAACCAGATTTCCCGCGCCTTCTTCTGGCCGATATGGGCGGCGAGGAAGGAGGAGCCGAAGCCGGCGTCGAAGCTGCCGACGATAGGACCGGTCTGGCCGTAGATGGCGTTGTCGCTGGAGATGGTGAGGTCGCAGCAGACGTGCAGGACGTGGCCGCCGCCGATGGCGTAACCGGGGACGACGGCGATGACAGGCTTGGGGATATTGCGGATATAGCGCTGGAGTTGCAGGACGTTGAGGCGGGGGAGTCCATCATCGCCGACATAGCCGGAATGGCCGCGCACTTTCTGATCGCCGCCGGCGCAGAAGGACCAGATGCCGTCTTTGGTGCTGGGACCGTTGGCGGTGATCCAGAGTACGCCGATCTCGCCGTCATGCCAGGCGTGGAGGACGGCTTCGGTCATTTCGTCGATGGTTTTGGGGCGGAAGGCGTTGCGGATATTGGGCCGGTCGAAGGCGATGCGGGCGATGCCCTCGGCTTTGTGGTAGGTGATGTCGGCGTAGGCTTTGACCTCTTGCCAATCGGCGAGGCGCATGAGGTCTTGGGTTTTGATCTCCGCTTGCTGTTCGGCTGTGGTGGTCATGGAATGTCTCCTGTTGTTGTGTGTTTTTTTGATCACAAAGGCACAAAGACATTGTCTATCGGTCTCTGTGCCCTCGGTAGTTCCAGGAAAGTAATTTAGTAAAGAACAGTTTAGGCACAAGTTTTGGGCGACTCACAGAGTCGCCCCTACAAGGCTTGTCCGGTAGTGGGTTTTGCTATCGCTTTTTTCTACCCCATCCCCCCAGCCTCTCTCGCCATCTGTATGGCGAGTTACCATCGGGCGACCTGATAGGTCGCCCCTACAATTGGATGCGCTGATCACGGGCGACCCAAGGGGCGCCCCTACAATGTTTTTTGTCTCCTTATACTTCATCATACTTTCACATTACTTTCTTGAGTTGTTCCTGTACCTTCGCCATGATGTCGGCGCGGCGCTGAAGGTCGGCGATGGCGTCGGTGCGGACTTCAATGAGCGTCGACTGCTTTCCGCGAACCGAGCGGCGAAAAGCGGCGCGGAAGGATGCGCGGTCATCGGCGCGGATGTATTCAAGGCCGTAGAGCGCGGCCGCATGGGCGAAATCCAGTCCGTGCGGCGTGATGAAATAATCGTGGAAATGCGGCTCGAAGTCACGTATTGGCAAGCGCTGGAAGATGCCGCCGCCGTTGTTGTTGAGCAGGACGATTGTAACCGGTATATGGCAGCGCCGGGCAGCGAGCAAGCCGTTGAGGTCATGGTAGAGCGTGATATCGCCGAGGACAGCGACGAGCGGTTTGCCGCGCCGGGCCGCGCCGATGCCGAGGGCAGTCGAGACATTGCCGTCGATGCCGGAGGCGCCGCGATTGGCCCAGGCGAAAAAGGGCTTGTTTGTCGAGCCGCCGAATTGATCGAGGTGGCGGACGGGCAGGCTGTTGCCGCCGAAAAGGGCGGCATCAGGCGGGAGGAGATCGACCACATCATAGAGGGCAGCGCCGTCGAAGTAGTCGCCCTTCGCAATCTCGTCAGCGATGACTTTGCCGGCGATTTGGTCGCAACGGACTATGTGGCTGCGCCAGTCAGACGATGGCGCGGGTGGGAAGTCGTGCCAGTCGTGATATGAGACTGCGGCCGGATCAATGGTCAGGTGATGGGTGAGGCTGTGGGTATCGTCAGCCCATTCGCCGGCGCGACTGCAATAGATGTGATAAGCCAGATTCGCGTTAGCTAGAAAGTCAGCCATGGGTTTGCTGAGGGGCGGCGCGCCAAAGCGGATAAGGACCTCGACCTGAGAGAGATCGGCCTCTGGCGCGGACATGAAACTCTCGTAAGCGCTGATAGTCACTCCGGAGCGCAGGTTTGATGTGAATTCAGCGAAAATTGGATAGCCGACTGAAAGCGCTAGGCCCTGCGCCCAAGGCAGCAGGGATTGTAGTTCGGCATTGCCCCGGCAGGCGCCGTGCCCGCAGTAGATGAGGCCGCGGCGTTTCAGCAGGTCGTCGGTCAGAAGCGCCGCCAGGTCAGCCGAGCCATTCGCTCGCGGCGCGCTGAATTGGATGGGCGGGCTGTGGTCGATTTCCATGTTGTCATCGACGGCCGGTTCGAAGGGTTTGCGAAAGGGGAAGTTGATATGGACGACGCCAGCCGCGCGTTTCGCTGTGTTGAGGGCGCGGAAGGCGAGTGCGCGCAGGTGGCGCAGGACAATCGGCGGGGGATCGGGTTCGGGCAAGGGGGCATCGGCGAAGAAGTCGATGTAGTCGCCGTAGAGCTTGATCTGGTCGATGGTCTGGTTGGCACCGCTGCCGCGCAATTCGTGGGGGCGGTCGGCGGTGAGGACGAGCAGGGGAATGCGCGATTGATGCGCTTCGATGAGGGCGGGGAAGAAATTGGCGGCCGCCGAGCCGGAGGTGCAGATTAGCGCGGCTGGCTCGCCGCTGCCGATGGC
Source organism: Anaerolineae bacterium (assembly GCA_022822545.1). Taxonomy (GTDB): domain Bacteria; phylum Chloroflexota; class Anaerolineae; order Aggregatilineales; family Phototrophicaceae; genus UBA6055. Next base: position 23,086 of record JAJEBE010000056.1, read on the forward strand.
CAGGCCGAGGGCGAAGAAGGCGGCGCTGCGCTCGTCGAGATGGGAGCTGATCTCGATGCGGTCGCGATGGCGGGCGAGGGCCAGGACCAGGGGGGTATGGCGGGAGCCGGGGGAAAGGCAAAAGCGCGTCAGGCCGGCGGCGACCAGGGCGTCAATGAAGGTATTGGCGTAGATGGTGTTGGGGTTGGGCATACGATTTGCTTTTTCTTTTTCACCACAAAGACACAAAGGACACAAAGGTCACAAAGGTCACAAAGGTCACAAAGAAAGGATCATAGAAGCACTCTTTTGACGCCTTTGGGTAGGGTCACTTCGTTGAAATTAAGCAGTAAAGCGCGCTTAGACTCGTCAGCTTTAGTACGTGAGCGACTGCGCAGTGTGAACATCTTCCAGCGTCTCCACTGATTTGACTTTCACAATAACCCGATCTTCTGCGATTAGGCCGGCGATGTAGTAGCCGACGTTCTGCTTTTCTTTTTCTACCACAGAGGCACAGAAGTAACACCAAGTTAGTCATGCGAAAAGTGAAATGTAGTGGATGTTGCCGGCGGGCGACTCACCGAGTCGCCCCTACAATGATTTCGATTTTTTGCCTTTCTCATTACTTTGTTGGTTCTACTTTTGCGTCTTTGTGGTGAGATTGTTCAGGTTCTGCTTCTGTGGGCGTCGAGCATGGGGCGGAATTTGAGGGCGGATTCTTGCCATTCGCTTTCGGGTTGGCTTTCGTCGACGATGCCGGCGCCGGCGTAGATCCAGGCGCGGTTTTCCTGGGCGACGGCGGAACGGATGGCGACGGCGAATTCGCCATTGAGGCGGGCGTCGATCAAGCCGATCGGCGCGCCATACCAGCCGCGCGGGATCGGCTCCAGCTCGCGGATGAGTTGCAGGGCGTCGGGGCGCGGGTCGCCGCCCAGAGCCGGCGTCGGGTGCAGAGCCTCGACCAAGGGCAGGATGCCGATGTCGTTTTTCAGGTTGCCGTGAATGCCGGTATGCAGATGTTGGATATTGCTGAGCTTGAGCAGTTGCAGGGGCGAAGTATCCAGGGCGGCGGCGAAGGGGGCCAGGCGCGCGCGCATCTTCTCGGCGACGATCCGGTGTTCATGGCGGTCTTTGGCGCTGGCCATGAGCGCTGCGCTCAAGGCTTGATCTTCTTCCGCGCTCGCGCCGCGTCCGATGCTGCCGGCCAGGGCCATGGTCTTTAGCTGTGTGCCTTGGGCCGCCGCCAGCAATTCGGGCGAGGCGCCATAAAAGGCGTGATACGGGCGGGGTTCAAAGAGGAAGCGATAACAGTCGGCATAGTGCTTAGCCAGATAGCGCAGGATGGGCCGGGGACGGATCCGCCCGGCGAAGCGCAATTCAGCCGCGCGGGCCAGGACAACTTTGTTCAGGCGGCCGGCGCGGATACGCTCGGCGGCGGACTCAATCATGCGCGCCCAGGCGTCGTAGTTCATGGGATAATGGATGCTCTGGAACGGGCTCTGCTTCGCGGCGGGTCTGGCGCGCTCGGCGGCTCGGAGTTGGGCGAGCTTCTCCGCCAGCGCGGATCGTATATCGGGCAGGAGGGCTTTCGGTTTTTCTTCTGGCGGGATCTGCGTATTGATCGTCAGCCAGGTTTGGCCGCCGCTGCTGGCAAGCTGATAATGGGGCAGGACAAAGATGGCGGGGGCGTAAATGGACCAGGTGTTATCGGGCGTGAAATCGTCGCGGAAGGCGAAACCGCCGAATAGACGAGGTTGGGTCAGCCGATTGTCCGCGCTTGCCAGATGGGCGCCGGCGAAGAGTTCGCGCGCGTATTTGGCGATTTGCCGGTAGCGTCCCGCGCCCCAGGCGATCAACTCGACGGCTGTGCCGGAACCGGCGAAGGCGACCGCGCTGTCAGGACCTTCCCAGCAGAAGCGCGCTTGACCATCAGCGGCCGCCAGGAAACCGTCGAGGGTCAAGCCGCTGGCGGGGATGCTGCAGCTGAGCAGCGTACCATAGCGTTGGTTGAGGGGGGCGTCGCGGGAGGTGGCGGAATTCATGGGTTGCTCTTTTTTCTTTTTCACCACAGAGGCACAAGTAGTTCCAACTTAGTCATGGTCATGCGAAAATTAACGCTACTGATCTACCCATCGGTCCCCCATTGATATGTTGAGGACAGGACAGTTTCTCAGCGAGCAGAATATTGTCGTGTATCTTTTCGGGCGACCCACCGGGTCGCCCCTACAATTATCCTTTTTATTTTGGCATGACTTTCCTGGAATCACTTCTGCGCCTCTGTGGTGAAATTATTCAGGTTCGACATTCGTGCGTGTTGAGCATGGGCGGAACTTGAGGCAGGCTTTGATATTTTGTGTGAGCGGGGCAGCCATTATCGCTGGTTAGACGTTGAGCGGCTGATAGTCGACGCTTCTGAGCAGCAGGGGCAGCAGGGCGTCCATGATTTCGTCTTTGCTGGGCTCGCCGGTGTAGACCCATTGGATGACCACGTTGTAGATGGCGCCCATCCAGGCATGGGAGACGATGTGGGTATCCACCGGCGGGATGGCGCCATCGGCCACCGCCTCGTCCAGGTAGGTTTTGATGAGCAGGGCGAAGCGGTCGTTGACTTCCATGCGCTTGCGCTCAAAGACGGCGCCCAGGCCGACGGCTTGCACGAGCAGGAGCTTGGCGGGCCGGCGGTACTTGCCGAAGGTCTCGAGCACGGCTTCCAGCGCGGCTTGCACGCGGCCGATGCCGGGCGGTTCATCTTCGATCGCTTCCTTGGCGCGCCGCTCGATGACATCGGCGAATTGATCGACCAGGGCGATGAAGAGTTTCTCCTTGTTGGGGAAGTGAAAGTAGATTGAGCCTTTGCTGATGCTCGCTTCCGAGACGATCTCGTCCAGCTTGGTATCGTGGAAGCCTTTGGCGCTGAAGATATTCATGGCGGCGTCGAGGATGCGGTCGCGGGTGGAGCGGGGGTCTGGGCGTTGGCGGTCCATGGTCGCCTACAGTACTGACTGGTCAGTACTGTGAGTGTAGCATGACTTTGCGCAGGATGCGAGAGGGGGCTGTCTATGAGCAGGGATCGCCTCAAAATTTTTCACCACAGGGGCGCAGAAGTAGTTCCAAGTTAGTCCTGAGAAATCATAAATCGAGTCGATTTGTAGAGACGATTTATTAAGTCGCCCGAAAACTGGACTTGGAAAAGCGGGCGACCTGGTAGCTCGCCTCTACAATTATCCCTAGGAAAGGGGAGTGGATTATGGACAGATTTATGGCGATGGCAATTGAAGAGGCGGCGGCGACGAAGGCGGAAGGCGGCAGTCCATTCGGCGCGGTATTGGTACGCGGCGGGGAGGTCATCGGCCGGGGCCGCAATATGATGATTCAGAACAACGATCCGCTGAGCCACGGCGAGATGGAAGCGATCAAGGCGGCTGGCTTGCAGGAGAGCTATGCCGATACGGTGCTCTATACGACCGCTTTCCCTTGTTTGATGTGCGCCGGGGCCATCGTGCGTTATCAGATTCCCAAAGTGGTTATCGGCGCCAGTTGGGAGCACAGCGCGCCCTCGCGCGAGTTCATGGAGTCGCATGGCATCGAGTTGGATGAATGGCGGCTGGAGGAGTGCTACCAACTGGTGGAATGACTCAGGATTGTCGGCCGATTGTTCAGTTTCCTGACTTGTCTTTTTTGCCGAGGACTGTACGCAAGCCCGCGCCCACGGCGGCGCCAATGCCGACGGTAAGCGCCCAGGTGATGCTGGAGCCGCTGTCCAGGGCGGTTTCCAGGATCTCCTTGACGATTTCGCTAATGCCTTCCACGATTCCGCTGATGGCTGAGGTAATGATGAAGACGATGACACCGGCGACAACGGCGAATATGATCGCCATCGCCAACATATTGCTGTCCCCCTCGTTACCGCTGCGATACCGACGCGAGGCGATAGCGCCTGCCAGCACACCTAGACCCAGGAAAAAACCCATCACAACACCAAAGAGCAAACCATTCCCAACCAACAACCCAAACACGACGCCGATGAGAACGCCGACTCCGGTCACAAGTCCTGTTTTTTCGTACCAACTTTTGTCATTCGCTCCGCTACTCATGCCCAACCTCCGATGGTTTTAATAACTTGTTCACAGCAAAATACACAGCTTCAATTTGATTATAGTGGATATTCAAGGTGTTGCGGAACAGAATTGAGAATCACAGCGGGGCAAGCGGATTAACTATTTCAGCGAGCGCGGGGATTGCCTGAGCCTGTGATATGCGCCCGTGAAGAGGCTCTTGCCACCGGTCATCCAGCGCCGCGCCGCCGCCGCCAGGATTGTCGCCAGGCATGTGCCGGCGAATGGAAGGACGACCCCTATTATCAGGCCGGCGATGCCCCCCTGCGCGGCCCCTATTTTTATCGCGACTAGCAGAGCGACAACAATACCGATGACGATGACGATGGCGCAGCCAATTTTCTCTTTGCCGCTGATACCGATTAACATGCCGGCGACGAAGCTGACAAACGCCACAGCCAGCGCCAGGGCAACGGCTCTAACCAGGTCTCCTAATTCTTCAGCTATCCCGGCGATAGCGCTGATGATTCCGTCGCCAACCCAGCCTACAGTTCGGGCGACGATTTGATTGATGGAGTTGTGTATCTCTTGGCTGATTTGGTCGCCCGCTTCCGCTAATCCAACTCGGACCGGCGCGGCGACGTCAAGGCCGCCGGCAGCCCGCTCGCCAAGCTCGGATACGGTCTCCACGCCGCTCTGGACTTGCTCGCCAAGTTTGGATACGGTTTCGGCGCCCGCCTGGACTGCGGTTTGTACTCGATCGACAACTCCAGCGCCGGTTTCAGCCTGGTCTCCATTGTCGTCCTGGGCAGCAATCGCAACTGCGAGCAATGCCAGTAGAATAGCAATGGCGATTCTTATCGTTTTCATGTCGAACTCCACCACAGTTGATTCGAGTTTAGTGGGGTGTGTGACAAAGATGAGAGCGCCAATTTAAGTATACTGCGCGGCTTTATGCTTGGCAATCTCTGCCGGTCTCGGGGCCGCCTGTAATCTCGGCATAGGCGTGTTGGAAGGCGGATTCGGCGTCGAGGTCGAGGGCGTCGTTGAATTTGTTCCAGGCGGAGCAGAGGGCGAAGCGCATGGTCATGTCGACGATCTGCCGGTCGTCAAAGTTTTGCCGAAGCTCGGCGAAGAAGGCATCCGCGATTTTGTAGGGCGCGCGAGTCATCGCGTCGGCGTAACGGATCACCAGCCATTCCTGCTCGGACCATAGCTCAAGCCTGTTATTCCAGTCGCCACTCTCGATGCAGCGCAGTTGCTCGGCGCTCAAGCCGGATGCCTGCCCCAAGGGCGTATGATGTCGCAGGCAGTAGTCGCAGGCGTTGACCCGCGAGCAGATCAAGATACCGAGTTCAATGAGTTTGCGTTCGACTGTGGGCGCGGCGGCGAAGGCTTCATAGACCGTGATGAGGGCTTTGAGCAATTCGGGGTGATGGGCCAGGGCGCGGACTTGATTGCCGAAGAGGGACGGCCCCGGCAGTTGCCCGTCTTGCAGGGCGGCGTCGGCGCGGTCGTAGATATCGCGCAGATCGGCGGGCGCTTTGTCTTTGGGGATGGGGCGTATGCGTTCGTCGGTCATGGTTTGTTTCGGGTGGTTTCGGGCGACCTGATAGCTCGCCCCTACATTATGATTTTATTCTGACGGCGCGTGTCTATGTTGAGACGATCTGTGTCGGGTCGTTGATGCCGACGCGCTTGAGCAGCCAGGTGATTTCCGCGTCTGTGCCGGCGTCGATGGGGTTGAAGGGGGGGCGGGGTGTCGGGTTGTTGATGGCGCCGCGGCGATGCAGGAAGGCTTTGCGGATGGTCAGGTTGATCAGGGGCTGATTCTCGTAGCGGATGAGGGGCAGGTAGCGGTCGAAGATGGCTTCGGCGTCCTCCAGCCGGCCGGCTTTGAAGGCTGCAAAGACGGCGACGAGGATTTCGGTGAAAGCGAAGCCGGTCATCGTGCCGGATGCGCCGCGCCCCAATTCTTCCAGCAGGAACATGCCACCCAAGCCGCCGAAGATTTCGAACTTGTCGGTCGCCGCCCGTATGGCGTCTATTTTCTGCATGAGCGGCGGGTCTTCCAGTTTGAGATAGCGGGCGTTGGGGATGGACTCGGCGATCTGCGCCAGCACAGCCGGCGACATGATGACATTGTTGACGGGCGGGAAGTCCTGCACGACGATGGCGCCGCTGATCGTCTCGGCGATTTCGCTGTAGAGGGCGAGGATAGCGGGGTCGGATTTGTCTTCCATGGGGGGCGGGGCGATCATGACGCCATCGGCGCCGGCCGCGAAAGCCGCCTGGCTGAGGGCGATGCAGGTTGCGAGCTCGCTGTGGCTCGTGCCGACGACAATGGGGACCGCGCCAGCGACCGTCTCGACGACGGTATCCATGACCGCGCGCCGCTCATCGACGCTGAGCTTGGCGGCTTCGCCCATGACGCCGAGGATGGTCAAGCCTTGGGCGCCGATGCTTATCTGGAAGCGGACCAGGCGGCGCAAGCTGTCGTAATCGACATTGTAGTCGGCGGTGAAAGGGGTGGCGAGGATGTTAAAGATGCCGCTGATTTTGGTCATGGTTCTGGCTCCGTTAGCGGGCGACTTGATAAGTCGCCCCTACAACTCGTTTCAGGAAGGGCGGAGGAATTGGCCGTCGCCGGGGGCGCCGACTATCTCGCCGTTGAGGAAGACGGTCTTGCCATTGACGATGGTGCGCTCGACCGCGCCTTTGAAGGTCATTCCCTCATAGAGTTTGTCGCAGTCGCGGGCTTTGCTGAAGAGCATATCGCGGTGGATGGTGGTCTCGACATTTGGGTCGTAGATGACCAGGTCGGCGGCGGCGGCGATGCCGATATGTCCGCGCTCGGGATAGACGCCGAAGCGCTTGGCGCCGTTGGTGGCGACGAGTTCAATCGCCTTGTTGATGCTGATGCGTCCGGTCAGGGCTTCGTGCATGACGCCGAGGAGCAGCTCCTCGACGCCGGGCGCGCCGGGCGGCGCCGCCCAGAGATCGGTGCGAGCGCGTTCTTTCTCGGCGACGGTGAAGGGGGAATGGTCGGTGGTGATCGCCATCAAGGCGCCGTCGATTAGCCCTTGCCAGAGCGCCGCTTGATCGGCCGTTTGACGCAGGGGCGGATTGATTTTGGCGTAGGATCCGAGGCGGTCGAGCGCTTCTTCGGTGAACAGAAGGTATTGCGGGCAGGTCTCGGCGCTGACTTGGGCGCCGGTCGCTTGGTAGCGCTGAATGACGGCCAGGGCTTCGGCGCCGCTGACGTGGGCGATGTGCAGCTTGGCGCCGATGGATTCGTTCAGCGCCAGCAGGGTAGCGATGGCGAGGGCTTCGACATGCGGCGGGCGGGATTCGCCATGGGCGGGGGCATCGTTACGTCCGGCGGCGATCAGTTGGGCGGTGTGCCATTCGAGCAACTGATTGTTCTCGGCGTGCACGGCGCAGACCAGCCCGGTCTCGGCGACCAGTTGCAGGGCCTGGTAGAGCTCGGGGACATGGGGCAGGCAAAGGCCTTCGAATTCGTCGTCGCGGCCTTTTGGCGCGGCGGTCATGAAGATTTTGAAGGCGATTGCGCCTTCGTCGACCATGTCGGCGATGATGTCGCGATCGAGCAAGCCGGGCGCGCCGTACAAGCCGAAGTTGACATAGCAGTCGCGCTGGGCCAGGGCTTTGCGCATGCGGAAGGTAGCGCCGGTGGCGCAGCAGGGTTTGGAGATGGGCATCTCGAAGACGGTGGTGACACCGCCGGCGGCGGCGGCGCGGGTTTCAGTGGCGAAGTCGCCGCGCTCGGGATAAGCGGGGGCGCGGCAGTGGAAATGGATGTCGATGGCGCCGGGCAGCAGGAGCTTGCCAGCGGCGTCGATGGTCTCGGCGGCGTCGATGCCGCTGGAATCAGCCGACAAAAGGACGATGCGGCCAGCGCGAATCCCGACATCGAGCTGTGCGATGCCGCTTTCCAGCGCGACCTGGGCGTTTTGGATAAGGGTGTCTATGCGCACAGTTTGATCCTTGTCTCTGTCCGGGCGGGCGACTCACAGAGTCGCCCCTACATTTTTGCGCTTCGGCGGGGAACCTGGCAGGTTGCCCCTACAGCGCTAATCGGCGTAAAGCATCCGCCGCGCGAAATTCTTAAGGACGGTCGTGGTCGCCTCGTAATCGGCCAGGCGGACATGCTCATCGGCGGCGTGGGCGGCCTCGTAACTGCCGGGACCGAAGATGATCATATCGCCGCGCGCCAGTTCCATCAGATGCTTGGCATCGCTGCCGGGCAGGTAACCGATGGGACCGGGGTCATCATTCAGTTCGGCGCGGACGCAATCCATGAAAGTCTTGGCGTATTCGGTATTCAGGGCGGATTCGTACCAGCGCGAGTAGACGATGTCGCCCAGGTTCACGGTGGCGCCGGCCAGGTCGACCGACTCGAGCAGGGCGCCAAGCTCGGCGACGACCGCTTCCGGTTCTTCACCGGGGATCATGCGGCGGTCGAGGCGGATGACGCAGGTATCGGGCACGGCGTTGGCGGTGCTGCCGCCGGCGATGACGCCGACATTGCAGGTGGGCACGCCGACGACCGGATGGATCAGGCGGGAGAGGTCCTGATGATAATAATCGAGGGCGGCGATGATTTTGGACATGGCGACGATGGCGTTGACGCCGCGGTCGGGGTTAGTGGCGTGGACGGATTTGCCGACGGTCTGGATGGTGGCGCGCAGCACGCCTTTATGGGCGGTGGCGACTTTGTTGCCGGTTTGTTCGCCGACGATGATAAAATCGCAGGCGGGCAGGTGGCCATCGTCAGCGAGCCATTTGGTGCCGAGTTGGCCGCCGGTTTCTTCTTCGGCCGCGGCGACCAGGATTAGCGTTCCGTTGAGCCGCTCCTGCTGGGCCGCTTCCATCATCGTCAACATCATGGATGCCAGGACGGCTTTGTCATCGATGCTGCCTTTGCCGTAGAGGGCGCCATCGCGTATGGCGGCGGCGTAGGGGTCGACGCTCCAGTTCTGGCTTTCGGCTTTGGCGATGGGCACGGTGTCGATATGGGCGTGCAGCATGATATGCGGGTCGCCGCTGCCGAGTTTGGCGATGGTGTTGCGGGCCGGCTGCTTGCGCGCGGGGGCCGCCTGCCGCACTTCACAACCGATGGCGCGCATTTGCTCGGCGACGAAGTCAGCGATGGCGCGGGTATCGCCCGGCGGGTTGGGCGAGGGGATGCGCACCAGTTGCCGCAGAAGCTCAATGGCGTTCATTTGCATGTTTTTAGATGCCTTGAACTGCTTTGTATTGTTCCAGTTCTTCCGGCGTGTAGACCTGCATGAGTTCCAGTTCGACGCCGCCGGCTTCTTGCTCGAGGAAGGCGACCCAGCCTTCGGGATGGACGTGGCTGCCTTTGACCTTGCAGGCGGCGCATTCTTTGAGGGCCGCGCCTTTGGCCTGGGCGTCGGCCAGGGCTTGGTCGATATTGGGCACGGCGTAGCAGATATGGTGCAGGCCTTCGTAGCCGCGCTCTTTGATCCAGGCGTCATAGCGCCCGCCCGCGTCCATCGATTGGCAGAGTTGATATTCGACATCGCCGACATTAAAGATGGCGACGACATTGCGCGATTTGTCGTATTCGTGGACCTCCGCGTCGAAGCCGAGGCCGAGGAAGTCTTGATAATGCCGCAGGGCCGCGCGGGCGTCGCTCACGGCGAAAGCCATGTGTTTGATGTAACGTTCGTGCATTTTTTGGTCTCCTTCAATGACGGGCGACCTGATAGGTCGCCCCTACAGTTTCTTGCGGACGCCAGTTCAAGCGTCGGGAAAGCGTTCCCAATGCGTCAGGTCACGCCAGCTGGTCTTTTTCCAAGCGGTCATGCCGCGCTTGGTCGTGTTCGCCTTGTGTCCGATGCAGATGAACATCTCCGGCGAATAGCTCTCGGGCAGGTTTAGGATGACCTTGACCGCTTCTTTGCTGTAGGAGGTGACGGGACCCGATGCCAGACCGAGGGCATGGGCCGCCAGCATGATGGTTTGGGCGGCCGTGCCGATATCGATGAGCAGGGCGCGGTCGGTCGGCGGCAAGCTATGCTCGGCCAGGACATCGCCATTTGTGCAAATCAGGATCAGCGCGGGAGCTTTCTGAAACATGCCGGGCGAGACGAGGCGGATGAGCCGGCGCGTCTCCGGGTTTTGAATGACGATATAGCGGTTGGGGCGCAGGTTGCCGCCGCTGGGCGCCCAGCGGGCCGCTTCAAGGATGGTTTCGATCTGCTCGCGGGCGACGGGTTCGTCCGTCATCTCCCGCACCACTCGGCGCGTTCTGATGTTTTCGAGTATCGGTTCGCTCATGAGTCGTCCTCCGGCAGGGGGCTATGGCGCAGCAGAGTTTCGGCGACCCGGCGGCAGAGCTCATCTAGGCCGGCGGCGTAGGCGTCAGTATCGGACATCTGCATGTGCATATCGGGGATGCGCTCGATATTGGCCTGCAGGAAGTCGCGCGATTTTTCCGAGGCGCGTTCGATGATGGCGCTGCTTAGGCGCTCAGTCGCGGTCAGCAAGCGCAGGGGGCCGTAATGCGCCGGCTCCTCCATTTGGATGCGCGCCGAGGTGATCAGCAGGGCGAGCAACTCGATGGCTTCATCTTCTTTCAAGACCCAGTTTTCGCTCATCGTTATTGCCATCCTTTCCAGCGGGCGCCGCATTGTTGTTCAGAGCAATTGCCTCAAATTACTTCACCACAAAGAACACAAAGGCACAAAGGGCACAAAGATAATTTTTTCATTATGATTGAGTTCGCATCCACGACATTCAGCACTTCCCCGTCCGTTTTTTCTTGACAGCTTCGGACCCATGGGTTAGTATTGTAACGATTTTACGTCATTGTCTACAATCTACAAGCGGCAGGATTATAGGCAGGGTTCCTGCTGCTGTCAAGCCGAATGGGTTCCTGGATCGAAGCGCGCCGCCGATGAATCTGGCTCTGCCCCAAATCAAGAATTTGTCTATCCGCGAGCAATCGCTTGATACGCTGCGGGAAGCGATCCTTTCCGGCGAGCTCAAGCCGGGGCAGGCGCTGACGGAAACGGATCTGGCGCGGCAGTTGGGCGTCAGTCGCGCGCCCATCCGCGAGGCGCTGCGCATCCTCAATTCTGAAGGTTTGGTGGAGACGATCCCCTACCACGGCACAACCGTGCGCCGCTTGACCAAAACCGATATTGAAGAAATCTACAGTATGCGAATCTTGCTCGAGACTTACGCGATGGAGCAGGTGATTGAGAAATGTCAGCCGGCTGATTTGCAGCGGCTGCGGGAAATTGTCGACCGGATGGTGAGGGCGGGCGATGCGGGCGATCTTATTGCCGTGAACGCGCTGGACCGCGATTTCCATGATGCGCTGATCGAGATGAGCGGGCACCAACTGCTGCATTCGATGTGGCTGATGGTGGCGATGAAAGTGCGGCAGGTCATGGCGCTGGTCAACCGCCGCAATACTGATTTGACGCTGATCGCGCGGAAACATCTGCCGTTGCTGGAGGCGATGGAAGTGGGGGACGCGGCGGAAGCCAAGACGATCTTGGGCCGGCATATCGCCACCGCCGGCGATCTTATCGCCGAAGACTGGGTGGAGCCTTGAGGGCGACCGGCATGGTGGGCGGCGCGAGCGGTAGGCGGGGCAATCGCTGCAGATTATTTCATCACAACAGACAGAAAAGCAGTTCCAAGCTAGTCGTGAAAATTTAGCCCCTCTAAACCTACCCAGTAATACCAAGTAGATCATGTAAAAAAGCAAGCCTTGTAAGGGCGACCAATCTGATCGCCCGCTGCCGCTGCGACTTGTGATTTCGGGCGACATGGTATGTCGCCCCTACAGATCGTAGCTTTAGCGAAATTTGCATTATTTTATTGATTCTACTCCCATTGCAATGGGGGAGGCTTGTTCGCATCAAGTAGGCTCCCCTTCCCTGGTTTTCGATTGTTCGTCTGGGAGTGATATAATCGTTTCAGATTGAGTTGTGTGAGGATGAATGATGGCTGTTGAGCGGGTTCGCCAGATGAGCGTGGAGGAATTCCTCGACTTCGCTGAAAGCAGTGAGGAATGGTATGAATACATTGACGGCGAGTTATGCCCTATGACCGGCGGGAAACTTAATCATTTCCGTATCATAAACAGTATTTCAGCCCTTCTTGAGGGCAGGCTGGCGGATTCCGATTGCGAGGTGCTGGGCAGCGGCATGCTGGTAAGAGCTGGCGCAGCAACCTTGGTGGCGCCGGATGTGAGCGTCGTCTGCGGCGAGCCGGAGACGGAAGCCGATACCCGCATTCTGCTCAACCCGATTGTCGTCGTCGAAGTGACCTCGCCATCGTCAATCGATCATGACCGGGTCGTGAAGCGAGATTTCTACGAGTCGGTGGAGTCGATTCAAGCGTATTTGGTCGTCGATCAGCATCGCGTTTTGGTCGAGTTGTATACGCGCAGCCAAAGGGGTTGGCACTTGCGGAATTTCCGAACTTGACGATGAAATACCGCTTGAGGCGCTTGCTTACCGTTTTCCGTTGCGGGACATCTATCGACGAATCGAATTTGAAGACGAGATTTCCGCAAGAGATCAGTAAAGCAAAGAGGGCGATCTACGGCGTCGCCCTCTCATTGATTGTCTCGACAGGATATACAGAATCGCGCGACCGAGAGATCGCAGGCGCTACTCCGCTTCGAGCAGCGTGACCTCGCCGAGGGTCTCCAGTTGTTCCTGGATCACGCCGGCATCGCCGACTACCACGATGATGAAGTCCTCCGGACGGATGTAGGTGTTGGCGATTTCGAGCACATCTTCCGTGGAAACGTCTTTGATATAGGCCAGCCATTTGTTGAGGCGGTCGAGCTCGACGCCGCGAATCTTATAGGACGCCACCGACTCGACGAAGTCCTGATAAGTCTCCAGCCCGAAGACGAACTCGCCGACGATGCCGTCGCGGGCGTCGTTGATCTCTTCGTCGGTGAGCGGCTCGGTCTGGATGCGCTCGATTTCCATGAAGACCTCTTCCAGGGTCGCTGCGATGACATCATTGCGCACATCCGCCGAGACTCGGAAGTATCCCATATCGGCCGGATAGCTGAAGCCGGAGCCGATGCTGTAGGTATAGCCTTTTTCCTCGCGGATGTTTTGCACCAGGCGCGAAGAGAAGGTGCCGCCAAGGACGTGATTCAGCACGCGGGCCGGGAAGTAATCGAGGCTGGCGCCCTGGATACCTATATTGCCGATTCGGAAGGTCGCTTGCGTACTGCCCGGGCGGTCCACGAGCAGTATTTGCCGTCCGCTGTTTTCCGGCAGCGTTGGGTAGCTGATGGCTTCGGAGTTGCCTTCCCAATCGGCGAAATGCTGCTCCGCGTACGCCAAGCCTTCCTCGGTGGTGATGGCGCCGGCGATGATCAGCACGGCGTTATCCGGCTGGAGGCGGGACTGGTAGAAGGCGACGATGTCGTCCCGCGTGATCGCTTCCAGCGATTCTAAGGTGTAGAGATTTCCGTAGCCATGTTCGCTGCTGTAGAGTCGATTATCGAAGATGCGGCGGGCGACAGTGCCTGGCTGAGCCAAAGCGGCTTCCAGGCTGCTAATCCATTCCGCCCGCTCGCGTTCGAATTCGTTCTCGGGGAAGTTGGCGTTGAGGGTCATATCGGTGAGCAGATCGAAAGCCAGGTCGGCGTCTTCAATCAAGGCGAAGACGCCAAGCTGCAGATAATCGCTTGAGCCAACGCTGTTGACGGCGCCGCCCACCTGTTCGATCGCGCCGGCGATGTCTTGGGCGCTGCGGGTTTCAGTGCCGCGGGAGATCAGGTATCCGGTAATGCCCGCCGTACCTGGCAAATCCTTGGGTTGGGCGGTGGAGCCACCGGCGAGGTAGACATCGAGAGAGATGATGGGCATGTTGGGTTGTTCGATGACAACGACTTCCAAGCCGTTGTCCATGACAGTTTCGGTGATGGTCGGGAAGTTGAATTCGTTGGAGTCCAAGGGGGGCGGCGGTTCGCTCTGCTCGATGACGTAGCGGTAATCCGGCTCTATCTCGGCGGCATCTTCGGCGGCGTATGGTTCTACCGGCGGCGGCGCATCGGCATCGGTTTCCACCACGTTGAAGACGTGGCGATCGGATTCTTCCAGGTACTCAAGGGCGACGCGTTGTATATCCTCGCTGGCGACGGCTTGGTAGCGGTCAATGCCTGAGAATACCGCTTGTGGGTTGCCGCTGTAGTAGTTAGCGCTTTGCACGCTTTCCGCCAAGCCCAAAGCCGTTTCCAGGCCGAGAATGTTTCCGCTCCTTATGCGGGCGATGACTTTGTCCAGTTCTTCTTGGGGCACGCCTTCGTCGATGATCTTCTGAAGTTCCTCGTAGGAGGCGGCTTCAAGTTCGGCCAGATCGACGCCCACATTGCCAAGGAGGATGAAGGAGAAGAGCCCGGGGCCCTGGTTATCGAATATCCAGGCGTCCGCTTGAAGCGCCTTGCCGGTATCGACCAGACGTTTCGCCAGGCGGCTGGAATCGCCGACGCTGAGGATGCTGGCCAGTACGTTCAGTGGCGGGAAATCTTCGTGGACGGCGGGCGGAATTTCGTAGGCGACAAGCAGGGCCGGCAGGTTGATGAAGGGATCTTCAATGGTGATGTATTCGGCTTCGGCTTGATCAACCGGCAGAAATTCGGGCAGGGCGGGCGGGTCGTCGCCGGGCGGGATGGGAGCGAAAAGGTCTTCGATCAGCGCCTTTGTGACTTCAAAATCAATGTCGCCGGCGACGACAAGGGTGGCGTTGTTGGGGACGTAGTAGGTTCGGTGGAAATCGATGATATCTTCAATCTGCGCGGCATTGACATCATCAATGTTGCCGATGGCAGGCCGTTTGTAGGGTTGGTAGGAATAGGGCAGAGTGGTAAGCGCCTTCACCGCCGTGCCGTAGGGTCGGTTGTCATAACTCCTTTGCAGCTCCTCAATGACGATGGCGCGCTGATTATCGAGGTTTTCCTGCGTCACATCCAAGCCGCCCATACGATCCGCTTCTATCCAAAGCGCCAGCGGGAGCTGATGAGAGGGCACAGTCTCGTAGTAAGCTGTGTAGTCCTTGCCGACATAAGCATTGGAAGATCCGCCAACCGGCTCCAGCAGTTGATCCATGGTGTTATTTGGGATATGGGGGGAGCCCTCGAACATCATATGTTCAAAGAGATGGGCGAAGCCGCTCTTGCCTTCGGGATCATTGGCGCTGCCCACTTTATACCAGATATCCACCGCGACGGTCGGCGCAGTGGCGTCGCGCACCAGGATGACTTCCAAGCCGTTGTCCAGCCAATAATGCTCGAGGTCGAGTGTCTGTTCGGTGGCGGCAACGCTCAAGCCGCTGAGCAGCAGCAGGACCAAGATTAACAGCATACGACGCTTCATTTGTAATTGTCTCCTTTCGATGCACAGTTAGTTTCACTGTATCATAAAAGGCGGTCGTTACAAAGTCGTCAGGGGGCTGTAAATCGTTTGTAAAGTCAGGCGGGGATTGTGAGAGACTTGAGGGCGCAGCGGGCGTCAAAAAAACGGGGGGAACACTGGGCAAAAATGGGTTGCCGTCGAACTCAGGAGAAAAGCGCGGCCAACGCCAGCTCAAAGCCGGGCAGGATGTCTTCGCCGGAGAGGCTGCCGTCGGCGTCGATGGATTCGGTTTGGATGTCGCCGTTTTCATCAAGTCGGCAGACCTCGGCGCTTTGCTTGTCAGGGATGACTATCCAGACCAGCCGCGCGCCGTTTTGCAGATATTTGGGCAGTTTGTCGTGGATCCAGTCTAGCGGATTACAAAAGGACGCGATTTCGACTGCCAAGTCTGGCACACGCGCGACATATTTCTCGGCTAGCGGGTATTGCACACGCTCTGTCCGCGTGAAGGCAGCGCTTGGTCCGAGCAAAGTCCATCGGTCGCCGGGCGGGTGATAGCCGCAACGCGCTGTCGTCAAACCTAAGCATACGCGCTTGTTCGCATTGTATAGATGGTAGTACATCTCAGCTGCCAGCACGCCATGTTGGAATCCGGCGGGTGGAAACTCAAAGAGCTTGCCGTCAATCAACTCAAAGCGGCTGGCGTCGTTTTCCGGTCGATGGACGATCTCCCATACATCGTCAATATCGTAGCGACCCTTCCAGATCCTCACCGAAAGGTCGCCATCAGCAGACCACCTGGGCATGGGCTTGCCTACAAGACCGGCGCGCCGGGGGCACGGGGGATGAACTGGCCCGAGCCGTTGCTGCCCAGCCACTGGGCGCCGTCAACCAGTTTGCGGCCGCGCTGGTAGACTTGCACCGGCAGGCCTTTGACCGTCATGCCTTCGTAGCAGTTGTAATCGACGCGCATGTGGTGGGTGGCGGCGCTGATGGTATGTTCTTTCTGCGGATCCCAGACCAGGATGTCGGCATCCGAGCCGACGGCGATGGTGCCCTTGCGCGGGTACATGCCGAAGATCTTGGCCGGGTTGGTGCAGCAGAGTTCCACGAAACGCGATGGCGACAGTTTGCCGCTGTTGACGCCGGAGTCCCACATGACCATCATGCGGTCTTCCAAGCCGGGCATGCCGTTGGGGATCTTGGAGAAATCGCCCCGTCCCAATTCTTTGCCCGGGCGGCGGTAGGAGGGATCCTGCATTTCGTAGCCGACCCAATCCGTCCCGCCGGTGCGCTCGTTCCATTCCTGCCAGGGTCCATGCCCGCCGTCATACCAGAAGTCGCAGTGGTCGGTGCTGACGATTTGCAGCGTGCCATCGCGGACGGCCTGCCATAGGATCGCGTGATCGCGCGTGCTGCGGATGGGGGGCGAGCAGACGTATTTGGCGCCTTCGAAGCCCGGCAGCGCCATGTGATCGTCGACTGTGAGGAAGAAATACTGCACGCAGGTCTCGCCCATGACTGGGTAACCGAGGGCGCGTCCGCGGCGGAGCGCGTCGATGGCTCTATCGCAGGTCATGTGTACGACGTAGAGGGGGCAGCCGGTCAAGCCGGACATGACGACGGCGCGGTTGGTGGCTTCGCCTTCAATCTCGGGCGGGCGCGATGAGGCGTGGTAGACCGGGTCGGTCTTGCCGGCGGCGAGCAGGGCGGGGGTCAGGGCGGCTTCGACATCGCCGTTTTCGGCGTGGACCATGACGATCATGCCGTTGTCGGCGGCCACGCGCATGGTGTTGAAAAGGGTTGCGTCATCGATCATGAAGACATTCTTGTAGGCCATGAAGAGTTTCAGGCTGGTGATGCCTTCGTCGAGCATGGTCGGGATTTCTTTCATGACGGCGTCGTTGAGGTCGGTGACGGCCATGTGAAAGGCGTAGTCGATCTGGGCGATATCGCGTGACTTCGCCCACCAGGTTTCGAGCCCGTCGTGCAGGCTGCCGCCGATGGGCTGGACGACGAAGTCGATGTGGGTGGTGGTGCCGCCGAAAGCGGCCGCCTTATGCCCCACGTCAAAGTCATCATTGCTGATGGTGCCGCCGAAGGGCAGGTCGAGGTGGGTGTGGACATCGATGCCGCCGGGCAGCAGGTACTTGCCGGCGCAGTCGATGACATCGTGGTTGCCGGTATTGAGGTTTTGGCCGATCAGGGTGACGATCTCGCCTTCGACCAGGACGTCGGCCTTGACCATATCGCTGGCGGTGATGATGGTTCCGTTTTTGAATAAGATTCCCATTTTGTTCTCCTATCGAAAGGAATATCCAATTGATTTTCGCGATATCGGGCGATTCACAGAATCGCCCCTACAATTCTCGACGATGCTGTGAATCAGTTGAAGGCCGGGATGATCTTCTCGTCGTACTTGGTCATGATGCGCTCTTCCTGAATGCGTCAAAGCTCGATGCCGGCGTAGATTTCCGCGAGCGGCAATTCGCAATCCAGCGCCGGCAGCGGAATCACGGCATCCAAGCCGGCATATTCTTTCGTCTGCCAGCCGCCCTCTTGACGCGAGTCCACTTCGACATGCGCTTGAAACTGGTCAATCACGAGATAAATCTGCAAGGAGGCGATGCTTTGATAGAAACGACGCTTTTCTCCGCGGTCACGATCGATTGATGAGGGCGAGGTGACTTCGCCAACCAAGGTGGGATTCCACAGCGTTACCGCCCGTTCATCTGTCGCTGCGTTGCCGCAAACGACGCAAAAATCGGGGTAAAGATATCGCGTCGGGCTGACGCGGTTGCGCATATCGCTGCTGATGACCCGGCAGTCACTTCCTTTCAAGAGTTGCCAGAGTATGCCCATGGCATTGGCCATGATAATGCCGTGGTGCATGGTGCCGCCGCTCACCGGGATGATCTCGCCGTCAATATATTCATATCTAACCTCGCTCGCTTCGTCGAAAGCGATGTACTCCTCGACTGTCATTTGGCGGATGCTGTCGATTGCCATGGTCTGCCCCTTGAGTCGGATGACACTGAACGCCATTTGCAGTTTCAGTATAACCAATAAGTTCTCATCAAACTGCAAACGCATGTATTCTGGAGTTCGGCGACCGAATCGCCCCTACAAGTTGCGTGTGGAAAGTACTTAGTTGAAGGCGGGGATGATTTTGTCGCCGTATTCCGCGACGATGCGTTCTTCCTCGCCGCACATCAGATAGATGTTGAACTGGGTCACGCCGGCTGCTTCCAGTTCTTTCAGCTTGGCGATGTGGTCGTCGACGCTGCCGAGGATGCTAAAGGCGTCGATGATGTCCTCGGTGATGAAATCGAGGTGATCGGCGTCTTTGTCGGCGTGTTCTTTATAATCGTAGCCTTTGCGGCCTTCGATATAGGCGGTCAAGCTGGCGGGGATATCGGGGCTGTCCATGCCGTAGCGCTCGACGATATCGGCGACATGGTTGCCGACCATGGCCGGGAACCAGCGGGTTTGTTCGCGCGCTTTGTCGATATCGCCGACCCAGACCGGCGCCGCCGACATGATTTGATAATTCGACATGTCCAGCCCCGCCGCTTCGCCGCCGGCGATGGCCTGCTCGCTGAACCACTTGACCAAGCCGGGGTCAGCCAGTTGGATGACCAGCCCGTCGCCGCTGCGTCCGGCGCCGGCAAGCGCCTTGGGACCGTAAGCCGCGATCCAGATCGGCATCTCGTAGCCGTTGGCCCAGGGGAGTTGGGCTGATGTGTCGTCGTAGGCCACTTCATCGCCGCGCACGAGCCCGCGCAGGGCATCGGCGAAGCGCTCCATATTGGCGACGGTCAGGGGCTTTTTGCCTAACATGCGCCGTGAGCTATCGCCGCGGCCGATGCCGATTTCGATGCGGTTGCCGCTCTGCACCGCCAGCGTGGCGTACATGCTGCCGGCGACTGACCATTCGCGCACGCCGGGATTGGTCACCAGCGGCCCGAAGATCATATTGTCGGTATGCGCCATGCAGAGCGCCATCGTCAGATAGCATTCGCGCCAGAGCACGTGGGAATCGAAGAACCAGCCGTATTTGAAGCCGGCGACCTCCGCTTGCTGGCAGAGAGCCACCGTGCGTTTTGGCGAGATATCGCCTTTGAATGTTATGCCGAAATCCATAAGTCAAACTCCCCAGCATAGATATTTCTTGACGTGCGGGCGACCCACCGGGTCGCCCCTACAACGCTCAAATGGCGGTGGATTGGGATTCGCCGCTAGCTCACCGACACGGTGTCTTGCACCAGCTCGCCGTATTGGTCGGGGCGGCGATTGAAATAGAATTGCCAGGTATCGCGCACGTCCTGGATTACGCTGAGATCGAGGTCGCGCAGGATCAGTTCTTCGTCATGGGCGCTGCCCAGCTCGCCGATGAACTGGCCTTTGGGATCGCAGAAGTAGCTTTCGCCGTAGAAATCGTCGTCGCCATATTCTTCGATGCCGACGCGGTTGATCGTGCCGACGAAGTAGGTGTTGAAGATGGCGTGCGAGGTCTGCTCGATGCGCCAGAGATGCTGGCTCAAGCCGCGCGAGGTGGCGGAGGGGATGAAGACCATTTCTGCGCCGTTCAAGCCCAGGGCGCGGGCGCCTTCGGGGAAGTGGCGGTCGTGGCAGATGTAAACGCCGACCTTGCCGACGGCGGTATCAAAGACGGGATAACCGAGGTTGCCCGGGCGGAAATAGAATTTTTCCCAGAAGCCCGGTATGTGCGGGATGTG
This sequence comes from Anaerolineae bacterium, assembly GCA_022822545.1. Lineage (GTDB taxonomy): Bacteria > Chloroflexota > Anaerolineae > Aggregatilineales > Phototrophicaceae > UBA6055. Next base: position 43,246 of record JAJEBE010000056.1, read on the forward strand.
GGTCTTGCGGTATTTGCCGAGGTAGCTGCCATCGGCGTCGATGACGGCGGCTGTATTGTAATAGACGCCGACGCCGTCCTGCTCGTAAACCGGGACGACCAAGACCATATTTAGCTCCGCGGCCAATTGGCAGAAGCGCTGGGTTGTGGGGCCGTCGGGGACTTCCTCGGTGAAGGCGAAAAATTGCGGGTCTTGCACCTGGCAGAAATAGGGTCCGTAAAACAGTTCTTGATAGCACATGATTTGCGCGCCTTGCTCGGCGGCTTGGTGGGTGTAGTCGATGTGCTTTTGGATCATGGATTCTTTGTCGCCGGTCCATGCCGCTTGGAGGAGGGCGGCGCGTACGATTCGATTGTCGGTCATGGGGGTGTCCTTTCTCGATCTTGGTATTTAGAGATATTCGAAACGGTTTTCCATCATGTCTGCTGTGTAGTGCTCAGCCATTGCTGCGAGACTTTTAATTACATAACCGATTTCGGAATGGGTGTGTACAAAATAGGCGATTCCCGCGTGTGGGATGCCTGACTTGGCAATGTCAACGAAATGCTTGTCATAGGTGCACATTACGCGACCCACTGATGTAGCATACTTAAGAAGCACCACATCGTCTTCTCCAGGTGGGTGGGTTTCATGCGCGGTAATCACGTCGATGCCGCGCCTACTAAGTTGCTCGGCAACCGCAGCTTCCATGTTTGCGTCAAGGAAAAATCGAATTTTCTGGTTTGCCAAAGCCTTCGGCCTTAAGTTCCTCACCTATACGAATGTCTTCGCGGATGTCCGCATCTATCTCAGCCTTGTTTTCGTGATAATAGGCCAAGGCTGTATATACTTGGGCAAGTGTGAGTTTGAAGCTTTCCGCGATTTGCTCAGGGTCACGGTTGCCATAACGTTGAAGACGCACTACATCAAGTACACGTATGCCTGTGCCTACGATGCAAGGGTGCCCGCCGCGAACCTTCGGATCGCGATAGATCAACTCTATTTTTTCTAATGTTCGCATGGGAGTCTCCATATCCGTTAGTTACGTTGCAACAACGACAGGAATATTCTCGTCCAGGTAGAAGCGGAGCTTAGACTGGGACAAGCCCCGCCTCCCGCCTTTCTTTCAGATAGCGCTCATATTCGATTTCAGCGTCAATTTCGGTTGGGCGTTCATGATAGTAAGCCAACGCGCCATATCAAATTGATGCTTTCGATTGTTCTCATGATCGCCTCCATGAGTGGGCGACCCAGTGGATCGCCCTTATATCGTTCGCGACTTAGCGAGCGTGTTCCTTGCCGCAGCGCTCGAGGGCGCGCTGGGCGGCTCGCACGTTGATCTTGGGGGCGACATCGGCATAGAAGCGCGCCGCCACCTGCGCCGCCGCCGCTTGACCGGCCGGAGAGTTATCGCTCAGGTCGAGGGCGTAATCGTCCGCGTTTAAGCCTTCAATCGGCTCGAGGGTGATTTCGACCACATTTTCCCGCCGCGCTCGCTCCAGCTTCCGCCGCCGCTTGTCGGCCGCTTTGGCTTTGGCCGCTTCGCCGATGCCGGCATACCAATCGCTGAACTGCGCCTCCAAGTCAATCGCGTGACTGAGAATCGCGCCGAAGGTATTGAGTGAGGACATCGCGCTAGACCCAGCGCTCGATGACAATCTTGCGCTCGGTATAGAATTCGATGGAGTCCATGCCTTGGCCGTGCAAATCGCCGAAGAAGGAATCCTTCTGGCCGCCGAAGGGGAAGGAGGCCGATGGCGCCGCCACGCCGATATTGACGCCGATATTGCCGGCATTGATGCTGTATTTGAATTCGCGGGCGTGCTTGCCGTTGTTGGTGAAGATGCTGGCGGCATTGCCATAGCGGCTCTGATTGATGATATCGACCGCTTCGTCAAAGCTGTCGGCTTTCATCAGCGAAAGGACGGGCCCGAAGACTTCCTCGTTCGCCATTGTCGTATCCGGCTGCACATCGGCGATCAGCGTGGGGCCAACCCAGGAGCCCTGTTCGTAGCCGTCGACGTGGAAGCCGCGCCCGTCCACGACGATTTCGGCGCCTTCGCCTTCGCTCTGCCCGATCATGGACTCGATGCGTTCTACCGCCGAGTCGCTGATGACCGTGCCCATTTGGGTCGTCTCGTCCAGGCCGTAGCCGACTTTGAGCCCCGCGACGCGTTTCGCCAGTTCGTCCTTGAGTTGGTCATAGGCATCGCCGACGCCGACGGCGACCGCCGCCGCCAGGCAGCGCTGCCCGGCGCAGCCATAAGCCGCGCCCAAGATATTGCTGACGCTGGCTTCGATATTGGCATCGGGCATGACGGCGATGTAATTCTTGGCGCCGCCTTGGGCTTGGACGCGCTTGCCGTTGCGGGTGCAGGTCTCGTAGATGATCTTCGCCACCGGGCTTGAGCCGACGAATGAGACGCCGGTCACATCGGGATGCTCCATCAAGGCGGTCGCCGATGTTACGCCACCGTTGACCAGATTGACGACGCCTTCGGGCAGGTCCAGCTCATCCAGCATCTCGAAGAGGTATTCGGTGCTGAGCGGCGTCTGCGGCGACGGCTTCAGGATGAAGGTATTGCCGCAGGCGATTGCCGTGGGCAAGAACCAGAGCGGGACCATGAAGGGGAAATTGAAGGGCGTGATGGCGGCGAAAACGCCGGCCGGTTGGCGCACGGTCGTTTCGTCGATGCCGGAACTGATATCTTCCAAGCCATCGCTGCGCATGAGCACTGGCACGCTCATGGCGAAGTCGATGCTTTCGACGCCGCGGCGCACTTCGCCGCGCGCTTCATCCATCGTCTTGCCGTGTTCGCGCACGACGATCCGCGAGATCTCCTCGAAATTGTCTTCGACCATCACCTTGAAATGGTGCATATACTGGGCGCGAACCAAGACCGGCGTGCTGCGCCATTCGTCAAAGGCTTCGCGGGCCGCGCTCACGGCCGCATCCACATCGGCGCTGGTCGAATCGGGACAATGCGCCAGCAGTTCGCAAGTCGCCGGATCATGCACTGGGATGAGATCGGCCGAGCCCGATTCAAGCCATTCGCCATCTACATAGTTTTTGATTATCCTGCTCATTTGACGCTCCTTCATTCAATCTTGCACAATCTTGCAGTTCTCGGTGGTTCCAAGTTAGTCATGCAAAAAGTGATCTATGAGTAGTGGCATAAGCGGAGGACTCACAGAGCCGCCCCTACAAGTATTTTCGATTTTCCCCACCTTTTTACTTTGCCATATATTCTCATTACTTACTTGGTATCACTTCTATTCGTATCATACTCGAATGCGCGGCAAAACTTGGAGTCCCTCTGCCGCTATTGTACAATCACAGGGAAGTTATATTGTACATCATCACGGGGCAGAAGCGCGTAGGGGCGGCGAGCTGGAAGATGACGCATCGCCGCCGGATGCGAAGACCGGCAGATCTCCGAACCATCTTGTACACTTTGTAGCAATTTATCCCAACCCATTGGACACAGTGTTGTAATATGTTAGACTATAGGTTATCAGGGCGAAGAATTGCAAGACTCAGTTTCCGCTGCCAGCCAGGGCAGCCAAGCCAAGCGCCAAGGAGAGAGACGGAATGACAAGCAGCGCTGCAATCATGGATCGCTACAGCCAAGTAATGTTCCCGGCGACGACGCCTTATCATGGGGATAATCCGCTGGTCGTGGAGCGGGCCAAAGACCAATATATCTGGGATATCGAGGGGCGGCGCTATCTCGACTTCTTCGGGGGCATTTTGACCGTCTCGGTCGGTCATTGCAACGATGAGATCACTGAGCGGACGATGGCGCAACTGCAAAAGCTCCAGCATACCTCGACTATCTATGTCAACGAGATCATGGTGCGGCTGGCGGAGAAGGTGGCGGAGTTGACGCCGGGGCGCTTGCAGAAATGCTTCTTCAGCAACAGCGGCACGGAAGCCAATGAGACGGCGGTGCTGGCGGCGCGCATGTATACCGGCAATCCCGTCGTCATCACCTTGCGCCACGCTTATTCCGGGCGCTCGATGCTGGCGATGAGCTTATCGGCGCAGCGGCCCTGGCGCCTGGGCGGGGTGAACGATCCTTACGTTCGGCATGTGCGCAATCCCTACACCTTCCGGGCGCCGGCCGGCTTGACGGCGGAGCAAGTGGTCGATCTCTGCGTGCAAGATCTGGAAGAGACCATCGCCACCGGCACCGAAGGGCGCATCGCCGCTTTCATGGCGGAGCCGATACAAGGCGCGGGCGGCTTCATCGTGCCGCCGGAAGATTATTTCAAGCGCATCTTGCCCATCGTCAAAGAGGCTGGCGGGGTCTTCATTGCGGATGAGGTGCAGACTGGCTGGGGCCGGACCGGCGGCAAATGGTGCGGCATTGAACATTGGGGCGTCGAGCCGGACATCATGACCTTCGCCAAAGGCATGGGCAACGGCAGTCCTATCGGCTGCACCATCGCCACGCCGGAAATCGCCGATGCCGTTCAGGGGCTGACCTTCTCGACATTCGGCGGCAATCCGGTCACGATGGCGACGACGCTGGCGACTATCGAATACATGGAAGCGCATGATACGCCGAGGAACTGCGCCGAGCAAGGCGCGCGGATGAGCGAAAAACTTGGCGAATTCGCCGCCGAATTTCCCATCATCGGCGAGGCGCGCGGCATGGGTCTGATGCAGGCGATTGAATTCGTAAAGCCCGGCGGCATGGAGCCGGACGCCGCCATCACCGTCGCTTTCGTCGATACTTGCAAGGAGAAGGGTCTGCTGCTGGGCAAGGGCGGGCTCTACGGCAATGTCGTGCGCATCGCGCCGCATCTGAATGTAGGGGACGAGGATATGGATATCGCCATGGATATTGTCGCCGCTGCGCTGGCGGAGCTGTCGTGATCGGGTCGAAGGCGTGGTTGAAGAGGTCTACCTCAGCCTCGGCCCCTCGCCGATGATTCGGAGAGGGGAGATATGTTTGCTGGATATGTTTTGCCGGAGACGAAATTCATAATTTGCGGGCGACTCTGGTAGGTCGCCCCTACAGATTTCGGCGAGTTATGGAGGCAAAATTTGGCGATTTCCCGCCAAATTGTAACTGAAAGTCGGCTTACAGGGCACAGTTTTGAAAGGCGCGCCCTCCTCAGCGTTGATAAGAGGAAGGTCTGGGGAAGGGGCAGGCGTATTCGTTATTTGAATGACCTAGAATAATATGAACGATATCGTCATTGAAGAAGCGCCGACTAAGAGCCCCGCCAAGCGTTGGCGGAAACCGCTCTTGATCGGCTTGACCCTGCTGGCTTTGCTGTTTGTTGTCAATGCGCTGGGCGATTTCGGCGGGTCGCAACTGGAAGAGGAAGCGCTGGCGGAATCGACGCTGGGCCGCCTGGCGACCTGGATGGCGGATCAAAGCGGCAATGATCCGGAGGAAATCCTCTCGCCGCTGGCGCAATATGCCGACCACTGGGCGAATCAACTCGGCATGGAGGCGCTTGATCCCGCCATTTTATACGATAGCATCCGCAACTTCCGCACACTCTATTACGGCGTCATCATCGCCTTGCTCGTTTATGCCGCGCTGACTGTGGCGCTCCGTCCGCAGCGCGCGGGGCGTTTGTACTTCGCCGCTATCTTGATGCTGGACGGACTGTTCTTCTTGGTGCCCTCGCTCGAAGGCAGCAATGCGCTGACGCTCCTGGTCGCCGCCGTTCTGACGCTTGTGACCGCGCTGGCTTTGGCGCCGGGGCGGGTCAGCCGCCTGGTAGGTTTCTTCCTGGCGCTGTCCATATTCCTGGGCGGCTGGGAAGCGAGCAAAGCCTTCGCCGATTCCGTCAATTACAAGATCCTCTTGCCGCAACAGCGCTGGACCTACCAGGCTCTGCCAAGCATGGAGGAGGCGTTGGGCGCCCTGGAAAGCGGCGCGGTCGATTATGTCATCGCCGACCGCAAAGACCTTGATGACCTCATGCCGCCGTATCCCCCCGATGACGATGAGGCTGGCGAACTGCCGTATCAGGATCTGCGCTACCTGGCGCGGCTGGATAGAAACGAAGGCGTCGCTTTCTTGCCGATTAGTCCGGCGTTTCCGGGCCGGCTGAGCATCGCCTTGCGAGCGGATGACGCGGGTCAGGCGAGCGCCGCGCGCGATGTCTTTGGCGGGGAGATCGGGACGGTGGCTGGCGATTTCGCCGAGGAGAGATTTCTCAGTCGGCCGCGCAGCCTCGTCCTGCTCGATTTGAAGATCCTCAACGACTTGAACTTGCCACATCTGCAAATGATCGCGGAAGCATTCTTGCAGCCGGCGCGGCGCAACGGCGAGTTGCTGCTTTTGAGCATCCTGGCCGATGCCGGCATGTATACGCTGAGCGAGGCGATATTCGGTTTTGTCTTTGGCGCGGCGCTGGGTTTCGCGCTCGGCACGGTCTTCGCTCATTCACGTTTGCTGGAGCGCGGTCTGCTGCCTTATGTCGTCGCTTCGCAGACGGTGCCCATCCTAGCGATCGCGCCGATGGTGGTCATCTGGCTGGGGGCGGGTCAACTCTCGGTCGCGGTCATCGCCGCTTATCTGACCTTCTTCCCGGTGACGATCAATACCTTGCGCGGCTTAAAATCGCCGGCGGCGGAACAAGTCGAGTTGATGCGCTCCTATGCCGCGGGGCGCTGGACGATCTTGTGGAAGTTGCGCTTGCCGGCGGCGCTGCCCTATATTTTCACCGCGCTGAAAGTCTCGGCGACGGCGAGCGTGGTCGGCGCCATCATCGGCGAGCTGCCCTCCGGCATCGGCGATGGCTTGGGGCGAGCCATCCTCGATTTCAGTTCGGATTACAGTTTGGTCTCGACGCCGAAGCTTTGGGCGTCGATTGTGATGGCGGCGGCAATCGGCATCATCTTTTTTGTGACCGTCACTTTGGTTGAACGCTTCGCCTTGCGGGGTTATGTGCGCGAGTTGGATTAGGATTCGGCATGGGAGCAGAAACAAGAGACATCGTCATTTCGGCTCGTGACATCAACAAGGTCTTCAATCCCGGTTCGGATGAAGAGGTCATCGCCTTAAAAGATATCAACCTGGAAATCGAAGCGGGCGAATTCATCTCGCTGATCGGTCCTTCCGGCTGCGGCAAGTCGACGCTGATGCGCCTGATCGGCGACCTGTTGCAGCCCAGTTCCGGCGAGCTCCTGGTCAATGGCAAGCGGCCGCAGCAAGCGCGGCTCGATCGCGATTATGGCATGGTTTTCCAGGCGGCGACGCTTTACGAATGGCGCAGCGTGATCAAGAATGTGCAGCTTCCGCTGGAGGTGATGGGATATTCCAGCGATGAGCGGCGGGAGCTGGCCTTGGCCATGCTGGACATGGTCGAGCTGGGCGATTTCGCGGAGCATTATCCCTGGCAGCTCTCCGGCGGGATGCAGCAGCGCGTCTCCATCGCGCGGGCGCTGGCTTTTGACCCGTCCGTGCTGCTTATGGACGAGCCTTTCGGCGCGCTGGACGAATTCACCCGCGAGCGGATGAACCTCGAGCTGCTTAATATCTGGCGGCAGACGGGCAAGACCATCATCTTCGTCACGCATAGCATCGCCGAGGCGGTTTTCCTGTCCAACCGCATTGTGGTGATGTCCCCGCGCCCCGGGCGCATCACCGAGATTGTCAGCAATTCACTGCCTTATCCGCGCGACTTTAATACGCGCGTTGATCCCGCTTATGTCGAATTGGTGGCGCGCGTCCGCGATTTGCTGCGCGACGCGCATGAGGTGGAATGATGGCAGCGGCTGAAAGCGGAAAAGGATCTTCATGGAAGGGGCGGTTGGCCTGGTACTTCCCGACCATGGCGATCGCGGTCGGCGTCGTCGTGCTCTGGGAAGTCCTCGTCGTGATTTTTGATATTCAGCAGTTCCTGCTGCCGAAACCGTCAGCGATATTCAGCGAATTCTGGCAGCAAGTGGAGCTTTGGCTGGCGCCGGATGAACGTTCGATCTTGTTTGAATCCAGCGGCGCGACTTTCTGGGAGGCTTTCGGCGGCTTCATCATCGGCTGCGGGAGCGGCATTCTGGTCGCGTTGATCACCTCGCGCTGGACCATCGTCAGCGAGGCGACCATGCCCTTCGCCATCGCCGCCAATTCCGTGCCCATCATCGCCTTCGCGCCGATCATGAATAACTGGTTCGGCATCACCAACCCGGCCTCGAAGATGGCGATTGTGGCGATCATCGTCTTCTTCCCCACGATGATAAACACCGTGCGCGGCTTGACCCTGGTGGACGCGGAGGAACTGGAATTGATGCGCTCTTACGCGGCCAAGCCGGCTGACATCATGCTTAAGTTGCGGATTCCCAACGCCCTGCCTTATATCTTCAGCGCTCTGCGCGTGGCCAGCGCCTTGAGTTTGATCGGCGCGGTCGTGGCTGAATTCTTCGGCGGGCCGCGGGCGACGCTCGGTGTTTATATCACGCAGGAAGCATCGGCTTTTGATTTCGCCAAAGCCTGGGCCGCCATCATGATGGCCTCGATCATCGGCATCGCTTTTTATCTGGTCGTTCTATATTTGGAGCGGCGGCTGATGCCCTGGCATGTGTCGTTTCGGGAGGGGGGCTAGGGCAATCGCGTCAAAATTGAAATTCACAGCGGCGAGAAAAACAAACAGAATTTAACCACAGAGGACACAGAGAGCACAGAGTAAGAGCCATTTCAAACTTAAATTTTGTGCCTTTGTGTCTTTGTGGTGAAAAATAATTTGAAGCGATTGTTTTGCGGACTAGGGGTATGTGTTGGTCAGTCCGTGCATGGGTTATAATCCGGCCCATCACGATTGCGCAATTAGTCAAAGTTGATGGAGGAAAACATCATGCGTAGACTGCTTGGATTGCTGGTCGTACTTGTATTGCTTCTTGGCGTTTCCGCCGCCGTCGCCGATGGCCATCTGACATCGGTCAACCTGCAATTGCAGTGGGTGGCGCAATCGCAATTCGCTGGCTATTTCGCCGCCGTCGACCTCGGCTTCTACGAAGAAGAAGGGCTTGACGTCACTATTTTGGAGGGCGCGGTCGAGATCGTGCCGCAGCAAGTCGTCGCTTCCGGCGGCGCTGAATTCGGCTTGGCCTGGGTGCCCAAGGTGCTTGAATCGAACGAGCAGGGCGTGAACCTGGTGAACATCGCGCAGGTCTTCCAGCGCAGCGGCACGCTGGAAGTCTCTTTCGTCGATACGGGAATCGAATCGGTGGAGGACTTCGCCGGCATGCGCATCGGCACCTGGGGCTTCGGCAACGAGCATGAGCTCTTCGCCGCCATGCGCGCGGTCGATATCGACCCGGAAAACGCCGATGACGTCACCGTCATTCAGCAGCCTTTCGATATGTCGCTGCTGCTCAACGGCGAGCTGGACGCGGCGCAAGCCATGACCTACAACGAATATGCGCAGGTCCTGGAAGCGGTCAATCCTGATACCGGCGAGTTGTATCAGCCGGAAGACTTGAACGTCATCGACTTCAACGATGTCGGCACGGCGATGCTGCAAGATCATGTCTTCGTGAATGCCGACTGGCTGGCGGAAGATGGCAATGAAGATATCGCTGTCGCCTTCCTCAAAGCGAGCTTCCGCGGCTGGATCCACTGCCGGGACAATCCGGATGAATGCGTCGAGATCGTGCTGGACAACGGCTCGACCCTGGGCGAGAGCCACCAGACCTGGCAGCTCAACGAGATCAGCAAGTTGATCTGGCCGTCCCCCGCCGGCATCGGCATTATGGACGAGGAGCTCTGGGCGCAGACGGTGGCCGTTTCGATTGAAGGGCTGGTCATCAGCGAAGAACCGGGCATGGACGCCTACCGCAGCGACCTGGCGCAGGCGGCGCTGGATTCGCTGGCGATGGACGGTGTCGATGTGGTTGGCGACATGTGGGAACCTGTCGAAGTTGAGCTGCGTCCCGGCGGCGAGTAGTCTTTTGGACCCCCACCCCAAACCCCTCCCTCATTTTGGGGGAGGGGCTTCACAACGCGCTCATCATCATTGGTGGGCGTGTTTTTTGTCTCGCTGCGCTTTGCTGCTCTTCGGCTTGGCCTGCTTGACTTCTTTCAGCGCGGCGCAAGACGATGAATTGATTCCGCTGCGCTTCCAACTGCATTGGGTCACGCAGGCCGAGTTTGCCGGTTATTATGCCGCTGTCGATCTCGGCTTCTACGAAGAAGAAGGGCTGGATGTCAGCTTGCTCGATGGTTCGGTGGAGATCGTGCCGCAGCAGCTTGTGCTGGCGGGCGCGGCCGAATTCGGCCTTGGCTGGGTGCCGCGGGTGCTGGAATCCAACGAACATGGGGCGGGCTTGGTGAACATCGCGCAGGTATCCCAGCGCAGCGCTACCCTGGAAGTCGCTTTCGTCCACAGCGGCATCGAAACGGTAGAGGATCTGCGCGGCCGCCGGGTCGGGACCTGGGGCTTTGGCAACGAGCACGAGCTTTTTGTGGCGCTGCGCGCGGCCGGCATCAATCCCGATAATCCCGATGATGTGACCATCGTGCAGCAGGGCTTTGATATGTCGCTGCTGCTGAATGGCGAGGTGGATGCGGCGCAGGCCATGACTTATAACGAATACGCGCAGGTCCTGGAAGCGGTCAACCCGGACACGGGCGAACTGTATCAGCCGGAAGATCTGAGCGTCATCGACTTCAACGATGTCGGCACGGCCATGCTGCCCGATCATATCTTCGCTTCGCGCGAATGGTTGACGGGGGCGGGAAACGCGGATTTGGCTATCGCTTTCTTGAAAGCCAGCTTTCGCGGCTGGGTTTACTGCCGCGATCAGCCCGATGACTGCGTCGAAATCGTGCTGGAGCGGGGGCCGACGCTGGGAGAAAGTCATCAGCGCTGGCAGCTCAACGAAGTCAACAAGCTGATCTGGCCCTCGCCGGCGGGCATCGGCATCATGGACGAGGAACTCTGGGCGCAGACGGTCGCGGTCGCGCTTGAAGGACTGGTCATCAGCGAAGCGCCGGGCATGGATGCCTATCGCACTGACCTGGCGGCGGCGGCAATCGAGTTGCTGGTGGCGGACGGCTACGACGTCACCGGTGAATCATGGGAACCGCTTGAAGTGAAGTTGCGCCTCGGCGGGGAGTAATCAGCGAATCTACATCCTGTAGGCAATCTCTAGGATCGCCCCTTGTGTCGCCCGCTTTGATCTCCACCACTTGGCGCAATGGCGCCCTCCCTCTTATTGCCTGATGACGATCTCCGCCGGCTTCGACCGCTTGCCCTCGCCGCCGGGACCCAGCGCCTGCACGCGGTAGATGTGCTTCTGGCCGACCTCGGCGCTGTTGTCAACATAACTGGTTGACGCGCTGCCCGTGTTATCGACAAGCGCAGCTAGTTGTTTCTGACCCTTGTCCGGCAGCCGCCGCCAGATGCGATAGCCGCTGACTTGGCCGCCGTCGGCCGGCGCGCTCCAACTCAGCGAGACCGAGCTGTCGGAGAGCGACGCCGTCAAGTCGGAGGCGCGCCCGGGTGGCCCGGGTATAGGTGTATTGGTAGGCGGAATCGGCGTGTCAGTCGGCACGGGTGTATTGGTAGGCGGGATTGGTGTATTCGTTGGCACAGGCGTGTTCGTTGGCGGAATCGGCGTGTCTGTCGGCGGGATTGGCGTGTTCGTTGGCGGGACTGGTGTATTGGTCGGCGGGACTGGCGTGTTCGTTGGCGGGATCGGCGTGTCTGTTGGCGGGATCGGGGTATCCGTTGGCGGGATCGGCGTGTCTGTCGGCGTACTGGTCGCGGTGGCTGTTGGCGTCCCGGTCGCTGTTGGTGTACTGGTCCCGGTCGCCGTTGCCGTGTCCGTCGGCATTGCCGTTGGCGTGTCTGTTGGTTGGACTTGCTGCTGCTGTTGAGGCGGCGCTGGCGTCAAGGTCGGGCAGAGCAACTCGTGCGTAAAATCGACCTCCGCCAGATAATTGTTCCGCCTGTCAAGCGCGATTGCCTGGCCCAAGATAGTCCGACCACATTCGTCGGGGTAAATGCTCGATGTATAGATGCCGTCAGTTGTCTCTCTATAGCCTAATATCGGCTCGCGCACTGAATCCTGGTCGAGCCAACCGACGATCCGGATCGTCGCGTCGCTGTTGTGCAGCGTAAAGGCGCAGGTGAATTGATGCGCGCCGTTGACCACTTGATTCTCGCAGCTGACCGAGCCTGTGGGCGCTGGCGCATCGACATTGAGTTGCTGCTTCTGTTGCGGCGCTGCAGTCGCCGTCGGCGTGTCTGTCGCCGTGGGCGTATCAGTCGCCGTTGGCGGAATCAAGCGGCAGGCATAGAGACCGAGATTGAATGTCTGTTGCTGGGCTTGGTATGCTCCACTGCCGCCGTGGCCGGCGAGGCAGAGCGATTCAGCAGCGCTTTGACCATCGCTTGTAAAGACATAGCCGCCCGCGCCGACTTGCTGCGACTCCCCGGTTGAATCGCATTGATCCGAATCATGCAAGTCGACCGCGCCAGTCAAGAAATTGCTGTCGGGGAATTGCCAGTAGGTCCCGGGGCCCACGTTGACGCAGCCGGGCGCGGGGGCGGGCGTCGCTGTATTCGTTGGCGTCTCGGTTGCGGTCGCTGTTGGCGTGTCTGTTGCTGTTGCCGTTGGCGTGTCCGTCGGGACGGGTGTATTAGTCGGCATGAGGAGTTGAGCTGGCTGCGACTGTTCTCCCTCCCCGCTGCTGCCCAGCGCTTGCACACGATAGATGTGTGTCTGTCCGGCTACAGCGCTATCATCGATGTAGCTGGTCGCCGTGCTGCCGGTATCGTCCACGAGCACCTTAGCCTCGTCCTCGTCCATATCGGGCAGACGGCGCCAGATGCGATAACCGCTGACCTCGTCCCCGTCCGCGGGCGCATCCCAAGACAAAGACACCGAGCCGTCCGATAGCGCCACCGTCAGACCAGACACTTGCCCAGGCACCGGGACCGGCGTGTCCGTAGCAGTTGCTGTTGGCGTGTCCGTCGGCGTTGGCGTGTCGGTTGGCAAGGGCGTATTCGTGGGCATATCCGTCGCGGTCACAGGTGGCCCCGTCAGCAGATCACGCAACTGAGCATCCGTTGCTGAATCGCACAGCGCTTCTTCCGCGAGCGGTTGCCAATCAGGATACGATACCTTTGCCTGTGGGAGCCATCTATACAAATGGCAATTCGTCATCAAAATGCTCGAGGCCACCCGGTCTAGAGTGAATCTCGGGGACTGATCATCAATTGAACGCAAGCTCATCGACCGTTCCAAGGTTCTTGAGTCGACATAGTTCCATGCTTCGCGGATCTTGAGCGCGCCGTTGATCGCAAGGGTATACCATGCCGACGACTTGCTTTTGATCAGTTCCAAGGCGCCTTTTACCTGGTCAATAAATTCGCGAGAGCCTTCAATAATCACGCCATCGACTGTTTCCTGAATGGGTGAAGAGCACTGCCTGTCGTTGTCGTCGTAGGCCCATTTCCCCGCTATCCAGTCAAAGTCAAAACTGCACTCCCAGCCGGCATAACAGCAACTGCCGACTTGCGGCGGACCGGCGCATTCATTGTTCTGATAAGCCAGGTACCCGTTCATCCACTCCTGGTCGTGCTGGCAGTCCCAGCCTTCGTTACAGCAATTGCCAAATATCTCGCGGTCATCGGTCTCGGGCGTTAGAGTGGGCTCGGACGTTGGTGCGGTCCCGGGCGTTTGAGTAGGCTCGGACGTAAGAATGGGCTCGGGCGTTGGTGTGGTCGCGGGCGATACAGTGGTCCCGGGCATTATAGTCGCAAGGAGACGCACGGCCAGTTCTCGCTCCCTGTCCGCAGCAGCTTGAAGATCATAGGCGCCACCATTACTGTAATAATGATCGAGCGCCGCCTGGAGCCAGGGATTGGGCGGCCTCGAGGGATCGACCTCTTTCAGCGCCCCAACTCTCATCACTTCGCAGATGTTCTCTTCTAGCGAGAAGCCTTCAACCGTATCAAATGGATCAGTCGTTCCGGGGGCTATGTGGCGCACTCGATTAATGTGGCAGGATTCATGCAAAAGGGTACCGGCCAGCGTGATGGTGCTCTCGTTGGCATGGCTAGGCGCAATTGAGATTTTGCCTTGATGAGCGCGTGAACCAGTTATCGAGGGACCGCCGAGGATCCTGGTCGGTCCCAGTACGACGTAAGCGTACCACTGCGGCGCTCTGTCTTTGAGCAAATTCAACGCTGCCAAAATTTGCCTGGCAAAGGTTTCTGGCCCGTCAATGACCGTTCCATGCAGCGGAATCCGCCGGTAGTCGCATCGCTGGTCCTTATAGGCGGCCATTTCCCCGTCAAGCAAATTCTGACCCTGCGTGCACAGCCAGGGGGAGAAGATATCAAGTAGGTCTTCTATTGAAACTGTCCCGCAGTCAGCGACTTCCGAAATCGATGCGATTTCAGGCGCCGGCGCCCCGTTCTCGGCGAGCCATTTGTGGATATGGCAATTGCGCATCACGATGTCCGCGGCCAACTGGGCTAGAGGCGAATCCGCGGGATATGTACTTATATCTTTTAGATTCAGCGACTGTTCCAGCGTGCCTGTGCCGATCTTGCCATAAGCCTCGCGGATCTTGACCGCGCCGCTGGTAACTAAGGTATGCCATTCCGGCGAACTGGCTTGGATCAGATCAAAGGCGTATTTTACCCCTTTAATGAAAAGGTCTGAGCCTTCAATGATCACGCCATCGACGGTCTCTTGCCTCGGTGAGAAGCACTGCCCAGCATTATCGTCGTATGTCCATTTGCCCATGACGAAGTCAAAGTCGAAGGTGCAATTCCAGCCGGCGAGACAGCAGTTGTCGATTTGTGTTGATGGTTCTGTCTGCGAGTCTTGCGCGGAAGCGACAGCGACGAAAAGAAGACTACAGATCACTATGATGAGGCGCTTAAACATGATTTCTAGACTCCTGTATTTTGCTTCGTTTCGTTGCAACGATGGTCAAGCTGTAGATCAAATCATTTCGCTAGTCGTCCAATGAACGGTTTATGCTGGTCCGGCGGCTGATCGATGTCAGTCCACATGACTTCGACCAGCGCTTCACCGATGGTGAGGATGTCGTGGGGCATTGTCCACGCTCCTGTCGTTACATCTGGGTACATGTGATCCGTCTCGCCAAAAGAGTCATAGTACAGACAGCCGCCCACCAGTGAAACCGGCGCTGACACCGCCAAAACAGCCCCCAAGGACGGCGGCATAATGATTTGAAATAGAGACGAACGCCGTCCGAAGCTCCTGAGGATATGTCCCGATTCACGTATGCCGTGCAGCCGGCCGCATGGGCGCCGGAATTGGCAGCGCCAGCAGAGCGGCGAAAAGCAGCAGCAACGCCAATACCGCCATCGACAGCAGCCAGGCGCGTACGCTGGCAAAGCCAATCCAACTGCGCCACGGATTCATTTGTCGCGTCGCTTTAACGCACATTGTATCGCTCCTCAAATTGCGCCCCGAGTTGGCAAAATCTTTCTGATTCACTTCTCGAGAATCAGTCTCAGAAATGTAATATCAAATATTATCATCATCCTGATTGTACCTGATTCGATTCTGGAATTGCAAATTCGGTTGAACATCGGTGGCGGTCGGGGAGCGGCAACATCATGATTGGTAAGGGCGAGCCACCGGCGTCGGCCATGATCGTCTTCTATATCTTCATGCAGCGGCATATCGCCGCCGGTCTGACGGCGGGCTCAGTGCGGGGTTCGCGAATCTTGTCTCGTCGGGTGGTAGGGAATGCTCTAAGAAAAGAAAACGCCCGATATTCGCGGGCGTACTTTGCAGTTGTTCTTGACTTGATTTCTAACTCCCGTGCATCGCCCGTCGCCTGGCCAACATCTTCTCCCGCGCCGCCGGGCTGCCATCGTAGTTGGTGCCGAAGATATGATCGAAGGGCACGGCCGGCTCGCCGTAATTGCACTCGAAGTAGCGATGATGCAAGGAATGCCAGTAGTTGGCGAAGGGGATCGACACGCCGTCTTTGATGACCATATCCTCGAAGCCCCCATGCCCCACGATTGAGCCGAAGGTGACGAATTGACCCTGGAAGATCATGTTCAAGGGATGGGCGCCGATGAGCGGATGGATCAGCATGCTGGCGTACATGAATACGTGTTCGATCGGGTGCATCGACACGCCCGACCAGGGACCGACGTCAATGTTCTTGTGATGCACATAATGCGCGACCTTGTAAAGAAAGCGGGTGTGCAGAAGGCGGTGCGCCCAATAGAAATAGAAGTTGTACCAGAGAGGGGCGAGCAAGAGAATCAAGGCAAAACTGACCGGCTGCTCCCGCGGGTCAATATAGGCGATATGGCCATTGGCGTAGGCATAGAGCATCAGGACCTCGAAGGCGGTCCAGACCGTGCCGGCGCCGGCGACGCTCCAGAAGACATTATCGCGGACCTGGTCGTTCCAGAGGAACTTCTTGCTCTTGCTCATCCATTTGGTCGACCACTTGTATTGATAGCCCTGGGCCTTCCGCCCCCACAAGCGAACATGCAAGACGGTCGCCAGGCCGATCAGCATAAGTTGGTTGCGGAGAAATATTTCGAGGATCCAGCCGGCGCGTAATTCGGTCATTCGCGTCAGCTCCGGCGTGAGGTATAGCCAGGTCAATATCGTCACTGCAATGTAGATGATGGTGAAAGGCCAGAGATATGCTTTTAGCCATTTCGCGATTTTCACCGGCTTCGGCGGCCAGGAGAATACCGGGTTCGGCAGGCCGATATCTTTGTCCGGTCGCCAATAGCCGCGTTCGTCGCGCGGCATGCCGTCAACAAGTCCATCTCTTTCAACGCTTATATTCGCCATCGCAATCTGCCTCTATACGTTTCAAGAACTATTTTATTCTTGGAGTATAGGTTGGAAGAGGCGGCGTCGCCAAAAATCCGAGGTCAAGCAGCCGGGCAATCGCATCGAAATTGACATCCGCCGCGAAGACAGCATTCAAACTCAATTTCGCTAAACCAACGATCTGTAGGGGCGACATACCATGTCGCCCGAAACCACAAGTCGCAGCGGCAGCACGCGACCGACGGTCAGTGTCGGCGCGACTCTGCCAGACGCCCGAAATCGCTTTTCGGCAATCTCCAAAAACTGCGAACATCCGTTCTTTCCTTCTGCTCGAAATCATGATACACTCCCTCTATGGATCAATTTTCGCAGCCTCTCAATCGCGGCGCCCAACTCATGCCCGCTGCCGATTCCCCCCCTCGATGCCGGCTCTTGCGCCGCTGCGTTGGCATACCAAAATCATACCGGCCGCCCCCGGTGTTTTCTCCGTTTCGGTCAGAAAACCGCGTCTATTGTCCGAAAAATATTTTTCTTTGTCCGACTTTGTCCGTTTTGGACAATGAACAAATTGAAAACAAACACTTTCTGGGAGTGGCTGCCTGCTGACTGCATGATAACTTCTCTGGCAAATATTAAACTCTGTGCCGGGGGTCAGTGTCTACCCGCCCCTCGCTGTTCTCGGCGCTAAGAAATAATTTGATGCGATTGCCCTGGGTCAAGCGGGTATCTACAAGAGATCAAAAGCATGGAGGAGAAAACTGATGATGCGACTTTGTTTCTTGCTTGTTCTGCTGCTTCTGCTTGCGGGGGCCGCCGCCAGTGCGGACGATGAACTCGCGCCGATTCGCATCCAACTGCAATGGGTGCCGCAGGCGCAATTCGCCGGCTTCTACGCGGCGCGGGACATGGGCTTTTTTCGTGACGAGGGGCTGGATGTCAGCATCCTCGAAAGCACGGGCGATATCTTGCCTGCTGAAGCTGTGATGGACGGGGATGCCGAATTCGGAGTGACCTGGACGCCGAAAGTCCTGCAAGCCAATGAAGCGGGCGCGGACCTGGTCAACATCGCGCAGATATTCCAGCGCAGCGGGACGGTGCTGGTCTCCTTCGCCGAAGCGGAAATCGAGACGCTGACCGACTTGGTCCTCAAGACGCTCGGCTATTGGCCTGACGGGAATGAATTCGAATTGTACGCCATGACTTTCCGCATGGGTTCCGATCCATACAGCGGCGAGCATCTCAGGCTTGTTGAGCAGCCTTTCAATCTCGAACCCCTGCTGAAGGGCGAGATTGAGGCCGGGCAGGCCTTGATCTACAACTGGTATGGACGACTGCTGGGGGAGGTGAATCCAGCGACCGGGGAGTTGTACCGGGAAGCGGATCTCAACGTGATTGACATGAACGATATCGGCGTGGCGATGCTGCAAGATCATATCATCGTCCGCGCCGATTGGCTGAGGGAGGCGGGCAATGAAGCCATCGCTCTGGCGCTGCTCCGGGCGTCCTTGCGCGCCTGGGTCCACTGTCGCGATAAAGCCGATGACTGCGTGCGCATCCTGCGCGAGATCGACCCATCGCTGGGCGAGAGCCATCAGCGTTGGCAGATGAACGAGGTCAACAAGCTGATCTGGCCGTCGCCGGCCGGCATCGGCGTGATGGATGAAGGTTTGTGGCGGCAGACGGTCGAGTGGATGCTTGAAATAGGCGCGCTCGGTGAAGAACCGGCCGAAGGCGCCTACCGCGACGACCTGGTGAAGCAGGCGCTCGAATCGCTGGAGGCGGAGGGCCTGGATATGGCTGGCGAAGACTGGCGGCCGGCGGAAGTAATTGTGCGAGCGGGCGGTCAATAAGGAGGCGCTGCGAATGACCAGGATATTCGTTGTCGGCAGCTACGTCCAAGGGCTGACCATCCGCGTGCCGCGCATGCCGGTGTTGGGCGAAAATGTCGTTGGGGATTCCTTCGATATTGGTCCCGGCGGGAAAGGCAGCAATCAAGCCATCGCCGCCGCCCGCCTCGGCGCGGATGTGCAACTGCTGGCCTGCCTCGGTGATGACATCTTCGGCGATTTGGCTCTGCAAATCTACGCCGAGGAAGGCATGAGCACAGATCACATTCATCGCTTGGCGAATATCAACAGCGGC
This sequence comes from Anaerolineae bacterium, assembly GCA_022822545.1. Lineage (GTDB taxonomy): Bacteria > Chloroflexota > Anaerolineae > Aggregatilineales > Phototrophicaceae > UBA6055. Next base: position 62,132 of record JAJEBE010000056.1, read on the forward strand.
GTCGGTTTTATCAACATCCTGCCCGATGGTGAAAACTGGATAACGGTGGATATGGGCGCCAACATGCGCATGACGCCGGCTCAGGTGGGCGAGCGCGCCGGGATTATCGCCCAGAGCGATATCCTCATGACCCAATTTGAAGTTCCGCCGGAGACGGTCGCGGCGGCTCTGGCAGCGGGCAAGGCGGGCGGAGCATTGACGATCTTGAATCCGGCGCCGGCACGCCCGGCCGATCCCGACCTGCTGGCTTCGGTTGATATCCTGACCCCTAACGCGATAGAGGCGCGGATACTGCTGGGCCTGCCGCCGGACGCCGCTATCGACGAGGGCGACCTGGGGCGGGAGTTGCTCGCATACGGCGTCGGCAGCGTCGTCATCACGCAAGGCGAACGAGGCGCGCTCATCGTCAAGCAGTCCGGCGCGCGGCAGATACCCGCTGTGCCCATCCAGGCGGTGGATGTCACCGGCGCCGGCGACAGCTTCAACGCCGCCCTGGCGGTCAGCCTGGGTGAAGGCCTGGACCTGGACGATGCCGTGGGTGTGGCGGTCCGCGCGGGGGCTTATGCGGCGACGCGCCTCGGCGTTATCGCTGGCTTGCCGACCCGGGCGCAGTTGGATGCCTTTTTCAGCACTTAGTCAATCGAAGTCAAGGGCGCGATATGCAGGTCAATGCCGGCGTCAAGGATGTCTTTGCGCATGGCGTCCGAGATGCCTTCGTCCGTGACCAGAGTCTTGATCTCTTCGGTCGCCAGCACTTGCACCATGGCGGTTTTGCCCAGCTTGCTCGAATCGAGCAGGACGATGCTGCTATCGGCAGAGCGTATCATCGCTTTCTTAACCGCTGTATCAAGCAGTTGGGAATCGGCCAGCCCGGTCCCTATCGAGAAGCTGATGCCGGAGATAAAAGCCACCCGCGCGAAAAAATCGTCGAAGAAGCGTTCGGCCGTCGGGCCTACGAATGATTGCGCGACCGAGCTCAATAGCCCGCCCGTGCCCAAAATGTCGCTGTTGGGCAGGTGGCGAAACAGGGATTCTATCGTTCGGGCGCTGTTGGTGGCCGCGGTCAGATTGGCCCGGTCGCGCAAGAAGGGCAGGATGGCGCGGACCGTCGTGCCGGAATCGAGAAAAAGCACATCGCCATCATCGACGAAATGCGTCGCCACATAGCGGCCGATGGCGCGCTTCTCGGCGGCGTGGATAGTCGCTCGTTTGATGTGATGCGATGTGTTTTGTTGGAAGGCATCGCCATCATAGACCGCGCCGCCATGCGACATCGTGATATAACCGCCCCGCTGAAGTATCCGCAAGTCGCGGCGGATGGTCATTGTGGAGACGTCATAGCGCGCGCTGAGGTCCGCGATTGTGCCGCTGCCGATCTGGGCCAGGTGGTTGAGAATGGCGCGGCGTCTTGCTTCTGGCAACATTCTTATTTCTCCTCTCCCGGGATACCCTGCGTCCCGGGGCTAATCTATTGGCGCGCATTCAGCGCGGTGATTCTTGCGGCGCTTTTGCTTTCTTTCGCGCATGGACATGTGGATATCGCTTCAATCCAGAACCTCGCGGAATAGCGCTTCTTCGGCCGCTTTTGTCCAACTGCCCTCCGCGCCAAGCGACTGCCGCACTGTCGGGAAACGCTGGCTCAGCGCGGCAATGCTGGTTAGCGGCAAGCCGGCTAAAGCGGGATATAAGATGATTTTCCCGGAATAACGGCGCTCGTTCACCGCGTGAATGGCTTCTTTTGCCGCGTCCAAACCAGCCACTGCGCTGATGATGCCGGCCGGCGCGATTTGCCCGGCGGCCGCTTTCTGCAGTACGCGCGCCTGGTCGGCCAACGAGGAGCCGCTCGTGCCAATGATTTGACAGCCATCGCTGATGAGACGGTCGATATCGACGGCGATGGCATTGCCGGGCGGCAAGCCCGCGAAGAGGTTGATGACCCCGCCGGCTTTCAGCAGAGCGGGCAAGCGCTCCGTCTCGGCTAAAGAAGGAAATATCATCAGGATGTCATCGCAGCCGCCCAACTCGTTCACCAGCGCTTCCAGCCGCCCCGGCGCCTGGCGCGGGCTCAGCGCGATCAAGCGGATGCCTCGCTCGGCCGCCAAGTCGGCGTAACGTTCTTCGCAGGCGCGCAAGCGTTTCAGACCGCGATTGGTCACGATAATGACGCTTGGTCCCTCCGGCATGGTGAGAGCGCGTTGCAGGTGCATCTGCCCCATCGGCCCGCCGCCACCGTGGATCAGGAGCGTACCGCGTCGCGCCAGCTCACTGCGGTTCTGCTCGGCGCTGTAGGCGGCCGCGATTGATTGATCGGATGTGCCCATGATAGCGATGAAGTCGTAATGGATGCGGCTGATGTCGATTTCGGCAGCGCCGACAGAGCCGCGGGCGCCGATGCTCAGCGTGCCACGCTGGTTCAATGCGCGCTGCGCCGATACAAGCTGCTCGGCTTCCGGCTCCAGCAGAATAATGTCGTCGATGCCGCCGTCGCCATACTCCTGCGCGACTTGCTCCGCCGTCATGCCGTCGGCCCATACGATGCGCTGGGCGCGCGCCCGCAACTGCGCCTTTGTCTTTTCGCTGAGGTCGCTCGCGATCACGAGGCGGGCTTCCAGGTCGAAATCGAGCTCAAACCAGTCGCTGCCTCCGTTGATCCAGAGTAGGCCGCCCGGCAATGGGCGGGTGCGGCGGAAAGGGCGGTAGGCGGCATCGACGCAAGCCCAGGGCTCGCTGAGCGCCACATCGGCGTAAGAGAGCGCATCAGCGACCGGCAGCACATAAGCGCCGTCATCGCCCTGCAAGATCTCTGCGCCTAGCTCCATATACTGCGTCATGCCGCCGGGGAGGATCATGCCGATGGCGCTGCGCTTCGATTGATAATAGACATCGGGTTGTACGCCGAGCCGCTGCCCGACCTGATATTGCCCTTTGAGACGGTCGCCCACACGGACAACCGTCAGCGCCAGTTCATGCCCCATGCGCGCCGGGTTGGCCGCCAGGTCGCGCCCGCGGAAGAGGGGATATTCATCGCCCAGCCGGATCATCTTGGCATCGGAGGCGCAAATGCCTATCGCATCGACCCGCGCCAGCAGTTGATCGGCGCCGGCGCTCGGCGTGTCTTCAATTATGGGGGCGTCATCGCGTCCGAAATTCTCCATGCCCGCGCCGAAGAGAACCCAGGAGCGCATCGTCTCCGGTATCGATCCTTCGCCCTTGCGGTAGTGATCCAGGCTCATGCTCGGTCCATTCAAGAGGATGCCATCACGCCGCCATCAACGGCGATGGCCTGGCCGGTGATGATACGGGCTTCGTCGGATACCAGAAATCGCGCCAGGGCGTTCAGGTCCTCGATCGTCGTCATCTCGCCCATGGGGATGCGCGAGCGCCGTTCTTTGAGATATTCGTCCAGCGTTATGCCCCGCGTTTCCGCCAGCGCTTCGGCGTATTCCAATTGCAGCGGGGTCGGCGTCACACCGGGGCAAATGGCGTTGACCGTCACGCCATAGGGCGCCATCACGAGGGCCAGACATTTGCTGAACATCAGAACGCCGGCTTTGCTGACGCGGTAGGGGATGACATGCTCGGCAACCCGAACACCATTATAAGAAGCGGTGATGATGATGCGTCCGCGCCGCTGCCGCTTCATCTGCTCCGCCACCAGTTGGGAAATCAGGGCGACTCCCTTGACGTTTATGCCCAGCAGGGCATCCCAATCGCTCGGCTCAATCGACCAGAAGTCGGCCGGCCCGACGACGCCGGCATTAGCGAAGAGCGCGTCAATCCGCCCGTAACGCGCCAGCAATTCATCCACGAGCGCGGCCGCGGCCGCACTATCGCGGACATCAAATTGCCGGGACAGGGCAGTGCCGCTGCCGGCTCTGATCTCCTCCGCCACTGATTCCGCGCTATCTTCATTGACATCACTGACAATCACGATATGATTGAGCTTAGCCATTTCCAGCGCGAAGCCGCGACCGATACCGCTGCCGCCGCCGGTGATCAGGGCGACACTCGCGTCCGCTGTTGCCATTTTCCTTCCTGCGCCCATCCCCATCGAGATTCGTAAATTTACGACAATATATGTTATAATACGTCAGGATCCATTTTGCAAGGAGATGTTCTTCGGAGAGTGGTGAATCTGTGGATATATTGAATGTTTTCACCACAAAGGGCGCAAAGAGATTTATATTACGGTCGCGATGCGTTTTGAGTCTGGCGGCGAATTTTCTGGAATTGCGGCTTGAATGAAGACAGATAAAAAGGATTAGGCGTGCTTCCTTTGCGGCTTCGTCTGCTCGGCTTGTGGAATACATTCAAACCGCAATCGTATCGCCCGGTCATTCCCAGCCAGGTCGACCATGAAGCCTTGGTCTCTGATATCGCCGATGCCTTGTGGCAGGCGCCAAAGCGCATCCGCAGTCTCTGGTCGGCCTATCAGGGACTGATGGCGCGCAAGGACCACGTCGGCAAGCTGGGCCAGATTGGCACGACATCATCGGAGGAAGCCTTCGTGCTTCATTGCTTGCTCGACTTTGCGCGACCGGCCAATCTCATCGAAATCGGGACTTATCATGGCGGCTCTACCCGACGCATTCTGGATAGCATCGAGGAGTTGCAACTTGATACCGCTGTCTTCACCTATGACATTGAGGATATGGTCCGCCATTTTCGACCGGATGAAGCGGAGCTAATCCTGCGCGATGTCAGCGGGCGGGTCGACGAGGAGATATTCGATCGTTACCCGCCCGGGATCATTTATCTGGACGCGCATCCCTGGCAACTGCTGCAGGATGTGGCGCGGGCCGCGCTCAAGCGCGAGGATTGGATCCTGGCGATTCATGACTGTTCGCCGATATTATGCAATCCCAGGATGACCATTCCCAAAGACGAACCGCGCCTGATCTCCGCGCGGACGGGACATTGGGAACGGCATGTGCTGGCCGATATATTCGGCGTTGAAGATCCGCTGGATGAGCGGCTGGACAAGCTGGAAACCGAAAGCCACAGTCTGCGCATATTCGGCAGTCAGCATGGATTGGCGCTGATCATGCCCAAAGTCTTGGTTCGCGCTTGACGATAGCAGCATAAGTCATACGAGGCAGTTGATGTCCGAGTTCATTACTAAGCCGATACCGGCAGCCAAGCCAAGGAGCCGCCAGGTCATCCGCCCCTGGGGCAGCTTCAGGCAATATGCTAACAACGAAGAAGTCACCGTCAGCCTGATGACGGTCGCGCCCGGGCAGCGGCTCAGCCTGCAAGCGCATAGCGCCCGCGCCGAGCTTTGGATCGTGCTCGATGAAGGCGCGCTGATCCAGGTGGATGATGACATCATCGAACCGGAAGCCGGCGCCGAGATCTGGATTCCGGCCGGGGCCAAGCATCGCCTCAGCAGCCGCGGACCACAGGTGCGCGTCCTCGAGGTCGCTTTTGGCAACTGGCAGCAGGAAGATATCAAGCGCTACGATGATGATTACCAGCGGCCGGCCGCGGGCGAGCAGGCTCAGTCGGCTCGGTAACGCGCCAGCGTCGCTTCATTCAAAGTGATGCCCAATCCAGGCTCTTCATTCGGTCGCAAGACGCCGTCGGCGAAGCGGATCAGCTCGCGCATGACTGTGTGCCGCAGCGGATTGAATAGCTGATTGTATTCGTAAATCAGGAAATTCGGCATAACCGCGCAAGCCGCAATAGCCGCCGTGATGCCGATGCCGGCGCCGACGCCATGGGGCGCGACAGTGATATTCTCGAGCATAGCCAGATCGGCGATTTTCATCATGCCCGTGATGCCGCCGCAGCGTGTGATATTCGGCATGATGATGTCAACCGCTTCCGCCTTGAGCAGATCGCGGAAAGCCACCCAACTGCCCAGCCACTCGCCCGAGACCACCGGCAGATCTACCCGCCGCCGGATCCGCGCCAGGTCGTCGGGATACTCCGGATGAACCGGCTCCTCCAGCCAGTAGACGCCGAGGTTGACCAGGTCTTTCGCCAGCGCCACCGACTCGCTGACGGTGTAGGCGCCGTTGGCGTCGACGAGCAGCTTGACATCGGCACCGATGGCGTCGCGGACAGCTTCGACATGGGCGATATCGGTGCTGATGCCGCGGCCGATTTTGAGCTTGACAGCGCGGAAGCCCTGGGCGACGAACTCGCGGGCCTTCTCCGCTGAACCTTCCAGCGTCGCCATGTAGGGTATCGGGCTGGCATAACAGTCGACGGCATCGCGCGTGGCGCCGCCCAGCAGATTGGTCAGCGAGTCGCCGTAGATCTTGCCGCGCAAGTCCCAGAGCGCGATATCGACGCCGCTGATGGCCATGGGCGCGAAACGCATCTGCTCGTTCATGGCGGTCCACAGCGCCTGATGGTGCCGCGGGTCGCGCCCCAGCAGCATGGGCGCGAGCACCTCGTTGATATGCGCCGCCGTACCGCGGGGACCGGGCCGTCCCATCGCTTCGCCGATGCCGAGCAAGCCCGCGTCCGTCTCGATGCGCACGATGACCGCGCCTTGGCCGAGGAGGGGGTTGTTCCTCATGCTGAAGGCGGGCAGGGAGAGCTCGGGCGGGACGTCGCCGTCGAAGGCGTCGGCGAATGAGGCGAAGAGGGGGATGGCTTCGACTTGGGTGATTTTCAAGATCTAACCCAAGACCGGATTCAAATGCGATGCCGCCAGATCGCCCGTCGCCGTGCCGGGCAGCCAGCGGTCACGATCGCCGACCCGATTCTTGTTATCCAGTTCGCCGACCAGCGTACCGTCGGCATAATAAATGACCGTCATCGCCGGGCGCATCCGGTCGGAGAAATTGGGCGGCGCCGAATGCAGGGTCCAGCCGCTGTGGAAGGTGGCCGCGCCCGCTTTCATGGCATCGGCTTGCGCCAGCCTGAAGCCCTTCCGCTCCACGAAGTCGCGCAACTGCGTCTCGGATTCGTCCGAGATGGGGATATCGCCCAGGTAACCTTCCACATGCGAGCCGGAGGCGAAACGCAGCGTACCCATATCGGCGCTGATATCGGCCAGCGTCATCCACATGGTGATCGTCTTGTCCGTGGCCAGCGGCCAATAATGCTGATCCTGATGCCAGGGGGTGATGCCGCCGCCGGCTTCTTTGAAGAGGGCCTGATCGTGATAGAGGCGCACGCGTTCGATGCCCATCAGCCGCGCGGCGATGCCGGCGAAGCGCTTCGCCATCACGTATTCCTTGACCACGTCGCTGTATTCCCAGAGATTCGTCGTCTGCAAGAAGGCCATGCCATAGGTGTCGCGGTCTTCCAGCGCGCGCGTCTCCGTGTTGCGCTCGGCGACCGTCTGCACGATGGCGTCGTGGTAGGGCGGAATGTACTCGGCCGGCAGGACATGGTCGAGCAGGATGTGCCCGTCTTGTTGATACTGCGCTGCCTGCTCGTCGCTGATTGGATAGTTGGAATCCAACATTTTGTGTTTCCTCTAACCAGAATTAATTGCTCAGTAGCGCCAAGTATATGAAGCGAAAATCAGAAGTCTGGCCGTAGGGGCGACCTATCAGGTCGCCCGCTCTGTAGGTCGGGTTTTCGGGCGACTTATTAAGTCGCCCCTACAAGCTGACTTCATTTGCGATTTCTCACGACAAATTTGCTACTATTTCTGTGCCTTCATGGCAAAAATATCAGTGATCGTGGTCGACATCTTCATGCGGCACGAGGACCATGAAGCCGAATTCATCGCCCATCATCGATTTCACGCGGTTGTCGTCAAAGCGTTCGCCGTAGAGCTCGGGCGCATTGGCGGCGCAAAGGTTGCCGAATTTAGGCTGGGCGTAGGGCAGGTGGGTGGCGCCGCGGGCCAGGATATGCAGATCGTTGCGCATGGCGTTGGCTTCGGCGTCTTCGTATTGCGCTCGGTTGCCGCCGTGATCCCAGGGCACCCGCGAGCGGGCGTTGCAATAATGGCTGACGAAGGCGCGCCGCGAGTGCTGCGACATGTTTTGATGCGAGCGATGGAAGACATGGCCGCCGAAGAAGACGACATCGCCCGGCTCGGCTTCCACCTTGACCTCCTTGCCATATTGCAGGGCGATCCGCGCCAGCGTATTCCGCTCGACATCGGGATGGCTGGCGCTTTTGATCGATTCGATATCGCTGAGGATGGTATCGCCCTGCTGGGTCACGCCATCGCAATCGGGATAGATCGGCTCGTGCTGGGAGCCGGGCGTCATCCAGAGGCAGCCGTTCTCCTCATCGGCCGGGTCAATCGCCAGCCAGGCGCCGATCAGCGTATCGGGCTGGGTGGGGATGTAATAAGAATCCTGATGGAAGCCTTGGCCCGCTTGGCCCGGCTGCTTAAAAAAGAGCATCGTTTGCAGCGCCAGGACATCGGGTCCGATCAGCGCTTCCAGCACATCGACAATGCGGGGATGCAGCAGGAAGCGCTCCGCCAACTCCAGCGCGCGGTGCGGCATGTGGATGCGCTCGTAATAGACGCGGCGCTCGGCTTCGCTAAGGTGTGCGGGTGGCGCTGGTATGCCCGGCATCGTCGTCTTGCCGGCAATCATGTCGTCGGTGAATTGGGCCAGTTCCGCCACTTCGTCGGGCGCGACCAAGCCTTTGATATGCAAGAATCCGTCGCGGCGAAAGGCTTTGTAATCGTCGACGCGCACTTGATACTGTTCGTGTTCACGCGTGAAATTGCCTGCCAATACCATTTCTCTTGCCTCTGCAATCTAGGCTGCTCGCGCGGCCGACTTCCGAACTGTTTACACTATATCGCAATACTTTAACCACAAAGACGTAAAGACACAAAGGGCACAAAGAAATTTTCTTAAAGACTCTGTGTACTCGGTGGCGAAGAATGATTTGAGGCGATTGCCTTGGCGCGCAGATGCTTTGGTTTTTGGAATTTATGGCAAGTCGGTATACTAGCGGCAGTCCGCGAGTGACGAGGAGGAACAGGAAATGGAACAGCGAAGCTTCGGCAATACCGACTTGACTTGCTCGGCTATCGGCTTCGGCACCTGGGAAATGGGCACGACGCAATATGGCGAGATCGATATTGACGATGCCGTGCGGGCGGTGCATATGGCGATTGACCACGGCATCACGCTTTTTGATACGGCCGAAGTTTACGGTCCATTTACGTCGGAGGAATTGCTGGCGCGGGGTTTGGGGGAGCGGCGCAAGGATGTGGTCGTGGTCACCAAAGTGGGCTTCGTATTTCATGATGATCCCACAGTCCGCGGCAACGACGCCATCGTCGGGCGCGATGCTTCGGCCGCGCATATAACGGCGCACACGGAGGGCTGCCTCCGACGTCTCAATACGGACTATATTGATCTCATGCTCATCCATTGGCCCGATCTCAAGACGCCGCACGATGAAACCATGGCGGCGCTGGAAGCGATGAAAGCGGCGGGCAAGATCCGGCATTATGGCGTCTCGAATTATGATGTGCCCATGATGGAAGAATGTCAGAAGCATGGCAGCTTGGCGGCCAATCAGGTGGGCTACCATTTGTTTGACCGGCGGATGGAAGCGGCGGTCTTGCCCTACTGCTTGAGAGAGGGAATCGGCTTCATGGCATACGGCAGTCTCGGCTTCGGTCTGCTCACGGGCGCATTTACTCCGGAGACAGAATTTGTCGAGTGGGATTGGCGGAGTGAGGGCGGGGCATTCGGTTTGCCCTTATTCGAGCGCGAGAATTTCCTCAAGGAGTTGCGGGTGGTGGAGCGGCTCAAATCGATAGCGGCGCGCCATGACAAGTCGGTTGCGCAGTTGGCGCTGGCTTGGGTGCTTGGACATCCGGCGGTGACGGTCGCGCTGGCGGGCATGCGCAACGAGTTTGAACTGCGCGAGAATGTGGCGGCGGCGGATTGGCGTTTGACAGAAGCGGAGCGCGCGGAAATCGATCGAATCTTCGCGGAGGAGGATGTGCCGACTTATGCCACCGCGCCACAACGGACGGATGTCGAAAATCTGCGCGTTGACCTGGATGATTAGTAGTGAGCCAATGACCTAGGCTTAGCCCTCTTTTAAGCCGGCCGGAGCGAGTTCGCCGATGGAGCGCTCCAGTTCTGTCCCGGCCCTCACCGCGTCGTCTTGCTCGACCGGCTCGGGATTGGCGGTCGGCGGCAGGGGCGTGTCGTACTCATAATCCGGCTCGGCTTTTTGTCGCTCCCAGACCATACGCATCTCGCGCCAGGCGCCGATCAAGGTGCGGGGCACAGGCATGTCGTCCTTGATCTCGCCGTACAATGTCGCCAGGTTGTAGCAGGGCACGCCGGCGTACATGTGGTGCTCAATATGCCAGTTCATCCGCCAGTAGAGAAAGGAAAAGAGCGGATTCAACTTGACTGAGCGGGTGTTTTTGCGGAAGTCCCGGCTGTGGTTGCGCAGGCCGCAGTGCTGCGTCAAGCCGACAAAGTAGGACAGCCAATTGCCGATGAAGACGGCGAGCGTGAAAATCAGCGGCAGGACCCATAGACCGCTGGCGAGGCCGATGATGACGACGCCGCCATGAAAGGCGAGCAGCAGGCGCGACCATATGATCGAGCGTCTATGCTGGTCGGGCTGATCGCGGTGCAAGGCGCGATACCATTCGTTGATCGGGGCGCGCTCGTCCGCCGGCACCAAACCGACCGCGCCCAGAGCCGTGATGATCACGGTCGAGATGAGGCCGCCCTTGCCGAAGGTGCGCCCGCGCTGCGTGAGCAGGTTCACGGTGAAGAGTTGCAGCATAAAGGTCGACGCCAGCGATGGCGCCAGCGGCAGCAGATTCTCGCGATCGCCCTCCGGGTGCAGGGTATAGCGGTGGTGGTAGGTATGGCTGCTGGCGTAATCGAAGGGGTCCCACCAGCCGAACAAGCTGAAGAGATACAAGAAGAACTTGTTGAACCACTTGGTTTTGAAGACGGTGCCGTGGCCCAGCTCATGCGGGGCGGTGCCGGTGAAGAAGCTGGTCACTGTGCCATGAAAGAAGAGCGCAATCAGGAAAGGCAGCCAGAGCTCGTTCCGCCAAAAAGCGAAGACCAGCGCGCCGGTAAGGATGAAAAGCCCGAAGTGCCCGCCGGCTTGAAACCAGCCTTGGGCGTCGCTGCGGCGGGATAACTCGCGCAGCACACCGGGTGGCGTCGGGCAGCGATACCAATCGACGCGCAAGGTTTTTCGAACTTCGGAAAGCTCTTGATATGCCATCGTCGATACTCTCTCTGCCGCTTTCGCCGGGGCCGGGCTTAGCGCTCGGCCGCCAGCCCCAACTCCTCCAAGACCGCGACCGCTTCGTCCAGATCAACCCGGTCTTTGTTGTTCTTGACCGCGCGCTGGAGCATGTAGATGGCGTCTTGGTCGCCGCCGCGCGCCATATCGAGGGCCTCGGCGAAGCCTTTTTGACTGAAGCTCAAGTCCCGCTCCACCACCGGATTGTCGTAGGTTGTCCAATAGTATTTCAGATCGTCCGCTCCCCAGCCCGGGTAGATATCGTCCCAACTCAGCCGGCTCGGCCCGTGGGGCTCCAGCATGTGCTCGGCGATCTCTTCGCCGACCTTCAGGTAGCGATTATCCAGCGAGAGCCGCAGCCGGTCTTCGGTGTAATTAGGCAGGGCTTTGTGGATAGTCAGCGCGGGGAAGAAAAGCGCATCGCCCATATCATAGTCGGTGGAATGCCAGACCGGGTCGACATCGTCATGCTCGGTCTCGTCCACGATCAAGCCGCCGGCGCCCAGAGAGAAATGGTGCTCGAGGATGCGGTCGACCTTGTGCGACTCGGGGATGACGGCCAAACCGCCCAGCTCCAGCGGACAATCCCCCACCGGGGCCCAACAGGTCAAGGTGTTCCAACTGCCTTGAAAATGCACATAATCCTGATGCGTCGGCGTTGTGTGCTCGGTATATTTGGGGAACCAGATCCGCGCCACCTTTTGCGGATGCGGCATGACGGGACCGCCGAGTATGGAAGCCACCATGTCGGTGACCTCGGGCCAATGCGCCGAGCGGTGGAAATTCTCCAGCTTGTAGACTTGGGCGTAGCCGGTGCTGTATTCGTTATCGCCTTCGGTATAACGCATGTTGATATCGGCGATGCCGTCGAGGGGATCCGTGCCGGCGATCAGCCAGCCGGCGTCTTGAATCGCGCTCATCATTTCCCGCCGCAGGTCGCGCAGTTTGTCGGCGTCCATGAGCCCTTTGAAGAAGAGATAGCCTTCATCGGCGATCCGCCGCCGCAATTCGGCCGGGTCATTCATCGCGTCATTGGAAACACGCAGTTCTTTAATCTCGTCAGACATTGTTAAGTACTCTCCAAGTTCAGGCTACGCTTGCCAATATTCTATCCATTAACTGTCCACATTTCACCCTTAACCTGCGCATACGCAATTTGTTGCAAGAATTTCACATGATTGGATACAATTCAGGTTGTCAGAAAGACGCTAGTATGTTTCAGGAGGATATAGAGATGTTACGCAGATTGCTTTTTGCATTTGTCTTGCTGCTGCTCTTGAGTTCGGTCGCCGGCATTGCCTTGGCTCAAGACGCTGTCAGCATCACCGTCCGTTGTAAAGCCAGCCCACCGGAAGAAGATTGGCGCTGCAACAGCTTCGCGGTAGTCGAAGAGGAAGTGGAAGCCGAGTTGGGCATCGAGATTGACTTGAATCTGATTCAAGACAATGCGGGCTGGGGCGATTACAAGAATGAATTCGTCTTGGCATCGGAAGCCGGTGAAGCGCCGGATATCATCCTTTCCGGTCACGAAGACATCGGCGCCTGGGCGCCCGCTGGCTTCATCATCCCGCTGGATGATGTGATCGGCATGCACAGCCAATTTGACGATATCGTGCCGTCGCTGTGGGATTCGCATGGCTACGCGGGCCAGATTTGGGGCATCCCGCAAGACGCCGAAGCGCGGCCGATCTTCTACAGCAAGCTGCTGCTGCGCGATTTGGGCTGGAGCGAAGAAGATATTGAGTCCTTGCCCGACCGCGTCGCCGCTGGCGAATGGACATTCGCTGACATGCTGGCGACGGCTGAAGCCGCCATCGATGAAGGCATCGTCGATGAAGGCAATGGCTGGTGGCATCGCCCGAGCAACGGTCCGGACTTCCTGTACTACTACTACGGGCATGGCGGCGAAGTCCTGGATATGGAAGGCAACCTGGTTGTTGACAGCGAAGCGCTGGTAGCCACTTATGAATTGCTGGGCGGCGCTGTCGCCTCCGGCGTGCTGCGCTCCGATGTGATCGGGTTGGACTGGAACGAGGTCTGGCATCCGACGGTGGCGCAGGCCGATACTGTGCTCTTCGCCGCTGGCGGCACCTGGAACTGGCCGAATTGGTCGATCAATTATGTGGCCGACAAGGGCGGGGACGAGTTCCTCTTCGAGAATATCGGCTTGACGCTGATCCCGGCGATGGCTACGGGCAATGCGATCACGCTGACGCATCCGTTGACGTATATGATCAGCAGCGGCAGCGAGAATCCGGATGTGGCGCTTGAACTGATTGCGGCCATCACCACGCCCGAGCACAACAACAAGCATGCGATCGACAGCTTCCACCTGGGCATTCTCAACGCGCAACTGCAATCCGAGGCTTATGCCAACAACCGTTTGCTGAGCAGCGCGCATTACATGCTCGATCACACGACGGCGCTGCCCAACCATCCCGGTTGGAACGCCTGGTCGAATGCTTACTTCCTCGGCATTCAGGCGGTGGAAACGGGCGAAGCTGATGCGGCCGGCGCGGCTGATATCGCTATCGCGCAGATGCAGAATGAATTGGGAGATGGCATCACCGTTCGTTAAGCACGGTTAGGCCATTGACAGCAGAATCAGGCAAGGGGAGCAAACACGCTCCCCTTCCGCCACAACAGCAGGAGGGTCAGCGCCTTGACGTTGGCCACGCCGCCCAGATCAAAAGCGTATTGAATCTGATAGAGCTTAACTTATGTCTGCCTCACAGTTCGCTTCGGCTTCTCAGGTTCAAGCCAAACGCAGCAGGCGCAACGCTTTGCGATCATATTTGGGCGCTTATGGCTTCATGGCGCCGGCCGGCGTCCTGGTCGTCATTTTCTTTTTGATACCGGTGGCCATCATCCTTTATTTGAGCGTCACCAACCTCGCCAGCTCCAACTTCACTTCTGACCTGGCGAAGATGGAGTACATCGGCTTACGGAATTACGAGACCTTGCTCAACGATCAATTCGCCCGCAAGATCTTCTTCAACACCATCTTTTACGTGCTTTTCACGCTTTCGATATTCAATGTTTCTTTGGCGCTTATTGTGTCGCTGCTCACGACGCATATCGACCGGGGCGCCGGTTTCGTTTTCCGCGCTTTGTGGATCTTGCCGCGCATCACATCGCCCGTCGTCTATATCCTGATCTGGAAGCGGATGATGGCGGAAGCGCCCTTCGGCATTCTGAATCAGTTCAACGACTGGCTGGGGACGCCGACTTACAATTACATCGCCACCAACCCCTGGGTATTCGTCGTAGTCGTCAACGGATTCATCGGCTTGTCCTTCGGCATGATCATCTTCACTTCCGCCATCGAGTCGATCCCCAAGGACCTGCTGAACGCCTCGCTGGTGGATGGCTCATCGAAGCTGCAGCGCATCCGCTACGTCATTCTGCCGCTGATCCGCTGGCCTTTGCTCTTTGTTTTCACCTATCAGACGCTGTCCTTATTGACGTCATTCGTGGAAATCCAGCTATTGACCGATGGCGGGCCCGGTCTCTATCGCACGGAGGTCTGGTCTCTGACCGCTTATCACCGCGCCTTGTCCAATTACTTCGGCAATGCGCAATGGGGTTATGGTTCCGCTTTTGCGGTGCTGCTGGTCTTGATCGGCGTGGTGCTGGCCGTGATTTACATGCGCGTTTTCCGCTTTGACGAGCTGGTCGCCGAGCCGCGGGTGGAGACGCTATGAGCCTGCGGGGGGAATTGTTCGACCGTTCCAAGGTCAAGACTGAAGAAGTCTCCGCTTCCCTTCAGGGCGAGTTGATTGACGCGCTTCGGCTGGGCGTCATCAGCATGCTTGTCCTGCTGCTGGCCGGATTCCTTCTCAGCGGCGTGATTGGTCCTTTGTTTGCCCTGGGCAGCGTCGAAGAGACAGTGACGGATGTCTTGACGCGTCTGGCCTGGCTGGCGTTGCCTTTTGTCGCTTATATCGCGGCCGCCAGCGTCGCCCGCCGTTACACCTGGTCAGATACGCCGAGAGCGCTGGGCCTGGCTTTGACCAGCACCGTTCTGCTCTTTCTGCTCGTCTCGGCCGGTCATTATGCTTTCGACTACGGCGTTTTCGCGCCGCGGCCTTCCCTGCAGATGACGCTCAGCCAGACGGAGGCGGGGATCCGCGTTGACGCCATCGCGCCCGGGGGCGCGGCGGACATAGCGGAGATGCAGGTGGGCGATGTCATCACGGCTATCCGCCGCGACCAGGTCGATTTGGCCGCCCTCAACCTGCGCCTCAGCCAATCCGAGGAAGACACGCCCTTGCGTCTGCGCTTCTTGCGGGGCGATGAAGAGTTGCAGGAGACGGTCCGCGTCGCCATTGACTCCGATAAACAACTGAGGGCCTTGCTGCCGGGTCTCATCATCGGCTTGGTCTTCACAGTCGTCATTGTGTTTTTGCCCGGGCAATGGGCGCCTTATATCGCTCTGGTCGGTTTGCTGGCGCCGCTGCTGGTTGGTTACTTCTGGGTCATCGTCGCCACCTTCTCCTATCGGACCGAGGGCCTTATTCCCCTGGACAGCAATGACAATTTCGGCGGCTTCACGCTGGAGAATTGGGAGTCGATCTTCGTCGGCAATATCGCCGGCCTGGAATTCAATATCTGGCCGATTCTGATGACATCGCTGGCCATCGCTATCATTATGACCTTCGTAGTCTTGTTGGTCTCGTCCATGGCCGGTTATGCCTTATCGCGGATGAACTTCCCCGGGCGGCGTTTCTTCCTGTCGTTTACCTTGATCTTGCACGGCTTTCCCGCCATCACCCTGCTCATCCCGATCTTCATCGTGTTGCTGCGTTTGGGCAGTATTCCCATCATCGGCGAATTGATTGGCTTCAATACGGCCGGCGGCATCGCCATGGTCATGGTCGCTTTTCAGCTTCCGCTGGGCGTCTGGCTGATGAAAGGTTTCTTCGACAACATCCCCTGGGATATGGAGCGTTCGGCCTTGATCGATGGCGCGTCCCGCTGGCGCACCTATTGGGAAATTTTATTGCCGCAGATACGTCCCGGTTTGCTGGCGCTGGGCATCTTCGCTTTCATCGGCGGCTGGAACGCTTATATCATTCCCGCGACTTATTCCATCGGCTCCGGCGTCAGCAACTTGCCCGTGTTCCTGAACGAGTTGATCGACGAAACGGCGCCGGTGGATTGGAATCAGGTGGCGGCGGTGGGTTTGTTCCAGTTGATTCCCATCTTCATCTTCTTCATCTTCGCCCAGGAATATCTGCTTAATATTTACGCCGGCGGGACAAAGGGCAGTTCATGAGCGCGAAAGGCGCGTGGTATGAAAGTCACGATCGATAATCTCACCAAGAAGTTCGGCGATGTGGTCGGCGTCGAGGACCTGACCTTGCATATTGATGACGGCGAATTTGTGGCCTTTCTCGGCCCTTCCGGCTGCGGCAAGACGACAACGCTGCTGACCTTGGCGGGCATTTACAAACCGACTGCGGGGGTAATAAGTTTCGGCGAGCGCATCGTCAACCAGGTGCAGCCGAAAGACCGCAACATCGGCATGGTCTTTCAAAGCTACGCGCTTTACCCGCATATGACTGTCTTCCAGAACATCGCCTATCCGCTAAAACTGAAGCGGGTCGCCAAGAACATTCAGCACGAACGCGTCCAGCAAGTCGCCAACGTGATGGGCATCGGCAACCTGCTTGATCGCCGGCCCGGGCAGCTATCCGGCGGGCAGCAGCAGCGCGTCGCCCTGGGGCGGGCTTTGGTGAAGGAACCTGACGTGCTGCTCTTTGACGAGCCCTTGTCCAATCTCGATGCGCGGCTGCGTTTGACGATGCGCGGCGAAATCAAGCATTTGCAGAAGGACCTGGGCATCACCTCTATTTATGTCACTCACGATCAAGTGGAAGCCATGACCATGGCCGACCGCATCGCTGTGATGATGGGCGGACATCTGCAAGCATTTGACTCTCCCGATGAACTGTACAGCCGGCCCAAGACGCAATTTGTCGCCGGTTTCGTCGGCAATCCGCCGATGAACTTCGTCTCGGTTGATGTCTCGCGGAGCAACGGCGCTTTCATCGCTCAAGCTGATTCGCTGCGGCTGGAAATCGGGCAAGAGCGCGGGGAAGCGCCGGCCGGCTATGATGGCGCGGTTGTTATGGGCATCCGTCCGGAGGATATTCAAATCAGCGGCGCTGGCGATATCGCCGGCGAGATCTTCATCGTTGAGCCGCTGGGACGGGAAGACTTGATTGATGTGCGCGTCGGGCAACACAGCTTCCTTTTGTTGGCGAGCACCGAAACGCAATATCAAACCGGCGAACAGGTCAAGCTCAGGTTTGACATGGAGAAGGTCCAATTCTTCGACCCGCAGACCGAAAAATCGATCCTCTGGCAGCAATAAATTGACCGAAGGCAGCCCCATGCTTGACGGCGCGCTGGAAGGGCTTGATCGTCGTATCGGATCGGAAACCGATCACAGGCTCGCCTTGCGCCACGCCCCAATCATCCAATTTGACGCGCATGAACCTTTCTTCCCTTCAGTGGTTGGCTACACTGTTTTCCGGAGGGCGGCGCCGTCGCCTTCCTTCCCCCGCGATATTCAGCTTGGCGATCGCGCCGCATTCGTTATCGAATACGCGATCTGGTGGGATTGGGATATTCAGCATCTCTATGAACTGGAGCACGTCTGGGTCTATGTGGATGAGGGCGGCGCGGTCGTCGATGTCGAAGCGAGTTGGCATGGTAAATATAACCAGATGCTTGAGGCGGAAGGGCAACTGCGTCTGCATGGCGGGCGTCCGCTACTCTATTCCGAGCCGGGCAAACATGCCTTCGCGCCATCGCCAGATTGGTTGCTCCAGCGCAAAGGGAAAACTATCGCCAGTTGCGGGATCAATGCCGGCAAGATGGGCGTTCATGTCACACCGCTTTTCGCCGGCATCATTGACCAGCGCAAGCCGCTTCAGAATCGTCTCGTTCATACCTGGCTGGAGCGCCGGCAGTTCGAGCCCAGTTACGACTTTTCCAAGGCCTTTGATCTGCGCGACGCCATCTTCGTTCCCTGGCGGAACCTCAACAGTTGGATACCGGCGCGCGTGGCCTGGTGGGCGGGGCGCCTGCGCGCGACGATACCGGCGCATGAACGGCGCGTCCTGCGCATTGCCCATCGAGGCGCATCGGCCTACGCGGAGGAAAACTCGCCGACGTCGCTGCGGAAAGCGGCCGAGCTTGGCGCCGATATGGTCGAAATTGATATCCGCGCCTCCGCCGATGACGTGCCTATCGTCACGCATGACAGCAGCCTGAAGCGCCTGTATGGCATCGACGGCAATGTGTCGGATTATGACTGGGAGACCTTGCGGGGTTTGACGGCGGCTCAGGGCCGGCTCAGCAACTTTGACGAGGCGCTCGCGCTCTGCAAGGA
Organism: Anaerolineae bacterium; assembly: GCA_022822545.1. Lineage (GTDB taxonomy): Bacteria > Chloroflexota > Anaerolineae > Aggregatilineales > Phototrophicaceae > UBA6055. The sequence continues at coordinate 80,709 of JAJEBE010000056.1, forward strand.
TCTCGGCCTGGGATTGTACCTGGATATCAAGCAACTTGGCGCGAAGGCGGCGCGGGCGTTGCTAGCGGCCGTTGATGCCCAACAGTACATGCGGAATATAATCTTCGGCTCTTTCCGCCCGGACTATCTGGCGGAAATCAAGGCGGCGCGTCCCGCGGCCCGGACTTCAATCTTGTTTAATGCGGTTGACATTGATCCGGTGAAGCTGGCGGGGGCGATTCGCGCTGACTTTGTTCATCCTTGCTGGGAAAATCGGGCGGAGCAGCCTCACCGTTTGCTCACACCCGAGTGGATCGCCGCGGTACGAGAAGCCGATCTGGGCATCGTCTGCTGGCATGAAGAGCGACCGTCTGAAATCGCGGCGCTCAAGGCTTTGGGCGTCGATGCGATATGTTCGGACAAGCCCGAACTGTTGAAAGAGGCGGCCGCTCTAGTGAGATGACTTATGACCAGGGATAGGCTTTTTCCAACCAGTGTGATCGGCAGTTTGCCCCGCCCCAAATGGGTCATTGACCTGCTGTTGCAGCACCAGCGCGGCGCGCTGAGCGATGAGGCCCTCGATGCCGTCATGGACAAGGCGATTGCCTTCGCTATCGGGATGCAGGAAGCAGCCGGCATCGACATTATCTCGGATGGCGAATGGCGCCGAATAGGCTACTTTGAAGTCTTCGCCCAGATGGTGGACGGCTTTCGGCAAGCTGAATATCGGACGCAAGCGCCCGCGCCCGAGGTCTTGCCCGATACCGGATTATCCGCGCCGCAGCAGTGGACGCTGAAGGAGTTCCGGCAAGCGCTTGTGGTGGAGCCCATCGCTTATTCGCGGCCGATCGCGGCCCAAGGCGCCGCCTTTCTTCGCCGACAAGCCGAGAAGCAAAGCAAAGTCGCCTTGCCCTCGCCGCACATGATCGGCGGGCGACTGTGGCATCCCGATTATTCCATGAGCGCTTACGCCACGCGGCGAGACTTTATCGAAGCGGTGATTCCGGTGTTGCGGGCGGAAGCGCTTGCCTTGCGCGATGTTGGCGTCGATGTCGTGCAATTCGATGATCCCTGGCTCTGTTTCTTTGTCGACCCCGAGCACCGGGCCAGATTCGCTGACCCCGATGCCGAGGTCGAGCGCGCCATTGATGATCTCAATCGGGTCGTCGCCGGCATTGACGGCATCAAAACCGCGCTGCATGTCTGCCGCGGCAATCGCGCTCGCACGGTGTACGCCAATGGCGATTATGAGCCGATCATGCCTTATCTGCTCCAAGCGGATGTCGACCAACTGGCGATGGAATTCGCTGTGTCTCAAGCGGGCGATGTGGCGATCTTCGGGCAGTTTCCCACCGATAAGGAGATCGGCCTGGGCGTGGTTGATGTGCGGGCTGAAGTCGTCGATACGCCGGCCGTCATTGTTGAGCGCGTCGAAAAGGCGCTGAAATACTTGGGGCCGGAGCAGATCACGCTGAACCCCGATTGCGGTTTCGCGCCCACCAGCACCAATCCCATTTCGCTGGAAGAGGCTTATCAAAAGCTCCAGGCGATGTCACAAGCGGCCGAGATGCTGCGGGAGCGCTATGCCTGAGCCGGGAAGCACATGGTCTAGTCTGCTGAAAGATTGGTGAGATCCAGCGCCATCGCTTCCGCTCGCAGCGCCAGTTCTGACGCCAGGAAACAGCGCGTTTGCGGGATGGCCGTATCGCTGCGATCCAGGATGTCCGCGATCAGATCTTTTCCGTAGGTGATCTCGGTATCGCCGCAATCGACATAGCGCGCTCCCTTGCCGTTGATGAGGAAGAGGTGGCTTTCGCCGTCGCGACCGGCCACATCGATATTCTTGCGCAGCTCGATATAGCCTTCCGTCCCAATCAAGAACAGGCGCACATCGCCCCAAACGGGCAGGCCCGCCGGCGTCAGCCAGTCGACGCGGATATGCCCGACAGCTTGGGGACCGCGGAGCGTCAAGTCGCCCATGTCGTGCATCTTGGGGTACTCGCGGAATTTGAAATTGCCCACGGTTGCCGCGACCACTTCGGCGCTATCGCTATTCGTGAAGAAGAGGAATTGCTCGATCTGATGGCTGGCCAGGTCATTGATGATGCCGCCGAAGCAGCGCCGGTCAAAGGTCCAGGCCGGCCGTTCATAGGCGCCGAACAAGCGATGGGGACCAAAGCCGCTCGTCTGCACGACCTGCCCGATGGCGCCCGCCTGCACCAACTCGCCGGCCCGGACTGTTGACTTCTGCGTGACATGCTCGCTGAAGCAAATGGAATAGATGCGACCGGTTTCCGCCTGGACGCGCCGCGCTTCCTCAAGTTGGGCGGAGTCGGTGAAAGCCGGCTTGTCGGACATATAGTCTTTGCCATGCTTCATAGCGCGGATGCCCAGCGGCGCCCGTTCATTGGGTACGGCGGCGCTGACGATCAGTTGAATGCTGTCGTCTTCCAGGATCTGCTCGATGCTTTGGGCGCGCTGCGCACCCGGGAAGGCGGCTTGAAAGCGGGCGACGCGGGCTTCGTCGGCATCGTGGAAGGAGACCAGTTCGGCGCCGGCGTCGAGCATCACTTTGACTTGTCCGTAGATATGCGCGTGTTCAAAGCCGATGGCGGCGAAACGTATCGTCATGATGATTTTGCTCCAGTTTTGATTTCAGTTGTTTTGCGGCGCGGCTGTTTGTATTTACATTTGAGCTATCAAGCATATAATAGTGTCGCGCTCTTGCCAGCGCTAAGGGGATTTGGTCGGAATTTTGTGACCGGAGGAAATTGCCAAACAGCTGGGCAAGCGCATTTTGTCGGCTAATTTCAACAGGCAGGTAAACACCATGAACCGAACTAGAGTGTTGCTCATTCTTTTTTCGATCGTTGTCCTTGTTCTGCCGTCGCTTTCGCTGACGGCGCAGGATATGACGGAGGTCCGTATCTCTTGGTGGGGTTCGCAGAACCGTCACGACCGCACCATCGCCACCATCGAACTTTACGAAGAACTCAATCCGGATATCGACATTGTGTACGAATTCCAGGGCTGGCGCGATCACTGGACCAAGCTATCGACCCAGGCGGCCGGCGGTGAATTGCCGGATATCATGCAGCACGACTACGCGCGCATTGAAGAATGGGTCGCCAATGGCTTGCTGATGCCGCTTGACGGCTACCTCGAAAGCGGCGTCATTGATACGATGAACATCTCCGATTCGTCCTTGGCCGGCGGCATGGTCGACGGCCAGATGTACGGCATCAACCTCGGCAACAACTCCGAGGTATTCACCCTCGATACGGACGCCTTCGCAGCGGCCGGCATCGAACTGCCGCCGCTGGATTGGACCTGGACGCAATTCGAAGATATCGCCAACGCGATCAACGAGGCGCTCGGCATTCATGGCATCGGCGTTTTGACCAGCGACCAGCTTTGGAAATCGCAATACATGGGCTGTTGCGATCAATGGGCTTACGCGGCTGATGGCATGTCCCTGGGCTACGAAGACGACCAGCCGCTGATCGATTACTACAACATGCTGCTGCGCCTGCAGGAAAGCGGCGGCATGCAGAGCTACGAAGATTCGGTCGCGCGTGGCGATCAAGGCGTGGAAGCGCAACTGATCGTGACCCAGGAAGCGGCGATGGCTTACCACTGGAGCAACCAGATTGTGGCTGTCTGGACGGCATCGGGCGAAGATCGCAACTTCGTGATGTACCCGATCCCGCGCCCCGAAGGCGGTCAATCGCAGAATTACATCAAGCCGTCGATGTTCTTCTCCATCACCTCCCAGGCGGAACAGCCGGATGAAGCGGCCGCTTTCATCGATTGGTTCGTCAACTCGGTCGAAGCGAACGAGATCCTGGCAGCCGAGCGCGGCGTGCCGATTTCTTCGGTCGTGCGTGAAGCTTTGCTGCCCAACCTGGGCGCGGCGCAAGCCGAGATGTTCAACTACCTCGGCATCATCGAGATGGACAACAGCCCCATCCGCCCGGCCGATCCGGCCGCGCATGCCGATGTGATCAATAACGTCTTCGGTCCCGAATTCGTCGAGCCGGTCATGTACGGCATGATCTCGCCCGAAGAAGCGGCGTCCTACCTGCGCGAGGAAGCCAACCGCATCCTCGGCGCGCAATAGCGAAAACTTTCGCGCGCCTTGCTTCGGATGGGGAAGGGCGCGAAATTGACTGTGAATAGCGGGCGACCTATTAGGTCGCCCCTACGTCCCCGCTACGATTGAGCAGGACAAGTGAGGCGTAAGAGCATGGCAGCCGCCACGCTGACTAAAGGCAAGCGCCGCCGAAAATCCAACTTCGGGCAAGACAATCTCGTCGGCTACCTCTTCATCGGTCCCTGGCTCATCGCCTTCTTTCTCTTCACCTTCATTCCCATCAGCGTTTCCTTGCTGCTTTCCTTCACAGATTACAACGTGCTCGCCAATAGCGGCGACTTCATCGGCCTGGATAATTTCCAGCGGATGTTCTTCGAGGACAGGCGCTATTGGCGCTCGGTCAACGCCACGGTCAAGTACGTCGTCTTCTCCGTGCCGCTGCGCTTGGTTTTCGCGCTGGCGGTTGCCATGCTGCTGAATACTTACCGGCGCGGCGTCGGCGTGTATCGCGCCGCTTTCTACGCGCCTTCGATCATCGGCGGCAGCATCGCCGTGGCCGTCATGTGGCGGGAGATCTTTGGCAATGACGGCTTGGTCAACTTCACCCTGAATCTGCTCGGCATAGAAGGTCCCAACTGGCTGGGCCGGCCGGAGACCGCCATCTGGACGCTGATCATCCTGGCCGCCTGGCAATTCGGCTCGCCCATGCTCATCTTTCTGGCGGGCTTAAAGAACATTCCCAAACATCTTTATGAATCGGCGGAGATCGACGGCGCCAACAGCTTGCAGCGTTTCTTGCGCATCACCTTGCCGATGCTGACGCCGATCATATTCTTCAATCTCATCATGCAATTGATCTCCGGTTTTATGGTTTTCACGCAAGCCTTCATTGTCACCCAGGGCCGGCCGCTGGATACCACTCTCTTTTACGCGCTTTATGTCTATCGCCGGGCTTTTGAACAGAACGAGATGGGTTATGCCTCGGCTATGGCCTGGGTCATGCTCATGGTCATCGCCGTTTTGACGGCCTTTGTCTTCCGCTCATCCAGCTACTGGGTGCATTATGAAGCGGACGAGGGGACCTGATTGATGGCCGGTATTGAAGCCCAAGCGCCAGCGGGCCTCAGCGCTCCGCGCGTCGTCCGCCCGGCTGTGCCTTGGTGTCAACGTGCCGTCGCGCGCACGGTTTTCTACCACCTGGCGGTGGGCGTGACCTGTTTCTTCATGCTCTATCCGATACTATGGCTGGTCGGCTCTTCATTCAAGCCGCCCGATGAGATCTGGACCAATCAGACCGCCATCATCCCGAACGAGTTTTATCCGCAGAATTATCCCAATGGCTGGGCTGGGTTCGGCGGCATCAGCTTCACCACTTTCTATCGCAACTCGTTATTCTATGCGACGCTGGGCACCATCCTCAGCGTCAGCGCATCGTCTGTCGTGGCTTATGGTTTCGCTCGCGTGCGTTTTCGCGGGCGACGCATCTGGTTCGCGGTCATGCTGGTCACGCTGATGCTGCCGACGCAGGTGCAGATCATTCCGCAATATATCGTCTTCAAGCAATTGGGCTGGCTGAACACCTTTTATCCGCTGCTGCTGCCGCGGATTGGCGGCTCGGCGTTTTTCATTTTCATGATCATCCAGTTCATTCGCAGCATCCCGGTCGACCTGGACGAAGCCGCCATGATCGACGGCGCCAGCAAATTCGGCATCTTCCTGCGCGTGATATTGCCGCAGCTCACGCCCGCCATCATCACCGCCGCCATCTTTTCCTTTTATTGGACCTGGGACGAATTCCTGGTGCCGCTCATCTATCTGAACAGCCCGGAACTGTATCTGGTCTCGCTGGCGCTGCGCACCTTTTCCGACCCCTCCGGTCAAACCGATTGGGGCGCCATCTTCGCGATGTCGGCCCTCTCGCTGCTGCCGGTCTTCGTCATTTTCATCTCTTTCCAGCGCTACCTGGTCGAAGGGATTTCCACGACTGGTTTGAAGGGCTAGCGGTCGCGGCTGTCTAGTACCTTTCGTGTTTCGGGCGACCCACCGAGTCGCCCCTACCGACTGTCACGTTTGTGAACTGGTTTCCGGCGGCGAATTTGTGCTTTGCGGGCGACCGAATCACCCCTATGCTCTCTTGGCGCGCAGGATGTTTTGTACTTGCGGCTTTCGGTTACAATGTATTGACAATTCCGCGAATGAAGCAGGCAAGGCAATGGCGAAATGGCAAGACAGCGGATTTTACGCCGCCGCCGAGCGCATCGGCAACTTCCTCGTCGCCAACCTGATCACTGCCTTCCTGCTCATGACCGTCATCGGCGCGCCTTTCGGTCTGCTGGGTCTCTTCGCTTTGATGAACGAGTGGGCGCAGGGGCGGCAACCGGAATTCTTCCGCGTCTACCTCGGCGCTATCCGGCGGCGCTGGCGTTCGGCGCTAGGCCTCGGCATTATCGACCTGGCTGGCTTCGGCTTGATTTTCTTCAACCTCAGCATCTTCCCCGTTATGCAGTTGCGGAATTTTCCGACGATCCTGTCGCTGACGATGACGCTCAGCCTGGGCGTGGTGTTATTCATGGCGAACCTGTACGCCTGGTCAACCCTGCCCCGGCTCGGGCTGCCTCTGCGTGGCGTGATCAAGCTCAGTTTGCTGCTCGTTTTGAGCCGTCCGCTGCACAGCTTCTTGATTGCGCTGGCGGCTCTCACCCCGCTATTGGCGAGCCTCTTTCTGCCGATTGCGTTCCTGCTGATACTCTCGCTTTCCGTCTCCGCTTATATCGCCGTTCGCGGCGTCTGGTGGGTGTTGCGCCTGCATTTCTCGCGCGAGCAGTTGGCTGAGTTGCTGGCAAATGGGTCTGCATGAGCGCCATTGCCCGGGGCCGCCGCCGCGTTCAGCCGCCTTCGTTGCTGTCGCCCTTGAGGCTGAGCAGATGCGCGATGATGTGGCCGATTTCGGAGGGCGACAATCGGTCCGCGTAGTTTATGGGCATGGCGGCGGCATAACCCAGGACGAGAAAGGCGCTCGGCCGCACGATGGATTCATACAGATACTGTTCAGCGCTGAGAGGCGGACGCCGTTCGGCAGCGCGGTCGGCGATGCCCGGGAAGAGCGGGGCGATGCGACCCTCTCCGGCAAGATGGCAGGCGCTGCAGGCATACTCCGCGATCAGTTTTTCTCCGGCTGCTGGCGAGGCTTCGGCGAGGGCAGTGGCGAGCGGCGCCGCATATAACCCGGCATTGATAGAGCTGGATGGCGCGTCCTCCGGTTGACTGGCGAAGATGAAGGCGCCCAAGAAAGCGATGGCGACCCCGCCCAGCAGGACTGCGCTCAAGATGAGCGCCGGCTGAGTCCTCAGCGCAGTCCTTTCGCCCCCCGGCACGCTCGGCTTCCTCTTATAGCAGACGATCGATGATCATCGCCAGAAACAGCAAGGCGAGATAAAGCGAAGAATATTTGTACAAGGCGCGCGCTGTCGCTTTGTCCGCCCGGCGGATCAGCTTGACCGCGAGCCAGATCAGCAGCAGGCCGAGCCAGGCTGCGGCAAAGGCATAGATGCCCTCAAGCATCTTCGGCGCCCCGGGCAAAAAGAGCAGCAGGACCGGCGTCAAGCTGATGATATATAATTGGATGGAGTAGAACAGTATCTGATAGCGCGTGACGCGCTCGCCCCGCGCGACTGGCATCATCGGGATATTGGCGGCCGCGTAATCTTTGTTCGTCAAGATCGCCAGGGCCCAGGAATGAGGCGGCGTCCAGTAAAAGACGATCGCGAATAAAATGAAAGCTTGGGGCTCAAGCGCGCCCGCGCCCGCCGCCCAGCCGACCAGCACCGGCATGGCGCCAGCGCCGCCGCCGATCAGGATATTGACAACGGTGTTGCGCTTCAAAACCCAGGTATAAATGACGACATAATACAGCGCGCCAGCTAAAGCCAGCGCCGCCGCCAGCCAGTTGACAAAGACCGCCAACAGCAATACCGACAAAAGGACCAAGCCCGTGCCAAAGCGCAAGGCGTTCCGGGCGGCAATGCGCCCGGCGGGAATCGGACGGCGGGCGGTGCGCGCCATCTTCGCGTCAAGCTCGCGGTCGAGGTATTGGTTAATTGCGCTGGCCCCGCCGGCCGCCAGGGCCCCGCCAAGCATGGTGAAGACGAAGGTATCGATGGGAAGGGCGGCGCCGGCAGCGACGATCATGCTGGTCATGCAGGTAAATACCAGCAGCAGGACGATGCGCGGTTTGAGGAGAGCGATATAAGAACGCGTCAGGTTACGGGAGGGCAGGCTTAAAGTCATGCGTCCGTCTTTTTCCCGCGAGCATAATCGCGATCATTGACATGCTCGATGACGACCAGCACGACCAGCAAACTCCAGGTTGCCGCGGCCAAGCCAACATGCGCCGCGCCCCAGCTCGCCTCAGCCGCGCTGAAGACGAACATCGCCCCAAGGCCAATCTGCAGTATGTAAACGATGCCGCTGCCCAAGGCAATCCTTCTGGTCAGGGATTCTTGCCGAGACCGGAACACCTGTCGCAACAGCCCCAATAGCGTCAGAGCCATCGCCGCAACCGAGAGCCGATGCAGCATATTCACCAGGGCGAGCGGACCCTGATCAATCGGCAGCCAAGCGCCGGGACTGCATTGGGGCCAGTCGGTGCAAGCCAGCGTCGCGCCGCTGCCCCGAACGAGGGCGCCGGTCAATACAATGAGCAGCGCGAAAGCTGCATTGATCCTTGCAAGTTGGGTAACAGCATCGGATTGGTAGGGATTCCGCGGCCGATACCAGGCGATCACGGTGGCGGCGAGCAAAGCGCCGACAAGCAGCATGGCAACGCCGAGGTGCAGCGTGACAAATGTCGGCGGCAAGTCCAGGAATACCACGATGGCGCCAAGACCGCTTTGCAGCAAAAAGAGCAGAGCGGCCAAAATTGTCAAACGCAGGACGCGCCGGTCGCCCCTGCCATATTCTCGTCGCGCCAGCCATAGCGTCGCCAAACCAAAAAGGCCGATCAAGACCGCAAAGAGACGGTGCAACCACTCAATCCAGGCGGTGATATTGTCCAGAGGCGGGAAGAGCGTACCATTGCAGAGGGGCCAGTCGTTGCCGCAGCCCAAGCCGGACTCGGTCACGCGCACGACCGCGCCAAACACTATCAAGCCCAAGGTCAGCATGGCCGTCGAAAAGGACCAGATTATAAAGGTATTTGAACGGGCTGAATTTGGCTGCGGATCAGGCATGGCCGGGGACCTTGCGAGCGCCCCTGGTGACGACATCACGAGTGGCGGAATTGTTGCGACTGGCATCGATTGTACTTTTTATCACAATCTTTTCAAGTGGGCAGCGAAACCGGGAGTGGTGAATTTCAAGAATACAGGATATACCCCGAATTCCATGCTGGGGGATTCACCACAGAGACACAGCGGTTTTTGGATGGCAAGGTCGAAGTTGTCATATCAATGGCATTCGCCGCTCCTGTCGTTATTGACATTATGGGAGTCTTTGCTGGCGGCCTTGGGGTTTGTCGGGAGTTGAACGGAGGCGTCGGGAGCAAGCGTGAGATTATCAGATAGTTTTTGATTGGTTAGTAGTTTAGCCGACATTGTCCGTTTGTCGGACAAGGGAAAGCTCTTTTCGGACAAAGTCTCATTTTGCCCGCGGCGATGGGTAGGCCTGTAAGCAGGCGGGCGGCGTTGAAGTCGTCATGGAACTTGAGCAGGTCCGTGGCATGGCGGTCCTCCGTTGCTTGGGATTGGAGTCATTATAGCACAGGTGTTCTGAAATGAAAGGGCTGAAGGCGGCGATTTTGAAGCGCGGCGAAAATCGTGGACATGCTGCTCGTTTCTCCGCCTCCCAGCTCATGCCGTGACAGTCGCCATTATGGACTCAGATTAGACAGCGCCAGGCGCATGTGTTAGATTTGCCGCATGAAGCAGAAGCAGCGCTCGAAACGCTTTGACTTGCTCTCAAAGCGCGATATCAACCGTGAGACCTACGTCGAGCCTTGGCCCGAAGCCGGCTTGATCGTCGCCGATAGCCCTTATGATCCGCAGCCGAGCCTCACTATCTCTGCGGCTGGCGAAGTCGTCGAGATGGACGGCGTCGCCCGCGCTGACTTCGACGCCCTCGATCGTTTCATCGTCTCGCGGGCCCTTGACCTCGCTGTGGCGGAAGAAGCGATGGCGCTGCCCTCACAGAACTATGCGCGCATGCTGGCCGACATCAATGTGTCGCGGGCCGATATTGCCCGCCTGGTCGCCGGTTGCAGCCCGGCCAAACTGACCGACATCATCCGCCACCTCAATGTGCTGGAAATGATGATGGGCTTGTCGAAGATGCGGATTCGACGCCAGCCGGCCAATCAAGCCCATGTCACCAATTGGCGCGAGCATCCGGCGTTGCTGGCGGCTGACGCGGCTGAGGCGGCATTGCGCGGCTTCGCCGAGGTCGAGACGACCGTGCGGGTGGCGCGTTTCGCGCCTTTTAACGCGCTGGCCATCTTGGTCGGCACGCAGACCGGCCGCGGCGGCGTGCTGACGCAATGCTCGGTCGAAGAGGCGCTGGGCTTGCGCCTGGCGATGAAAGGCTTGACGAGTTACGCCGAAACGCTTTCGGTTTATGGCACGGAGATGACCTTCGTCGATGGCGATGACACACCCTGGTCGAAGGCTTTTCTGGCTTCCGCGTATGCCTCGCGCGGGGTGAAGATTCGCTTCACTTCCGGCACCGGCTCGGAAGCCTTGATGGGCCGCGCCGAGCGTAAATCGATGCTCTACCTGGAAGCGCGCTGTTTGCTCGTGGTCAAGGGCGCCGGCAGTCAAGGCGTACAGAACGGCTCTATCTCCTGCATCGCCCTGCCGGAAGCTTTGCCTGGCGGCGTGCGCGCGGTGCTGGCGGAGAATCTGCTGGCGGCGATGCTGGGTCTGGAAGTGGCGGCCGGCAACGATGCGCTCGCCTCGCATTCCAACATCCGCAAGACGGCCAAACTCATGCTGCAATTCATCCCCGGCGCCGATTTTATCTTCAGCGGTTACAGCGCCATACCCAAACGCGATAATCTTTTTGGCGGCGGCAACTTCGATGCCGAAGACTTCGATGATTACAACGTGCTGCAACGCGATATGCAGATCGACGGCGGCGTGCAACCCATCAGCGAGGATGAGGCGCTGCAAGTTCGCCGCAAAGCCGCGCGCGCCATTCAAGCGGTCTATCGCAAGCTGGACCTGCCAGCAATAACGGATGAAGAGATTGAGGCGGCGACCGTGGCGCATAGCAGCGATGATATGCCCCGGCGCGACATCATCCCCGATCTGGAAGCGGCTGATGCTTTTATGGCGGGCGAGGGCGATTTCGTCGCCGTCATCCGCGCTCTGCAAGAGGGGGGCTTCGACGATGTCGCCGACAATATCCTCGAGATGGGACGGCAGCGCATCGCCGCTGATTACTTGCAGCCCTCGGCCATATTTGATGCCGACTTCAAAGTGCGCAGCGCCATCAATGACCCGAATGACTACGCCGGCCCCGGCAGCGGTTATCGCCCGGCGGGGGAGCGCTGGGCGGCCATGCAGAATATCCCGCAAGCCCGCTCGCCTGAAGGTTTCATCGAGCCGCATACCGGGCAACCGCTTTCGCGGCTGGTCGAAATTGGTCCCGCCAGCAAAGGCGCGCCTAACGAAGTGGCGCTCGCCCTCGGTCCCGCTTTCGGCAAGATCCTGACCACGACGATCGGCGGCTTGAGCCACGAAGACGTGCTGGAAGCCATCCTCACCGGCATCGCCGCCGAGGGCATGATCGCGCGGATCTTGCGGGTCTATCACTCCTCCGATTGCGCCGCCATCGGCTACGTCGGCGCCCGCCTTAGCGGGAGCGGAATCGGCATCGGCTTACAATCGCGCGGCACCGCCGTCATCCACCAAAAGGACCTGGCGCCGCTGAATAATCTCGAGCTCTTCCCGCAGTCGCCCAGCCTGACGTTGAGGACCTATGAAGCCATCGGCCGCAACGCCGCCCGTTATGCTCTGGGGCTGGCGACCGTGCCGGTAGCGGTCAAAATCGACAATGGCGCGCGCTTGCGTCTCATCGTGCAGACGGCGCTCCTGCATCGCCGCGAGACCGATGAGGTTGATCCCGACAAGCTGCCGCAGGAACTGCGCTTCGATTGGGAGCCGGATTTATGAGCGCTTACCCATTGCGGGATAATGCCCCCGACCGGCTGCGGGCTCACAGCGGACGTCCCTTGCGGGATATTAGTCCCGAGGCGATCGCGGCCGGCGAGCTAAATGCGGACGACCTGCGGACACATGCCGACGCCCTGCGGCAACAAGCCGAGATCGCCCGCGACAGCGGCTACCCGCAACTGGCGGCGAACCTGCTGCGCGCCGCCGAACTGACCAATGTGCCCAATGACGAACTGCTGCGCATATACGATGCGCTGCGCCCGGAGCGCGCTTCTTATGAGGAATTGCTGCGCCTGGCGGATTACCTCGAAGACAGCTACGACGCCGGCGAGAACGCCGCCTTCATCCGGGAAGCGGCGACCGTCTACCGCGAGCGGAATCTGCTGCGGCGGTAAAATACGATGGCTTGCCCGTTATCGTGATTGTGTACACCAGGGCGACCTAATGGCGCGCCCCTACAGCGAAGCAATTTTGGGGATACTAAATGTCTGACAGTTCACTTGAATCCAACATCAACGTTTACTCGCGTCCCACCGAGTTGCGCATCACCGACCTGCGCATCGTCAATCTCAGAGCGCTGCCTTTCGATGTCAGTCTGCTGCGCATCGATACCAACCAGGGCATCAGCGGCTACGGCGAGGTTCGCGATGGCGCCAGCCCGACTTACGCTCTCCTGCTCAAATCGCGGCTGATCGGCGAGAACCCCTGCAATATCGACAAGATCTTCCGGCTGATCAAGCAATTCGGCTATCACGGCCGGCAAGGCGGCGGCGTCTGCGGCGTTGAAATGGCCCTATTTGATCTGGCCGGCAAAGCTTATGGCGTACCCGCCTACCAATTGGCCGGCGGCAAGTTCCGCGACAAGGTGCTGATTTATTGCGATACCGACTCCGTCCCTGACGGCCGGGAGATGGGCGAACGGCTCAAGCGCCGCATGGACGATGGCTTCAAGTTTCTCAAGATGGATATCGGCATCGGCTTGCTCAAAGGCATCGACGGCGCCATCTCCGCGCCGCCGCAAGGGAATTTCGCGCGGCACATCATGCACCCGCTGCGCGGCATTCAACTCACCGAACTCGGCATTGAGGCTCTGGTCGAATACGTCGGGCAGGTCCGCGACATCATCGGCTACGAGATTCCGCTGGCGGCCGATCACTTCGGCTATATCAATGTCGAATCCTGCATCCGCCTCGGGCAAGCGCTGGACCAATTCAGCCTGGCCTGGTACGAAGACATGATCCCCTGGCAGTTGACCGAGCAGTGGCTGCGCCTCAAAGGTTCGGTGCTGACGCCCGTCTGCACCGGGGAGGACATCTACCTCAAGGAAGGCTTCATGCCCTTGCTGGAAGTGGAAGCGGTCTCGGTGATTCACCCTGACCTCGCGACCTCGGGCGGCATCATGGAGACCAAAAAGATCGGCGACCTGGCGCAAGATTACGGCATCCCGATGGCCATGCACTTCGCCGGCTCGCCGGTGTCATACCTGGCGAATGTCCACTGCGCCGCCGCGACCGAGAATTTCTATGTGCTGGAGCATCATTCGGTCGACTTGCCCTGGTGGGAGGACCTCATTGATGGCATTGACAAGCCGCTAGTGGTTGACGGCTACGCGCTCGTGCCGGAAGCGCCGGGCTTGGGCTTCGGCGAACTCAACGAAGCGGCGATCCGCGAGCGCATGGATAGGCGGGCTGGGCGGGATGCCGGTTACTTTGAGCCGACCGATGTCTGGAACGATGAGACGTCCTGGGATCACTTGTGGAGTTGACCATGCGCATCAGCGACATCCACATCAGCCCGGTCGCCGTGCCTGATCCGCCCCTGCTCAACGCGGCCGGCCTGCACGCGCCCTACGCCCTGCGCCTCATCATCGAGATCGTCAGCGCCGACGGCCTCTCCGGCTGGGGCGAGATCCCGGGCAGCGAAGCGACTCGGGCCGCTCTGCATCTTGCCGCCGAGCGCATCATCGGTATGGATCCTTGGCAACTCAACAGGATCGCAGCCACGCTGGAATCCCTCGCCAACCCGGACGAGCGCGGCGCGACCCCCTGGGATCAGCGGACCTGGGTGCATGTGCAAAGCGCCATCGAAGTCGCTTGTTACGACCTCATGGGAAAGTCCGTCGGTCGGCCGGTCGTTGATCTGCTCGGCGGCGCGGTTCGAGAGCGTGTGCCTTTCGCCGCTTACCTCTTCTATAAACACGAGGGCGCCGGCGGCGAATTTGGCTTCGGGCGGGACGAGAGCGTGAGCGGCTGGTTCGGCGCGCGTCAGGAGGCGGCCCTCGATCCCGAGGGCATCGTGGCGCAAGCGCGGGCGATGATCGCGCATTACGGCTTCAAATCCATCAAGCTCAAGGGCGGGGCCTTCGAGCCGCAGGTCGAGGTGGAATCGATCCTGGCGTTGCGCGAGGCTTTCGGACCGGATGTGCCGCTGCGCCTCGATCCCAATGCCATCTGGCGTGTCGACAGCGCCATTCAGGCTGGCAAACAACTTGAAGGCGTACTGGAATATTACGAAGACCCGGTTCGCGGGCAGGCAAACATGGCGACCGTCGCTCGTGCTGTCGATATTCCGCTGGCGACCAATATGTGCACGACAGCCTTCGCCGATCTGCCCGGCAGCATCGCCCATCAATCGGAAGCGATCATCCTCTCCGATCATCACTTCTGGGGCGGCTTCCGCGCCTCGCTGGATCTGGCGCGCTTCTGCGCCGTTTTCGGGCGGGGCATGTCCATGCACTCCAACAGTCACCTCGGCATCTCCCTGGCGGCGATGGCGCAGTTGGCGGCGGCTGTGCCCAACTTGACCTACGACTGCGATACGCATTATCCCTGGCAAGACGGTTATGACCTGCTGGTGGAGCCGCTGCCATTCGAGGACGGCGCTGTGGGGCTGCCGTCGGCGCCCGGCTTGGGCATCGAAGTCGACCGGGACAAGCTGGCGGCGCTGCGGCGAAACTATCTCGCTTGCGGCTTGACCGAGCGGGACGATGAAATCGAAATGCAAAAGGTCCAACCCGGCTGGACCTTCCAGTCCACTCGCTGGTAGAGGCGGAAAATATGTTTATTGAAACACCGGCACTCCTCGACGCGCTCAACACCGTCATCAGCATCCCGCTCGTTCCCTACGCCGGGCGCGAAATCGACTTTGATGGACACGCCAAGAATATCGACTACTTGATGCGCCACAACAGCTTGAGCGGCGGACGCCCCCGCGTCATCTCCATCGCCGGCACCAGCCTCATCCACCATATCGGCTACCGCGATCAGGTCAAGCTGCTCGATATCGCCGGGCAGCGCATGAACGGGCAGGGCGTTCTGATGGCGGCGGTTGCGCCGAACCCGCTGCCGGCCGCCGCTGATCTCATCGCGCAGTTGGCCGCGCTGCCACGCCCGCCCGATGTCAGCCTGATCATGCCCCTGGGCGGCACCTACGGACCCGATGGCCTCTATGAAACACTCATGGCATTTGCCGAGGAGCAGGCGCGGCGGCACGGGGCGCGCTTCCTCTATTATTATCGGCGACCGCGGGACCGCGACATGATCATCCGGTTGATACAGGATTCGCCGCACTTCATCGGCGTCAAGATCGGCACGAATGAAGATGATGTGCCGCCTTTTGTCGATGCGCTTGACGAGAGGAAGATCGTCATCTGGGGCATCGGCGATCGCTCAACCGCCGCCGCCGAGATGGGCGCGCGCGGTCATACCTCCGGCATCAATATCGTGGTGGCGCGGGCCTCGGACGAGATCAACAACGCGCAGCGCCGGCGGGACTACGAAGCGGCGCGGCAGATCGAAAATGAAATTTCGCCGCTGGAGGACATTCGTTTCATGAAGGAACGGGCCTACAATTATTCGGCGGTCATGGAGGCGATCAACTGCGCCGGCTTTGATGATGTGGCCGGTGGCAGCGGGGGACCCTTCAATCCGCCCGTGCCGCCGCGCATCGCCCGCGAAATCACGCGCATCATGGCGTCTCTGGAGCATTATCATTATTAGGGAACCACAGAGAACATAGAAGTAAATTCAAGTTAGTCATGCGAAAAGTGAAGTGCGGCGGGTATTGCAGGCGGGCGACTCACAGAGTCGCCCCTACAATAATTTCGATTGTTTTGCCCATCTCTTTACTTTGTTGGAATTACTTTTGTGTCCTCTGCGGGTAAAGAAAACCAGGAGAACGAGATGAAAATCACGGATGTACAAGCTTGTGTCATCGGCCGGCAAGAACCTGACAGCGGCGGCAGCGTCTGGACCTTCGTGCGTGTCTACACCGACGAAGGCATCACCGGCACCGGCGAATGCAACTCCGGCGGGCCCGGCTTCTCCGGCTTCGCCACCAAAGCCGCCATCCTGGCCTTGCGCGACCTGCTCATCGGCGAAGACCCATTCAACATCAACCTCATCTACGAGAAGCTGCGCCGGGCCGGGCGCTACGGCGGCGCTAGCAATGCGCCTCTAATCTTCGCCCTCACCGGCATCGATAACGCGCTGCATGACATCGTCGGCAAGGCGCTAGGCGTCCCGGTCTACAAGCTGCTTGGCGGCAAGTTCCGCGACCAGATCCGCTTGTATGCCGATTGTCATTTTGGCGAGGAAGACAGCCCGGCTACCTTCGGCGATAAGGCGCTCGAAGCGGTGGCTGAGGGCTATGGCGCCGTCAAATTCGATGTCGATTACACCGGGCGCGGCAAGCTCGATGTCTATAATTGGACCGTCGGGGCTCAGGAGATGACCCACATCATCAGCTTGGTCGAAGGCGTCCGCGAAGCTATCGGCTTTGAAATTGACCTGGCGGTTGATTGCCACGGGCACTTCGACCTGCCTTCCGCGATTACATTGGCGCGCGCGCTCGAGCCCCTGCGCCTGCTTTGGCTGGAGGAGCCGGTGCCCGCCGAAAATGTCGATGCCCTGGCCCAAGTCCGCGCCGCGACTTCCACCGTTATCTGCACCGGCGAGAACCAATACACCCGCTTTGAATTTCTGGAGCTCTTCACCAAAGGCGCTTGCGATGTGATCATGCCCGATCTGGCGAAGGCGGGTGGCATCGCCGAGGGGGTACGCATCGCCGACCTGGCCGACGCGCACTACATCCCTATCGCGCCGCATAATGTTTCATCTCCGTTAGGCATGATGGCCGCTTGCCACGTCCTGGCTGCCGTGCCCAACTTCCTCTTCCTCGAGTTCCACGCCCGCTCGATTCCTTGGTGGAGCGAGCTCTGCGATGGTGACAAACCCTTCGTGAAAGACGGTTTCATGACGGTTTCCGAGGCGCCCGGCATCGGCGTCGAACTCAATGACGATGCCGCGAGGTCGTTGCTATGGAATGGGGATACGTATTTTGATTAGGGTTAGAATTATGCTAACATAGGTGAATGCCAGAAACGTTAGCGAAGGACAAGGCATGGTTGCTCAAACGGATTACAGTCAACGCATCGCAGCGCTTGAGTCAGAACGAAAACACATGGCAACAAAAGCGGACATCGGAGACTTGCGCACAGACTTGGAGAGACTGCGTACAGACTTTGTCGCTTTTCAAGCTGAAGTCAAAGCTGAATTGAAGACCATGCGCTGGTTTATCAGTTTAGGTGTGCCGGCGAGCATCGCTGTCACAGGAATTATCGTCGGCATCATCGTCCAATTGATCAATCAAGGCTGACCGGCTGCCCGCTGTCACAAGCGCGCACGATACCAAATACCAGTTCCATCGTCTTGATATTGTCCTGCGCTGATGTTCCCGTCCGCGCCCCTTGCGCGACAGCTTCATAGAACTCATGCAGCAGATAATCCTGCGCGGCGCGCTCCATCGGGGCAAGCGACACTTCGCGCCGCTCTTCATGCACATTCACCAGCGCGCCCGGTCCTTCGCCGACGCGCAGCAGCTTCTGCACGGTCACCCGGTCGTCCTCGGCCAGCAGCACGCCGCGCTCGCATTCAAAGCGCCAATTCGCATTCCAGGTGGTCTCCAGCGCCTGCGAACACCAGGAGCCGGTATAGCTCGCCTGGGCGCCGCTGGCGAAACCGATCTGAACGGCGGCGCTGGCGTCGCCCGCATACCAGCTCCAGGGCGGGTTCCAACTGCGCGCGCTAATTGTCACCGCGTCGCTGCCCAGGAAATAACGCATCGCATCGAATTGGTGGATGGCCATATCGACGATCAGCGGCTGCGCCATCTCTTCGCGGAAGCCGCCGAAATGCGGTCCCTTGTAGAAGGCGACGTCAACGGCCGCGACCGCGCCAAGCTCGCCGCTATCGAGCAGGCTTTTGATCGTTTGCGAAAATGGCAGATAACGATAATTCTGCGCCACGCTGCAAAGCGCGCCGGTGTCTTCCGCCGCCGCCGCTATCGCCCGGGCGTCTTCCAAGGTATGCGCCAAGGGCTTTTCTTGCAGCACGGGCAAACCGGCTTCCAAAGCGTATACCGTCAGGTCGCGATGGAATTGGGGCGGCGTCACATTGATGACGGCATCGGCTTTGACCGCTGCCAAGGCTTGGGGAAGCGTCGGGAAGATCAGGGCGGGATCAAGCCCGTAGGCTTCGGCTTGGCGGCGGGCGATATCGTCATTGATCTCGACGAAGCCGGCAAAGTCGACGTCTTCGGATTTCCGCACCGCGCTGAGCCAGGCGTTGCCCATCCCGCCGATGCCCACTTGCACCACTTTCATTTTTCTACCCCATCTTCGTCCCCTCCCGCCATCTCTATGGCGAGCATCCCAAATCGTTGGGGAAGGGTGACTCTACAATGAATATTGGTCCAAAATCTCCGGATGCACACTCAAATGTGCAAATATTATTATTGACGCTGATGTCTCTTGCGAATGCCTCGGGGGCGACGCGCCTAGCGCACTCGCCCACCGTTAAAGCGCTGGAAAATCAAAGACAGGATGATAATCAAGCCGTAGAAGAATTGGGTGAAGAAGCCGGTCAGCCCGGCCGCGATAACGCCGGTTTCGATGAAGGCGACGATGGTGGTGCCGATGGCGCCGCCGAAGACCGTGCCGATGCCGCCCCAGGTTGGAGTCCCGCCGACGAAGAGACCGGCCAATACCGGTAGCAGCAGGCCATCGCCGGTGGTGGGCCACCAGACGAAATTGATCATCACCGAAAAAACTCCCGCCAGCGCCGCGCCGATACCGGTGAAGATGAAGACCATTATGCGCGTGCGGTCGACGTCAATGCCCATCTCGGCGGCGCTCTCCGGGTTATCGCCGACGCAATGCACGCGCGCGCCGAAGCTGTGCCGGTTATAGAGGAAGACGCCAAGGGCGGTGAAGGCCAGCGCCCAAAGCATCTGATTGGGGATGCCTTGATTGCCGACAATATGGATTGTATCGTCGGTCATTAGAGTATGTATGAGTGTGCCGCGCACCTCAGGAATAGCAATGGAGAAGCCCTCAACGAGGATATTGATGAAGCCGCGCAAGAAAAAATTCATGCCGAGCGTAGCGACAAGGGCTGAAAGGCCAATACGCACCACGAGTATCCCGTTGAGGAGGCCGAGGAATGCGCCGACAAGCAGCGCTGCCGCGATGCCCAGCAGCGGGTCGCCGCCTTGATCGACGATCGATACAAAGGCATAAGAAGCCAGTCCGACGACCGATGGGAATGACAAATCGATCTCGCCGGCCGTCACGACGAATACCAGCGGCACCACCAGGAATATCGAAACCGGCAGCGCGATCATCACCGAGCGGTAGGTCTTGAATTGAGAGAAAACCTCGGGATTCGCCATAGTGAAGCCGATGAGCATGACGACGAGGAAGAGGGTGGACGTGATCGCCCGCCGGTTGTTGCGCGTCCACTTTATCAGTCCGCTAGCTTCTTCCCGCGCGATCTGCTGTTGCGCGCCTGTCCCGCTTCCAATCATGTATGATATCTCCTGGCTAAGCGGGCGACGCCTCAGTCGCGTGGCCCAATTCGGCGATCTCCTGCATGTGCTTGATGAGGACCTCGGCCGCTGGAATATTGGCTCTGTCTTCGGTCATGACGACTTTGCCGCGATCCAATACCACAAAGCGGTCGGCAACATCAAATACATGGTAGATATTATGTCCGATAAAAATGATGGAACGGCCGCGGGCCCGGACGTTTTCGATGAAGCCGAATACTTTTGCCGT
Source organism: Anaerolineae bacterium (assembly GCA_022822545.1). Lineage (GTDB taxonomy): Bacteria > Chloroflexota > Anaerolineae > Aggregatilineales > Phototrophicaceae > UBA6055. The sequence continues at coordinate 101,059 of JAJEBE010000056.1, forward strand.
TTCAATTAACGAGAGCGCGGTCGTCGGCTCGTCCAGGACGATGAGATCGGCATCGAAATAGAGCGCGCGCGCGATCGCCACGCCTTGCCGCTCGCCGCCGGAAAGCGTCGCCACCGGCGAATCCGGATCGAAGACTTTGGAGGTGAAGCCGATCTCGCGCATGAGACGATTGGCTTCTTCATATTGCGTCTTGACCTTGATGACGCCGAAGCGATTCTTGATTTCGCGTCCCATAAAGATGTTGCGCGTGATGGTCTGCTGGGGGGCGAGGGCGCGGTCTTGATAGACCGTCTCGATGCCGGCGTCGCGGGATTTGGCCGCGTTCCAATTGCGGACTTCGCGGCCGCGCACGATGATTTGCCCGCTATCCGGCTGATGCACGCCGGAGAGGATCTTGATCAGAGTGGATTTGCCGGCGCCGTTATCGCCGATCAAGCCGACCACTTCGCCCGGCCGCACGCCAAAGCTGATGCCATCCACCGCGTTGACGTTGCCGAAGGATTTGGTGACGTTGCGCAATTCAATGATGTAATCGTTTTTCATTTCTCTTAAGCTCGCGTGAAGGGCAATGGTAGGGGCGACCAACCCGGCCGCCCGCGATTGACGTTGAATCCTGGCGGGCGACCCAATGAGCCGCCCCTACATTTACTACCAACAGCTGGATTAACGATAGCCGGCGATGGCCAATTCCTCCACCTGCTCGTAGTTGCTGGCGTCGATGAAACCGGCGCCGGTATCGGCATTCAGCGGCGCCAGGCCGAATTTCGCCGTCTGGCAGATGCTGAGGATGGGCAGGTAACCTTGCAGGAAGGGCTGCTGATCGGCAGTCAGGTGAATCCAGTCATCGGCGAAGCCCTGCATGATGAACTCGTTGGTGTCGAAGCCGATGGCTTTGACTTGACCCGCTTCCAGCCCGGCCGCTTCAAAGTAGGTCTGGGTGTTGCCAAGTACCTGGCCACCGGAGAAAACGACCATCTTTGTGTCCGAATTGTCGGTGAGGGCGGCGACCATTGCCGGAATGCCAAGATTGGGGTCGGCGGCCCAGGTCGGCGCCGAGTCGACATGGACGATTTCCATGCCGGCCGCTTCCAGCGCTTCCCAGGTTCCCAATTCGCGCAGCGCGCGTTCCCGCTGCGCCAGGTTTGCGAGGACAATCGCCTTGTCACCTTCGCCGAAGCCAAACTGGCGCAACGCCTCTTCGCCCAGGGCGCGGCCCTGTGATTGCAGTTGCGCGCCGACATAACCGCCGCCGTAACGGGCGCGGACTTGGTCGACATCGACATTCTGATACATCATGATGATGCCGGCTTCGGCCGCTTCCGCCGCCAGCGGCATGATGGCTTCGTTGCCCGGGTGGCCCATCATAGCGATACCGTCGGGGGCCTGGGCGACCGCTTCGCGCAATTGCTGCGTCATCAACTCGCTATCCCAGCCGGAGAAGACATATTCGACATTGGCGCCCAAGTCCCGCTCGGCCGCCAGCGCGCCACGATAGACGATGCCGGCGAAGGCGTCGCCCTCGGTGCCGCCGGCGAAGAAGCGGATCGTCACGCCCTCGCACCAATGCGCCCGGTCGAGGTCGTCTTGGGCGAGCGCGGGGGCCGCAATCGCAACGAGCATCGTCAAGATCATCAAAAGACTTATACCGCGGAAATACTTAGACATGCTTGCCTCCATATAGTGTTACGAAAATAAGCTGCCAGCGTCCGCCACTGACCCGCGCAGTCTAGCAGATATTCGCCTGCTCCGCCACGTTCAGGGGAGGGGAGTGAGGGCGTCTCAATGCGAAATGGCTCAACCTGCGTTATACTGTCCAATCGGATTTGCTTGAGCAATTCGTTTAGCATCTAAATCGGAGGTAGTCATGTTCAAACGTTTCGTTTTTCTATGCTTGGTCCTGTGCCTCGCCCTGCTCTCGTCCACCGCTTTGGCGCAGGATGATATTCTGCTTTACGGCGGCAATCAGGATATCGACAACATCGACCCGGCAACCGGCGAGAATTACTCCATCAACGCCGCTTTGCGCAGCCTGTATGACGCGCTCTTCATTGCTCGGGGCAGCGACATTGAACCGCATTTAGTGGAGAGCTATGAAGTCAGCGATGACGCCACCGTCTGGACCTTCACCCTGCACGATCATGCCGTCTTCCAAGATGGCAGCCCGGTGACCGCCGATGCTGTCGTTTACAGCTTCAACCGCATGATGGCGATTTCCGGTCCGCCCACTTGGCGCTGGGAAACGATCACCGATGAGAATTCGGCGCAGGCCCTCGATGAGCACACCGTTCAATTCACCTTGACCCAGCCCTACGCGCCCTTCATCGGCACGCTAACGCAGCTTTTCGTCGTCAACCCCGCCATTGTCGAAGGGAACCTGGGCGACGATATGGGCCAGACCTACCTCAAAGAGAATGCCGCTGGTTCCGGCCCCTTCACGCAAGGGCGCTGGGAAATCGGCAATATCTATGAGTTCTCCGCGGTTGAGGATTACTGGGCGGGCTGGACCGGCGATGACCATTTGGATGGCTTCGTGTGGATCATCCAGCGCGATGGCGCCACGCAATTGAACTCCTTGCTCGCTGGCGAAACGCACGTCGCCGATCAAGCGACTCCGAGCAAAAAAGACCAGATCATCGAGTCGCCGGATCATGTTTGGGAGGAGCATCCTGGCACCTATGTCAATACGCTGAAGATGAATAACCTCGGTGAATACACCAGCGATGTCAACCTGCGTAAAGCGATCGCTCACGCGATGAACTACGAAGCGATGGTGCAGGCGCAGGAGGAAGCTGTCAGCCTGATGTTTGGGCCAACACCCGATTACATGCCAGGTTATGTCGGATCATTGGATTACCCGAGCTATGATTTGGACAAAGCGCGGGAATACCTGGCTATGACGCCCTGGGCCGATGGCGGCATCTCGCTGGACTATGTTTACGTTACGGAACTCTCGCACGAAATAGTCCCGGGGCTGATCTTGCTGGAAGGACTGGCGGAGATTGGCATCGAGATGAACATGGTGCCGATGCTCTGGCCGGATATGGTCGCCAGTTGCGGCTCTCCGGAGACGGGACCGGACATCATCAACATTTACACGGTGCCGTCCTTCCTTGATCTCGATGCCCACCTATACAATCAGTATCACTCGGGGCAGTGGGGCAGCTTCAATTCTTGCAGTTTCTACCAGAATGATCGGGTTGATGAGCTGCTAGACACCGCGCGCGTCAC
>JAJEBE010000035.1 GCA_022822545.1 Anaerolineae bacterium
GCGAAGACAAGCTTCAGCGCCCCCGAGAAACTACGCACATTTGTTCTTTTTTTCTACTCAATATCATGATACACTCTCCTTATGGATCAATTATCGCAGGCTCTCAATCGCAACGCCCAACCGATGCCCTCCGCCGAAAACACGGTCTGTATCCCTACCGCGTCGATAGACTTGCGGGGTGTAGGGGAGACAGCCAGAGGCATTTCAAGGGCGAATGCCGCCAGTATGGCGGCAGTTGCGCCGCTGCGCCGGCATACCAAAATCATACCAACAGCCGCCTGCCTTTTCTCCGTTTCGCCCAGAAAACCCGGTCTATTGTCCGAAAAAAGTTTTTTATTGTCCGACTTTGTCCGTTTTGGACAATAAACAAACTGAAAACAAATACTATCCGGGAGCGGCCGCCTGCTGACTGCACGATAACTTCGCTAGCAAACATAAAACCTCTGGGGGTCTTCTACGCGGCCATCGCTGTACTCGGCGCTAAGAAATAATTTGAAGCGATTGCCCTGGGCGGCGGACGATACGCTATTGTAGGACTGACCCGCCTTGTTTATGATACGCGCTTGCCGGTCAACTCCGTGGGCAGACGAATGGCAGTCGAAAAGAGCAAGAACTTCATCACCGATATCATTGACGCGCATAACGAAAGCGGGCGTTTTGACGGTCGGGTGCATACGCGCTTTCCGCCCGAGCCCAATGGCTATCTGCACATCGGCCATGCCAAGTCGATCTGCTTGAACTTTGGCATCGCCGAGCAATACGGCGGGCTCTGCAACTTGCGCTTTGACGACACCAACCCGGCCAAGGAAGAGCAGGAGTATATTGACGCCATCATCGAAGATCTCCGCTGGCTGGGCTTTAAGTGGCATGATCGCGTCTACTTCGCCTCCGACTACTTTGACGAACTTTACGAGATGGCGGTTGAGCTGATTCAGATTGGCAGAGCCTATGTGGACGAACTGAGCCCGGACCAGATCCGCGAATACCGCGGGACGCTATCGCAGCCCGGCATCGACAGCCCCTATCGCGATCGGCCCGTCGTGGAGAATCTCGCGCTTTTCGAGAAGATGCGGGACGGCGGCTTCAACGAAGGCGAAGCGGTGCTGCGCGCGAAAATCGATATGTCCAGCGGCAATATCAATATGCGCGACCCGGTAATGTACCGGATACTCGACGCCGCGCACCCGCGCACGGGCGACAAGTGGCGGATCTACCCGATGTACGATTTTGCCCATGGACAGTCGGATTCGATCGAAGGCATCACGCATTCGATCTGCACGCTGGAATACGAAGACCATCGCCCGCTCTACGACTGGTATCTGGATAACATCGAGATCTTCCACCCGCAGCAGATTGAATTCGCGCGCTTGAATCTCAGCCATACGATCATGAGCAAGCGCAAGCTGATACGCCTGGTGCGGGAAGGTTGCGTGCGCGGCTGGGATGATCCGCGCATGCCGACCATTTCCGGCTTGCGTCGGCGCGGTTATACGCCGGAAGCGATACGCGAATTCTGCGAGGATGTGGGCGTCGGCAAGGTCAAGGGCGTGGTCGCCTTGCACAAGCTGGAATACCATATCCGGCAGGATCTCAATCGGCGGGCGCAGCGCGTGATGGCGGTGCTCAATCCGCTGAAGGTCGTGATCGAGAATTATCCGGCTGATTTGGTCGAGGAGCTGGAAGCGATCAACAACCCGGAAGACGAAAGCGCCGGCACGCGGCCAGTGCCCTTCTCCAAAGTGATTTATATTGAACGCGATGACTTCATGGAAGATCCCCCGCGGAGGTTTTTCCGTCTGGCGCCGGGGCGGGAAGTGCGCTTGCGCTACGCTTATTTCATCACCTGCACCGATGTGATCAAGGACGAGACAGGCGAAGTGATAGAACTGCGCTGCCGCTATGACCCGGCCACTCGCGGCGGTTCCGCGCCCGATGGCAGGCGCGTCAAAGCGACCTTGCACTGGGTCTCGGCGCGGCATGCGGTCGAAGCCGAAGCGCGCCTTTACGAGAATCTCTTCACGGTCGAGCGTCCGGAGGCGGACGCCGAGGTGGACTTCACCAACTTCATCAATCCGAATTCTCTGACGGTGATCGATCCGATCTATGTCGAGCCGTCTTTGGCCGGCGCGCAGGTCGGCGAGCGCTATCAATTTGAGCGGCTTGCCTACTTCGTCGTCGATGAAGATTCGACAGCGGAGAAGCTCGTTTTTAATCGCACGGTCACCCTGCGCGATCAGTGGCGGAAGGTGCGGAAACAGGGTCGCAAACCCGGCAAGCCCGGGCGGCGAAAAACGGCGCGGACCGTATAATTTAGCGAAAGCGCCGGCGGGCGAGCCAATAGCCCCTGCAAGAGATTTGAATTCTGTGGATTCATCTGAGCGAGCAAGAGCATTTAGGACATTGAGAAGTCTACAACGCCTTTCCATACTCGTATTGCTCTTGCTGTCGCCGTTCGCGGCAGTTGCAGCGCAAGCGCAGGCTTGCAGCCAAACAGTGGAAAGCGCTTTCGCGTCGCTGGCCGAGCGTTGCGCCGGATTAGCGCGGGACAGCCTCTGCTACGGCCATCCGCGAGCGGACGCCGAATTCGCGGCGAATCAAAACGCGGACGCCTTTGTGGAGCCGGGCGCGCGCGTCCCAATCCGGGATCTGGCCACAGTGTCAACGGGCGCGTTGAACCTGGAGCGAAGCGAATGGGGCTTGGCGGTATTGCGGCTGGGCGCCAACCTGCCGCAGGCATTCAACGAGCCGGGCATAATCGTGATGCTGGCGGGCGAGGCCGCGCTCATCAACGAGGTGCTGCCGTCTGACGTGATGCAAGTGCCGGCGCCGGTCAGCACGGCTGCCCTGGAAGCGGCGACGCTATACAAGCTTCCCGGCGTGATACCGGAGCCAGTAGCGAGCATCGAGGCGGATGAGTTGTTGCTGGTGGACGCCTACGAGCACACGGGCGAATGGCTGCGCGTCGTTAGGGATGGCGCCGTCGCCTGGGTGGAAGCCGACAAGGTGGCGCGGCTGCAAGCGATGGAGAACCTGCCGCGGCTTGGCCTCGGCGCTGCATTCGCCTTGCAGGCGCTTTCGCTCTCGACCGGAACCGATTATCCCGAATGCGACGAGGCTGAGCCTTGGATCGCGATACAGACGCCGAATGACATGGGCCTCAGTCTGGCAGTCAACGGCGTGGATATTCATCTCGACTCGATGGTGACCTTCCAGCAGGTGCATCGCAACGCGCTGAGTATGACCGTACACCGCGGCGAAGTCACCACCGTATTCGGGCAGCGAGTGCGGCAAAGCGAGAGTATTATCGGCATCCTGGGCGAGACCGACGAGCGCCAAGCGACCGTGCTAGAATGGAGCGGCGCGCTGCGCGGCTCCGAGGCTGAATTCGAGCGCGGGCGGCGGGCGCAAGCGGCATTGAACGCCCTGGCGCGCGCCAACGGCTGGGACGAGCGCGAAGCCTTCCACTACCTGCCCGAGATTGTGCATGTCGTGCAAGCGGGCGATACGCTCTACGGCTTGACAGCCCGCTATGAGGCGAGCGTCGATGAAATTATCGCGGCCAATGGCGGCGATGATTCCCTGCGACTCTTGATCGGCATGGAACTGATAATTCCGAAGCCGGGCAGCGGCTTCGCCTGGCGCGGCGCGCTCAGCGAAGCCGGCGAGTAAAGACGCCTGGCCCAGCCTTGACTTTCACGACACGGATTGCTTTAGTAGCTGGACGAAGGCAGCGCGGTCGGCGCTGGTCGCGACATGGATGTTTGGCGCGCGCCCGGTGACGCCCAGCCAATCCACGACAGTGATGCCGCGCGCCAGGCCGGCGCCTGTCATGACTTCAACATGGCGCTTCTCATACTTGCAAATATCCCGATCCAGCGCTGCCGCCATCGTGATCGGATCGGGCAGATCAAAGCCGGGCAGGGCATTTTCCGTCTTTGAAAACTCGGTGAGCGTCGCCTGTATATCGACGACGAATTCGGCCAGCGCTGTGCCAACATTGCGGATGTCCGCCGCTTGCTCGGCGTCAAACGTGGCGTATTTCCAGGATATGTCCCAGCCGACCATGGTGATATCCAGGCCGGATTCGTAGACGATCTTGGCGGCTTCGGGGTCGACCCAGATGTTGAATTCCGCCGTCGGCGTAATGTTGCCATGCCCGCTGCCGATGCCGCCCATGATGTAGCAGTGGCTGACACGCTGCGCCAGCGCCGGCTCGCGCAGCAAGGCGAGCGCGACATTGGTCAAGGGACCGAGCGTGACGAGCGTAATATCGCCGGCGTTGTCATTGATGACGCGCCGCAGCGCATCGGCAGCATGCCCGTCCGCCTGCGCGCGCCCCGAAAGCGGCAAGCCGATATCGCCCATGCCGTCGTTGCCATGCACATCTTCCGCCGTTTCCAGGTCGCGCAGCAGCGGCTTGGCGCAACCGGCGTAGACCGGCGCCGAAGCGCCACATAACTCAACCGTGTAGAGGGCGTTCTGCACCGCTTGCGGCAAGGGCACATTGCCCCCTACCACCGTGATCGCCCTGACGTCAATCTCGGGATGCCGCAAAGCCATGACCAAGGCCACAGCGTCATCCGAGGCGGTGTCGGTGTCGATGATGAATTTGCGCATAACTTTCTCCCGATTTAATTTCGACGAAGCGTAGACAAAAGCGAACCCAGAAGAATAATAACAATAACGCCCACGGGTCAGCCACCGGCAGGCCTCAACACTGTTTTCCGCCCTCCGCGCCCTTCTGTCAGATCTCCCCTGTTCTCTCTGCGGTGAAAAACCGCCACCCGCCTCTCCCGGCCCGCCCCTATGGTATACTCGCGGACGTTACTGGACCACAAGGCCTGAAAGCGCTGCCGATGGATTTCACGATACCCCGTCATGTTGAGGCGATCGCGCATCGCGCGCGCCAATTCGTCGATGACGAAGTCATACCGCTGGAAAGCGAACTGCTGCGAACCGGCGCGGACTTGAGCATCGAGATGCTGCAAGACCTGCGCGTCAAGGCGAAGGCGGCCGGGCTTTGGGCGCCGACCATGCCGGTAGACTGGGGCGGCATGGCGCTGAGCATCCAGGAGATCGCGCCCGTTTTTGAAGCGGCCGGGCGCAGCCTGCTCGGTCCCATGGCCATCCATTGCGCCGCGCCCGACGAAGGCAACATGCACCTGCTGCATAACTGGGCGAACGAACAGCAGACGGAACGGTATCTGGCTCCTTTGGCGCGGGGCGAGACCTTCTCGGCCTTTTCGATGACCGAGCCGCCACCGGGCGCCGGCAGCGACCCGCGGATGTTGCGGACGCGCGCCCGGCGCGATAGCGGCGATTGGGTCATCAACGGGCATAAGTGGCTGACGACATACGGCGAAATTGCCGATTTCTTCATCATCATGGCGGTGACGGATCCCGATGTGCATCCTTACCAGGGGACGACGCAATTCCTGGCCCCGCGCGATACGCCGGGCATCAAGATTCTGCGCGATGTGCCGGTGATGGGCGCCAAGGATTTCGGCGGGCATGTCGAGATTCTGTACGAAGATCTCCGGCTGCCCGCTAGCGCCATCCTGGGCGGCGAGGGCCAGGGCTTTATGCTGGCGCAATCGCGCTTGGGGCCGGCGCGGCTGACACACTGCATGCGCTGGACCGGCATCGCGCAGCGAGCGCTGGAAATCGCGACCGAATACGCCAGCGAGCGCGAAGCTTTCGGCGGGACCTTGACCAGCCACCAGTCAGTACAGTGGATGCTGGCGGATTCCGAGATGGAGCTGAAGATGGGCCGTTTGCTGATTCACGAAGCCGCCTGGCGGCTGGCGCAAGGCGAGCAGGCCCGGGTCGAGACCTCGATTGCCAAAGTGCAGGTGGCGGAGATCATCGACCGCGTCCTGGATCGCTGCGTGCAGATCTGCGGCGGGCGCGGCATCTCGCGTGATTTGCCCCTGTCCACCTGGTACGAGAAAGCGCGCGCCTTCCGCATCTATGACGGCGCTTCCGAGGTGCATCGGATGGTGGTGGCCCGCGATGTGATCAAGCGCTATGGCGCCTAAACACAGAGAGCACAGAGTTTCTATACCGAAAGACCGTGGCAGAGGATGTTCAAAGTTTTCATCAGCCACAGCAACCAAGACAAGGGCGAGACCCTGTTCATCGCCGAGGCGCTCCGGCGGGCCGGTTATGGCGTCTGGGTCGATTTTGAGAACATCCGCGGCGGCGCGGCCTGGCTCTGCGAGATTGAAGCCGGCATAGAGCGCTGCGACGCGGTCCTGCTGGTGCTAACGGCCGCCAGCCGAGGTTCGAGCTGGGTAGAGCGCGAATGTCTTTACGCCTTTCAACTCAAGAAGCCGGTGATCACAGCGCTTGTTGCCGATGTCTTGATCCCGCTCCACCTGGTCAACATCCAGGTTTGTGACTTGCGCGACCGGGCGCTGGGGCTGGCAAAGCTGCTTGACACGTTATCTAGGCTGCAAGCGCGCGACGAAGCGGCTGATCTGTTCCTGCCCGCTGCCATATCGCGGGAGCCGGTCGAAGCCAACTTCTTTCCTTACATTGAGCAGTTGCCGGGCGGCGATATCGCGTCCATGGTGGCGCGCCATCTGTTCTACTGGGCGCGCCAAGTCGCTGACGAGGTGGCCTTCGGCGGCGCCAGCAATCCGGGCTTTCATGCGCGCCTGGATTGTCATAGCCGCCTCGTGACAATTCTCTCGGTTTGGGCCTACCGACGCAATCCGTCAGCCCAGATTCCGCTGGATTATCTCGCGGGCCATGCGCCCTTTTCCCGCCGCGCGGAGCGGCGCAAGATATTACGCAAGCTGAATCGGATATTGCCGCGGGAAGCGCGTATCGAGGCGGGCAAGGCAGACCGGCGGCCGACATTTTCGCTGCGCAACCTCAGCGACACGCAGCGCCTGCAAGATTTCAAGGGGCTGATTCTGGAGATCATGGATGCCCTGCGCGGCGACGCGATTCCGCGCGGTTGACGCGAGCGGGGAGTTATGACAGCGCGGCTTCGAGATGTTCGCGGCGCAGGCGGCGATCGTAGTATTTCTCGGCGGAATCGGCCATGCTGCGAATCGTCTGGACATTGAGGGCGGCGTTGGCGAAAGCGCCGGCCACCGGCAGAAAGCCGACGATCATGCGGGCGGGGATGCGCGTGCCGATGCGCGAAGCCAGCTTGCTCGCCAGGCGGCGGCTGACCTTGCGCCCCAGCGGGCGCGTCAGCATCACTTCGGTGTTGTGATGCCGCACCAGGTCCTTGCCGCTCGCGAGCAGGCCCGCCGCTGCTTCCTTGCCCCGCATCGCTTCCAGAACCGCGTAGCCGCGCTCATCGCCAGTTGCCAGGTTTTCCGCCAGTTTCTGGAGGATATGGTAGGTGCGCAAGGTGGTCGTATCGGTCGAGGCTGTCAGCAGCGCGGGCATTGCCGCTTGACCATCGGCGGAAAGCGCCCATTCCAGCGCCTCCAGCGATATCGCCAGATGCTCAAGCAAGCTGGCGTCAAAATCGCCGTCGTTCGCCCAGAGCGCCAGGATATTGAGCAGGTCGGAATAGGCTTCGGTTTCGATGACGTAAGCGCCTTTGAGCGCGCCGATGCCCCAGCTGATGTAGCCCATCTTGTGCAGCAAGTAGCTGACGCCGGTGGGGATGGTGAAGGCATGCAAGCCGGGCACGACCATTTCCGCCCCGCCGACAAAAGCCAGTTTGGTCGTCTCTTGCTTGATCCATTGCGCCGCCGAACGGCAGTCCACCGCCGAGGCGACTGCTCGCTGTGGATTGCCGGCGAGCTCGTCCATGCCCATCACGATGGCTTCCGCTATGGTGTCTTCCAGTCCCATGGTCGCTTCCTGTTTCGCGTCGCTCGGCTCCTCACCTCAAGTATACGCGAACGCGCCGATTCTGTTGCGAGACGAGGCGCCTCAGGGGGCGCGATCATCGAGAGTTCCGCGCCATGCTTTCAGGTCGTCAATCGTCAGCGTGAGGCGACGGCCCTCGTAATTCATAACGCCGACCATGCCAATGACGCCGGCCGACGCGCGCCGGTCGCGCGCTTCGATGACGAACTTATCGTTGACCCAAAGCGCCAGGTAGTCGCCAATGCAGACTGCCCGGAGACGGTTGCGGCCGCCGCGTTTGATCTGCGCCGCCGGGCGGGCTGGCGCAATCTGTTCCAGCGACCGGCCATTGCTCCAGCGGATGCTGGCATAGCCGTCGCCGCTGATGAGAAAATAGTAGCCGCGCCCGCTGTTGCCGGGGTCCAGGCGGCAAGCCAGGCCGAAGGCGTTGTGGTCGTCGGACGAGGTTTGAAGCAGTTCGGCTTCCATGACGACATCGTCAAGCGGCATATCGGTCTGCGTCCAGACGTATTGACGGCCGAGAATGTCGATCAGAAAAGCGCCATTCCGCGCGCCGAGGAAGACGCCGGCGCCATCGTAGCTGCGCCATGCGCCCCCCGATTCAAAGGTGTCGTGAAGAGTGAGCTCAAGATAGCGATAGCCCCGCGAGGGCAGAGAACCGGATCCTGGCAAGCCAGCGCAGCCGGAGGCGAGGGCGAAGATAATGCAGGCGATCAGGTTGCGCACAGGGATTCACAGTAAATGGATTGGCATGAGTTTAGCGAATCCGGCTGGCAATTTACAGGCGATGCTTAATTGGAGAGTGGTGAATTTCAAAGATACAGGACATATCCCGAATTCCATGCCGGGGAATTCACCATAAAGGGCGCAGAGGTTTTTGGAGGGCAAGGTTGAAGTTGTCCTATCAATGGTATGCGCCACCCCCGTCGTTATTGGCATTGTGGGAGTCTTTGCGGGCGGCGTCGGGAGTAAACGCGAGGGCATCAGATTGTTGATGTGTATTAGGAGTATATCTGACATTGTCCGTTTGTCGGACAAGGGAAAACCCTTTTCGGACAAAGTCGCTATTTCGGACAAAGTCGCTATTTGTCGGCCGGGCAGTTTTGCGTCAGCGGGGAAGGGAGCGCCTGCAAGCAAGCGGACGGCGGTGATGTCGTCAAGGATATCGAGCCGGTTCATGGCGCGGCGGTCCTCAGTTGGTTGGGATTGGAGTCATTATAGCACAGATGTTCTGAAATAGAAGGGCTGAATGCGGCGATTTTGAAATGCGGCGAAAATCGTGGACATGCCGCTCGTTTCCCCCGCCGCCTGCCGCTATCTTAGTGATTCCAAGTTAGTCATGCGAAAAATGACAGGTAGCGGATGCTGCAAGCGGACGACTCACAGAGTCGCCCCTACACCTAGTATTCCCGAGCCAGGATAATTGGTTGCCATGTCCTCTATTTCACCACTCTCCAGCAAGGGGAGTGGCGAATTATGTGGATATATGTTTGGCGGGGTCGGAGAATCTGAAACTGCGGGCGATCCAAAGATCGCGCCTACATCTAATATTCCCGAGTCAGGATAATTGGTTGCCATGTCCTCAATTTCACCACTTCCCAGCAAGGCAAAGTTTGATTAGGCGCAGGCGGACGTGTATAATGACAAGCAGGCGCACTTCAAGTAAGGTGGACCAACACAATGATAGAAATGATCGTGGACCGGGTTCAAGTCAGTCTGATGTCGCAGCATCGACTGGTCGTCTTGCGTGATATTCATGAGGAACTCTATTTGCCGATTTGGATCGGCCAGTTTGAATCGGAGGCGATCACCCTGGAACTGCAGGAGGTTGACCGCGAGCGTCCGCTGACGCATGACCTGCTCAAGTCCACGATACAGCAGATGGGCGGCGAGGTTCGCTACATTGTCATTAACAATTTGAGCAAGGATGTCTTTTTCGCCTTGATCGTCATTGACGCGGGCGGCGAGACGATTGAAATTGACGCGCGGTCGAGCGATGCCATTGCCCTGGCGGTGCGCCTGCGAGCGCCGATTTATGTGGAAAGAGCGGTGATGGACCACGCCGGCATCCGCCCGGACCGGAATGTAGAGATGGAAATCCTGGGCTTGCCGGATGACATGCACGAACCCGGCGAGGGTGGCGAGCGCGTCGACGAGAGCAAGCTCAGCGCTTTCGCTGACTTTGTTGATACGCTGAACCTGGAAGACCTCGAAGACGAAGAATGATTCAGCCCGATTGGCTGAAGGCAAAAGGAACTTGAGCGACCCAGTCTGGCTGCGCCGCGGCAGGCTGTGGCAGTGTCGCAGATAGCCGTATATGGACTACCCAGCAGCGCCATCCCAAATGCAACTTCCCATGAGCCTGGAAGCGGAAGAGGCGCTGCTGGGCGCGCTGCTGCTCGAGCCAAAAGCCTACCTGAATATCGCCTCCTTCCTCAGCGGCGAGGACTTTTTCCTCAAGCGTCATGAACTCATCTGGACCGCCTTTAGCCGCTTGCACGAGCGCAACGACGCCATCGACTACGTGACGCTCACGCAGGAGCTGGATGCGATGGGCGCGCTGGACGAGATCGGCGG
>JAJEBE010000028.1 GCA_022822545.1 Anaerolineae bacterium
ATGTGTCATGCCCGCGTCGTCCGTCCGCCCGGCTATCAGGCGCGTCTCGTCAGCCTGAACCGCGATGAACTCTTGGCGCTGCCCGGCGTCGTGACGCTGGTTCAAGACGGCTCGTTCATCGCTGTCGTCGCCGAGCGCGAAGAACAAGCGATCGCGGCCGCTGAAAGGGCGCGGGCCGCCGCTGCCTGGACTTTCGCGCAAGAGTTGCCGTCCGCCGACGAGACCTATCGCGAGCTTCAAAGCAGGCCGGCGCAATCCAATCTGGTCGTGGACGGCACTGTCGTCGATGATCCCATCCCGCCCCGGCAAGCGCCGTCCGCCGCGCAAGGCGTCCTGCGCGCGACGTATACGAGGCCCTTCCAAATGCACGCCTCTTTGGGTCCATCGGCCGCCGCCGCGCTTTGGGAGAATGACCGGCTCACCGTCTGGTCGCATAGTCAAGCGGTCTTCACGCTGCGCGGCGCGCTGGCGCAGGCGCTGGGCCTGGAGGAAGCGCAAATCCGCGTCATACACCGCGAGGGCGCCGGCTGCTATGGCCACAACGGCGCCGACGATGTCGCTCTCGACGCGGCGCTGGTGGCGCGGGCGTTGCCTGGCAGGCCGATCTCGCTCAAATGGTCGCGCCGGGACGAGCATGCCTGGGAACCTTATGGCTCGGCGATGCTGCTGGAATTGCAAGCCAGCTTGTCGGGCGATGGCGCCATCGGCGACTGGAATCACGAGGTCTGGAGCTATGCCCATTCGACGCGCCCCGCCGTCGGCTTGGAGACATCCGGTCTCCTCGCGGCCTGGCACCTGGAGCAGCCATTCGCGCGGCAGCAGCCAAGGCCCATGGGCGGCTATCATTCCGGCGCCCATCGCAACGCCGACCCCATCTATGATTTCCCGCGGAAGCGGGTCGTCCGCCACGCCGCCGCCGATAGCCCGCTGCGCGTTTCCGCCTTGCGCAGCCTGGGCGCCTACGCGAATATCTTCGCCATCGAATCCTTCATGGATGAACTGGCGGCCGCCGCCGGCGCCGATCCATTTGACTTCCGTCTGCGCCACCTGCGCGATGAACGGGCGCGGGCCGTCCTCCAGGCCGCGGCTGACAAAGCCAACTGGACTTCCCGCGAGGCCGCCAAAGCCGATGACGAGGGCTGGGGCCTGGCGCTGGCGCAGTACAAGAATTTGCAGTGCTACTGCGCCATCGTCGTCAAGCTGCGCGTGGATCGTGAGTGCGGAGCCATCGAGTTCAAGCGTGTTATTATCGCCGCCGACGCCGGCCAGGTTGTCAATCCCGATGGTTTGAGCAACCAGCTCGAAGGCGGTTTTGCGCAGGCCGCCAGTTGGACGCTGTTTGAAGAAGTCAAGTTCGACGCGCGCGGCATCACCAGCGTGGATTGGGAGACTTACCCGATTTTGGCTTTCGGGGCCGCGCCAATAATCGAGACGGTCATCATCAATCGCGTGGACTCGCCTTTCCTCGGCGCGGGGGAAGCGGCGCAGAATCCGACGCCCGCCGCCATCGCCAATGCGATATATGATGCGGTCGGCTTGCGCTTGCGGGATATCCCGTTCAGGCCGGAGAAGGTTCTGGCGGGGCTGTGACGAACCCTCATCCCCCCATTGAGAGCTGAGGAGTGGAGGCCTAAGCGTCAGGCTAGATTGCGAGCCCAGGATCGATAAATTATGCTCTAAAGTTCGGGCGACCCACCGGGTCGCCCCTACGTATTCCAAGAAATGGACAATTGTAGGGGTCAGCCAGTGGCTGACCAGCTGCCCGAAGACTCCATTTTCTCAACCATGTCGGCTCCTCAGCCTATTGAGACGGAAGAGGGATTTAGGGTGAGGGGTTAATTCTCCAACCGAATCACCGTCACATGCTCGTTCGGCGCGGCGGCGGGGCCCAGGAGGACCGTGCTGTTTTCTTCGTGACTCAGGGCGAGCGGCGCATCCACAGCCGCATCCAGCCAGGCTGCGCGCTGGACATCCAGTTGAGGCAGGACAAAGCGTCCATTCGCCCGCCAGTCAAAGACATGCAGGTAGATCGCAGCGCCCTTCCGCGTCGTCCGGCACCAGTCCAGGCCCTGAATTGGTCCCGGCGTCGTGCCGTAGATCGCCTCGCCATGCGCGTCCAGCCAGGCGCCTATGGCCCGCAAGCGCTCAACGCTGGGATCGGGAATCGCGCCCTCGGCATCGGGACCGATATTCAGCAGGTAGTTCCCGCCTTTGCTGACGATATCGACCAGGTTCTGGATCAACTGCGTCGTCGACTTCCAGTTGTGATCGTGGGTCTTGAAGCCCCAGGTATCGTTGATGGTGGCCGGCGTCTCCCAATCGATCTCGGCTTGCAGATCCGGCGGGATGGCGTTGTCCTGGGCGGTGGCGTAATCGCCCAGCTTGTTGCCCAGCCGTCCGCAAACCAGGCAATCCGGCTGCAGCTCATGCACCAGCTCCAGCAGTTCCTGGCTTTGATGCCGGGCGATGATCCGCGGTGTATCGAACCAGATGATGGCGATCGGTCCGTAATTATTCAGGATTTCCCGCACTTGCGGCTTGACGTAGTTGTCGATGTAATCGGCGAAATCCTGCTCGTCTTCGTTGAAATCCCAGGTATTGCCGAAGCCATCGGGATGATGCCAATCCTGGGTCTGCGAATAATACAGCCCGAGCTTGATGCCCTCGCGCGCGCAAGCCTCCGCCAGGTCCTTCAAGATGTCTTTTCCATAGGGCGTGGCATCGACGATGTTGTAGTTGGTCTCGGCGCTGCCGTACAGGCAGAAGCCATCGTGATGTTTCGAGGTCAGGACGATGTATTTCTGGCCCGCCTGTTTCGCCAGTTTGACGATCTCGTCAGCATCGTATTTGACCGGGTTGAACTGCCCCGCCAATGGCTCATACTCCGCGATTGGGATCTCGGCGCGCAGCATGATCCACTCGCCGATGCCGGGGATGTGCTCGTCCTTCCAGACGCCGGCCGGGATGGCGTATAGGCCCCAATGAATGAACATGCCGAACTTGGCCTGGCGCCACCAATCCAGGCGCGGGTCTTGATTGGCGCCGGGTCGCTGTCCGCGTTCGGGTTTGAAATATTCGATTTCGGTCATTTTGCGCTGTCCTTTTCACTTCTTATGTAAAACCAAGTCAGTCATGCGAGAATTGATATGTAGCGGTGGCGCAGGCGGGCGACCCGCCGGGTCGCCCCTACCGGTTGAGAAATTGTGGGCTGGTAATTTGTAAGCGTCTATTGGTCTTAAGCCAAGCACTCTTGTCGAAGCAACGGGCTTAGCCAGTCAGCTCGATGGCATAGGCGCAGACGTGGTCGCAGGGCAGCTCCGCCGGCACGGACAAGCGCAAGCCGCCATCGTCTTGCGAGCAGGCAATCGCCTCGTCCGAGCCCAAGATGCGCGCGCCCGTTACAGCGACATCGCTCAGCGAGGTGATGACCGCCTCGCCTTGGGGCGGCGCCAGCAAAAATGCGTACAGGGTATTGCCCTTGCGCGTGAAACGGATGTCGGCCGGCGTGAAGGCCTCCCGCGCCGTATCGGTGAAGGCGCCCTCCGGCACCGGCGTCGGACCCTCGCCGAAGACGGTCCAGGGACGGGTTTCGTAGATGCCTTCGCCATTAACCGCCAGCCAGCGCCCGATCTCCCGCAGCATCTCTTGTTCGACTTCGGGAATCGTGCCATCGGCGCGGGGACCCACATTCAGCAGCAGCGCGCCGTTCTTGCTCGCGATATCGACCAAATCGGCGATGATGTCGCCGGCCGTCTTGTACTCGTGATTGTCGATGTAGCCCCAGGAATTCTTCGAGACTGAGGTGTCGTTCTGCCAGAAGAACTTGCGGATATCGCTCAGTTGCCCGCGCTCGATATCGAAGACGGCCACGCCTTCGGGATAGGAATCGTATTTGTGGTTGATGGCGACGCCTAGCCCCCATTGCTCGCCGCGGTTGTAATAATGGGCGGCGAAGCGCTGCAGGTAGGGCTCGAAGACGACCTGCTCGATCCACCAATCGAACCAGACGACCTGGGGCTGATATTTGTCCACCAGCTCGCAGCAGCGAGCCAGCCAGTCTTCCAGGAACTTGGCGTCGGGGCGCGGGGTCCAATCTTTTTTCTTCCACTCTTCGCGATTGGACTTGTCTTTGGATGCTTCCACGGCGGGTCCGTAGAGACCGTCATTGGCGGGATCCTGCACATCGGAGGGGAAGCCGCGCCCGCCATCGAAGAACCACCAATGCTCGGCGCGGTGAGAGGAGACGGCGAAGACCATATCCTGGGCGCGCACCGCCTCAGCCAGTTCGCCGCAGATATCGCGCTTCGGTCCCATCTTGGCGGCGCACCAGTCGGTCAGGTCGCTGTCGTACATAGCGAAGCCGTCATGATGTTCGGCTACGGGCATGACGAAGCGGGCGCCGGAATCCTTGAATAGCTGGGCCCATTCCGCCGCATTGAACTTCTCCGCGGTCAGCATGGGGATGAAGTCCTTGTAGCCGAACTCGGTATGCTCGCCCCAGGTTGCCCGGTGGTGCTCGAAGGCGGGGTCGTCGCGCAAGTACATCCGCCGCGGGTACCATTCGTTGCCGAAGGCGGGCACGCAATAGGGTCCCCAATGGATGAAGATGCCGAACTTGGCATCCATGTACCATTGGGGGATTTCGTATTGGCTCAGTGATTCCCAGGTGGGTTCATATTTGCCGCTTGCAATCGTCATATTGTCCTGCTCCTCAGGCCCGCTCGGTATTCAATTCGTTGCCACAGATTGGCGCATGCAATATACTTGCGCAGGTAAAACCGGTTGCGGAGAGTCTAGTTTAGCGATTTAAGCCTGTCAAGCAAGTCAGATGACGGGAGAGGGAGAACTAACATGCAACACGTCCCATTCGGCAACACTGGATTACAGACGCCGCCCGTCGTCTTCGGCTCGACCGCGCTGGGCAACCTCTTCCGCGAATTCAGCTACGAGTCCAAACTGGAGACGATGCAAGCCATCTTTGAACATCTGCCGAAGCCGGTCGTCATCGACTCCGCTGGCAAATACGGCGCCGGGCTGGCGCTGGAAGTGATGGGCGATTGCCTGCGGGAGCTCGGCGTTGCGGACGATGAGGTCATCATCAGCAACAAACTGGCCTGGCTGCGCGCGCCTCTGACGACGCCCGAACCGACTTTCGAGCCTGGGGCCTGGTTCGGCTTAAATCATGATGCCGTGCAAGACATCAGCTACGACGGCATCAAGCAATGCTTCGAGCAAGGGCTGGAGTTGCTCGGCGGCGATTACAGCACGCAGTTGGTATCCGTGCATGACCCCGATGAATACCTCGATGCCGCCGAATCCGCAGCCGACCGCGAGCGGCGTTTCGATGACATCCTGGGCGCTTACAGGGCGCTGGGCGAATTGAAGGCGCAGGGGGCGGCGCAGGGCATCGGCGTCGGCGCCAAGAACTGGCGTTCCATCGCCGAGATTGACGCGCAGGTCGAGCTCGATTGGGTCATGTTCGCCAACAGCTACACCCTCTACTCACACCCCGCCGAGCTGCTGGCTTTCATGGATTCCCTGCATGCCAAGGGCGTCGCCATCATCAACTCGGCCGTCTTTAACGCCGGCTTCCTCACCGGCGGCGAATTCTTCAATTATGTCAAGCTTGACCCGGCTAATCCCGCCGACCGGGAGAAATTCGCCTGGCGCGAGAAGTTCTTCCGGCTCTGCGCCGAGCATAAGCAGGTCGCGTCAGAGGTTTGCATTCAGTTCGGCAAATCGCACCCGGGTATCGTCGCTCTCGCCTTAAGCACCAGCAAGCCGCATCGCGTCCAAGAGAACATCGACGCCATGGCTGCGAACGTGCCGGCATCTTTCTGGGCGGCGCTGAAGGAGGAGGGCTTGCTGGCGGCGGATCATCCTTATATTCATTAGTTGTGGTATAAGTCATAAATGTTTTCATAATCCGCATCTTTCGGATATAATCACTGTAGCTTATCAACGCCAACGCAATTGGCTTTGAGGAATGACAAACATGGATTTGCAAGAGCAAGTGACCAAGCATGCGAGTGAGATAGGCGAACTCAGAGGCAAGCTTGACGCATTGGCTACCAAGGACTTTGTTCGTGAGCAAAACGCGCAATTGTTGAAGGATATAACAGCGATTATTGAGAAGGAAACAAGCGACATCCGACAGGAAATCAACAAGAATCGTGAATTTCGCACCCGTGTTACTGCTTTTGGCGCTGTTATCGCCGTAGTCTTGTCCATCATTGTTGCTGCCCGGAATGCCCTGGTCGGCTTGGTCAGCATTGGTTTGCTTCAATTGTAGACACCTCATTCAACTGACGAACGGCAACGAAGACCGCGAAGTCAAGCGCGCGTAACGATCGGGCTCTTGTTTCCGCCCCCCGCCGTAACTAACGAGACACAACGGAATCCCAACCTCATGCCAAAGGACCGCCCGAACATCCTCTTCATCATGTCCGACGACCACGCTTCTCACGCCATGAGCTGCTACGGCAGCCGCATCAACCGGACGCCCAACCTCGACCGCATCGCCGACGAAGGCATGCGCTTCGACAACTGCTTCTGCACCAATTCCATCTGCACGCCCAGCCGCGCCGCCATCCTCACCGGCACCTATAACCACGTCAACGGCGTCACCACCCTCAGCACCCACATGGACAATACCCTGCCCACCTTCGTCAAGGACCTGCAGGCCAGCGGCTATCAGACCGGCATCTTCGGCAAGTGGCACCTCGGCCAGGGTCCAGCGCACGAACCTACCGGCTTTGACGACTGGGCGGTCTTGCCCGGGCAAGGCTTGTATCACAACCCGACCTTCATCTTCCCGACCGAAGATGGCTCGGAGCGCCGCCCGGTCAAAGGTTACGTCACCGACCTCATCACCGATATGAGTCTCGATTTCCTGCGCGCCCGCGATGCCGAGCGCCCCTTCTTCCTCATGTGTCACCACAAAGCGCCCCACCGCCATTGGGAGCCGGACGAGAAACATGCCGACATGTACCTCAACGAGGACATCCCCGAGCCGGAAACGCTATACGATGATTACGCCAACCGCGCCTCCGCCGCCGAAGCCGCCGAAATGCGCATGGGCGTCCACATGCAGCCCCTCGATATCAAGACCGAAATCCCGCATGAGCTGCCCGAGATGGAATTGCGCAAATGGGCGTATCAGCGTTACATCAAGGATTACCTGCGCGTCGTCGCCAGCATTGATGACAATGTCGGCCGCCTGCTCGATTATCTGGACGACGAAGGCTTAAGCGAAAACACTGTTGTCGTCTACACTTCGGATCAGGGTTTCTTCCTCGGCGATCACGGCTGGTACGACAAGCGTTTCATGTACGAGGAATCGCTGCGCATGCCCTATATCATGCGCTACCCAAGGGGCATCCGGGCGGGAAGCGTCAATGACGACATGATCCTCAATGTCGATTTCGCGCCGACCTACCTCGGGCTGGCCGGCTTGCCCGCGCAGGAGGCCATGCAAGGGCGCAGCTTCGAGCCGCTGCTGCGCGGGGAGACGCCCGCCGATTGGCGCGACCGCATGTATTATCGTTATTGGATGCACAAGACGCACCACAACGTCTACGCTCATTACGGCATCCGCACTATGCGCCACAAGCTGATCTACTACTACGCCGATGCCCTCGGCAGCGAAGGCAGCATCGACGAGAGCTACGCGCCGGAGTGGGAACTCTTCGACCTTGAAGCGGATCCTTATGAGCTGAAGAACATCGTGGACGACCCGGCCAATGTCGACCTGGTGGCCGAGCTCAAAGCGGAGTTGCATCGGTTGCAAGCCGAAGTCGGCGATGAACGCTATCACCTGGATGTGGATTAGTCACGAGTTAATGTCCTCTCCGATTGCCGCGAGGCTCCCGTTGATTACTATTGACTATATAAGTTTTTTTCCTACACGATAACCATCATTTGCATGTAAGATTGAGTTGCGAGGCAGAGACGATTACTGCTATGGAACAGTTGCCGCTTTTTTCTAACGGCGTGGAGCTTCAAGCTCCGAAGTCATATAAGGGCATCTATGCGATGCACAAATACTGGTCAAAGAAACCACATAATCTTGTGGCCGCTTATATTGCGCGATTTAGTGAACCGGGCGATGTGGTCCTTGATCCGTTTTGTGGCTCGGGTGTAACTGTGGTTGAAAGCGTCAGATTATGTCGCAAGGCGCTTGGTTTTGATATAAACCCAATTGCTGTGTTCTTGACAAAGATGGGACTTGAACGTGTAGATATAGATAGATTGAAGGAGGCGTATGCAGCAATAGAATCAATGACAGTGCCGTTTATCGAAGAGCTCTACAGAACAGAGTGCCCCAATTGTGCAAACGAGAACGCATTAGCTACACATTTTATATGGCAAGACGGTTCAATTAGTGAAGTATGGGTGTCGTGCGCAGAATGTCGCACTTCGAAGGCAACCAAATCTCCTGATCGACGCGACATAGAGGCGATTCAGTCGTTAGATCGGCCCAATTGCTGGTATCCAAAGGTACCTCTTTATGAGAATGCTCGTATAAATGCAAAGAGCGGAATGAAGATTTCTGACCTCTTTACAGATAGAGCCTTGCATGCTTTATCGTTTCTCCTGAGCCAAATAGAAAAGATAGAGGATGTTCCAATAAGGAATACCTTGAGACTTTGTTTCAGTGCTTCTTTACCGCAGGCGAGTCGAATGGTTTTCGTTATTAGAAGACGTGGTAAGACAAGCGGTGGAGAAAACAAACCAAAAGCCGAAGTCGGGAGTTGGGTTATTGGGTACTGGATTCCAAAGGAACATTTTGAGATTAATGTATGGCGATGTTTCAAGAATCGCTTTAGGCGCATTATCAAGGGTAAGAGCGAGATAAGCGACGTGTTTCCCCGGCCTGTTGAGGAGTTCACGTCGATTGAGCATTTGGCCAGCACAAATGAAGGTTACTACGTAAACATTGGCAATGCTACGTGTCTGCCTATCGAAAGTGAATCAGTAGATTACATTTTTACCGATCCTCCGCACGGTAATCGGTTGCCATATCTTGAACTCAGTTTGATGTGGAACTCTTGGCTCGGACTCACGGATATAAATTGGGATGATGAAATTGTTGTTTCCGCTGCGAAGACACGGCATAAGAATCTCAAAGACTACCAGAGAAGACTAGCAGTAACATTGCGTGAACTCTGGCGTGTTTTGAAGCCGGGAAAGTATTTGTCCATCGCATTTAACAGTTTGGACGACAGCACCTGGCTCTCTCTCCTTAACTCATGTACACAAGCGGGTTTCAATTTACAGGAGATTCGGCCGCTAAAGTATTCCGCGACCTCGGTAGTCCAGGATAATCGGAAGAATGCACTGAAGACGGACTTTGTGCTTACATTTCAAAAGAAACTGTCAAATATGAAGGGTGATATGCTCTTGAGCCAGAATCGCAGGGAAGTTAATGATATTATCAGCGATTTCCTTGAGAATCTTCCCGGGGGATGTGCACAGACTTACGACGTCTTGAATCATGTAATTGTAATTCAGGCAAAACAAGGTAGGTTTTCGCCAGTCAGTCTAATACTTGACACTCTGGAACAGAACTACCGGCGGTTCGTTGAACCTGGTTGGAAATCAGGGAGCAACTAAAATGTCAGCGTATTCACCGTTTGAACATCTTAACAGCCAATACGAAAACAATCACTTCAGCGATCTGATTAGTGAGGCGGATGGAATATACTGGCTAAAATTAAGGTCTATTGCTCGAAAAGCACATCTTGCGGCTCTTTGCCAAAGAATGGGGATAGATTGCTCCGATGTCAGTTCTCGGGATCTCCTTGGGTTTGTGTATGATCACAGGCCGCCAACCCAAATCGTTGAAGAGTACATATCGGCAACCTACGAATCGGAGCGGTCTGTTCGCAGGTCTAACGAGGACTATTTGGTTTCACAACTATATCAGATGAGGGTTTTTGATTGGGGTGGGCTGTTTCAAAACAATCTGGAACGTACCATAGTCAACAATTACGTAAAAAAGATTAACGACTGGGATGAACTAAACCGCGCAATAGACGACGAACTACATTTCAGCCTGAAAGGCTATGTACGCTGTTCTTGGTACAATCATTGGTCCTCGATTCTTATTGAAGATATCTTCAAAGATCATGCTAATGTGCTGCCTACTATTGGACTAGCGAAACAAGTGGATTTTTTCATCAATGACTTTCCATTCGACCTTAAAGTAACTTATTTCCCAGAAGGCTATATGAAACTACGTAGAAGAGCGAAAGGGCTGCGACCGGAATTTACCGTGCTCAAGCAATTCTGTCGCAAGTCTGGAATATGGTTTGAGTCCAAAAAGAAAGAGAAAGAGTTGTTCCCTGAACTAATGGCAAAAGTCGAAGAATTCCCGCACAGGGATGCCGAGAATTTTCTAGCTGAGTTAAATGGAATAAGGTCTGAGATAATCACAGAAACGTTGAATGACCCCAATGAGCTGTTGATCTGGCTCTATGAAAAACAAGGAGATCGGAGATTCGACGCCGCCAATCGTTTTTTCCTGGTATTGATTGATCTGGATAATCTCGAAGAAAGTTGGAAACTGAAGCGAAACAAGAATCTCCTCTCTCCCGTCATAAATGCTCATCTCGATAACTTTGAAGACGTGTTTATCGAAGATCTGAAATTACAATTCAACTGGAAAGGTGCCGTTTTCGAAACGTATGCAGATATTCTGCCGGTTGTCGTTGGTGGCTGAAATTCTGCGATCCTACGCAAGCAAAATCACGGCACAATGCTATCTAAGGTAACACCATCAGCTTCTCCCTCGCCCCCGCGATGAAGCGGCGGAAGCCCTCTTCCATATAGGGATGCGCGAACCAATCCGTGGGCGACATCATCGGCCGGGCGCTGGCGGCCAATTCAAACAGCGCCAAGTCCTCGCGATTCAGCGTCCAGCCGGCCGCGGCTTCGTATTCGCGCAGAAAGACATCAGCCGCCTCTGGTTCGCCCTCGACGAAGTAGCCCATCCGCGCGTAGGCGACATCGGCGGCAGGATGCCCGTACCCGGCTTCTTCCCAATCCAGCACAGCCGATATCTCATCGCCCTGCCACAAGATGTTGCCCGACCAGTAATCGGTATGGGCGAAGCGCGGCTCGGCAGGCGCCCAGCGTCCCCAGCGGTCGTTCACCAGGTTCCAGACCAGCTCGCCATCCGGGTCGGCACGCATGTACTCCGGCGCGACGCCGTCCTTGATGAACCAGGCGACTTCAACATTGTCATCCATCAGATAGCGCTTGTCGGCTTCGCTGAAGGGCAGACGATGAATCCGGGCCAGCATCCGCGCCGTTGTCGCCGCGACTTTCGCCCAGCGCGCCGCTTGCGCCGGCAGCTCAATCGCTGTGCCAGCCACGAATTTGGTGACTATGCCGGGCAAGCCCAGCAGCGAGCCGTCTTCGTCCAGCAGCAGCGGAGCGGGCACGGGCACGCTGCCCGTTGTCAGCAGCTTCAACGCGTGAAACTCGCATTGCGGTTTGTCATGCCCGTCTTCATAATTGGCTGGGTTGTAGCGCCGAATGACGACCTTCCGCGTTGTTCCATCCTCACGCGCAGCTTCGACCAAATGCGTGAAATTGCTGTAGGTTCCGGGTAAGTCGCGCAGGCTATAGCGCGCTCCGCTCATGCCCAGCGCTTGCACGACACGTTCTATCGCATCCGCCGTCGGCGCCAAATCTTGATCTTTGCTCATCGCAGCGTCGCCTTGAAGGCGGCTGCCAAATCCGTCTTGAACTCCAGTCCGGTAACATCAATCGTCAAGCCGGCCGCCGACTGCGCCCAGGGCACCGGCTGATCCGATTCCAGCAGCGACACATGCTTGATGCCGACCGAATCGTCCAGCGCCTCAAAGGCAACTGACTTCTCCGGAATGCCCAGCGCCATCGCATATACCGTTTTGCCGTCTTTGGATTGCGTATAGCGCCGGTCATCGGCATTGCACTTGTCATACTCCCAGAACTTGTGCCCGCGCCGCTGCACGATCAGCTTCGCCTCATCGCCCTCGCCATGCGTTGTCCAGGGCAGGGTTCCGTAGATCGCTTCGCCGTTCAGGTCCAGCCAGGCGCCTAATTCCAGCAGGGGTTTCCTTTGTCCTTCAGGGATTCTTCCAGCCGGCGTCGGCGACAGGGACAGCATCATGGTGCCGCCGCGCGCGCTGCAATCGACCAGCTTGCTCAGCAGGGTATGCCCGCTGGCGTATTGCTGATTTTCGACCCAGCCCCAGGATTGATCGCCGATGCGCATATCATCGTTCCAGGGCCGCTCGAAGCGCGCTGGCCGGTCCCGCCCCGATTCAAAATTGATCACGCCGAAATCGGGATGGAAGTTATATTGCATGCTCACCGGCAGCTTATTCAGCACCAGCACTTCGGCGCCCCAAGCCCGCGCCTGATTCAGATAATGCGCCAGGATCTCCAGCGCCGTCGCCTCATAGCCGTCTTCGCGGAACTTCCCGCCGTCGAACCACATCATATCCGGCTGATACTTGTCGATGACCTCCCGCACTTTCAGCTGCCATTGGGCGAAGAAGTCTTCGAATTTGCTCGTCTGCCGCACCCAGTAGAAATCGGCGTATTCGGGATCAAAAAGCTCCCAGCCCTGCGCCAGACCTTGCGCGACCGCCGCCTCGTCAAAACTCTGATCCCACTGATTCCAGCCGGGCAGAAACCAGTTGAAGCCGCGGATGATATGGAAGGGCGCGACAAGACGCAAATCGCGCTCCTGCAGCGCCGCCGCCAGCTCGCCATAAAGATCGCGCTTGGGGCCCATCTTTCCCGCATTCCAGCGGTAGACATCGCTGTCCCACAAGCCAAAGCCATCGTGATGCGCCAGCGAGAAACCGGCGTAGCGCGCGCCGCTGGCGGCGAACAACTCGGCCCACTCCTCCGGATCGTAATGCTCGGCGGTGAAGCCGTCGATGAAGCGGGTATAGCCATACTCCGCCGGCGAGCCAAAAGTCTCCGTATGTCGTCGGTGAATCTCGTGCGAGGGGTCGTGCATCCACTTGCCGTACCACTCATTGCCAAAACCGGGCACGGCGTAAATCCCCCAATGGGCGTACAAGCCAAACTTGCTATCGCTGAACCATCCCGGCACCTCATGCTCTGTCAGGGATTCCCAACTCGCTTCGTATCTCCCGCTCATCGCTTCTCCTTTTCGCCATCGCCAAGCTCAAATCGCGGCTCCCGCACCCAAAACATTAACAGCGCGCCGCCAATAAGTCCAAACAGCAGGGAAACGCCGAACAAGGTCTCCATGCCTAATGCCCCGACCATCCAGCCCGCCAGCACCGGACCGGCGAATGTCACCGGCGCAATCAGCGTATTGGTCAAGCCGATGTAAGTCGGCTGTTCGGCCGGGGAGGCGAATTCCAACACGATATTAAAATGCGACACGCCATCGCTCGCGATCGCCAGGGCTAGCAAAATGAAGGCCGGCGCCAATCCGAGTACGCTGGTTGAGCTGAGCGCGAGAATGGCCGCCAGCGCCATGCCCCCGGCCGATATCACTAGGTTGCGCTTATGCCCCCAGCGGTCGCCCAGCCAGCCGAAGAGCAGCCGCAGAACCGCCTGCGAGCCGATGAATATGGCGTTCAGCAAGCCGATGTCAGCGCCGGTCAGGGCGTATCGGTTATCGCCGAAAATGATGAAAAAACTCAGGGCCATCATGCTCAGGCGCAGGGCGGCGTAGCCGATCAGGAAGCGGCGATAATTGGCATGCCCGCGCAGGACCGTCGGCAGGCGCCGCAGATAATGCCGCAGCGGAATCGTCGGCTTGATATCTTCGCTGGCCGGCTCGCGCGTCAGCGACAGCCAGAACCAGGACAGCGCCATCACGCCGCCGGCCAAAAGGAAGGCCAGCGAGAAATTGCCCGGGAACGCGACCGCGTCCAATATCCGCCCGACGAAATAGGCGCCGGCAACACCGAGCAGCAGACCGCCGAAATCCGCCATGCCAAAGAAGATGCCGCGCCGCCGCAGCGGTATCACCTTGCCGATCATGGTGAACCAGGCCGGCGTGACGATGCCGCCGCCGAAGGCCGCAATGGCGATGCCGACGAAGAACAGCGCCAAAGCCAAACCCGGCGCGTTCAGCCCGAACAAGAGCAAAGCCAAGCCGATCAGGGGGTAGGGCAGGCGCTGCAGCAAGCCGCTGCCCAGCAATACAAAAGGCAGCTTGCGCCGCATGCGCTCGGCGTGGTTGGCCACAAACAACTGCGGCAGCAGAAAGGACACGCTGAATATCGCCGGGATCAAGCCCACCGCCACCGGCGAGTCGGTGAGCTGGCTGACCAGCAGGGGCATGATGGTCTCTTGGGAAACCAGGCTGATCGCCAAGGTATAGAACATATTATCCAGCAGGTTGACGCCAAAGTTCCAGTTGTCGTCTTTGCCGCGATGCTCTGATTCACTCATGTGATCTCACAATCCAAGCCGCCCGCCTTTGGTCTACCCCCCTCGGTCCCCCCATATCAATGGGGGGAAGTCTGCCGCCAGATAGCAGAGTCTGTCCCTGCGACTTGTGGTTTCGGGCGACATGGTATGTCGCCCCTACAGATCGTTGTTTTGGCGAAATTTGCATTATTTTATCGGTTCTAATTCTGTGTCCGTGGAACAACTCTACGCATTGATCTCGCCCACCGGCTCGGGCGGGATATGCCGCGGCTCCTTCACCCAGAGCAGGAGCAGCGCGCCGCCGATCAGGCCGCAGGCCATCATCAACTCAAAGAGCCGGTTGAAGCCGCTGCCGGCCGCCCAGCCGCCGATGATCGGCGCCAGGAAGACCACCGGCGCCAGCAAGGTATTGGTCAAGCCGATGAAGGTCGGCTGATCTTCGGGCAAGGCGAATTCCAGGACGATGTTCAGATGCGAGATGCGGTCCGCCGCCAGGGCTGTGCCCAGCAAGGCGAATGCCGGTATCAAGCCGAGCATATTGCTGGCGAAGGAAGCCAGCAGGGCCGATAGCGCGGCCGCGAAGGCGAAGAGCATCAGATTAAATTTGTGGCCTTGACGATCCCCCAGCCAGCCCAGCGCCAATTGCATCACCGCCTGACTGCCCAGCAAGACCGCCGTCAGCGCCCCCACATCGGCGCCTGTCAGGTTGAAATTCTCGTTGCCATAAACGATGAAAAAACTGCTGCCCATCAAGCTCAGGCGGCTGATCGAATAACTCAGCAAGAAGCGCCGGAAATTGTGATTGCCGCGCAGTATCCCGGGCAGCCGCCGGAAATATCGCCGCAGCGGAATATGCTCCTTGACCACCGGGCTTTCGGGCTCGCGGTTCAAGGACAAGCCGACCCAGGAGATGCCCATGAAGACCGCCGCCGCCAGGAAGAGGGTCGCGAAGTTCTGCGGGTAGCCGAAGTCGTCCAGGATGATGCCGACGAAAAAGGCGCCGACGATTCCCATCAAGGTGCCCAAGCCGTCGCTGACGCCGAAGAAGATGCCGCGCCGGTTTACGGGCAGGACCTTGCCGATCATCGTGAACCAGGCCGGCGTCGCCACCCCCGCGCCAAAGGCTCCCAGACCAATCACCAGATAGACCGCGAGCAAGGCCACGGTCGGCGCGTCCTGGGCGAAAAACAGCACGGCGAAGCCGGCGAAGAAATAGGGCACCCGCTCCAGCAGGCCGCCGATCAGCATGACAAAAGGCAGCTTGCGCTTGAGGCGCTCGGCGTGGTTGGCCGCGAATAACTGCGGCAGGTAGAAGGAGATGCTGAATATCGCCGGCACCAGGCCGATCGCGATCTTCGACTCGGTCAATTCGCTGATCAGCAGCGGCATGATCGTCTCGCGCGATATCAAGCTGAAAGCCAGCGTGATGAAGGTGATGTCGATCAGATTGACCGAAAAATTCCAGCGCAAGTTTTTCTCTACCAAGGGATCCACTTTTACAGCCAATACAGTCACCTATTCTTTTTTGTCCGTTCTGCGAAGCATCCGAATATTAACATTTTCCACTCACATCAGAATCTGTAGAGCGACCCTTTGGCCGCCCATAAACTCTATGCCTTCAGTAGTTCTATGTTAGTCCTGCGAAAAATCGCGTTGTTTATCGTGGCATATTTTTGGGCTTTATTCTCGCATCATTTACTTGGAACTACTTCAGCAAATCCAAGCAAGTAATGAAAGTCTTGGAGAATGCTCAGAGAACAGGTTTCGGGCGACCTGATAGGTCGCCCCTACGAGATCTCTTGGAGTGTAGTTTGCACGATAAACTTGGTTCTACTTCTGTGTCTCTGTGGCGAAAAAACCTGTGACGACTCCGCACTACTCCAGCCATCCAATCGCCAAGGAATGGGCCGGCGAATCGGGCAGATCCTCCGGCAATTCAATCCGCAGGTCCGCGCCATCCTGCCGCCAGCTCAAGTCGCCGTCCCGGCCCAGCAGTCGAATTGCCGCCCCGGCCGGCGCTTCAACTCCCTCGACCGTAATCTCGCTCTCCGCCGGCGTCCCCAGCATTGTCACAAATAGCGCCTCGTCTATCGCCGTAAAGCGGATATCGACGCCACTGCTCGTCACCCCTTCCGCCCGCGTCCAGGGCCGGGTATCGAATATCGCTTTGCCGTTCACATCCAGCCAGCGCCCCAGACCCCGCAAGCGCTCCGCCTGATTGGCCGGGATGGTGCCGTCCGCCATCGGTCCCACATTCAGCAGCAAGTTGCCATTTTTGCTGACGATATCGACGAACATATGAATCAGTTCGTCCTCCGCCAGCAGTTGGTCATCACCTTCGTTGCGGTTGTAGCCGAAGCTGTGGCCGATGCCGCGGCAGCTCTCCCACTTCTCGCTTTGAATCTCGTCAAACTGGGCGTATTCCGGCGTCAGGAAATCGTGGTGCGGTCCGCGCGGCGGCGCCAGCGGCTCGCCTATTTTCGGCGTCCGATCGCGCGATTGCGTGAAGCGGTCGTTGATGACGCCTTCGGGCACATTGTTGTAATAATAGGCGAAGAGCTCGCCCAGGTCGGCCGCGGCCGGATAACCGATATCGTTCCACATCAGCGATGGCTGATAGCGGTCGATCAGTTCGCGCCAGTGCGCCAGCGAATATTCGACGAACTCGGGACTCTGCACGATTGTGCCCCAGACATCGGGGATATCTTCGATCCGCGTTTCGTTGAAGGCCCAATCCAGGCCGCCCGAATAATACAATCCCATACGCATGCCGCGCTTGCGCACGGCCGCCGTCAACTCGCCGACGACATCGCGCTGGGTATGATAATCCGGCTTATGCGGGCAGGGATGCTCGCTGGGCCACAAGGTAAAGCCATCATGATGCTTGGTGGTCAAGACTACGTAGCGGGCGTTGACCTCGGCGAAGAGCGCCGCCATCTCGTCCGGCTTCCAACGCTTGAGCGCGGAGTTAAAGCCGGGCGCGAAATCATCGTAATGAAAGCCGGCGCCATAATGCCGGTTATGCCATTCGCGCGTCGGGCTGTCTTCAAACTTCAGCGTATTCGCATACCATTCGGCGTAAGAATTATTGCGGAACCAGCCGCTCATATCGCCGCTCTGGAAGACCTCGCCGATATCGCCGCCATGCGGCGCCCAAGCCGGCGCCGAGTACAAACCCCAGTGGATAAAGATGCCCAGCTTCGCCTCGTCGTACCAGGCCGGCACGATATGCTGCCGCACTGATTCAAGCGTCGGTTCAAATGTCATCGTCTCGCTCCTCATTATCAATTTCCGCTGTTCGCATCTGTCGCCGCGATTCATGCCCCGGAGTCTCAGTAAAACCAAGTTAGTCGTGCGACAAATGAAATGTAGTGGATGTTGTAAGCGGGCGACTCACAGAGTCGCCCCTACAATGATTTCGGTTTTTGCCATTCTCTTCACCTTGCAATATTTTTCTCATTACTTTATTGGTTCTACTTCTGTCGGCGGTCGAGGGGTTCGCCATGCGTCACAAGGCCTCTCGCCGAAAACCGCCATCGGAGAGCGCCAGGATCAGCTGCCCGCCGTCCTCATCCAGCAGGATGCAATCGACGCCCCCGGCTAGGATATCGGACCAGGTCTCGCCGTCATCGCTCGAGCGCAGGGCCGCGTCATCCACCTGGGCGATCAAGATCGCGTCGGGGACCAGGGCGAGGGCATTCACCGCGCCTTCGGTCCGCAGCAGCGGCGCCCAGGTCTCGCCGCCGTCTACGGAATGGAGCAAGCCATGCGACTCGGTGCCGGCATAGAGCGCCGCGCCATCCGGCGATGTCGCCAGGCTCAGGACCATCTCATCGCCGGCCGGCATTCGCAGATCTCGCCACAGTTTGCCGCCGTTCTCGCTGCGGTAGATGCCGCAGCTCACGCCGGCGTAGACGACCCCTTCGTCGGAACCTGGGGAAAGCGCCAGGCAATTGACGCTGTGGTCGAAGAGGCCGTGATTGTGGGCGCGCCAGGTCTCCCCGCCGTCGGTCGAGCGGAAGACGCCATCTTCGTATGTGCCCGCCAGGAGCTCGCCATGCGGCAGAAGGGCTAGGCAAGTCACCAGCGGGGGCGGCGCGCGAAACGGGGCCGCTTCCCAACTACCGCCTCTATCCGCCGAGCGGACGATGCCGCCGTGGACGCCCGCGAGCAAGAGGCTGGCCGAATTGTCGACGGCCAAGGCGAGAATCGGCATTTCTTCGTCGGGCAGTCCGCGGAGATGGAGCCGCTGCGCGCCGCCATCCTGGCTGATCTGGTAAAGGCCGGTCTGCCGCGCGGCGTAAACTGCCCCGCCAGCCGAGACCAAAGCATGCGTTCTTTCCATCAAGTCAATTGATGTCATCTACCGCTCCGTCTGACGTTCTGGCGCAACCATGTGATGACGGTCAGCGACAGGGATGCCTGCGCTGGAATAGCTGCCATACTCACACTCTGCGCCTTCTCCAATCTCAGTATGACCAAGCAAGTCGTATATCTTGTACTTTCTTGGGCTTTTTCGGGCGACCTAATAAGTCGCTCCTACGAGGCTTTTGAGTTATTTTGTCCATCTCTTTCCTACACAATATTTTCGCATTACTTTGTTGGAACTACTTCATATGGTGAAAGAATTCTAGGGCTCGGTCATGGTTTCGGGGTCGCGATGCAGGACCAGCACCTCGATAGTCAGCGCCAGGGCCGCGCTCGCGACAGCCCGCCGCAGCGCCTCGGCTTGCACCTGCGCCACATCGACGATGCCGGCCTGGGCCATATCAACGATCTCGCCCTTCATCACATCAAAGCCGCGGTCACCGGCGCAAACCGAGAGTTGGGCCAGGACTTCGCCGGGATCATAGCCGGCGTTCTCCAGCAATTGACGTATCGGCGCTTCGACCGCTTCGGCCAAGATCAGACGGGCGGCGCGGCTTTCCAGTTCGTCTTGCGAGTCCAGGTCATGGAGCAGCCAGGCCTTGCAGCGCAAAAGCGCGACCCCGCCGCCGGCTATCACGCCGCCGGAGGCAGCGCCCCGCAAGGCGCGTATGGCGCGCTCCGCCAGTTCCTTCCGTTGCCGGATTTCGTCTTTGGCGATGCCGCCGACATAAACCGTGGCCAGTCCGCCGTTGAGCGCGCCCAGGCGACGCAAAATGCGCTCCCGCGCCTCGTCGTCATCGGTGTCGGTATAAGCGGCGCGCAAGCGGCGAACACTCTCGCGCAGCAATGCCGGATCGCCTTTGCCGCTGGCGATGCCGAAGTTCTTGTCATCGGCCCAGACCCAGCGCGCCCAGCCGAAGTCGCGCTCCTTGACCGTCGCCAGCGTTTCGCCGGCTTTTTGCAGGATGGGGCGTCCGCCGGTCAAGAGGGCGATATCCTCCTGGGCCAGGCTCAATTCGCCGGGGTGGTAGCCATCCAGCTTGACGATGACCGTGCGGATCCGGTCACTGACGCGTTTATCCAGCGCGACGGCCAAGCCTTTGTCAGAGATGGAGTCGACGATGAGCAGGAGCTGTTTGACGCCGGAGCGCAGCGCCAATTGCATAAGCGGCACGAGCTCGCCCGGCTCCTCGATTTCCATATCGGTCACCAGGATGGCGGCGTCGTGCAACTCGGCGACCAGACGATGCCCGCCGCGCAGCATCTCTTTGGATTGCGCGCCGCCCGGCCAATAGCTGCCTTCGACGAAGTTGCAGGCCATGCCGCGCCCGTGCCCTTCGCGGACATCCACCTGCGCGAATTGCCCCAGCGTATGCAGCGCTTCGCCCAGGATCGCCGCCATCTCCTCGTCGTAACAGACGGAGAAGGCCAGCGCCTGCAATTCCGATTCGGCGCGCAACTGACGGGCATCGGCGGTGAGGTGTTGGCTAAGGGCGGGCAAAAGGGCCAGCAGTCGAGCGCGCAAGCGCATCGGGTCGGCGCCGGCGGCGATGAATCGGGCGCCTTCGGTGAATATCTTCTGGTAGAGCAGAGCTGCCGTAGCGGCGCCATCGCCCATGTGCTGGCGCGCTTTCCAGAGGACCTGCCGCAGCAGCATCGCGCCGACGTCGTCTTCCGGCTCGGGCAAGGCGATAATGCGACGGGCGATCAGGCCGCCGTCATCCAGCAGTTCCAGCTTGTTCAGGTTCTCGGCGACCGACCGCCGCGGCAGCGGGCCCAGCGTCGGCGCGATGGCCTTGACCAGCGTACTGATGCCGCGCCGCAGCGCCTGCTGTGTCCCCGGTGGGTTGATTACTTTCGGAGTTGGCATGTTTTCCAGGCGCAGGCGGCAAGAATCAATCCAGGAAGGGAACGCGATTGTTCAAGTCAATCAAACGCCCGCAAGCATACCACATAAGGTTTTCAACTGCCAAAGCAGGTTTAATCGGGAGTGGTGAATTCTGTGGTTATTGCCTTATCTAAGCCGCCGCCGGCTCCCCCTCGCCATCTCTATGACGAGCATCCAAAGCTTTGGGAGGGCTTAAATGCGAAAACCGGCGATCAATGCCAGCGCTCCGCATCCAACAAAATCACCACTTCCAGTTGACAAGGAATTGGTTATTCTGAAGGGTATCGTTCTGAGATTGAAGACGATACCTGTTGATTAATCACAAAGAATACAAAGGCACAAAGGGCACAAAGACAGTTTTTTTCATTATGATTGAGTTCGTATCCAGGACATTCACCACTCCCGGCGAGGATGGATTTTTGACAAATCGTCGTTCCTCGTCTACTATACAGAAATGTTCGGGAACACGAGAGACTGTGGATACAGTATTAGTTTTTTTGTTTCACAAGTTTGTTTGACAAGCTGAGGGAGGCGCCTGGCGAAGAGAGTTGGACCAAGTGTAGTGATGTTTGCATCTGGAGTTTGTGCAGAGAAAGGAAAGATCATGAGCAGAGAAAAACTTTCAAGACGCGCGTTTTTGAAGCTCGCGGCAGCCAGTGGTTCCGGCGTTGCGCTCGCGGGGCTTGGTCCCTTGAGCAGCATCGCCAGCGCTCAGGACTCGGTCGAGTTGACCTTTGGGCGGCACTGGGAAGCGGCCTTCCGTCCGCGGCAGGCGGAGTACGATGAAGGCTTTATGGAGCGGCATCCGGATATCTCGATCAACATCACGTATAACACCTGGGCCGATCACAATAACGTGGTGCCCGCCTGGGCGGCCGCCGGCACCTTGCCCGACATCATCTACGTCCACGGCAGCCGCGCCACCCCCTGGGCGCATGAGGGCATCATCATCGACATCCACGACATTGTAACTGCCGACGAAGAGTTCAATGTCGAAGGTATGTGGGAAGAATCGGTGCGCCTCTACCGCGTTAACGGTCGCATCCATGCGCTGCCATACGACCACGGTCCCATCATCCTTGGCTACAACAAGGACATGTTCGACGCTGCTGGCATGGACTACCCGAGCGAAGACTGGACGATGGAAGACATGGCGGCGGCCGCTATTGAGTTGACCGACCCCGATGCTGGCGTTTGGGGCTGGGACGGCGGACTTGATTTGGGCAACGGCGGCGGCGGCTTCTTCACCGGCGCTTGGGGCGCTGTCACGATGAACGAAGACGAAACCGCAATGTCCTTTGACACTCCCGAAATGCGCGCTGCGCTCAACCACTGGTATAAGCTGATTCACGAAGATGGCGCTGGCGCAAGCGGCACCGAGCGGGAATCATTTCCCAATTCGCAGCCTTTCCGCGCCGGTGTGGCCGCTATGGGTCATATCGCCACCTGGAGCACGCCGAGCATGCGCGCGCTGGCGAATTTCGAATGGGATGTGGCGCCGACGCCGATGGGGCCCGACGGCTCCCGCTATACCGGCGCTTTCGGCAGCGGCTACGGCATCACGCCGACCAGCGACAAACCAGATACGGCTTGGCGCTACCTCCGTGAGTACCTCTCACTTGAGGGCATGATCTTCATGTGGAGCCTCTCGGGCCGCGGTTCACCGGCGCGTCCGGAGGGTCTGGAAGTCTGGCTTAATTCCGACCCGGCGCCGCCGAGCGGGCGTTACTTCCTGGAAGCCATGTTCGACTATGCGGTGACAGGTCCTCCCTTCCAGTCCTTGGCGGCCGCGCAAGTCAGCAACATATTGAGTCGGGAAGCCGATCTGCTGCGTTTGGGCGAGACCTCGGTCGAAGAGGCTATCGCCACCATCACGGAAGAGGGCAACGCCGCGCTCGACGAAGTCGCCGACATGTAGTCCAATTTTGTAAATTGCAACACCGAGGGAGATCGCTCTGCGGTCTTCCTTGATCCTGTTGGCTCAAAGACGAGTGCGTGATCGATGCTTAGACGAATAAGGCGGCCTATCTCACCCAGCGCCAAGCGCGAAGAGCGGATTTTCTATCTGTTCATCTTGCCCTGGCTGATTGGCTTGGTCGTCTTCAGTATCGGTCCTGTCTTCGGCATGCTGGGATTGAGCTTCACCGATTGGCGGATCTCGCTGGATGATCTGCAATTTATCGGCTTGGACAATTATGCCAAGCTCTTCTCCGATCCGATATTCTGGACATCGGTGGGCAACACGCTTTACATTGTGGTTGGCAGGGTGGTTTTCGGCGTGTCTTTCGCCCTGCTGCTGGCGATCCTGCTCAATCAAAAGGTGCCGGGCATCGCTTTCTTTCGCGCCGTTTATTATCTGCCGACCGTGACAGCGGGCGTGGCGGTGGCGCTGGTGTGGATCTGGATATTCAATCCCCGCCTGGGCATCTTGAATTACACACTAAAGCAGATCGGCATCCAGGGTCCGGACTGGATATTCAGCAAGACCTGGGTCAAGCCGTCGCTCATCATAATGAGCATGTTTTCGGTCGGTCCGATCATGATCATCTTGCTGGCCGGCTTGCAAGGTGTTCCCAAAGAATTATACGAATCGGCTGAAATCGATGGCGCTGGTCGCTGGGCGAAATTTCGCAATGTTACCTTGCCCATGCTTTCTCCCGTGCTATTTTTCGTCATCATTATTTCTGTTGTCAGTTCCTTCCAAAACTTCACCGAAATACGGGTAATGACGGAGGGGGGACCGGGCGAATCCAGCAATGTCTTGATTTGGTACTTATGGGAGAATGCCTTCATTTTCTTACAATTGGGCATCGCCGCCGCCGTCGCCTGGATCATGTTCGTTATTCTCATGGTGTTGACGGGCATCCAGTTCCGCGTAGGCCGGCGCTGGGTCTATTATGAGGTTGATTCCTGATGACAGCGCGCAAACGCAAGGATGGCGTCGCTTGGCGTCAATCAAAAGAGGGACGCCGCGTCATTGGTTATGTTCTGACATTCGCCCTGCTGATCCCGCTCGGCATCGCCTTTATTCTTCCGTTTTTCGTGATGCTGTCGACCGCGCTGAAACCGTTGAATCAGGTTTTCGCTTTCCCGCCGCGCTTGATTCCCGAAACTTTACAGTGGGAGAATTTCGCCGATGGCTGGTACGGTTACGGTTACGTCAATTTCACCACCTGCACCTGGAATTCGCTGAAAATCACCATCAACAACATCATCGGCAATCTGGTCTCCTGTACGCTGGCGGCTTATGCCTTCGCTCGCCTGAAGGCGCGGGGCAAGAACTTCTTCTTCGCCATCGTGCTGGCGACCATGCTGCTGCCGAACGAAGCGCTGGTGGTGCCGCAATATATCTTGTTCAACAAGTTGGGTTGGCTGGATACGCATCTGCCGCTGATGGTGCCGCCCTGGTTTGGCTGGGCCTTCTTCATCTTCCTGCTGCGGCAATTCTTCCTGACGATTCCGGAAGAGTTGGTCGACGCCGCCAAGATCGACGGCGCGGGCCATGCGCGCATCCTGCTGCAAATCTTCATCCCGCTCTCCAAACCGGCCTTGGCGACCCTTGCGATCTTCGCCTTCATCGGCAACTGGAACAACTTCTTCGGTCCGTTGCTGTATCTGCGCACACCCGATGTTCAGACGCTGCCCGTTTGCCTGGTGCAGTATCAAGGCGCCTACGGCAATACCGAGTGGCATCTGATGATGGCAGTGGCGACAATCGCGGTGATACCGGTGCTGCTCATCTTTATCTTCGGCCAGCGCTACTTCGTCGAGGGCATCGCCACCTCCGGCGTCAAGCGCTAGGTTCTTAGCGCCAAAGCAAAGCATGACATGCGGTCCTTGCGCATCGGTCTCAGTGCAGTCTTGCTGGCGGCTTTTGTTGTCGCGGCGGTCGCCATCGGCAGGCTGGAGCCATTTGTGGATGTCAGCGAAGCGGCCGGCATCTCCGCCGGGCACCGCGGCCACTGGGAGCTCTTTGACGACGACTTCGCCAGCGGCTATCTGGGTATCGGCCAGGCCTGGGGCGATTATGACCGCGATGGCTGGCTGGATTTGTATGTGACCGGGAATCGCGATCCCAGCGTTCTGTATCGCAATAATGGCGATGGGACCTTTTCCGTTTCGGATTTGACGCCGCAGGTCGCCTTGCCCGATGTGGACACGGGCGGCGCCGTCTGGGCGGATTATGACAACGATGGCTGGCTGGATCTGTATGTGCTGAATCACGGGGCCAACGTCCTCTTCCATAACGAAGGCGGACGCGGCTTTGCGGATGTGACGGCGCAGGCCGGCGCAGGCGATGCCGGCAAAGGCACCACCGCGACCTGGGGCGATTATGATGGCGACAGCTATCTCGATCTGTATGTGGTGAATTGGTCCTGCTTCCCCGAATGCGGCGACCCCAACATCAGCCGTGAGCATGATGCCGCCCGCGACACGCTCTACCGCAATCGCGGCGATGGCAGCTTCGAAGATGTCACCGGTTTGCTGGATTACGATCTGCTGCTGGGCGCGGGCTTCAGCGCCAGCTTCACCGATTACGACAACGATGGCGACCCCGATATCTATGTGGTCAACGATCAATTCAAGAATATGCTGGGCAATATCCTCTGGCGGAATGACGGGGCTGGTTGCGGGGGCTGGTGTTTCAGCGAAGCGTCGATCGAAGCGGGCGCGCGCACCTTCATCCATGGCATGGGCTTGGCGGTCGGCGACTACGACAACGATCTCGATCTGGATTTTTATTTCTCGGATATGGTGAATGGCATGGTGCTGCTGCAGAACCAGGGCGATGGCACTTTTGACGATGTGGCGAACAAGGCGGGCGTCGTGGTGGGGCCCAGCAGCGCGGTCGGCTGGGGCACGATGTTCTTCGATTACGACAATGACAGTTGGCTTGATCTCTTCCTCACCGCGACTGAATTCGTGCAATTTGATATCTTCTCCGGGCCCGAGGGCATGATGTTCGCCTATCGCGATTATCTGTTTCGGAATCAGGGGGATGGCAGCTTTGCCGATGCGACGCCGCAAGATTGGCTGGACGATTTGCGCCCGAGCATGGGCTTGGCTTATGCCGATTACGACCGCGATGGTTTTGTCGATTTCGTCTTGGGCAACTGGAATGAGGGTTATCGTCTCTATCGAAACACCGGCGCCGACGGCAAGGGCAACAACTGGCTGAACATCCGCTTGCGCGGCGGCGGCGATATCAACCGGGACGCGATCGGCAGCCGCGTTTACCTTGAGACCAGCAGCGGGCGCGCGCTGATGCAAGAGGTGAAAGCGGGCTCAAGCCTGGGCGCGGGCAATGACATGGCGCTGCATTTTGGCTTGGGCGGGGAGACTATCGGCGAGTTGCGCATTCGCTGGAGCAACGGCACCGACGAGTCACTGGGCGCAGTGGCTGTCAATCAGTTCTTGGAAGTGGCTTATTCCGGCTAGTCCGCCGCGACATCATTGCCTAATCCAAGGTGAGCATCCAAGTGGAGACGCCGATGACCAGACCGCCGTCTTTGACGAAGATTGTCGGCAGGGCATCGTTGTCGCTGGCGAAGCTCATCGGCTCACCGACCAGCGAGTCGTTGAAATAAGCGCTGACGGTCTCTCCGGCGCGGTCATAATCGAGGCGCAGGCGGACGATGACATTGCTGACCGAAAGTTCTCTGATGACATCGGCGCCGCCATTTTGATATTGCGCCAGGCTGATGGTCGTTGAATCGACTTGTTGCGCCTGAATGCCGACTCTGGCTGTCTTCGCCGGGTCGCTTAGGGCGATGCCAAAGTAGACATCGGCGCTGGCGAGCGTCGGGTTGGCGCGGTGCAGGGTGAGTTCAGCTTCCACGCTCGTGATTCGGCGCGTTGCCTGATTGCCGTAACTGCTTTCGAACAGGTCGGCTGGCGGAGCGAAGAAGAGTGTCTCGCCTTCGCCGCTTTCCAATGCGCCCAAGCGCCAGGCGCCGTTTTCTTGCTTGAAACGAGCACCGTCCCAGAAGGGGGCCGCGAGCGCGCTGCTGTAGAGATGAAGCAGGTTTTGCGGGCCGGTCAGACCGTCCGCGGGCAAGACGCGCGCCGAGATGGCTGTTGGCGGTTCTGTGCTTGCTTCGGTGGGAATTTCGGTTGGCGCGGGCGGCTCGGTGGCGGGGAGGGCGGTCGCGATGGCAGGCGCGGCGGCTTGTTTAGCCGGCTCCGGCTCGCCATCGTCCGAGGCCGGCGGCGAAGCGGCGATTGCAGCGGGTTGTTCAGGCGTCAAATCGTCGGCATCGGTTTCGTCGGCGGTCGGCTCGCCGGGGCCGGCCTCAGCGGGCAGGATTGCCGCGATGATGCGATCGAGAT
Organism: Anaerolineae bacterium; assembly: GCA_022822545.1. Lineage (GTDB taxonomy): Bacteria > Chloroflexota > Anaerolineae > Aggregatilineales > Phototrophicaceae > UBA6055. The sequence continues at coordinate 27,002 of JAJEBE010000028.1, forward strand.
TGCCGCTGCTCGCTAGTGATAACAAGCCGCCGCCGACCAGGATAATGGCGGCCAGGACCGCGATGTTGAAGAGCCAGCGTATGCCGCCGGCGCGCTCCTCGCGCTCCTCGGCCGGATCTTCGATGCTGGGCTCGGCCGCGGGTTTGGCGTGGCTGTCGGGGGCGGGCGCCGCTTCCGCCGGCTCCGGCTCAGGCGGCTCCTCCGCTTCTTCGGGCAAGGCCTCCACCACGCGGTACCAGTGGCGGAAGAGCGGGTAGGCCGGGTTGCGGTCGATGAACATCGCTTTGAAGTGCTCGTTCATCGCTTCCAGCTTCTGGCGGCGGCGTTTATCGCCTAGGTAGATATTAAGAAAAGCTTCATAGGTATCGCGCCAGCCCAGCATCATCTGGGCGTGCTTGAAGCCGAGCAGGTCTTCGGTGACATCGGCTTGCAGATGGATGGCTTCGCGGATGCTCGGCAGGGGCTCGTCGAGTTGACGGTCGATCTCTTGCAGCAGGCTGCGCCGCTTGACGCTGAGCTCGGCGAGGGCGGCATTGAGTTCGCTCATCCAGCTTCGATAAGCGTCCAGGCTGATGCCGGCGTTGGATTCGGCTTCGGTGATGCCGCGCAGGGCGTCGTCGATCTTGCCGCCGGCGGCGCGGAATTCGGCATCGGCCCAATCTTGCATGGCCGAGTCCAGCGCGCGCAAACTCTGGATGCCAGGCCCGAGCAAACGCGCTTCGGGATTGCTGTCGAGTTGGCGCGCCAATTCAGAGATGCTGTCGACGATATGCGGACCGCTGACCTCATTGAAGATGGATTGGGCGTTAATCAGGCTCTCGCGCTTGGCGATATATTCATCCAGTTTGCGCAGGGCGATGTGCCGCTCGGTCCCTTCGGGCAGGGCGCGCAGGGCGGCGGCTTGCCAAAAGCGGGCATCGTCGAGCGTGCCGTCGTGAGCATCGAGGACGCCGGAGAGAATGTACTGGGCGAAGAGGATGCGCAGGGCGGCAGTATTGCTGCTGGCGAAGTTTTGCACCAAACCTTGTCCCATCGCCTTGAGATAGGTGTCGGTGCTCGGCATCTGCGTCGCGAAGCCGTTGATCGCGCGGTTTTCGGCATCGGTGAAGAGGTCTTCAATCTCCAGCAGCGCTTTGGAAGTCCGCTCTTCGCTTTCGACGCCGTTTCGTTCGACCCAATCACGCAGGACGCGCGACAGCTTCCATAGCCGCTGAGCGATGAATTGCTCGCTTTCACTGCGGGAGATCTCCAGGGCTTGCTGCCCAAGGCGCTGCGCGTCGGCCAAGTTGCCATGATCAAAGGCGGCCCAGCCATCGGCCAGGGTTCGGCCCAGGTGGCCGGGCACAGAATGCCGCTCGATGTAGCTGGCGTTGTCGATGACGGCCCGCAGTTGATGAAACCAGCTCGAAAGCGTGGGGCTGATGGCGTTGACCGCTGCTGCGGCAGCTTCCAGGGAGGCGGCCGCTTCGGCCTTATTTCCCGCCACGATCACATCGCGGTAACGCTTCCAGGCGACTTGCGCGGTTTCGATGCCATCGATCATGGCGGTCAGCTTCTCGTCGAGCAATTGCCCGGCGAAAGGAAGCAATTCGTCGTGTTTGGCCCGCAGCCACTTTTCCAGATCGGAGCCATCGGCGGCGGGCACGTATGTCTGGCTGGTTTGCAGGACCTCGTAGAGCAGGCTGAGGAAGTCCTCGACCTTGTCCCATACTGTATTGGCGGGGTCGATCGCGCGGCTGGCATCCAGCGCGGACAAGGCATCGCGCGGGTTTTTGGCCGCTTGCTTGCCGATTATGTCCATATTCTCCGCCAGCTTGTTAGCGGCGTTCAACGCGCGAGTCATGGCGTTCAGGGGCAGGCGGCGTTCGGAATACTCATGCTGAAGACTGAGCGCCGACAGAGTCGCATTTAGCCCGGTTAAACTCTCGACCGCTTCGCCATAGATTTCCCGCAAAGCCGCGGCGCCGGGGTCCTCCAATTCAGCCGCTTGCGCCAAGCTGGCGCTGACGCTGGCCAGGATACCCCGCGCTTCTTCAACCGGCGCGCCGTCGGCCTCCAAAGAAGTCAAAGCCGCTTGAAGGCGCAAGAGGTTTGGTCCCAGCAATATGACATCGGGGAAGCGCGCGGAAACACGCTCCGCCAGGCGCCATTCCAGGTCGCGGACCGGCTCCGCGGCGCTGTCGCTGGCCAGCAGCAGATTGGCCGCCTTGTCCGGGCGGTAGTTGAAGAGCTGTTCAGTCGCCTCAGCGACCGCCGGCGGGACTTGAGCCGGCTGGCTATCGGCGAGGAGCAGCGACCAATCCAACAGCAAATGCGTCAGGCCGGCCGTTTTGCTGCCGGCGCGATCGCGCAATTCGGAGAGCAATTCAGCCGCGCTGGCCCAGTGGCGGCCGCGCATGTAGATCTTGACGGCGTCAAGATCGGCGGAGACTTCCAGGTCGCGGAGTCGGTCTACAATCTGCTGATTGGTTTTGCGCGCGGCTGGATAGGCCGGGTTATGCCTCAGCGCCGCTTGCAAGTTGGTCTGCAAGGCGAGCAAATCATTGCGGCTCAGGTCCTGCGCTTTGAGCTTGTCGATAGTACGGGAGACGATAGCGTTGCGCTCCTGCTCGAGCGGACTGCGGAAACGGAGCAGGTCGGAATTCACCTCGCTCATTGAGGCGTAACGGTAGCGCAGGTTGGGGTGGACAGCGCGGGTGACGATTGCCTGCAAACGCGGGTCGATCGCTTCGCTGTCCTGGTGAAAATCGACCTGGAAATCGGCATCCCCGTCGCGGGGCACTTCGACCCGGTAACCGCCGGAGAGGATGAAATAGAGCAACTCGCCCAGTTGATAGATATCGGTCTGCCGACTGATGCCCTGCATCGTCACCTCGTCGCCTTCGAGGAAGACGGCGTTGCCCCAGTCGATCACCTTTAGCTCATAGGTATCGCGGTTCCAAAAGAGGTGCTTGGCGTCGACATCGTTGTAGACGATATCGTTGTCATGCGCGGTCCGCAGCAGATTGACCAGCCGGCCGATGATCTCGACCATTTCCAGCATGGGCAGGCGCTGATGCAGCCCGGCCAGACGCACAACTTCGTCGGCGATAATCAAGCCTTCGGCGCGTTCCATGACGATGTATTGCTGTGGCAGGCCGCCGACGAAGAACTGCCCGCTGCCCAGCAATTCGGTCAGGACGGGGTGGCCGGCCAGCCGGGTCAAGGCTTCGCGCTCATTGATGATGCTGACTTCCTGGCCGGCGCGGATAGGGGGAGCGTCGTTGGGGTTGGGGCGCTTGATTACGACCGGGCGGTCATCCGCTTTTGTGTCCACCGCGCGCAGGGTCTCGCCCGAGCGGCCGCGCGGGTAAATGTAGTTGTACCGGTAGCGGTTGTCAAACAAGCTGTCCGCCATGATGCTCTGCCTCAGCGGCTCTTCGGTTATCTCCATTGCGCTCGCGGATATCTTTAGTGATTTGTCTGTGGAAAGGCGCGCAACCCATACTTGCTGCCGCGCGAGAATCTTCTTGTTGCCCGCCAACGCGCGAGCGCATCGCCTTGCGCCGGCTGCAGCCCAGGCGAATTGGCGACAAGGTTGCCTTCAATTGTAGGTTGATTCGACGGACGCGCAAGGAAGATAGCCGATAGTTATGGGGACAGGATGCGACGGCAGGCGTCGCGGCGCGGCGTCGAGCTGACTAGGCAAATATGGCGCGTCTGTGTATAAATGAAGATGTTCCAACGCCGGTCACACCCGATGAATTTTGGTGAACGATGTCTCTGCGCCTGCGCGTCGCCCCCGATCTGCTCCTTATTTTGTCCCTGCTGCTAGCGCCGCTGCTGATGTTTCATCAGCAGACGCTGGGCGACCGGACCTTGTTGCCGAGCGAGAACCTGTATCAGCACTTGCCTTATTCCGCCTATCGCGATGTGGTGAAGGCGCCGGCGATTCCGCACAATCACTTGCTTTCCGACATGGTGCTGCAGAATTACCAGTGGAAACGTTTCATCCGCGCGCAGATTGCCGACGGCGAGATCCCGCTTTGGAACCCCCATCTCTTCGCCGGAGCGCCTTTCCTGGCGGCCGGGCAGCATTCGGCCTTGTATCCGCTGAGCGTCATGTACTACGTCATGCCCTTGAGCGCGGCATACGGCTGGTTCGTCCTGGTCAACCTGTGGCTGGCTGGCGTTTTCATGGCCGGCTATATGCGGGCCATCGGCGTGAATCGAGCGGGGGCGGCCTTGGCGGGCCTGGTCTATCAGCTATCGGGTTTCATGGTCGCCGGCGCCGTCTTTCCGATGATGCTGGCGGCGGCGGTCTGGCTGCCGCTAATCCTGTGGATGATCGAGCATATTCTGTGCGGACGCGGCCTGGGCATCTTCCGCGGCGCCCCGCTGGTTTGGGTGGTCATCGGCGCGCTGGCGGTCTGCTGCAATGTCTTGGCCGGGCATATCGAGCTGACCATATATACGCTGCTGATAGCCGGGTATTACGCCGCCTTTCGCCTGATATGGCTGGGCATCCGCCGTTGGCGCGCGACCGGCCGGTTCCCGTTATTTTGGGCGACGCGCATGTCAATTTGGCTGCTGCTGCTGGTGATCCTGGGATTGGGATTGTCCGCGCTTCAGTTGATACCGCTTTACGATTTCGTGGGCAGCAACTGGCGGGCGGAGCGCTCCAGCCTGGAGACGGTGCTGGGTTATGCTCATGCTCCGCGCGACTTGCTGCAATTCCTGCTGCCGAATTTCTACGGCAATCCGACCCATCACAGCTATGCCGATGCCTTTAGCGGCGCCTTGGTCACGGACCTGCTAAACGCCGCCGGGCAGCCGATTGATCGTATGGACTGGGGCGTCAAGAATTATGTGGAAGGGGCGCTCTATCTCGGCGTCTTGCCGCTGGCGCTGGCGGTTTACGCCCTGGTCGCTGGTTTGTGGCGCCGCGCCGAGCAAGTCGGCATCATCCTCCTCTTCGCGCTGCTGGCGCTGATAGCGCTGTCCTTCATGTTCGGCTTGCCGAGTTATGGCTTGCTCTATCGCTTGCCGGGCATGAACCAACTCAACACGCCTTTTCGCTGGGTCTACGCGCTGAGCTTGGCTGTGGCGGCGCTGGCGGGCCTGGGGCTGCATATCCTGGCTCGCCGCGACCGCCTGGCGCTATTCATCGGCGCCCTGCTGCTGCTGGCGGGGCTGGCGGGAGTTGGGGCGCTGGCATATATCCATGCCTCCTTTGACCAATTTGAGCCGATCTTGGACCGGATCGTCGCCAAGGCGGCCTATGCGGAAGACGCCTTCGCCGATGGGCGGATGTTTTACAGTTATCAACTGCCGCAAGCGCGGATTTTGGCGGCGCTGCTGCTGGCCGGCGGCGTCGTTTTTCTGTTGGCGGCCGGGGCGCGGGGCCGATTTTGGGCGCTGCTGGCATTGGGCATAAGCGCGGGTGATCTGCTTGCCGCCTCTTATGGCTTCAACCCGGCCAGCGATCCGGCGCTGCTGGATTTCACGCCGCCGGCGGTTGAGTACTTAAAAGGGCAAGCCGGCTATTTCCGCGTGACCAGCCTGGAGCGTCCGAATGACGGGCGCATTCTGCATCCGAATACGACAATGCAATTCGGCCTGGATGACATCCGCGGTTATGACAGCATCATACCGGATAGCTTCGTGGCGACGATGCGCGCGCTGCAGCCGCAGCATCTGCTGGATTTTAATCAGATCGCGTCGCTGAGCACGGCGCCGGAACGGAACCACGGCGGCTACCAGCGAACGCTGATGTCGGATCTGCTCAGTTTGTTTAACGTCCGCTACGTTCTGACCGCGCCGGATGTTGAGATGCGGATACCGGGCTGGGCGGAGGTCTATCGGCAGGAGGTGGCGATCTGGGAGAACGAGTTTGTCATGCCGCGGGCTTTCGCCGTCGACAAGGCCCGCTGGGATCCGCGCTGGCTGGCGGAAATGGGCGGCGGCTTCAATTTCGGCGAGCTGGGCATATTGGCGGGCGGCCTGAAGATTGAGGCTTACCAGCCGGCCGAAATCACGCGCGACAGCGGTCGCGAGAAGACAATCGATGTCGGCGTCGAGCGGGATAGTTGGCTGGTGATCAGCGAGACCTATATGCCGGGCTGGCGCGCTTTCGCTCGGCCGCTCGGCAGCGGCGAAGATGAAGAGTTTGGCTTGGCGGTTCGGCTGGTTCTGGCCAACTTTCAGGGGGTGGAGCTGCCGGCGGGGGATTGGACGGTGCGCCTGGTGTATAGCCCGGAGTCGGTGCATCTGGGCATGTTCACATCGTCGCTCAGCGTCGCCTTGATCCTCTTTATGCTGGGCGGCTGGTTCTGGCGCGCTTATATCGGCTTGAACACGGAAGCCTCGTCGGGCGTGGCGCGGGTGGCGCGCAACAGCATCGCGCCCATCGTGCTGAACCTGTTTAATCGCGGCATTGATATGATCTTCGCCATCGTCATGTACCGGTTGCTGCTGCCGTTGGATGTGGGCATTTACAACTTTGCCATCGTGCTCTTTGTCGCCTTCGATATCTTCACCAATTTTGGCCTGGATGTCTTGCTCATCCGCGAGGTATCGCAGCAGCGCAAGCGCGCCGGCCGCTATCTGTACAATTCCTCGCTCTTTCGCCTGGCGCTGAGCGCGGCGGGGGCGCCGCTTTTGGCGGGCTTGCTCCTGCTTTGGGGCAGCTCGGGGGCGGAGGCGATCCCGGGTGAGGGCTTGCTGGCCATCGGCTTGCTGTATATCGGCCTGTTTCCAGCGAGCTTGTCGAAGGGCATGACCTCGCTCTTTTATGCCAACGAGCAGGCGGAAAAACCGGCGGCGATCGCCACCATCACCACGATGAACAAGGCGGTCCTCGGCGTCATCATGCTGCTCCTCGGCGAGGGCATCGTGGGCCTGGCGGCGGTGAGCATCTTCAACAATTGCCTGACCCTGCTCGTCCTGCTCTGGGCGGGGCGGAAGTTTATCGGGCGCGTCTACAGTCTTGCGCCCGATTTCAAGCTCATCGGCGATATGATGCGGGAGAGTTTCCCGCTGATGCTCAATCACTTTCTGGCCACGGTGTTCTTCCAGGTCGATATCGTGATCTTGCAGGCTTTGAAAGGCGCGGCGGCCGTGGCGCAGTACGGCACCGCCTACAAGTGGCTGCTGGCGATCAATATCGTGCCGGCTTTTTTCACGCAGGCGCTCTTCCCGGTGATATCGCGTCAAGCCAAAGAAGACCGCGCCGCCTTAAGCCGCAGCTTTCGTTTCGGCATCAAGCTGCTTTTCGCCTTGACGCTGCCGCTGGCGGTCGCCTTTACCGTATTGGCGGAGCCGCTGACGCTGATCCTGGCGGGCGCGCGCTATCTGCCGGATGGCGCCATCGCCCTTCAACTCATGATTTGGAGCATTCCCATCGGCTGGATGAACAGCCTGACGCAATACGCCTTGATTGCGCTGGGCTTGCAGCGCTTGATCACGCGCGCTTTCGCCGTCGCCGTCGCATTCAATATCGTGGCCAACCTCATCTTTATCCCGCAGTATGGGTTTCAGGCGGCGGCGATCGCGACCATCGCCTCGGAACTGGCGCTGTTCCTGCCCTTTGTCTATCTGCTGCGGCGGCAGTTGAAGGATCTGCGGATTGCGGCGTTGCTCTGGCGGCCGGTCATCGCGCTGGCGGCCATGCTGGCGCTCTTGTATATACTGGGGCAATCGCTCCCAGCGCTCGTCGCGAGCGGGATTGTGTACGCCGTGCTGCTGCTGCTGCTGCGTCCGCTGGACCAGGCGGAAGGGCGAGCGCTTTTGAGCTTGCTGCCGGAGGGGGCACACAGCTTTGCAACAATACTGGGGATTGAGCGCGCGGCGAAAAAGTCGTAATACTACTTTAGGCCTGTTCATTTTCAGCGAGGACAACAGCATGGACAACACACACCGATTTTCCGATTGGGAACACCATCTCAGAAACAGCGATTGGCTGGAGCAAGAGTTAGGCTTTACCGAGAACCCGACAACGGCCGTCACCTGCAAGAGCAACATGATGTTTCAGATCGTACATTATTCAGGTTCGGACGAAAGCACCGAGTTTGGAGCATGGTCGAAGGGACTGCCGGACCCAGCATCTTTCCTTTGCCTCGTAGATTTGAATTTTGCGGGAACGACCGTGATGAGATTCCAGTTTGCGTATTTGGACGGTATGAGATACTTAGTGCCGATACCCAAATCTCGGTTAAGGGACGGTGTCGAAGATGCCAGCGCCATCGAGTACTATTACGACAGCAACTCGCTTGAATTCCTGATCGGCAAGGTAATTGCTCACACCCACATTAGCGGCAGCCTGGAAGAATTTGCGCGTCGGCAGGGCATCAAAATACTCTAGGGCGCTGTCAGACGCTTTGGCCTTGGCAAGCAAACATTATATTTTGCCTAGTTGTTTCACCAGATACAGCGCCAGGTCATCATCCACGCGGTAGGTCTCGCCGGCGACTGCGGGATTCGCGCCGTAGTGCAGGCCGCGCCCGTCAGGCATGTAGCCGCGCTTGATATAAAGGCGCTGCGCCGCGCCGTAGTCGGCATAAAGCCCAAAGCCGATCCCCGCAAGATCCGAACGGACAGCAATCAGCCGCTCAGCTTCGTCGAGGAGGGCGCTGCCGATGCCGCGCCGGCGAAATTCGGGGCGGACATTTAGGTCCTTTGTCTCGGGGATGCCGCGCTCGCGGAAGCCGGGATAGGCGCTGCGCCAGACCACGATGCAGTGGCCCAGGTATGCGGACTCATTCAGCGCCAGCAGCAGCGAAACTTCGCCGCGCGCTTGTCGGCCCAGCAGGGCGGCGAAGTAGCCGGGCGGCTTACTCCAGCCCATGTGAGCATTGAAGCTCGCTTGCAGCCAGGCCGCCCCGTCTTCGTCTTTCCCGGCTTGTCGGATCGTGAACACGGCTCAGCCTGAGGGGGTCGCGGGCGTGTTCATGTCAGCGTGATTCATCGCGCCTGCGCTCGCCGGCCGCGCCCAGCGGTTGCTGAAGACCAGGTCGCCGATTTGAATCTCATCGTCCAGGTCGGCCATCCGCATATTCATGACGCTGATATCCAGCTCATAGACCTCGCCTTTGTCGCAGTGGAGTCGCAGGGGCATTTGGCTGTCGGGCGCGAGATCGTCCCGCAAGCCCATCAGCATGATATGCGCCCCGCCCGGCGCCAGTTCAATAGTTTCGCCGGCCGGGATGAGCAGCCCGTCCAGCGCTTCCATGCGCGCCATGTCGTCGATTACCCGGGTTTCGTGAAACTCAATCTGGTCAGCGGCGGCGCTGCTGGCGGAAATGATGCTGATGTCGCTTTCGCCACGGTTGCTGACGCGCATGTAGACCGCGCTGGTCTCGCCGCGCATGCCGGCGCTTTGATCGCGCTCCATGCCGCTGTGATCCATCTCCGCCATGCCGGTCTCGTCCGCTTCCGTCAGGATTTCGTAGTGGAAGGTCTCGCTTGCGACGGCGCCGTCCGGCCGGGTGAGGCTGGCTTCGATGATCCAGCCGCCGCCCATGGTCCATTCAAAGGGCAGGCTGAAAACGCCATTGATGGCGGAATCGGCCTCCGCCAGGACGGGGATCATGCCGGCGTGGTCCATATCCCCGCGCACTTTCAATGCGCCGGGATTGGATAGAATGTTGCCGTCGCTGTCCGTGACTTTCACGAGAAGCGTCGTCTCGCCGACTAGCATATCGCTGACGGACATCGAAAGCTGAATATCGTCGGCCGATGGCTGCTGCTGCCGGCAGGCGACCAATATCATTGAGAGCAGCAGCAGGCAAAGCAGTCGAGGGCGAGCTGTCCCGATTCTGTTCGCCATCAGGAGGCGGATTCAATTGATAGGGCCGGCGCGCGCAGAAGCAGGCTCAAACCATAGCCGAAAGCGCCCGCCAGCACCGGCACGCCCAGCCACATGTGAATCAGCCACCAGAGGCCGCCGCTGCCCCAGACGCTTGTGCCGAGGATATGCGTCATGAGCATAACGCCCAGGCTATAAGCGAAGGGCATGATAAAAGCGAAGAAGCGCAGCCGATTTGTATCCGCGAAGCCGTAGCGGTGGTAGAGGCTGTCGCAGAGCAAGCCGACGGCCGCGGCGCTCAAGGCGAAAATGAACTCGCCGGACTCGCCCACCCGATACCAGGTCATCAGCAGCGAGTTGAGGACGAGCAATATGGTGATCGCCCCGAAGGGCAGCCGCCAGCGCCGCGTCATGAACAGCACCGCGCCGAGCAGGAGATTGCTCTGGATGACGAAGGGGACAATCCCGGCCACGTCATAAAGATTGTGCGGATCGGGCCTCGGTCCGGTCAGGACGATCAAATCACCGCCGATTGGCGCGTAGGCGTTAAAAAAAGTGAATACGGAAGTGACAGCGGTGAAGCAGAGCAGGATCGGGGCGACGCTGCTCCAACTGCCGTCGCTTTCTCGTCCCCAGAGCGAGCGGATGGGACCAGTCATGATGAGCAAACCGGTCAGCGCGAGGAAGAGGTGCGATGGACTGATTAGGGCTTCAATGCTCTCTTCAAAGCCGAAAGCTTCATGCCAAATCATATCGGCGACGCCGCCGGCGCCAAAGGCGAAGAAGCCAATCAGCGACAGCGTGTAGCCGGCGGGCAAGGCCTTCGTCCAGCGGTAGCCTCGGTTGACATTGCGGAAATGCGTGAGGATAAGCACGAGGCCGGCGACGGCGACCGAGCCATAGAGCAGGGCGTGCCAAGGCGTGAAAAAGCTGTCATCGACCCGGCCATGATTATGCGCCCAGCCGTCGATGTACAAGCCAAATACAATGACGCAAGAGATGAGCGCCATGATCCAATCCAGGCGCATGTCGCTGGCCGGCGACTCCGCTACGGCGCGTCCGTCAACGGCCTGCCGCATGAGTTGACCGGCGTGTCTTGTGCTTGCCATAGCTCCCCGCCCTTTCACTGTTTACTAATGATATTGTATGCGAGAAAGGGCGAAATACAAAGACAACGCGGCGGACTCTCCTCCCAGGTCAGCGCCTACATCGCTAGCGCGGTAGCGGCATTGATGTAAAATCGAGGGTACTGTTTATGCAAGGCGCAATGGTGAGGCATGGCCTTCGAACTCGAAGCATTGGTGGGGCAACTTTACATTGTCGGCGGCCGTGTCATCAACGTCAACCCGCCGGGTTCTCTGGTAGAGGTGGCGCCGCCTTCCGCCGCTCGCGGGCGGGAAGGGGACACCTTCTTCGTCTTGATCGCGCCCTCCGGCTCGATCGCGCCGACGACATTTTATGAACAGTTGGCGCAGCTCGCGGCCGAGCGCTATTTCAGCATGGGCGGCAGCGTCACAATCGCCCTGCGCTCCATGTTCCAGCAGATCAATCGGAACCTTTACGAGCACAATTTGGAACATGAAAGCGGGCAAGGGCAGCAATTCGAATCGAGCATGATCGCGGCGGTCTTGCATGAAGACGATATATACGTCGCGCGCGTGGGGCCCGTCGTCTCCGTCTTGCAAACGGCTGGGCTGACTCTGACCTTTCCCGAAGATCTTTCGGATGACGAGCCGCTGTTCAGCGTCCCGCTTGGCTTATTGCCGGAGCCGGAGATTTCGATGGTGCGCTATGGCGTGAACGCGGGCAGCCGGCTCGTGCTGTCCGATGGCAACCTGACAGATATCCCGAGCGACCGCCTGACGAGCATCATGCTGGAAAATAACATCGAAAAGGTGCTGCAAGCTTTGCGCCGGACCATCAAGATTTCCAGCCAGTTGATGCTGGTTGAGTTGGTGCCGCCGGAGTACGACGGCCCGATTCTGGCGGCGCCGGGCGAATCCTCGCGCGAGGTGAATGCCAGGCTGGGCGAGGCGCGCAGGCAGCTTTCGGCCGAGTCCGAGCAGTGGCAGTTGCCGCGGCGGGGCGACTTCGGCTCTCTGACGCGCTGGGGTTTGGCGCGGCTGGCGGACCGGGTAGCCGGGGCGCTCTTCTTCCTGGGCGCCTTGTTCCAGCGTTTCTTTCCGCTGCCGGCGACGGCGCCGACGCGGCGAGCGTCTTCCGGGACCTTGATCCTGACCGTGCTGCTCATCCCGCTTATCATCGTCAGCATTGTCGTGCTGTCGTGGGTGTCCAACTTGGGCGAGACGGAGTTTGAGCAATGCCTGGGCAAATTGCAGGAGACGGCTGGCCTGGCGCGCTCGATTGATTCGGGAAACCGCCGCAGCGTGACTTCGGCCTGGAATGCCACGCTGCAAGTGGCTGAGGCTTGTGACGACATGCGGCCCGGCGACCCCATCGTGGCTTCCATGCGCGATGAGGCGCAATCGTTGGTTGACACCATCAACAACGTCAAACGGCGGGAAGCGATACCGCTTATCAACTTTGAAGACGCGAGCATCGGCCGCATGCGGATCCAAGGTACTGATCTGTATGCGCTTGACGGCCGCAATGATCAGGTTTACCACATCAGACTGTCGGATGATGGGCTGCAAGCGCTGCAGGATGAACCGGTGGCGAAGATGCGCCTCGGCGCCCACCATCAAGGTTTCACTATCGGTCAAATCACGGATATCGCCTTTGACGACCATTCGGGCGACTTGGCGATGCTGGACGAGAACGGAACGCTTTTGCGTTGCGCGCCTCAGTTTGTCTTCACCTGCGATGCGCAGCGCCTCCTGGGTTCCGAGACCTGGAAGCAGCCCTCGGCCCTGACGATCTGGGATCGCAAACTCTATATTCTTGATCGCGAAGATGGGCAGATCTGGCGTTATGATCCCTCCGGCAGCACCTATGTCAGCGCGCCGCGCGAATACTTCGCCGGCTCGGCCCGCCCCAATCTGCGCGATGTCGTCGATTTCACCATCAGCATTGATGGTCATCTCTACTTGCTTTACGCCGATGGCGTGATGAAACGCTACTTCGGCGGCAATGAGGTCGCCTTCACCTTCAGCGGATTCAACGAAGGCAGCGAGCCGGGCACCGTATTGACCGAAGGCTTCTACCTCAATGACAGCCCCATCGCTCCCGGCTTCTTCCTCATCAGCCGCGGGACGCGCACGATATTCGAGACGACGGCGGCGGGCACTTTCATGGACAGTTACCAGGCTTTTGATCAGGACATGCTGGAGTTGATGTCGGCGGTTGCGGCTTTCCCGGAGCAGAGTGTCCTCTATGTCGCTTCCGGCAATACCATCTTCCGCATCACGATGGCCTTCCAGTAAGTTTCCCTTCGTCCGCGCCTCGACATCTGCTGGCATTGTCAACTGTTTTCAATTGCTAAATGCGGGTATATTTACGCCATCGTTATTCAAGCGGATGGAAAGCAGGGCAGGCATGAGCAAAAACGTATTGATCGTCTACGGCGGCTGGCAGGGCCACGACCCGGCGGAAACCTCGCATCTATTCGCCGGCTTGCTGGAGCAGGCGGGCTTGAAACTGACGCTTTCGGAGACCTTGGACAGTTTCCTCGATGCTGAGTTGATGGGCTCGGTGGATATGGTTGTGCCCGTCTACACCATGAGCAGCATCACGCGGGAGCAGGAAGCGGGCTTGCTGGACGCGGTGCGGGAGCGGGGCGTGAATGTCGGCGGCTGGCATGGCGGCATGGCTGATGCCTTCCGCGACAACACGGAGTATCAGTTCATGGTCGGCGGGCAATGGGTGGCGCATCCGGGCAATATCATCGATTATCGCGTCAATGTCACCGACCAGGAGCACCCGATCACGGCGGGCATTGCCGACTTTGATATGCATTCGGAGCAGTACTATATGCACACGGATCCGTCGAACAAGGTCCTCGCCACCACGACATTTAGTGGGGACCATGCCTATTGGATCGATGGCACGGTGATGCCGGTGGTCTGGACCCGCGCCTATGGCAAAGGCAAGATCTTCTATAGCTCGCTCGGCCATGTCATCGGCGACTTCGATGTGCCGGAGGCCCGCGAGATTGTGCGGCGCGGCTTGCTATGGGCGGCCGATTCGCTGTAGGTGCGGCGGCTAACTTTCAACGGCGTATGGCGCGCGGCGGCGCTCCTCCCGCTTCAAGCCGCGGTGACGGAATAGAATCTGCCAAACGCGCAGGGCGGCTTCGGCGGCGACGGCGGTCGACATTTTGGATGCGCCGTGCTGCCGATCGGGAAAATGGATGGGGATTTCGCTGATTTTGTAGCCGAGTCTCTGCGCCACATATATCAGTTCCACCATGAAGACATAGCCGTTCGCCTTGATCCTGTTCAAATCTATGCCGATAAGGCAATCGCGTCGATAGACGCGGAAACCGCCGGTGGCGTCCTTGATCGGGATGCCGAGTATCGTCGGCGTGTAAACGCGGTTCGCCCACCAGCTGAGCAACTTGCGGGCGGGGCCCCAACTGTCATCGACGCTTCCGCCGGGCGCGTAACGCGAGCCGATGACGATGTCACAGTCTTGGACGCGATCCAGCAACTGAGGAATATATTTTGGCTGGTGAGACAGATCGGCATCCATCTGAATCACCAGGTCGGCGCCAAGGGCGAGGGCATGTTTGAAGCCCTGTATATAGGCGGGCCCCAAGCCTTGTTTCGCCGGCCTGTGCAAGACATTGACCCGACCACGGTATTCGCTTTGGACGGCGAGGTCTTCTGCAAACTGTCCGGTGCCATCGGGCGAGTTGTCGTCTACGACCAGAACATGGAGATTTGATATCGCCAGGTCGAGCAGCGCCGGCACAATCCGACCGATATTCTCACTCTCGTTATAGGTCGGGAGGACGACAAAGACCTTCGGCGTTTGCGACATCATCGGCTCGCGGATACTCAGGCGTCGAGCAAAGAATTCACCGCTTCGGCAACGTGACCGGGCGTCAAGCCAAAAGCCTCATATATCTTCGTATATGGGGCGCTGGCGCCGAAGCGGTCCACGCCAATGGCGATGCCGCTAGCGCCGATGTATTTACTCCAACCCAGGGTCGCGCCGGCTTCAATGCTCACGCGGCGCGTCACGGTGGGCGGCAAAACGCTTTCCTTATAGTCGTCGTCTTGAGCTTCAAACAGTTCCCAGCAGGGCATTGATACGACGCGGACGCGGATATCAGCCTCTTCGAGCAGGCCGGCCGCATCCAGCGCGATGGAGACTTCGCTGCCGCTGGCCATGATGATGGCGTCTATATCGCCCGATTCATGTTCGGACAGGATGTAAGCGCCGCGAGCCACGCCTTCGTGGATACCCTCGTCATTGCCGGCCAGGACGGGCAGGTTCTGTCGGCTGAGCACGATCGCCGCCGGGTGATCCAGTTCGGCGATGGCGGCCCAGGCGCCGGCCGTTTCGGTGGCGTCCGCCGGGCGGAAGACGTGCAGATTGGGCATGACGCGCAAGGACATCAGATGCTCGACCGGCTGATGGGTCGGCCCGTCCTCGCCCAGGCCGATGCTGTCATGCGTGAAGACGTAAACGGTTGGGAGGTTCATCAGCGCGCCGAGGCGTATCGCCGGCCGCATATAATCGCTGAAGGTGAAGAAGGTCGCGCTATAGGGCTTGACGATGCCGCCGTGCAGGGCCAGGCCGTTGACGATCGCGCCCATGGCATGTTCGCGCACGCCGAAACGCAAATTGCGCTCGGCCGGTTGGCCGGGGCCGGTGTTGGCCGCGCCATCGATCAAAGTCTTGGTGCTGCCGGCCAGATCGGCATCGCCGCCGATCATTGTCGGCGCGAATCTCGCCAGAACATTTAGCGCTTCACCGCCGGCATTGCGCGTGGCGATGGAAGCGCCCGCCTCCCAGCTTGGCAGGGCAGCGCGCCAGCCCGGGGCGAATTCGCCCGCTGTGGCTCGCTCCCATTCGGCGGCCAGGTCGGGGCAGGCGGCGCGCCAGGTTTGGAAGCGGTTTTGCCATTCGGCTTCGGCGGCAGCGCCGGTATCCAGGGCGCTGCGGAAATGCTCAAGGGCGTCGCCGGGAACGTGGAACTTGTCGGTTGTGCCCCAGCCGAGGGTCTGTTTCGCCAATGCGACCTCGTCCTCGCCCAGCGGGCTGCCGTGGGCGGCGCTGCTGCCTTGCTTGTTGGGGCTGCCATAACCGATGATCGTGCGCACGGCGATAAGGCTGGGCTTGTCGGTCAGATCTTTCGCCTTTTCAATCGCTTCGTCGATGGCGGCTACATCCTTGCCGTCGATAACGCGGCTTACATGCCAGCCCATCGCCTCGAAGCGGAGCGCGATATCTTCCGAGAAAATCATATCGGCGGCCCCGTCCAATGTGACTTCGTTGTCATCGTAGAGATAGATCAGCTTGCCCAAACCCCAATGGCCCGCCAGCGCGGCCGCTTCCAGGCAGACGCCTTCCATCAGGTCGCCATCGCTGACGAGGGCGTAGGTATGGTGATCAACCACATTATGACCGTCGCGATTAAAATGACGCGCCAGGAACGCCTCGGCCAAAGCCATGCCGACTGCCGTCGCCGCGCCTTGTCCCAGGGGACCGGTGGTCGTTTCCACGCCGGCGGTATCACCGTGTTCCGGATGCCCCGGCGTCGGGCTGCCCCATTGTCGGAAGTTCTTGAGATCATCCAGCGAGACATCGAAGCCGGTCAGATAGAGCAGGGAATAGAGCAACATTGAGCCGTGACCGGCGCTGAGCACGAAGCGATCGCGGTTATGCCAGCCGGGGTTGCGCGGGTTAAAGCGCAGATGACGCATCCACAAAGTATATGCCAGCGGCGCCGCGCCCATCGGCAGGCCCGGATGCCCGCTGTTGGCTTTCTGAACAGCATCCATCGACAATGTGCGGATAGTATTGATTGCGAGCGTAGTCAGATCAGGCACGGGTCACTCCTGTCACAGCAAAGTTAGAACGCGTGGATTATATCAGTCAGGCGGCGCGGCTAACACCGTCATGCGCCAGAGGAAACACAGAAAGGCGGACACATCGTATCCAGTTTCAGGTTCTGAATTGGGTAAATCGCAAAACGTCGCCGGAGCGACAAGACCGCTAGCTTGGTCTCGGCTCAACGCGGAAACGAACCGCGGTTCTTTCTTGACCGTCGATATCAACTTCAGTGAAATACGGCGTTGTCACAATGTCGATCTCGTCGCGCTCCAAATAACCGCGAGCGATCGCCAAAGCCTTTACCGCTTGATTCACCGCGCCAGCGCCGATCGCCTGCACTTCGGCAATGTTATGTTGCCGCATGACGCCGGCGATAGCGCCAGCGACCGCGGTAGATCGGGACCGCGCCGACACCTTAATAATATCCGGTCCATCGTCCGTGAATGTACTGACCGGCTCCAAGAAAGAATCGGTCACCTGTACATGGTGGCTATCATATTCGGACATTAACTCCCCCTTTGACAGAATCAAGCAAATCCGCAATGTGTTTTAGTTCACAAGATTGTACAATCTTTTTGCCGGTTCGTCCAACATATCTACATAATTTGTACAAAAAGCTACGATACCTTTGTCGATTTTGATACATATTGCGTTTATACTTCGCGAGTTGTTTCAACAGAGTGTCCAATGAATGCGCTGGCGCCGCGCCTTCAACAGATTTCCCCGCCGCGCCAAGCCAGATAGCGGAAGCCTGTCACCCTGTCAGCGGGCGGCAGTTGTCGCTACAATCGACACAAGCGCTGCCTCGCGAATGGCAAGTCGGGAGGCAGTAATCCGCCATAGCGATCCGGAAATACAATGCAGCTCACTGCCCCGCACGCCGCGCTGATATTACTCCTGATTTTGCCTTTCGTCTGGACGATTGGTTTCCCGCGGCATGCTTTCCGCCGCCGCCGCGATATCGCCAGTCTGCTCTTGCGCACGGTAATTATCGCGCTGCTGATTCTGTCGCTGGCCGGCTTGCAGACTGTCCAGGCGGTCGATCGGCTGGCTGTGATATTTCTTGTTGATTCCTCGGACAGTATGGGCAGCGGCAGCGAGGACCGCCAACTGCAATTCATGCGCGCGGCGATCGACGCGAAGCAGCCGGATGATGAGTGGGCGGCGCTGCTCTTCGGGGAAAATGCCGTGCCCGAGACCGACTTCAGTGTGGCCGGCGAAATCGAAGGCTTCGCTTCCATACCGCAGACCACCGGCACCGATATCGCCAATGCGGTACAGACGGCGCTATCCATGTTTCCGCCCGATGTTTCGCGGCGCATCGTCGTCATGAGCGATGGCCAGGCTACCGATGGCGACGCGATCGCCCGCGCGCAGCGGGCGGCGGTGTCCGGCGTCGAAATCAGTTATGTGCCGATTTTTCGCGAGGCGGCGCCCGATGTGCGCATCACGGCGATTGACGCGCCGGGACGAGTGGCGGAGAACCAGAGTTTTGATATTTCCGTCGGGATTGAGGCCGAAACGGCCACGCCGGCGAACCTGCTCATCTTCTCCGGCGGGCGCTTGATCCATGAGGAGGCGCTCGAGCTGCAAGCGGGCGAAACGCGCTACAGCTTGACGCAGGCGGGGGAGAAGAGTGGCTTCCTTGATTTCACCGCGCAAATCGTCGTGCCGGGCGAAAACGACAATTTCAATCAGAACAATCAGCTTGGCGCTTTCAGCCAGGTTGTTGGGCCGGCGCGCGCCCTCCTTGTCAGCGTTGAGGATTCAGAGACGCAGTACCTGCTGCCGGCGCTGGAGCAGGCGGGCATCCTGGTGGATGTCGTCGCGCCGGCCGATGTGCCGGTGAATATGGCGGGTTTGGCGAATTACAAAAGCGTCATCCTGGCGAATGTGCCGGCGGCGGATCTCGGCCGCGGGCAGATGACCTTGCTCGATCAGTTTGTCAGCGATATCGGCGGCGGCCTGGTCATGATCGGCGGGCCGCAAAGTTACGCGCCGGGCGGCTACTATCAGACGCCGCTGGAGCGCACGCTGCCGGTCGAAATGCAGATCAAAGACCAGAAGCGCCTGCCGCAACTCACTATCGCCTACCTGATCGACCGCTCGGGTAGCATGGGGCAGATCGGGCGCAGCGGACTGCCCAACCTGGAACTGGCCAAGCGCGCTATCGTGCTGTCGCTGGAGTTGCTGCAGCCCTCGGATCGGGTCGCCGTCGGCACCTTTGACACGGGCGGCGCCTGGGTCCTGCCTTTTCAGCAGGTGAACGACGCGCAGGCGCTGATCGCGATGACCAATACGATACGCTCCGGCGGCGGCACCGATATCCTGGCCGGCCTGCGCTTGGTGGAGCGCGACATCGCCGAAGAACCGTCCCAACTCAAGCATCTGATATTGCTCACGGATGGCGGGGCGAGCTCCAAAGGATTGGTCGAGTTGAGCGGGGCGCTGCACGAGGAGTTCAATGTCACCTTGTCCGCGATCGCCATCGGGCGCAATCCGGCCGCTTTTCTGGAGACGATGGCGGAAGCGGGCGCCGGCAATTATTATCGCGTCGCCGATGTCGAGCAGATTCCGCTCATATTCGCCCAGGAAACGGTGCTGGCCTCCCGCTCTTATATCGTCGAGAAAAGCTTCACGCCGCTGGTCACCGGCAACAGCGCAATCATTGACGGCATCAGCGCTTTTCCGCCCTTGCGCGGCTACGTCGCCGCCACGCCGAAAGTAGCCGCCCAGCGTATCCTCAGCGGACCGGAACCTTACGAGGATCCCATCCTC
>JAJEBE010000038.1 GCA_022822545.1 Anaerolineae bacterium
GGTCAGATTCTCCATCGTGGGATTGCTGGGCACGAAGGTCTTGACCGAGACGGGATAAAGATCGTCAAAGAGGTCTTGCCGCGTCTTGAAGGTCGAACCGACAATCCACAGATAGGGCGTGGCGAAGACCACCACAACCACCAGGTACAAGGCGACCCGCGACAAGGTGGCGAAGGAGAGCGTTCGGCCAGCAGCCGGCGATGATATGAGCCTCACTTCAGTCATCGTCTTCGTCCCTCGTGATGCGCAGTTGAAAGATGCTGATGGCGATGAGGAGAATCGCCAGGATGACTGAAAGCGCTGTGGCGTAACTGAAGCGGTTGAAGCGAAAGGCGAGATGGAAGATGTAGTGGACGATGACACGCGTGGCGTTGGACGGTCCGCCATCGGTCAACACTTCGACCGGCACAAAGATCTTGAAGGCAGCGATGGTGCTCGTCACCAGCACGAAGACATGCGTGCGATTGAGCAGCGGCAGGGTGATATGGCGGAACAACTGCCAGCGCCCGGCGCCGTCAATTCGCGCCGCTTCATAATACTCGAACGGGATAGCCAGGAGGCCAGCGAGGTAGAAGATCATACTCAAGCCGACGTCTTTCCAAATCGTAATCGAAGCCAGGACCGGCAAGGCCTGATGCTTATCGCGCAGGAAGCCCTGCTGTGGCAGGCCGAGCGATTCCAGCACGCTGTTCACGATTCCTATGTCGGAATGAAACATCATGCCCCAGACTATGGACGCGACCACCATCGATGTGACCGTCGGGAAGAGAATCAGTGTCCGCAGCAGTGTCGAGTCTCTGCCGGGCTTGGCGACAAGCAGGGCCAAGCCAAGCCCAAGAGCCATTTGCAGCGGCACCTTGATCAAGAAAAAGAGCGCTGTGTTCTTCAAAGACAGAAGGAGGATCGGATCGTTGAGGGCGATGTCGTAATTTTTGAGTCCGGTGAAGGTGAATTCGCCGGTGAAGACCTTGTAATCCGTAAAGCTCAACCGAAATGTGTCGGCGATGGGCCAATAATGAAAGAGGAATAGGCCGATCAAGGCCGGCAGCGACAAGAAAAACGCCGCTCGATAGCGCTGCGCGTTGCGGCTGTTGGAGAATAACTGTGTCATGCCAGGAAAGCCTCCTTTCCCGCCTAGGGCGACGGGAAAGGAAGAACGTTCGCTGATGCGCTTTACCTAAACTGCATAAGCTGCGCGTCCGCTTCCAGAATTGCGTTGGCGACTTCTTCTTCAATGTCGCCGCCCAGCGCGATATTGACCATCATGTCGCTGGCGATGATGCGATTGAAGATGGTATGGGCCGGTCCGCCGGGCCGCGCGACGCCCCACTCCACCATTTCTTCGAAGAGCAGCGCCAGGAAGCCTTCCTGGAAGTCCGGCAACTGGGCTTGCAAGGACTTGCGCCCGGGCACGACTTTGGTGACGGCGTGATAGGTGAGATAGCCTTCCGGACTGGTGAAGAACTTGACGAAGGCTTTGGCCTCCTCCGGGTTATCGCTCTTGGCGGCCACCCCGGGCGCGAAGGAGCCGGTGTGAGTGATCGGCGTTTTGATGTAGGGCATGGGCATGACATCCCAATTCAGATCGGGGAAGTTGCGCGCCAGGACCGTGCCGGTCGGCGGAATGGCGAAGAAGGTCGCGGTTAAGCCATTAGGGAAGGCGTCGGGGATACTATCGGTGGGGGCGAAGCCGTCGGTATACAGGCTCTGATAGAAGGCGTAGGCTTCCATCGCTTCGGGCGTATCGATATAGCCGGCGAAGGTGGACAAATCCGGCGCGATCGTATCCCAGAGCGGCTCGCCCGGGCTGCTGGCGCTGCGGATGATCGTCCAGGTGAAGAAGGCGCCCTGCAATGGATTGTTGAAGCCCATCATGCCCCAGACCTCGTTGCCTTGCTCGGCCTGATGCGCGCGCACCGTATTGACGTTCTCGACGAATTCGGCCCAGGTCCAGCCGTCCTCGAGCGTCTTGGGCGCTTCGACGCCGGCCGCTTCGAACATGTCGACGTTGTAATACATGGCGTCGGCGGCGTTCGCCCAAGGCGCGCCAAACATGTGCCCATCGAGCGTCACCATCTCGATCAGGTCGCCCATGAAATCGTCCAGGTCCTCCTGGCTGAACATATCTTCGATTGGCAAGAGCGCCCCGTTATACGCGAGGTTCTGGACGCCGACGCCATCGATCAAGGCGGCATCCGGCGGATTGTTGCCGGCGAAGGCGACTTGCAAGGAATCGAAGAATTCGCCGAAGGGAGTCGCCGTCAATTCGACTTTGATATTCGGGTTAAGCGCTTCGAAGGCTTCGATGACGGCAGCGGTTCCCTCGTCGCGGCCGCGGCCGCCCGGGATCCAGAAGTCTATAGTGACCTCGTCTTGAGCGAAGGCCGGACCTGACAACGATATCAATGTGAAAAGAACTGCAAATATCAGCAATGTGGCCTTATTCAACATTTTTTCTCTCCTAAACGTATGGATTGCGATTTGTGAATCTCAACAGGAAATCTAGCACACTTCGCCGTTCGCTGCAAATTTTGCAGAAGTCAGAAAAATATGCAAGAATTGTCAGCGATGAAGAATGGCTATCCAAGAAAGATTATGCGAAAAAAGTCTATCACAATGACCGATGTCGCTCGCTACGCCGATGTATCTATCTCGACAGTATCGCGCGTCATAAGCGGTTCGGTCAAAGTCAGCGATCAATTGCGACAACAAGTGGAAGCTGCCATTTCCGAACTTAATTATCATCCGATTCGGGCAGCCTCTCACTACGGAGCGGCAGCGAACGTCGCAGTGCTCGTACCTAATATCGGCGGCCCGTTTTTCCAACGGCTTATTGAAGGGATACAGTTGATCTGCTTTGAGCAGGGACACACGCTTCAAATCTACAATTCGTCGGACGACCCGGAAAAGGAGATGATCCACGCGGATGAGCTTGCGGCGGTCGCCACAGTGAGGGGCGTGATATTCGCCGGCGCCTGGACTTGGGAGCATCAAGAACCGATTCTGAGGCTGGAGGGAGCGGGGATCCCACTGTGTTTGATAAATCGTTGCGCGCCGACAATCAGGGGCGACCTATTGGAGGTGGAGCGTGAGCAAGGCACCTATGATGCGGCAAGGCATCTGCTTCAGCTCGGGCATACACGTATTGGCTGCATTACGGGCATACCAAATGCTGGTATCGGTCGAGACCAGGTCGCGGGATTCCGCCGAGCGATGCGCGATTATCAGATAGAAATCGACGAAAGCCTGGTTATGGAAACCCAGTTGAGCGCTGAGGGCGGCTACCGCGCTGGATTGGAACTGCTCGCCCGCGCAAATCCTCCCACGGCGATTCTCGCCCGGACTGACCGCCTCGCTATTGGCGTGATGCGAGCCGCGTGGGAGCTCTCGATAGATATCCCGAATGACCTGTCGATCATCGGCTACGACGACGAACCCGACGCTAAATTCACGCGCCCGGCGCTAACGACGATTTGTCAACCTCAATACGAGATGGGCACGCGGGCTGCTACCCTGCTGTTTGAACGTATGCAAATCCCGACGCTTCCACAGCGTCAAGTCATTGTGCAGCCACAACTCATCGTGCGAGAGACAACAGCGGCGCCCGCGCCCGTCATGCGGCCGCTAACAGAGACAGCGATCACGCAATGAATCAGCGACCCAACATCGTTCTCATCGTCAACGACCATCAGGCCTACTACCGCCACGGCTGGGATGGCGGGCCGCGCCCCCTAACGCCCAACTTTGATCGCCTGGCGACGGGCGGGATCCGCTTCGACCGTTCGTATTGCGCGGTGCCGCTTTGCGGTCCTTCGCGGCGCACACTGTTGACCGGGCTTTATCCTCACAATCACCGAAATTATTATAATTATTCCAACTCGCCATACGATCATGAGGTATACCTGAGCAAGCTCGCTGAAGCCGGA
This sequence comes from Anaerolineae bacterium, assembly GCA_022822545.1. GTDB lineage: Bacteria > Chloroflexota > Anaerolineae > Aggregatilineales > Phototrophicaceae > UBA6055. The sequence continues at coordinate 3,927 of JAJEBE010000038.1, forward strand.
TACCGTTGCTTTTATTTCGGCAAGTGGCATGCGGGCGCCGGCACAGCCCTAGACTTCGATTGCGAAGGATTCTCGCTGGAAGACTACGGCAATCCCTACATCACAGCTCAGTATCAGGCCTATCTTGAGAAGAAGAATTTGCCGCCGGCGGAACATCGGGTCGAATACGTATTCGATAGTTTCGTCATGAATCGCGAGTTTCCCGATCTGAAAGTGGGCCGGCCCTATCGCAGCGATCGTTATTGGTGCGGTGAACACGCGACTGGAATCACAACGACGCCCAAGGAAACCCACGAGGCTTTCTTCCTAGCGGATATGGCTTGTGAGCAATTGGAGAAGCTGGCCGCCGCGGATGATGACGATCCATTTCACTTGCGAGTCGACTTTTGGGGACCGCATCAACCCTTCTTTCCAACCAAGGAATTTGCGGATATGTACGATCCGGAAGATATTCCCGTGTACGGCAGTTTCGCAGATTCGCTATCTGGCAAGCCGGAGATTTACTGGCACGATCCGCATGACAGATTGACTGACGAAAACGGGCGATTCGCTACGCCGAGCAATCTCGGCTGGGGCGAATGGCAACGGATGATCGCGCGGGCCTACGCCCACATTACCATGGTCGACGCCGCCGGCGGCTTTGTGCTTAATAAGCTGGATGAATTAGGGCTGTCTGACAATACGCTAGTCATCTGGACGGCGGACCACGGCGACGCCTTGGGAAGCCATGGCGGACGTTTTGACAAAGGCTCATACCTGACGGAAGAAGTGCTGCGCGTCCCGTTGGCGATGCGGTATCCTGGCGAGATTCCCGCCGGACAGACGTCGGATGAGTTGGCTTGCGGCACCGATATCGCTCCCACAATCCTGGAAGCGGCAGGACTGCGTTTCGAGCCGCCTGTCGATGGAGAGAGTTTGCTGCCCTCGGCTACAGGATCAGCTGACGAGGGCAGACAATCCTTGTTGGTTGAGACTTATGGACACGGTTTCGGGACTATTGAACTTGGCCGCGCCGTCATCAAGGGTCAATACAAGCTAATTGCGTATCAAAACCACAATAGTGAGCTCTACGATTTGGAAGCCGACCCATACGAACTTGTCAATCTCTATCGGCATCCGCTTCATAGAGCCGCCGCAATCGAGTTGGAAGCGGAACTTTATGAGTGGCTGCAGAAGACGGGCGATGTAGATTTCACCAGCACGATAAGCGATGCCTTTCGCGAGTCGGACAAGCAACGGTTTCAGGAATTGCTGCAGCGCCGGGCTAGAGTGAACGATGCCAGCGAGTGATCAAAATAACATCATATTGATCGTCAATGACGATCTGGCGCAATGGGCGCTGGGTTGTTATCGCAACTCCGAGATTCATACGCCTACGCTGGATTACCTGGCGGCGACGGGCGTCCAGATGGAAAACGCTTTCACGCCTACGCCTGTTTGCTCGCCCGCGCGCGCTTGCCTGCTCACTGGCCGGCTGGCCTCGCAACATGGCATCCACGATTACCTTTCGTCGACAATTGAAGAGATCCATCGGCGTCCCTGGCTCGAGGACGAGATTACGCTGGCACAGTTGCTGTCGAATGCTGGCTATCAGACGGCGCATTGCGGCAAATGGCATTTGGGAAATGACGATCAGCCGCAGGCTGGCTTTGGCCACTGGTTCAGCGGGGTTGGCGATTACCCGGCCGAACATGGCGGCGATCATCGATTCAGCCTGAATGGCGACATCGAGACGATATCCGGTCAGCGTACTCAGGTTATCACGGACAAAGCAATTGAGTTTTTGCGAAGTCGCAAAGTGGATTCGCCCTTTTTTTTGCATATTGGTTATTTCGGTACACACAATCCCTGGCACGGCCACCCGGAACGTCTGGTTGCGCGATATCGTCAAAATCAGTTTGCCGACCTGCTAAACCAACCCGCTTACCAATTCGGTGTGCAGGCGCTTGAATCGACATTGCCCACACGCCTAAATCCGCGTGGAGCGCTGGCGCAATACTTTGCGGCGATATCGCATATTGACGAGTCGGTCGGACGCTTGATGGACGAGTTGGAAGCGCTGCAGCTCCGCGAGAGTGTGCTTCTCGTCTTTACTTCGGATCATGGACTCTGTTGCGGGCATCACGGCTTGTGGGGAAAAGGCAATGCCACTCTACCCTTGAATATGCTGGAGGAATCGATTCGAGTGCCGTTGATCTTCAATCAGCCGCGAGTTCTGTTTGCTGGCCAGAAACGGTCGGAGTTCGTTGATCATTTGGACCTGTTCCAAACGATCGCGGACTACGCGGGCATATCGGAAAGGCTTGACGCCGAGCGCAATTACCCCGGGCGCAGTTTCTTGCCGTTGCTGGATAATTCCGCTTCGATTCCGGATTGGCGGCAGCTGCAATTCGGCGAATACGGTGATCTGAGGATGGCGCGCACGCAGCGATATAAACTCGCGCGCCGCTATTACGATAATGCACCGTGTGAGCTCTTTGACTTACAGAACGATCCTAGCGAATCGCATAATCACTACGATGATCACGAGTACCGGCCAATCATTGAAGAGTTGAACAGCATGATTGACAAGTATTTTGGGTTCTATCAGGATCCCATCAAGAGCGGGTTGCGCGTAAGAGAACTGCCGCCGCACAATCTGACTGAAGCTTGGCGGCAGGGAACGGCGCGCGCCGGCTAGGTCCGCACCAGTTACCTGGCCGGTCTATATTGTCCGCAAGGCCAACTATTAGCGACGGCTCACTCGCGGCGGCGATAGCGCTGGTGGCGTTACATCCTGCTTGTCCTGTCAGCGCAGTTTTGATGCTTGAAATCAGATGCCAGCAGGAATCCGGCTCAGCGGATCCATGAAGCGCTCGGCAACTTCGGCCGTCGTATCGTAGTAAGTCCCATCGCGGGTATAGGCTCTGGAGCGCGGCATGTCCAAATGAAGATGCGCCTGGTAAGTGTTCTTCGCGCCTTTGCCGATTGTCCCGATTTGCTGGCCACGTATGACGCGATCTCCCTTCTTGACCAGCTTCCTGTCGAGGTGAGTGTAGCGGAGGCAGGTCCCGTCATCGTGCTCAACGACAACTGTGTTCCCGAAGCCTTTGGGCAGGTAAACTGAATCGATCACGACGCCGGAGCGCATCGCGTGAACTGGCGCTTGGAAACAGCCGTAACGCGCAATGTCAATGCCGCTGTGATACCTGCCGTGATAAGCGGGATATTTCGCGTTGTTCAGCTTACACGCGTAGCCTAGCGTGATCTGCCAGCCGCTTCGCGCCGGTATGATGGTCGGCGAATTCGGCTCAATCGGCGAACTGATCGCCAAATTTAACATCTGTCCCTGCGCTGGCGCCTGGTGACGGATCGGAGCGATCTTGTCCGGAATGATAAGATAATCGCCGTTCGGCAGGTCGAGGCGCTTGTTATCGCGAAAGTCCGGGTAATGCTTGACTACAGTTCGCTTGAGCCAGTCATTAAGACGGACATCGTCCCGGTCGGCTTCCATCATCTCGGAAATGAAAGTTTCCAAGAATAGGTCGAGCGGCGTGATCGGGGTTTTGTGCGCTAGCCCCAGGCGCGTCTCGGTTTGCAGCAGCAGTTGGTGGCGCAGGCCGAACTTGACCGCTGCCAGCATGACAACAAGCGTCGCCACCGGCTCGGTAATGCCTCTCGATGTGCAGGAGAGTACGTAGACGCGATACAGCCAATCTCGTGGACTTGTGCCATGCTGAAACGCTCTCTGCGCCAGTTGCTCGGGAAAGACCTGATGGATTACTTCATGCGCGATGTTGAACAGATCGTGTGGCGGCTCTCCTATCTCCAACTGCCGCGCTTCGCGGACGACAGCGACTGGCGCTTTCTGCGTGACTTCCGCTGTCGCGGACGCGCTCAATATGTCACTTGCCAGCCGCAGGTGCTCGCGCGCCTCGGCAATCTCCCTCAGCGCCAGGTTGGCTTGTTCGGATTCAGACAGCGTTAGACTCATGGTTCCCCTCGTTTTCATTCGGCCCGGCATTCTTGGCCAGTTCGCGGTCCTCAATGACATAGCCGCCCACCAGCGTCAGGCAGATCGTCGTGATCGTTGGCGCCAGCACATCCAGATGCTCTTCCAACTCCGGCCGGGTGGCGGCGATTACAAGAGTGATGATGCTGATGATCGATGACCAGAAGCGCCGCGATTGCAATAACCGGCGCGGCGCTGCTTTCGTTTTATCCATGACTGTGCTCCTTATGATTCAGCCGTTCCGGTTCGGCTATGCGCGCTTTGAGCGCTTGGTTTTCGGTATGCAAGGCGACAATCTCCGCCTTCAAGGCGATGCGCTCCTCCTGCAATTTGCGGATGGTTTGCTTGTTCGCCCGCACCTCCTCTTCCATCATGCGGAAGGCGCTGTTCTCCTGCAGCAGATGCTGATCCACAATGCGATGAATCAACTCGGCTTGCCCGATATCGAGTTGGTGCTCCGCCTCGATCTTGTCCACATGGATATCCGCCCGGCGCGACTTGCGCTTGAAGACAGCCGAGAAATGATTGAGGGCGGCCACAACGCTGCCGCCGACAGCCGCCATAATCGGCAGCTTGACCTCATCCGGCAATTCATTGAAATCCACAGTCGTCCTATCTCGCAAACCAGGTTTTGCGATAGCCCTTATGGCCGGTTGCGCGCCGAGGGGCTCTCATGTCCAAAGTTCAACAAATCGCTTGCCTGCCCACAGCGCAAGCATCGGGAAGATTCAGGTTGCTGCTTGTCGAGGAGATTGCTGAAGCAGTGAGATGAGGCGGGCCCTGTCACATGCCGCCTCATCTCACCAATTCGATCTCTAGTAGGCCAGATACGTGCCTCTCTCCAGTTGACCACGCGCGGCATGCCCCAGCTTCCAGGGCAGGGTCTCGACCTGCGGCTCCAGATACCAACTGGTCGTCCAGTGCTTGCCCCCGCGCGCCAGTTCATGCGCCTCGCCGATGATGATGTAGGTCCCGTCGTGATCGGTCTGCGTCTCCCGCAGTTGAATCAAGCTGCCGATGGTCAGCCCCAGTTGATCGGCATGGCGCGCGCCGCCATCCTGGGCGTGGCTCTGCAGCGTGATCATCTGCGCCAAGCCGAAGGGCGTCTTGCGCCGGTTGCGCTCGAAGTCGGCGATGTACTGCGCTTGATCCAGGTCATCGATCGAGGGCAGGTTGATATTCATCGTGCGCCGCCCGAAGTAGGTGATGCTGGTCTGGTCGATGGCGCGGGCATCCATCTGACCCTCATCGACGATCTTGCGGCCCTTGACCAGGCACTGCTCGACGATGGCCTCGGTCCGGTCGCTCTCGTTCTTGAAGACCAGGTTGGCGCCGTTGGCCTTGGCCTCGACCGCGACCTTGCAGCTTCCCTGCAGATACTCGACATCCTCGACCGTGACATCCTTGCCGCCGATGCGCTTGTCCTTCTCGTCCTTGTACTTGACGTAGACCTCACGCGTCTCGCTCGGCGCCACGCGAATCACGGCATCCTTCAGCTCCCACAAAGTCGTGGGGCCATCGCCAATGCTGCGCGGATGGCAGGTGACGATGATCTCGTTCTTGGTCTGCTCGAGGCTGGCGAAGGTGTACTTCATATCCGTCATGACGTCATCGAAGCTGGCGTCCACCGTGTCTTTGTCCAGGATATGATGCCGGTTCCAGAAGACGGCCTTGCCCTCGCGGTCGAAGAAGAACTTGCCCCGCTCGGCCGCCGTGATATCGCGGATGCCGCGGTAGACATCGAAGGTGTCCTTCTCCTGATCCGAGTAGCCGCCCTGGCGCACCCAGTTGTCGCCCGCCATGTTCAGCGTCAGCACGCCCTCTTCGTAGTCGCTGTAGGCTTCCAGGTTGGCGAGAAATGTCGATTCGCCCAGCTTGCTGTAGTCCGGGTCGCCGAGGACCCAAGCATCCGCCAGCGCCGGCGGGAAGATGACCTCCTGGATGAGCGCGTCGATGATCTGGTCGCTGCGCTGGTTCTCCTGCAGCTCGATCTTGGTTTCGGTCGAGGAAAGAAATTGCAGCCCCCCGGTGCAAAGAATCTTGACCAGCCGCTCGCCATATTTGTTGGCAGCCGGATGCACCGACTCCACCCAGCCCGACCAGTGAACGCGCGTCGTCGTGCCGTCATTCGATGTCAGCCGGACCGGCCGCAGGGGTTGGATCTTCCCTGCCAACGGATTCCCCGCGTCCTCGTTCTCCGGCGAGAAGCGGCGGTCGCGGTTGTCCAGGACCAGGCCCAGCACCGAGTTCTGCGCGATGTCCTTGTAGGGCTCGCGGAAGCCCAGGAACCAGTTGACCCAGACGGCGCGCTCGGTGACGATGTCATCGCCGCTGAACTCCCCGTCTCGATCCCAATCAATTGCGATTGACCATGTCGTTGCCATTTGGGTTCTCCTCCTTTAGTCTGAACTTAGGCAAGTCACATATTTCATACCGTCTATCACAAACTTCGCTACCAAAGCTTTTACTCACATTCGTATTCACAAGAGTCATGCCATCTTTCCTCATAACAATGATGTCTTCGTCGTTCTCCAGAAGCAGAAAATCGTGCGTGATTTCACAGTATATATGTTCAATCATCCGATCAATCATTCCTACGATATCCGCCTCACTCGGTCTGATGACGGAACACGATACACAGGTCTGAAGCTCCATGCTGGCGTGCTCTCGTATGCGTTCCTTTTCCCTCTCCGTGATATATCTGGAACGCAGCACGTAAGCGCCGTCGTTCTTTGAAATCTCATAGTTGTCTTCCCCTCCCGGTAGAACGAGTTCGCCAAATAGCCGGAGTGCTATCGACGGAGAGTAGAACGCGATGTAGAGCTGTACATCATGCCACATATCAATGGCCTTCCCTTCTATTCCTGGACCAAAACATAGCATCGGAACTTAGCCTTCCCAAACCTTTCGGAATTCCAAGCCGGTCAAGCCATTGTCTTCAATCAGTTGCTTGAATCTGTCATTCACATAAGGCGCATGTGCAGGACCGCCGGGCAACTTAAAGATGGGAGCGCCACCGATGCAATCACTTTTGAAAACATGCCGCTGGATACCTACTATGTAGCCGGATTTTAGGCGGGTGTATTCGGATTGTTCCTCATCGAGGCAATCCAATACGGTCTTTGCATAAAAGATATACAGTCGCCTGTCCTTGATTGTCTCTGACAAGAGTGGAAGAAAGTCAACATGACTGTAGAGCGATTGCTTTAGAATTGACTTCGCGGTTTCATCGCACGTGATGAAACCTGATATCCTAGGAAAATTGGATATACGCTCGTGTCTTTCATCTGTATCGTCAGTGACGAACGTGATGTAATTCACATAGAATGGCTGCCATTCCTGCAATTCCCCGTCCTCATATGCCCACGTGAGTCGAATGTCGCGTTCATCTGCGTAATTGAGCCCCAAGTACTCAGAGTCGGCTAGTATCTTCCAAATCGCCATCTTTAACCCCTTCCTACCTACTCACCATGTGATTTTATCCAGTCCAAGACGTTTTCCCGATAGTGCGAAGCTAAAAACTTGTCTTCCGGATCCAATTTGCGCAGTCTTCTAGCCACTTCTTCCAGAAATTCTACAACGTCTTCCCGAGAGGCATTCCTCATATTCCGCATTGCATCGTCAATTGCTCTTGCATAATCATGCTTGTATGTCAACTGATGAACCTTCTCGGGCAAGGCAACACCATTGATATGTGAATGTAGTGATATTGAATGATGTTCTAGAATCATCCTCGCCTGAGAAGACTGCCCCATGCCTTTTGGTACAATATGGTGAGCGTGTTCCTTAATATCGGAATTCGGATCTGGAGCCTTCCAGGCCAAACTGGGATCATATTCTGCTACGTATTCCAATTGCTTCCTTAGGTTTGTAGTCGCATCATAACCTGGACGCGCAAAACGGCCGTCTGCCTGCTTAACCAAGTTTGACCCACTTGGCGCGGTAACTTTGTTAGTGGCCTGTGCCGCATCCGCTACGTGTCTTGCGATATTGTCAGATTGGCCACTGAGCCTTGCCGCACCCAGACCGTCTAACAGTCTAAAAGCATCGTCCATTCTGCTACTTGCGAATGGAGCGACGCCAAGTATGAAGTTGCCAACGGCAGATTCAATATCCCCTTCGGACAGAGCATTGATGACATCTACGGTTGTTAGCGCCCAGTCCAATGGCTCGACCAACATGGTCAAACCCATGACAAATAGAAAACCAAGAACATCCGGCTCGCGATATGTGCCTTGCAAGCGATCAACGGCGTCCTGAGGCGAAACGCCTGCAGCCTGGGTGTAGCTTCGAAACAACTGCGCCGCTAGTGGATCCTGATCACTACCGCGGAGGGGAATGACATGATAAACCAATAGGGAATACAGTTCGTACTTCAAGTCGGTGGTACTCTGGCTTTCGAAATGATCGTCCGCCAGAGTAATATCGAGATACTCGTAGATCACCGCCAACTGATTCTGTACGTGAGCCCTTTCGCCTTCAGCCCCCACATCAAAGACTTCCGTATACGCTGCTGTATCATCAAGCGCTATTGGCTTCGCCAACGCCTGCAATTCCGCTGCCCAAGCATATTCCGCCTGTACTTCTTGAAAATACTCATCGGAAACAGTGGAGTTCTCCGAGAGTGCCCTCAATTCTCCTGCTATCTGTCGCAAATAAAAGTCTATCGACTCTTCAAGCGTAAACTCATCCCAGTTAACGGCGTTTTCATCAAATCCGTGAATGAAGCGTTTGAGCTTAGGAATCAGTAAGTGAGTCTCTAAATCCTCCTTACTCGTCAAGGATGCGTCCCACTCATTCGGAGAGCTTTCCGTAAGCGAGTACCGAAGTCGCCTGTTGAGTTCCATCGCTTCGGAGTTGCCAGCTTCCGTAGGAGCTTGTGCCTGATCAGACAGAGACTCTTCCTCTGCTGCCGATACTGAAAGCGACTCAGGGGAACCTAACTTCGTCGTATACCAAGGTTCATCCTCAAAAAGACCACGCGGGGCAATGGTCTGAAGGATGCGTGTCAACTCTTGAACACTGTCCTCCTCTTCATCCAACTCAGCGCCCCTCATGATCTTAATGCCCCGCGCGACGCCTTCCGGGTTGGCCGCGTACAAAGCCTCGCATATTGCAGTCGTCTTGTCTTCGCTGCCATCGCGCGTTCCGGCCGCAGCTGCTTGTACGAACGGAATAATCCCGCTCGGCTCATCTTCGGGCGACCACTCGATATCCGGCGCAACCACTGTGCTGCCTTGTCCGCCAGCATCCGAAGTTGGCGCTTGCCGGGCAGATCGCTTCGTTGGCTGTGATTCACTGGAGGGATTAAGGGTGACACCAGGCACGATATAGCCGGGGCCGCTGAACGTTGGCGCCGGTGGTACAAGTGCGACAATATCGTTGGGTATAGGCGGCTCCGAGTGCGTCGTTGGACCGCTTGGCAGCGGATGCGATTCACCCGGGGCTACGTAGCCCGAATCGGGAGTTGGTTTTGGCGGATAGAGGGAACTTAGGTCTTCGCCCGTGTACGCGAACACGTCATAAAGGTAGGACGGAATAGGAGGCTGTGATTCTTCAGACTGTTGCTCTTCTTCCGATTCTGGCACATCTTCTTCTGGTCGCGGGTAATATGGGAATACCATCATCTCTCCTGATAAACATCAACTCAGTCTGTGAATAAGAGGGGAGGCGCAGCCTGCCCTGTCACAAGCCGCCGCGCATCCCCATATGGCTTAGGCCAATCCAACTACACCGTGCCCCATTCGGGCGCATCGCCTGTCGCCGGCTTCAAGGTCGCGGTAAACATCACCGCCCCGCCGGTCATGATCTGCGGCCGGTAACTCCCGATCAGAAACTCCCCGCTGTACTTGGGGTCGCTCGCGGCGGGCGCTGCGTTGTCGCCCACCTGCACCTCCAGCGTGACCTGGCTGCCGGCTGCGAAGGCGCCCTGGATGACCGTGTGCGTGCCGCTGGGGCTCTCGGTCGTCAGGTAGCCCTCAATGGTCACCGGCGCTCGCAGCTGCCCATTGATAAACTGATGCACCTCGTCGCCGAAGCCGGTGACATCAAACTGGTCATAAGCCTGACCCAGATCAACGCTGCGGATGTCGCCGTCCGCGAACTGGCGGAGCGCGCCGCCGCTGTCGTCCATCTTCACGATGACATGATCGCCTGATAGTGCCATTTGCTTTTCTCCTTCTTGTGCCTTGCTTTTCGTTCTACTTGCGAATCAGTGAAATTGCGATTCTGACGCTATCCCCAGCCGACCCGCTGCGCGTCGCCTTCCAGCGGGTATAGCGGGGAATCGTCCCGTCGATCGTGACCAGCTCCGAGCCCAGCGCCGTCCCATCCAGCGTGAAGGTCGCCAAGACGCGCTCCTCGCCGGCAAACGCGCCGCTGGCCGAGCCTTCAATCGTGATGCTGTAGGCATCGCCCCCGGCCGCTTCCAGCACATGCAGACCAGCCAGACCGCCCTCATTGCTGGCCGCGCCGTTGTCCACTGCGCTCCCCGAAGTCGACACAGTCACAGCCACCGGCTGCGTCAGCGCGATCCCCCAGCCGCCGTCTTCACCGCGATTGGCGAATCCAGCCCGGAAAGGGATCATCTGGTTGACCTGCGGCAGCGCGCCATAACGTCCCTGCCGCGTCAGCAAGCTGAAGACCGGGTCGCCCACCGCCGGCGCTGCGTTCTGGCCCAGATAGAGCGAGAACAAGCCGTCGACAGCCGCGCCCTGCAGGGCAGGATGCGAGCCCGCCTCCCCGCTGTTCATGAAGCCGGCGTGCTGCAGCGCCATCATCCGCTGCCCCGGGCTGAACTTGTGCACCTCATCGCCGAAAGCCGTGATGTCAAACAAATCCCGCGCCTCGTCGATGCTGATGCGATTGCTGTCGCCGGTGAGTTCGTAGCCATCCACCAGCACCTGTACATGATCGCCTGCAAGTTTCGGCATCATCCCCTCCTAAATATGCTGATAGCGGTTGACATAACCGTGCAGGACGATGACATCGGCCGTGGCGGCGAAGGCGCGCACAAGCGCCCCGTTTTGCAGGACGTGGCCCGGGATCACCTCGGTAAAGCCGCTCTCCGCTGGTATCGTGACTTCGATGTGATCGCCCGGGCTAGCTGTCCCACCCCATTCGACCGTCAGCTTGACCGCCGAACCGGATGTATTCACCGCCTGGATGAAAATCTCATCCCACTCATTGGCGGCGACGCTGCTCAGCGCCGTATGAATCAGCGTGCCGGGGCTGCTGTCCGCCGCCACTTTGACGCCTTTGCCATCGATGCTGCCGCTCAGCTTGCGCTTCTGGAAATCGCGGTAGTCACGCATGTCATTGGGCATATCGCTTCTCCTTTCTTTCTATTTCTGTTTGCAGCGAGGTAGGCTAAATCTCCCGCACCCAGAATTGGGCGCCGGCGTAAAGACGAATACCCCCTACAGTCTTCGACTGGAGCTTGAAAGTGTGAGATCCGGCGCTTAGATTTTGAATCAAGTGGGTAAAACTTATGTTGCCCATGTAGTTACCGCCGGTACCGTTTTCAATCCGCGATATGCCCTCCCGATCTCCTTGACGTGTCCCATCAACGTCAATATCAAAATAGACTTTTTCGCCGTTGTGCAACCACACTGAGCCGCTAAAGTGGACGAGAACATTCCCTCTGGTAGTGGCAATCGTCAGATTCAGGTTGTCGCTGTCTACATCAGCGAATTGAGCGCTGGCCCAATCCATATAGACCGGGGTTGTGTAGACTGCGATATTTCCTAAGAATTGTTGTAGCGTTGCCAGATTCTCGCCGATCGCGTTCATGTCCTCAGCGCTCACCAGCTCGCCGGTCGTCCAATCGGTCTTGGGGGTTGTCCAAGCCATAGTATTCTCTCCTTCGTTCGACTTTTGTCACTTTCTCGCTTATAATGAACTTGCCCTGCTGAACATCAAGCAGGTCTGTGAAACCGCCGTGTGGACTTTGCCCTGTCACAAGCCGGTCCGCACGGCGCCCCTCCTTCGGCGAGCGTCCTCAATCCACCCGCCCGATATTGTTCACCAACCGCTCCTTTCTCCCTTTCCGATCAACGATACTTCTGTAGTATAGACCATGCGTTCTATTTTTACATGCTAAATGTTCAACTATTGGGAAAGTCAAACCTAATTCTTGCGATAGACATACCATTTGTCGCTGGCCCGTTCCGGAGCCGCAGAAGTCAGCAACTCGCGCCCCATCGCGACGACGCGGTCAATTCGACAATTGCGGCTGACCCATTGGGTCGCCTCCGCATTTTCTAGAGTTGGCAGATTCTCGAGATTGTGCGGCTAAAACTTTTGCGCCGCGAAAGGCGAATTGGTCCAGTCGGTGTGCTCATAGCCCGGCTCGGCATGGCCGCCGACAGTATTCCAGGGTAGCGCCCGTTCTTTCATCCAGTCAATCTTGGCGGCGTAGGCGTAGCCGATCTGCTCCATCAGCTCGATTTCCGCCATTGAACTGCTATCCAGCAACAGGCCAGCCGGATCAACATCGCCAGCCGCCAGGTCGAGGTTGTGCTCAATGTTCTCGCGCGTGAGTTCGGGGTTGTAGCGGCGGAAGTCCATTGAGCGATAGATGGCGCGGGTCATAAACACTTGCTGCATGGCGGCGTCGTCCAGGCCTTCGGCGATCACATATTGAATCCAGGATTTGAGCCAGAAGCCCTTGCCGGCGCCCTCGCCCTGGGTATTGGGGAAATAGCCGTTGCCCAGGGAGATATGGACGATGTTTTCGGCCGGCATGTCGAGGTATTCAACTGCTTCGACCGAAGTCGCCAAGCAGGGATTGCCGAAGGAGCCGACGCCGCCATCAACCAGGTTGCCTTGCACCGGCGGGAAGAAAAGGGGCGCTGCTACGCTGGCGGCGACCGCGCCGGCGAGAGGCCAATCGGCGAATAGGGGCGCGCCTGGTCCGCCGTTGATGATGTAGTAAGTCGAACTGGTGCGCAGGTCTTTGGTGGTGAACAAGACAGTGGGACCATCGAGGTCGGCCATGCGTTTGCCCTCGCCGAGCGGACCAAGCGCCTTGAGAAAGGGACCATAAGGATAAAGATGGCGCAAGCCATTCAACAGGAAGCGCAGCCAGCGGAAGCGCTTGGCTCGATTAAAGGCTGTGGGCAGCCGCGCCTTATACACCTCGTCCATGATCTCGCGCGCGCTCATCCGCAAGCCCAAGCCGGCGCAAATGATAGCGCCGGTGCTCGTCCCGCCGACCAGCTTGAATAGCTCATAGGCCGGCTTGCCCGTCTGTTCCTCCAGCCAGCAAAGAATCGCCAAGGCGATCACACCGCGCATACCGCCGCCATCAATGGAGAGGATGAGGTCTCTTTTATAGGGGTTGAACAGGAATTTGTATTGTTGTCTTGGATACATATCTGCATCGAAAAGGGCCGGACCGCGACAGGTTCATTATAGACGAAGCGCAATGCGAAGATGGCGAATGCGCCTCGAATTCAGCGCGCGCCCCCGCCAGCAGGGAAAGTTGGGCTTGCCAATACTGGACGAATTGGTTACACTGCGCGGTATGATGCGGGCATAGTTCAGCGGTAGAACATTTCCTTGCCAAGGAAAAGGTCACGGGTTCGAATCCCGTTGCCCGCTCAAGCGAACCAATCATGACGATTGGTTTTTTGTTGACTCGTCAACATAACGGCGACAAGTTTGGCGGATTTGGTAAGAAGCGTGATACACACTTTGTCTGTCTAATCGTAGCTGACATGCCAATGCAGTACTGGCCGCCAGCCTATGTTCGTTTCTCGACTTCAGTATCTCTAGTGGGCTGAAAAGGAGCTTCCCTCTTGAACAAGATTGCAGATTCAATGGAATTGCAGGAAGACGCGCAGTTGGTCATTGATGTATTGAGCGAGAAGGAAGAGGTTCAGTTGGACTATTCCGCGGACTCAGTATCCTGGCTGGATACATACATTGAGCAGCACCGCGAGGAATTGGACGAGCGAGACAAGTCCCTGCTGCAGGAAAAGTTCGGCGCCTACCTCGGCGAATCCATCCGTCACAATTATGGCGGACGCTGGGTTAAGGGGAGCGACGGCAACTGGATGGTCGTATTTAATGAAGATCATCAGGCATCGCCTTTTGAACTCATCGGCGAACACCTTGACCACAACACGGCGCTGGCAGACGTCTTTGAGCATTTGCCCGACCACTGCAAGCTGCGGAATAACTAGCCCGCGGTCGACTGCGACGCAAAAGCGAGGGGTGGTACAAATGTCCACCCTTTTTGATTTGTCTCGTCAAATTGCTGTCAACTGTGAAAAGCGGTCTAATTATAGTTGTAGGCGTTCGCGGCGTATTCCCGCGCGGTGCCGGCGACGACAGCCAAGCCGACGCCGCGTGCGGCAGCGCGCTCTTTGGCGCCGGTGACTTCACCCTTGAGCCGCAGGAGTTCGCGATCTTCCGGGTCATAAGACAGACCGTCGTTAATGAGCAATTCGGCGATGGACGAAAGGAATAGATTGCGCATCATCAAGTTCACGAGTTCAGCAATGACGCCGACGATATCGTCTCTATTCTGCTGCTCGTAGGCGACGTGCAGCGCCTGGCGCAAGCGGGTCAAAGCTTCGGGCAGGCGTTCCGCCTTGATCAATATCTGGCCCAGGTGGCGTAGCTGGCGCGCCTCGGTCGTCTGGTCGCCAAGCTCGCGGGCGATATACAACGCGGAAGTATGGAAGTTGACAGCTTCGGTCCAGCGTTCCAGTTTCAAGTTAACCTCGCCCAAGCCGCGCAATACTTGCCCCTCCATATCGCGCTTCTCTTGTTCCTTGAAACGATCGTTGGCGTCTTCCAGCATTTCGATCGCCCGCCGCTCTTCATTGGCGTCAAGATATGCCATGCCAAGTTTGTAGAGGATGAGCGCCTCGTTCTGCGAGTCATCACGATGCCGCGCATTGGTCAATGCCCGTTCATAGGCTTCAACGGCGATCGACGCCTCACCCAGTTCCTTGTGCGCGTCGCCGCGGGTAATCTGCAGGAACATCGCCGCTTCATCGTCATGCAACTCATCGGCGAGGTGCAAGCCACGCTGGACATATTCCAGGGCGGAGACGGCTGAATCGCTGCGCACGAGCAAACCGGCCAGCATATCCAGCGTCTCCAGTATACCCTTCTTGTTTTCATTCTTCTCGTGGATGGCCAGGACCTCATTATATGTCGCGATCGCATCCTTCTCGCGCTTTTGGCCGATCTGCACCTTGCCGACAGCTTCCAGGATTTGCAGAACGCGCTGCGTATCTTCGTGTTGACGCGCGAATGACAGCGCGGTGCGTAGCTTGACCTGCTCGATCGCAGTCGGCATGGTTTGGTTGCTGACCAGAAGACCGGCGATCATATCCAGTGTCTCGAGGACGCCATCCTTGTCCTCGCTGCTCTCGTAGATTTCCAACACATCGCTATAAGTGGCGACGGCGTCTTTCTCGCGCCCTTGATTGATCTGCATACGGGCGATAGCTTTGAGTATCTGCAGTTGGCGAGCGGTTTCCTTGTTTTGGCTGGCGACATTGAGAGCGGTTCGCAACTGGTCGATGTTCACCGACTGCAAGTCTCTGTCATCGAGGCGAATAAAGGTCGAATCGTCGATGGCGCCGGGCTCATCAGATCGAGGCGTTTGCTCGTTATCAAACTCTTCGCTGGAGACGCTTGTCGGCTCTTCGTCATCGCCAACTACCAATAGCATATCGTCGGTTTCTGTTTCGGACTCGGCCGCTACTTCTTCGACCTGGTCGAGCGCAGGCTCATCCTCGGGCACATCCTCGAATTCCAGCGCTTCGCCATCGCGTATGGCGTGAAGGCGCATTAATTCATAGCGGTAGCCTTCCGCGGCGATAAGACCCTCCAGCGGTTGGATCGCTTCGGATAGATCGGCAGCCAACTCGGGATCGTAATTCTGCACCGCCCATTCGGCCGCAGCAAGCAAGTTTTCGAATTCGGTAACGAGGCGAATGGCAGCATCCTCAGAGCGGCCATGCACATCGACGTAATCGCGCGAGGTATCGACGATATCGGCGCGCAAGGCATCGAAACGGTCCCGCTCCAGCGCCCAGTCTTGCAGGAAGCCGTGGATGACCGGATGCAAACGATAATAGGCCTCGCCGGCGCGCTGGAATCGCTCGACCAAGAAAAGGCGGGACAGAATGGTCATCGACATATCGATCGACTCGGTCGCGATGCCACTGAGCAGATTGAGATAGGCGACAGAGGCTCCCCCCTGTACGGTGGCGCTGAGGAAGAGCAGCAGGTCGCGCAGGCGCTCATTCAACCCGTCGAAGCTGATGCTCAAAGCCGCGGTCAGCGCATTATCGTCGTGGCTTTCCAGAGCCGTCGCTATGGTCTCGCCGAACTCGACCGGCGGCTGTCGCGCGATAATCATACTCCGCGCGGCCAGAGCCAGGGGAAAAGCAGCAAATTTGAGTTGGGTGGCGAGGGCGACGATATCGGCGTCGCTATCGCCATTCTTGATGCCGGCTTTCTGCTTGAACAAGCGCAGGGCGTCGCTTTCGGCGAGATTGCCGATCGGCTGATTGCGCCAATCGCCTTGGGCAAGCGGCGCCGTACTCGTGATGACCAGAGGAATATCGTCCGCGCAACGATTGGCAAAGGACGCTAAGACGTCGGACTCGATTTCGCCATCGAGCACAAGGAGCGGCTGATTCTCTTTCAGCAATGCTTTGACGCCAGCCGTTTCGCTCAGCGGGTTTTCAGCATTGGCGATATCGACATTGCCATAGGCGCGGGCGACCCGCACGATCAACTCGACCAGCGGCGGACTGTGCGCATTCAGCCACAGGACCGGGCGCGAGTGCTGCTGCAAATAGACGTTGGCGATGGTGGCGGCGACCGTGGTTTTGCCGGCGCCGGCCGCGCCATGCAATACCAATTGTTGGCGTTGACGCAAACGCAAGAGAAGCGACCGCAACAAGTCGTCTCGGCCAACTGGACGACCGAGACGGCGCAAAGGCAAAGCTGTAACCGAAGTAACAGCCGCTTCCAGGGGTTGTAGCTCCGCCATATATCCCTCAGTGCGCGATTATCTGCTAGGTCCGGCAAATCAACATTCAGTATATATGGACATGCAGATTAGGACAATTTAACTTAAGGCAAGAAAGATGCCGTTTCTGGCGCTGCGCTCCGCGGAAAGATTGGCTTGAATTTCGCGCGAAATCTGACTATACTGCGGGGCTGTTTGGGCGCGTGGCGCAATGGCAGCGCAGTTGACTTTTAATCAATTGGTTGCAGGTTCGAGTCCTGCCGCGCTCACTACCGGTTCTGTCCCGCCAATCGCAAGAGCCAACCGTATAAGAGAACAGCAATGCCGCGACGCGTTACAACATGTCCGGCGTCCAAGCCAGCGGCGCGATGCCGGCGACATCGGTCTTCACATCGATCACAGCCGGACGACCGGCGGCAAAAGCCTGCTCCAGCGCGGGCGCGATTTCGCTCGGCTTACGCACGGTGATGCCGAGGCAGCCCATCGATTCGGCGATTGGGGCGAAGTCCGTATCCTCAAACAGCCATAACTCATCCGAGCCGGCGCTGCGCCCGCCATAAACCGCTTCCACACCTGCTTGCTCTTGATTAAGCGAGTGGTT
>JAJEBE010000032.1 GCA_022822545.1 Anaerolineae bacterium
GGGCTTGGCCGCTAAATTGAGCGCCTCCCGTTTCAATTCGTCCGGATACTTCATCATCGACTCCAACCTACCTTTCTCACCTGATTGTATTGGACAACTTGGCTGTCCACAAAATCGGGGCAAGTTCACTCCCCCATTGCATTGGGGGAGATTTAGAGGAGGGCAACACGCGAACATTTGGTCTAGCGCTCCCCGCCAACCCATGCTAAAAAATCACCGTCCGCACATTAACAACCGCATAGCCGGCTCGGCTCCGTTTTATGATAGGTATGATAGAAAAAAGTTTCCCCTCTATCATGATAATTATTATAAAATCGGATGCCGCCTTCCTGCCCTTTGTGGCGAATCCCGCCCAACATCGAAAAAGTCCTCCCCGAATCCCTCTGTGCCCTCTCTGTTCTCTGTGGTTAAATCAGCCCCATGACAACCCGCGCCATCACCCACGACAACCTCGCCTGGATCGACATCGTCCACCCCTCCGCCGCCGATGTCGAAGCGCTCCATCATCGCTTCCCCTTCTTCCACCCCCTCAACCTGGAAGACATCCGCAGCCCCATCGAACGCCCCAAGCTCGACCAAGACGACAACTACCTTTTCGTCGTCCTGCACTTCCCGCTCTGGGACCCTCGTACCGAGCTCTCCCGCGCCAGCGAAGTTGATATCTTCCTCACCCGCGACTTCGTCGTCACCGTCCACAACGGCAGCTTGAAGCCCCTCGTCAACGCCTTCGAGCGCTGTCAGGCCGATGAAAACGAGCGCCATGGCCTGCTCGGCCGCGGCCCCAACCACGCCTTCTACAGCCTCATCGATCAGCTCGTCGACTACATCTTCCCCATCCTCAACAAGGTCGACCGGCGCGTCCACGCCATCGAAGACAAACTCTTCGAATCGGACGCCAAGCGCGTCATCCAGGAGATCGCCCTGCTGCGCCGCGATATCATCTCCCTCCGCCGCATCATCCGTCAGCAGATCCCGGTCGTCCAGCAACTCGAAACCTGCGAGCACCCCATCCTGCACGAGCGCATGGAGGAATACTTCGGCGATATCGTCGACCACCTCTTCAAGCTCCGCGATATCGTCGAGGAGAACTTCGAGGTCATCAACAGCTTCGCCGATACCGCCGACGCCTTGGCGAGCTACCGCATCAACGAGGTCATGCGCATCCTCACCGTCATCTCCGTCATCATGCTGCCCCTCACCCTCATCTCCAGCATCTACGGCATGAACATCGTTCTCCCCTTCGCCGATGACCCCCAGGCCTTTACAATCACGGCTGGCATCATGGTCGCTGTTCTGATCGTCATGCTGCTCTACTTCCGTCGCCGACACTGGTTGTGACGCCGCTCATGCTCGCTCCCGCCATCTACATCGACGAGGGTCAGGCCTTCGCCGCCGCGGTCCAGCGCCTCGCCGCCCAGCCGCGCATCGCCTGCGATACCGAGTCCAACAGCCTCCACGCCTACCGCGGCGCCACCTGCCTCATCCAGTTCTCGACCCCGACCGAAGACCTGCTCATCGACCCGCTCGCCCTCGCCGATATCAGCGCCCTCGCCCCCGTCTTCGCCGACCCCGCCATCGAGAAGATCTTCCACGCCGCCGAATACGACCTCATCTGCCTCAAGCGCGACTTCGACTTCGATGTGGTCAACGTCTTCGATACCATGGCGGCCGCCCGCGTCTGCGGCTATCAGCGCATCGGCTTGGGCAACATGCTGGAAGACCGGCTCGGCATCCGCCACGGCAAGAAGCATCAAAAGGCCGATTGGGCGCGCCGCCCCCTGCCCGCCAGCTACCGGACTTACGCCCAGATGGACACGCATCACCTGCTCCCTCTGCGCGCTGCCTTGCACGCTGAGTTGAGCGCCGCCGACCGCCTCGAAGAAGCCTATGAGTACTTCGAGGATGTCACCCGCTTCGAGCTGAAATCGGAGGACTTCGACCCCGCTGGCTTCTGGGCTCTTTTCCGCCCCAATTCGCTCGACAGCCGGGAAATCGCAGTCCTGCGCGAGCTCTACATCCTGCGCGATGAACTGGCGCAGTCGGTCGATCATCCGCCGCAGCGGCTCATCAGCAACAAGACCCTGCTGCAGCTCGCCAAGTCGCAGCCGAAGTCGCTGAAGCAACTGCGCGCTATCCGCGGCCTGCCCGCCTGGCTTCTCCGCCAAAGCGAGGACGAGTTCATCCAGGCGGTCAAGCACGGCCTGGCCAGCCGCGTCCGCTATGCGCCGCCGCCACAAGAGCCGATCCCGCAAGCGGTCGTCGATCGCTACAGCGCCCTCGCCGGCTGGCGCAAGGAGACCGCCGCCGCCCGCGGGGTCGAGTCCGATGTCATCATCAGCAAGGGCGCGCTCTGGACGATCGCCCGCCGCAAACCGGCGTCAACACGCGAGCTCTGTGGCATCCCTGGCTTGGGTCCCTGGCGGCAGCGCGCTTATGGCGATGCCCTGGTCGCTGTCGTCAACGGCCGCGCCGGCTGACGCGAGATGTCGCCGCATCACGCCCGCCTGCCGCTCTGGCCGGACAAGACGCCCGCGGAGAAGCTGGACGCGCTGCGTGATATGGCGCTGGATCTCTACGGCTATCACTTCAGCGCGGCGCGCGCCCAGGTCCTGGCGCGGCTCAGCGCCCATGAGCCGGCGGACGAGAAGGAGGCGCGCGATATCCAGCGCATGGCGGACCTGATCGCCGCCCATCCGGACATCCTCAGCCCAACTTGCGAAGTCGGGCACATCACCGCTTCCGCCGCCATCATCGAGCCGGCGGGCCGGCGGACGCTGCTGCACTTCCACAAGCGCTTGGGGCGCTGGCTGCAAGTGGGCGGGCACGCCGAGCATGAGACCGACTTCGCCCGTGCGGCGCTGCGGGAAGCGCGCGAGGAGACAGGCCTGCCCGACCTGCAACATTGGCCGCCTGGCGCCGCGCCGGCGCCGATCGATTACGATGCGCACACCATCCCTCAAAGCGGCGCCGCGCCCGAGCATCTGCACCTCGACTTTCGCTACGTCCTGGCGACGCGTCGGCCGGAGGCGCTCGCTCCCTCGGCTGGCGAGTCGACGCGCTTCCGCTGGCTCAGCTCCGCCGATGTCCGCGATCTTGGCGATGCCATCGACGGCTCGCTGCGCCGCCTCCTGCGCAAAGCCTTTGCCATGTTGCCTTCCTAAGCCGCCGTTGAGTATCCGCGCCAGTGCTTAGGCTCGGCACTGTGTCTGTGTTACACTTCGGTTGTATGGTCAGGAGAAAGCGAGGCAGCCATGTCATCTGACCGGACCGAGCAGTTGCGCGCCATCAGAGACGAACTGGTGAATCTCACCGAGTCGCCTTTGTACGAATACCGCCAGCGCAACAACTACTTCCCTGTCATCGGGCAAGGCAGCCACCACGCCGATATCATGTTCATCGGCGAGGCGCCGGGCAAGAATGAAGCGGAGACGGGGCGTCCCTTCTGCGGCGCGTCCGGCCGTGTGCTCGATGAGTTGCTCGAGTCGATCGAGCTTGACCGGCAAGATGTCTACGTGACCAACATCGTCAAGGACCGCCCGCCCAATAATCGGGACCCGCTGAAGACGGAGATCGACCTGTACGCGCCTTTCCTTGAACGACAGATCGGCATCATCCAGCCCAAAGTGATCGCGACCCTCGGGCGCTTCTCGATGGAGTTCATCCTGCGGCGCTTCGGCGCCTTCCAGGCGAATCAGAAGATCAGCCAACTGCATGGGCAGGTTATCAAGGTGCGCACCGCTTATGGGCGGGCGTCGGTCGTGCCGCAATATCATCCGGCGGCCGCCTTGTACAACGCCAGCCAACGCGAGACGCTGGAGAAGGACTTCCAGGTTTTGAAGCAGTTTATTGGCGGAGGAGAATCTGGGGAATCTGGTACAATGAGATTGCTCTAGCGCCTTACAGGTGGAAGGACACGAGTTCATTATGATTGTTGAACGACAGATCATCAGTGCAGATGAGTTTCTTGAAATCGTCGAGCGTCCCGAATATGAAGACCGCATCGTCGAGCTCGTTGAAGGAGAAATCGTCGACATGCCCTTGCCAAATCCGATTCACGCGGCAGTTCTTGCTACATTGGCAACCAAGCTGAATTTCTTTGTGACGGAAAGAGGATTGGGACGTGTATTGGCTGGCGACGCGCCCTTCATCCTGGAGCGTAACCCAGAGGGCAGAGACACGTTCCGCGGTTTGGACATCGCATATATTTCAACGGAACGATTGTCAGGAAGACTACCGCGAAAACCATTGCGTGTAGCTCCAGATTTGGCTGTCGAAATCATTTCGCCGAGCAATAAGGCGGAAGACATCGAAAAGAAAATCGAGCAATTGCTCGAAGCGGGAACGACTCTGATTTGGATCGTTTACCCCGATTTGCAGAGCATAGCAGTTCATAGGCATGATGGCACATTCAAACTCAAAGAATCCGACATGCTGACGGGCGGCGACGTCCTCTCAGGCTTTGAGATTCCGGTTAGCGAAGTCTTCACAGATTAGGCGATCTTCGCACACAGATCGCCGCGGTCGCCTGAGCCTTGGTCGCAAAATCAAATACTGACGCGTTCGTTGAGGTTATCTGGGACTACATGCTGGTCGGTCACGAGCTTCGGCCAGCGGACTGCATACTCGTGCTCGGCAGCCACGATATTCGCGTCGCCGAATACGCCATCGACTTGCATCAGGCCGGTTACGCGCCCTGGCTGCTTTTCTCCGGCGGCGTCGTGCAGCGGAACGCGGCGCTGAATGTCTTCTGGGACGCGACCGAGGCGGAGGTCTTCGCGCGCTTGGCACTCGAAAAAGGGGTGCCGGAAGACCGCATCCTGATCGAGAAGCATTCGACCAACACCGGCGAGAATCTGCGCTACAGTCGCCAGCTAATCGATTCTCTGGGCCTGGACTTCCGCTCATTTATCTTGGCGCAGAAGCCGTATATGGAGCGGCGCGTCTGGGCGACCGCGCTCAAGCAATGGGGCGAAGGCGACTATATCGTGACATCGCCTCCGATGTCGCTAAGGGATTATCTAAATGGCGAGTTGCCGCGGGAGGCGGTGATCCAGCACATCGTCGGCGACTTTCAACGGGTTAAGGTCTACGGCGAGAATGGCTTTCAGGCACCGCAGAAGATACCCGCTGAGGCTTGGGAGGCGTTTGAGCGGCTTGTCGCGCTGGGTTATGACGAGCGGCTTGTCACGCCTTGACAAGCTAATCGGCAAGAGCCAGGTCTAGCAGAAGCGCGGCGTGGTCGCTGAGATCACCGTCCTCGCTGCTCGCCCCCCAATCATATTCACACGCTGCGACGCTCTTCTCCAATTCGTCGTTGACGAACGTCTGATCAAGCCGGTAGCCATTTCCGTATGGCGAATACCACGTTGGCGCGCAGACATCCGGATGCAAGACGCGGAAGGGATCGTGCCAGCCCGCTGCTGCTAAGGGGCTTATGACTGTTTCATCATACTCTTCTGAGTTCTCAGTTTCGTTGTCGTGGCCGTCTATCCCAGTATTCATGTCGCCGATAATCACTCCGGGACCAAGCTGCCACCGCTCAGTAACTTGGACCAGTGCCGCATAATATTCCAGGCGGCCAAGATATATGCTCCATGGAGCATGCACGACTCCTATATGAAATGATTGCTCCGATCTGACTTGTGCCAGCAGCCAATATAAGTCTGGCTCCGGAGCGCTGCTTACACAAATCGCTGCTAACTCATATCGGCTGGCGAGAAAGAGCGCATTCCACGTCGGCTCGTCGGGATTGACAGTTGTCAACTGATGCTCGAAGCCCTCGTCATACAAGCTCTTGGCGATGGACTTGCTGGGCGCGGTACCCCGGAACTCGGCCAGGGTGACAATGTCCGGATTCCATTCGAGTATCTGCTCGACGATTCTGCCGGCGCGACTGCCGCCGCCGTGCATGATATTCCAAAAGAGGATTCGCATTGGCGTTCGCCTCGTTAGCGCAGCGGGTGTTTGTGCTGGGGCGGACCGACGCGGTCTGGAATCGGACAGATATAGGGTGTTCGCTCCAGCGCTGTGTGGAACTCCGCCTGCGCCTTTTCCAGAAGCTCCGGCGACAGCACCAGTTCCGCAGCTGAAAGCGCCATGACTTTAGCGGCGTACATCATGCCTTTGTGTCCGATTGAAGTCCGACCGGTGGCGACGACGCCCCAGGAGTGGGCGGCAGCGCGGCTGGCCCAGGTGGCGGTTTGCAGCATGCTGCAAGGCGCGTACCAACTCATATCGCCCATATCGGAAGACCCGGGCGAGACGTAATCTTTGTCGGCGCTGGGCAAGACATCGCCGATCAGAGGCTGCTCGGCGACATCGGGCGCGACGCCATAGCGCTCGACAAGCGTTTTGACGTTGGCATCGCCGAAGCGCTTGTTGATCTCGGCCGCGTAAGCCTGTTCGCCAGCGCTGAACTTGATGCCGCCGAGGCGGCGCATGACATCGTATTGCAGGTCGGCCAGAACCTCGTTCGAAAGGACGCGCGTCGAGCCGGATTTGTAGACGATATCGACCTCGGTGTCGGTCATCATGGCGGCGCCATTTGCGATGCGGATGACGCGTTGGCTGACGTCTTCCAGGTTCTGTGGATCGTAGGCGCGGACGTAGTAGTAGCTTTCGGCGAAGTCCGGCACGACATTGGGCGCCAGCCCGCCATTGAGGATGACGTAATGCAAGCGCACGTCATCGGTGACATGCTCGCGCAGGTAGTTGACGCCGATGTTCATGAGTTCGAGGGCGTCAAGGGCGGAGCGTCCCGAGTAAGGGTCGGCGGCGGCGTGGGCGGATTTGCCTTTGAAGCGGAAGTAGTAACGGTTGACGCTGAGCAAGCTGCCTTTCATGGCGGAGTTGGTGTACCAGGGGTGCCAATTGAAGGTGGCGTCCAGATCGTCGAAAGCGCCGGCGCGGCCCATGAAGACTTTGCCGCTGCCGCCTTCTTCCGCCGGGCAGCCATAATAGCGCACTGTGCCTTCGTTACCGCTGCGCTCCAGCCACTGCTTGAAAGCGACGGCTGCCGCCAAACAGCCGGTACCGAGCAGGTTGTGGCCGCAGCCGTGGCCGGCTTCGCCAGCAGTTATGGGATCGGGTGTGTTTTGGTTTTTCTGCGACAAGCCGGGCAAGGCATCGTATTCGCCAGCGAAAGCGATTACCGGTTTGCCGGCGCCCCATTCGGCGGCGAAGGCGGTGCTGCATCCGCCCAGGTCCCAGGTGATTCGAAAGTCCTCGGCTTCGAGGAAATCGGCTTGCAACTTTGAGGCTTTGAACTCGACAAATTGCAGTTCGGGATTGTCCCAGATTTCGTCCGCGATCCGCGTGAAGCGCGTCTGATGCTCGTCGAGCCAGTCGGCGATGTCCATTTTCGATTGCATGGTGTTTTTCCATTTTGATGATTAATTGCGTTGATGATAGCGCGAAGCCCGGCGCGGTCAAAATGTCGGGGCGGGTTTGCGCATGTGTTTGAGTCAGACGTTGACGGTGGCGATGACTTGCTCGTTGGGATCGGCGGTGGTATCGGCGGGTAAGAGCTTGGCCGCCGAGCCGGGCAGGACGAGCGTCAAGGTGCGGAAGCCGAGCCGGTGCCCCATATCGCGTATGGCGACCAGCAGTTGCGTACTGAGATTGCGCGGCGACCAGCAGTAGACATCGGCGTTGCGTTCGTTGTAAAGCTGCTGATGGAAGCAGACGAGGGCCTCATGCCCGGAGGCGTTCACGTATTGCCGGTGTTTCTTGCGTTCGATGATCTGGGGAATGCCGCTCCAGTGTTCGATCCATTCCGTCTCCCACAAGGCGCGCGGACTGGTGAGGCGCCCGACAGCCAGCGCCCAGCCATCGATCATGCCGGCGTCGACCTTGTCGAAGTCATGGCTTTTGTAGAAACTTTGGCCGGTTTGGGCGTGCAAGGCGTAGCGCGCCAGGCGGAAGACTTCAACTGCGCCGAAATATTTGCGGTAGACGAGGGCCAATGCTTGGTCATAGGCGGGATAATCCACCGACAGGCGCCCGGGGCCGCGGGCATCGCGCAGGATAGCGTCGGCGAGGGCGAGTTGCGTTTCATCGCCGGGGCTATCGGCAACGAGCCAGTTAGCCAGATGCAGGTGCGTGCCCATGGGCGTCAATTCGCGGTTGATGAAAGCTTCGGCATAAGCGAGGATGCTGCCATTGTCATCGACGACATAGGCGAAGCCATTGCCGCTCAAGAGATGGCTTAGCCAGATCGCGCCGGTTTCCAAGGACATCCAGGCGCCGCCATGCAGCCAGCGCTCGTAGATGGTCAGATCTTCGTAGGGCAAGTTCTCGACCTGGCCAAGCGCGTTCAGCCGCTGCCAAATTGGAATTCGAGCGGTGAACAGTTGCACGATTTTACGCGTGTCGTCGATGGTCGCTTGGCGCACTTGCATGGCTGGAGCCTCGCCGTCCTGGTTGCGTCGTGACGGTTCAGTATCTACTATAGTATAGCTTAGACTGGTTGAGGGCAGGCAAGAACATCGGCCAATCGCCGTTGTCACAGGCGGAGCGTATGGTCTGCCCCGCCTCGCCGGCGAAGCGACGATAGACTGGGATCATGGAGCGGGAAATGTTGCTGGCTATCGATATCGGCAATACCAATATTCATTTAGGCCTCTGGGATGGCGATGTCTGGCGCTTGTCATGGCGGGCGCGCACGGTCGCGGCGAAGATGACTGACGAATACGCCGTCCTGCTGCGCAACTTCCTAAACACGGCGGGGGTCGATTTTGCCGCTGTTTCGGCTGTTTGCATGAGCAGCGTTGTGCCCGCGTTAACCGGGACATTTCAGGATATGTCGCGGCGCTACTTGGGGCTTGAGCCTCTAAACGTGAACAGCAGGACCAATCTGGGCATCGTCATCGCCATAGATGTGCCGGAGCAGGCTGGCGCTGACCGGCTGTGCAATGCGGTGGCGCTGTCCCAACAGTTTGGCGCGCCGGCGATCAGCGTGGACTTCGGCACATCGACGAACTTCGATGTGCTCTCGGCGGAGCGGGCATACATTGGCGGCGTCATTGCGCCGGGAATCGGCTTGGCCCACGACGCCTTGGTCAGCCGCGCCGCGCAGTTGCACAAAGTGGAATTGACGCCGCCGCCAAGGCCTATCGGCCGCAATACGATTCACGCCATGCAGGCGGGCATATTCTGGGGCTATATCGGCATGATCGAAGCGCTGCTTGGTCGCATCCTAGCTGAGTTGGACTCTGAGGAAACAAAGGTCGTCGCGACTGGCGGATTGGCGCTTGCCATCAAAGAGCATATTCGGCTTATCGACGATGTCGCGCCGGAACTGACGCTAGACGGCTTGCGCCTGATTCATGAGTTGAATAGCTGAAGGAAAAATGCCCCTGGCGGAGGGGCATTTGGCAGGCTCCGTAGCTTGGACTTGAACCAAGAACCTAGCGGTTAACAGCCGCCCGCTCTGCCAATTGAGCTACTACGGAATGATTGTTGGTATACTATCAGCGTGGCTGGCGGGTGTCAAGGCGATCTTGAGCCGCTAGCGCAATTTTCGCAAGGCAAAGTGAAGGTGAGGCGACGGCTTGATAGACATAAGACCGCTAGCAGACCGCAGTGATTTCAGTGCCTTCTTCGAGTTCCCGTGGCGACATTACGCGGATGACCCGAACTGGGCGCCCCCGCTCGTGTCGATGCGCCGCGAGTTGCTGGACAAGGCGAAACATCCGGCCTGGAAGTATATGGACGGGGAGTACTTCGCCGCTTGGCGCGATGGCCAGATGGTCGGCACGGTCGCCGCCTTTGTTAATCACGCGCATAACCGCTATCAGGATGAGAATATCGGTTTTTTCGGTTTGTTCGAGGCGATCGATGAACAAGAAGTCGCCAGCGGCCTGTTGGAGGCGGCGGCGGACTGGGCGCGCGGGCGCGGCGTGGAAGCGATACGGGGTCCGGCGAACTTCACGACCAACGAAGAATGCGGCTTGCTGGTCGATAACTTCAGCCAGCCTGTGATCATGATGCCCTACAATCCGCCCTGGTATCAGGCTTTGGTGGAAGGCGCCGGTTTCGAGAAGGTCATGGATGTGCATTGTATCTATCAAGACCGCGGGACGATCGAAGAAAGCAACTCTCTGGTGCGGCTTGAGAGGCTGGTGGGGCGAGCGGCGCAGCGCAGCGGCATATCCGTGCGCAAGATGAAAGCGCGCGATAAGAAGGCCGAATTCGAACGATTTCAGGAGATTTATAACGCGGCTTGGGAGAAGAACTGGGGTTTCATCCCGATGAACGATGAGGAGTTGGGGGCTCTGGTTGATGATCTGGGCATGTTGGTCGAGCCGGATTTGGCTTTCTTCGCCGAGATTGCCGATGACCCGGTTGGCTTCGCGCTGACGATTCCGAATTTCAATGAAGCCTTGTGCCGCGCGTACCCGCGCCCGGGAGTGCCGGAGATAGTTACGATGGCGCAGGTCGCCTGGCATTGGAAGGTGCGCAAAACGATCCGCGGTGTGCGGATGCCGCTGATGGGCGTCAAGCAGGAACACCGCAACAAGGGCGTGGAGCTGGCGATGCTGCTTGCGGTGATGAAAGCCCTGCTGCCCTCACAATACGACTATCTGGATTCTGGCTGGATTTTAGAGACGAATCCCTTGATCAAGATCAGCCTTAGCCTGGGCGGAAAGATCTACAAGACGCATCGATTCTATGAAAAATCCCTGAGCGTTTAGCGTTCGGCAAACTGGCTGAGCGCGTTCTGGGTCGCCTGGGCGGCGGTGGCATCGGCATGCAAGACATGGTTGAGCGCTTCCTGCATCAGACGGGGCGCGACGCCGCCTTCGCCTTCGGGCAGGGGCAGCACGGAATCGGCCAGTAATTGGGCGAAGAATGTCGTATCGGCGGCGGGCGGCAGGCTATCGGCCAGAATTGCCGGCTGCGACGGCAGGTGATATAGCGCCCGGGCAAAGGCTGCGTGGAAGGCCGGCTCCATCATCCATTCGATGAAGCGCGCCGCCAAAGCTTGTCGATTCCGGTCAGGCGTGACCAAGACCCAGAGCCAGCCATTCAAAATGGACGAGCCGTTGGCATCGGCTGTCGGGATCGCGGTGGCCAGGAGGTTCGCCTCATGTTGCTGGATCATTGTCAGGTAATCGCTGACCGTGAATATCGCCAACTGTAGACGATCATTGCGATTGATGAAGTCGGTGAGATAGGCAGCCGGCGATTGATACGACAAGGCATCCTCCGGGATCAAGCCCTTGTTGACGAGGTCTTCGTAGAATTGTAGTACCTTGCGCAGGGCCTCTTCGTTTATGGTCATCGAGCCATCGCCGGGGCTGGCGCCGCCGGCCGCCAGATATTGCAGGTAAAAGGTTTGATTCAAACCACTTGCCCGCGCCGCCGGAAACAAAAAGTTGGCTTCGTTCGCCAGCACATCAGCGAAACTTAGACGTGCGCCGGACTTGGCGAGCGGCCGCGCATGTACGCCAATGAGCATGTCGAAGAGATAAGGCAGGCCGAAAAGCGCTCTTTCACCCTCAAGCGGAATCTGACCGAATCCGACGCCGCCGGCCAGGTCATTGAGCACAGAAGATGAAAAGAGTGTCTCGAAGGACTGCAAGTATTCTCTGGCTTGCGCCGGCGTGAAATCACGCCGCAGGATCAAGGTGAGGTCGGGCAGAGCGCCGGGGGCCACTTCCTTTCCCGCGCGGATCGTGGACATAATGCCGCCGACGCTGCCGGTCGTCTTGATGCGAAACTCGACGGTGATGTTGTTGTTGCTGGAAAACTCGGTGGTATGATCGCCGAGTAGCTGAAAGGCCGGTCCCGATTCGTCCGAAATCAACGGCGCCGGAAGCCAAACTCTCAGTGGCTGCGGTGCGGGGTCGGGAGCATTGGAACTGCCTTGCGCGCCGACGAGCAGGCAACTGAAAAGTAGCGCGCCGACGATAAAAGGTGTCAGGCGGAGCGGCACGGGTGGAATTCTCCCTTTATACTGCGCGGACGACTTATGAACATTTTACTGGATTTGCGTCCTATGGCTCGGTTTGAGACGTTATTCGCGCGAAGGAATCAAGCACGTCGGCGATGCTACAAGTCAAGGCAATCATTCCGTGATAGCCATCTCCTAGGTAGGCGCTATCCTGCAGTTTGCCAATGAGTTCCTCCCACATTGGTCCGAAACAGACAAAGGGGCGGCGAGGGATGCCGCCGATACGCATCAATTCCCAGGTTTCGGCGATCTCGTGCAGGGTGCCGATCCCGCCGGGCATGGCCAGATAGCCATCGCCATGCTGCACCATGTAGTGCAGGCGGTCGCGCAGGTCAGCGAAATTGATGATTTCATCGAGGTAGGGGTTCGGGCTGACGTTGAATTGAAGGCCAATTTGATCGGTGATGACGCCGATGACATGACCGCCAGCGGTCTTGGCGCCTTTGCTGACGGCTTCCATAACGCCCAGGTAACCGCCGCTCATGACGGTGTAGCCGGCCGCCGCAAGTTCTTCTCCGATTTGCTCGGCCGCTTGATAATCAGGGCTGCTCTCTTTGACCTGTGAACTGCCGAATACAGTGATGGTCCTCATTTTGCCTCGCGCATCCATTGCGGTGGAAGTCTGTGCAGTATATCAGAATCCAACTCTATTATGGCAGCGCATTCTTGCCAATATGCGTCTCGGACGCATTGGGAGCTGCTTTGGAATATGAAGCGTCCCCCAATATTTTGGGGGGAAGAGACGAAGGATTCTAGGCTATACTAGGGAGGTGAAAGTTACGATCAGAAGGAGTGATGATGTTGAAGAAGTGGGCAATTGTGCTGGTTGTAGCAATCTTGTTGGTAACGCTTGCGGTAGTTCAGGCGGATACAAATGACCGACCGGATCTTTGCGGAAACTTGCCGCAGTCGGATTGCCAGATTCTGCTGGATAACGAGGACTCGTGGAAGAGCTTGAATTCGCTGGGCTTTACGTTCTGGATGAACATGGATGTGGAAGCGGATGAAGCTATGCAAATCAGCATGCAGGGATCCGGCGCATTCGCGATAGACAGCGAGGCGAAGCAAACCCTGATCGAAATGGACGACAACTTGTCGGCTGTTGATGTTGGCGCGCTGATGGAGCTGATGCTGACGTCGGTCGCGGGAGAGATTTCGTTTGAATTTAGCGGCAGCGGCGGTGACGAAGATCTCGATGCTGCAATGACATTGCTGATGAAAGACGGCGTAGTGCTTCTGGACGCAGCCGCCTTGGAGGCGCTTACTGGCGAGTCTATGGGCGGCGTGGAAGCTTTGGGGATTGATCTGAATGGGGCGTTTGACGAGACCTTCAGTGAACTTGGCGTCATGGATTTGTCCGCCATGAATGCGAAGAGCGAGGCGGAAGTCGCGGCGACAACGGTTACTCGCTTGCCGGATGACGAGATTCGCGGCATTGCTGTCGCCGTCTTTGAGACGACCATTGATCTGGAAACATTTCTCTCGCTAGCCAGCGCTGAAGAACTTATCGCCGCGTCCAATGAGTTGGACGATCCGGAGGAAGTCGCAAAGCTGATGGAGGCGATAGAAGTCAGTGACTTCACAATGCGGGAGTATATTGGCCTGGACGATCACTACACCTATCTCATTGATATATCGCTGGACATGACAATATCTAGCGAAGCCAGCGAACTGGGAGACGACGGATCGTTTGTCATGGACATGTCCATGGAAGTGTCCGACTTCAACGAACCGGTCGAGATCGAAATCCCGGAAGATGCCTTTGTCTTCCCGCTAGCGATGATGATGGCGATGGGCAGCGAGTAGGGTCCGCGCCTATTTTCAGGGGCAGGCGGGATGACCCTGCCTGCCCGCCGCGAGTGGATTAGCGGAGAGGGTGGGATTCGAACCCACGGTACCCCGGAGGGTACAACTGTTTTCGAGACAGTCCCGATCGTCCACTCTGGCACCTCTCCAAAGCCGAGCATCAGTATACACATTTGGCGCGGATATTGAACAGCGTCTTGCTGGCGCTGTCTTTATTTTTTGCTGTCGGCGCGGAGGCGGCGGAAGAAGCTGCGGATTTGCTCGGCGGCTTCTTCGGCGAAGAGCCCATGCTCCACATGGACGCGATGATTCAGCCGGTGGTGGCGGGTGATATCGGTGATGCTGCCCGCGGCGCCGGCTTTGGGATCGGTAGCGGCATAGACGAGCCGGGGCAGGCGGGCCAAGATCATTGCGCCAGCGCACATAGCGCAGGGCTCGAGCGTGCAGTAGAGAGTCACGTCGTCTAGGCGCCATGTGCCTAAGGCGGCGGCCGCTTGGCGAATGGCGATGATTTCGGCATGAGCGGTGGGGTCATTGTCGGCTTCGCGGCGGTTGTGGCCAGTGCCGATGACCGCGCCTTGGCGCACGGCGACGGCGCCGATAGGCACATCGCCGGAGGCGAGCGCGCGCTCGGCTTCGTCCAGGGCGAGGCGCATCCACTGCCGGTCTTCTTCGGAGATCGGCATCGTCAGAAGAGGCCCATCTGTTGTGGCGCGTCCGGGTCAGGTTCGTTGTTTTCGTCAGGGTTGGCTTCGTCATTGCCTTGTTCGATTTCGCTGTTTTCCATTGCCTCGGATTCGCGCGCGAGCCCGTCTTCAAATGTGATCGGCTCGCTATCGCCCTCGGTCTCCAGCGGGCTTATGCTCGCCGCGGGGAAGACACGATCGTCGACGTCGGAAGGTTCAGGTTCTGGATTAAGCGGTTGCCCATCAGCGTCATGGGCGCCATCGTCGAGGTCGATGCATTGCGGGCAGAGGCATTCGGCCGGATGCGGCGCTGGGCTAGCAGCTTTATTGATGATACTCAGATCGGGCCTGAAGTCATCGGGCATTTCATCGGCGCGCATGGTTGCCTCGAGGCGAAGTTGATTCAATTCGTCTTCGCCGAAGCCGACATTATGCATGACGGCTGTCAGAGTCGGCAAGGCGACTTGGTCGTTGCTGCGAACGACATGTTTGTATTGCTCGCGCAGGCTGCGCAGCCATTCGTCAAAAAAGATGCTGCGTTGGTCCATTCTGCGAATCCGATGCTGCCGATCTTAATCTTGTCGATAGTGTCTGAATTTTATCACGTCTCGACGCGGAGGAAGAGCGCTTGGCCATGCGCCATGCCCTCGAGGCGCAGATTGTTCTCCGACACCTGGTAGCGGTCGCCCGTGAGCAGGTCAGTGAGGGCGGCGCCATCTTGAATATTGGCGAGCTTGGCGTCAATGTTTGTCGCCGGCATATTGTCCTGGCCGCGCCAGACTGCCACGATCATTTGCTCCCGCGCGGATTGGCGCTGAAAGACGACCAGATCACCGGCTGCGCGCAGAATTTGAAAGCCGCCGTGTCTTAAGGCGTGGGAGCCGCGGCGGATGGCGATGACACGCTGATGATAGCGGCGCAGATCGTGATCCCAGAGGTCTTCTTGCCAGGGCATGCAACGGCGGTTATCAGGATCGTGCCCGCCATCCAAGCCGATTTCGTCGGCGTAATAGAGGCAAGGGACGCCGGGGAAGGCCATCAGCAGCGCCGCGCCCGCTTTGACCAGAGCGCGATCGCCCTCGGCGACGCGCAGGATCCGGCTGATGTCGTGGCTGCCGATTTGATTGAATTGCTGCAAGGCGATGACGTAAGGAATGGCGGTCATGTATTGCCGCCACTGCAAGGCCAAGGATTCGGTCGGCAGCGGATTGGGGTCGCCAAAGGGCTGATGCTCAGCGACGCCCAAATCGCCCTTGCCCAGCCAGCGCCGCACCGGCGTATTAAAGCCTTGGTAGTTCATCGAGGCGTCAAGCTGATCACACTGGAGCTGGGCGGAGCTATCCTGAAAGAACTCGCCCATCATATAGGCGCCCGGGTTTTCGGCTTTGATGGCGGCGCGCATCTCAGTCCAGACATCGCCGCCACATTGCGCCCGCCGGTAGTTGCCGGTCATATTGGCCACATCGAGACGGTAGCCGTCGATGCTGTAGGGCGGGCGCAGCCACTTGCGCATGGAGCTGTCGACGGCGCGGTACATGCGGTCGCGCAATCTTTGGCTGCTGTAGTTGAGCTTGACGATGACGGGTACGCCCAGCCAGTACTCTACCGCACCCGTATCAGGATCGCGGTAGAAGAAGTCGGCGGAATCGGCATTGGGATTCGTCCGCGCATTGACATACCAGGGATGATGAAAGCCGATGTGATTCGGTGTGATATCCAAGATGAGCTTCATGCCGCGTTGAGTCAATTCGCGGCGCAATTCCGCCAGCGCTTCGTTTCCGCCGAGGGAGGCAGCGACCTGGTCAAAGTTGCGGATGTCGTAGAAGTGGTTGGTCTCGGCATCAAAGATGGGGCATAGGTAGAGCGCGGTCACGCCCAAATCGGTCAGATAATCCAGATTTTGGGTGATGCCTTGGAGATCGCCGCCGAAGAACTCAACCGTGCGTGAATCGGGGTAGGGCTGAGGCAGCTCGCCCCAATCGCGCCTCAGCGTCGGTTTGCCCATTAGCGTTGGCTCGCCAGTACCCCGATCGTTGCCGGGATCGCCATTGGCGAAGCGCTCGGGAAAGATTTGATAGAAGATTTGCTCGCGCGCCCAGGCTGGCGGATCGTAGTCGCCGAGGACCGTGAAGTTGAACCAGTCGGGGCTGTCGATGGGGCTCAAGCCCGCTTGGTTGAAATAAAACGATAGGCTATCGGTCAAAAAATGAAAGCAGTAATTGTTGTGATACATGGTGATCGGCAATTCGGCCGACCAGATGTCATACCAGCCTGCGCGCGAATCCTTCTCCATGCGGATGCGCTTCCATTCGCCGTCGGGACGGCTGCGGAGGTACAAAGCGCTTAGAGTCGCCTCGCTGGGTACGCGGATGCTCGCCTTAATGACATCGCCGATCCGCGGCGTGATATCGCTGAGGAATAGCTCCGAGCTGTCGTGGTGGATGTATGTCGCCCAAGATGGCAAGTGTTTTATGCTGTAAGACACGGGCTTTTCCCTGACTTGTCGTCTTAGCTTTGCGTTGCGTCGCCGGCGGGCTTCGTCTGTTGATCGGGGTGCCGCTGATACAGGCGCGTGATATGCAGGAGGGCGTCTTTGCCCGGATGCTCCAGGGCGCTCTCGCTGAAGCGCCAGGTCCAGTTGCCGGCGGGCGCGCCGGGTGTATTCATCCGCGCGTTTGCGCCAAGCCCCAGCACATCTTGCAGCGGCATGATGAAGACGCGCGCGGATGAGCGCATGCCGACCCGCGCCAAAGTCCAGACGATATCGCGCACGTCTTGGCCCAGGTAGTCCTTGACGAAGTTGCGCGTTCGTTCGTCGACCTCATTCTCCCACCAGCCGCGGGTTGTATTATTGTCGTGCGTGCCGGTGTAGACGATGCAATTGGTCCCATGGTTGTGGGGCAGGAAGGGGTTGGCCGAATCGCTCCAGGCGAAATGCAGCACTTTCATGCCGGGCAAGCCAAAATCGTCGCGCAGCTTTTCCACCCCCGGCGTGATAACACCGAGGTCTTCGGCAATGATGGGCAGATCCCCTAAAGCGCTCTGTATCGCTTGGAAGAAGGCAGCGCCCGGCCCCTCAACCCAGCGCCCCTTGACGGCAGTTGGCTCGGAGGCGGGTATCTCCCAATGCGCTTCGAAACCGCGAAAGTGATCGATACGAACATAATCGACTAGGTTCAGCAGGCGCTTGAGGCGCTCAATCCACCAGTTGTAACCGTCAGCTTGTATCATGCCCCAGCGGTAAAGTGGGTTGCCCCAGCGCTGCCCGGTCGGGCTGAAGTAATCGGGCGGGACGCCGGCGACCACCGCGGGATTGCCGCTTTCATCGAGATGGTACTCCTGCTGATGCGCCCAGACATCGGCGCTGTCGTGGGCGACGAAAATCGGCAGATCGCCGAAAAGGCGGATGCTCTTGCTATTGGCATAGGACTTCAGAGCAGCCCATTGTCGGTAGAAGAGCCATTGGCGGAAGCGCTCGGCATTAATCTGTTCAGCCAATTCATTGGAGGCGCGGGCGATGGCGGCAGGTTCGCGGCGGCGCAGATCGGCTTCCCACTCCACCCAGGGGCGCAGTTTGTGTTGACGCTTGAGGGCGCTGAAGAGGGCGAAGTCTTCCAGCCAGAACCGGTGGTCGTCGAGGAATTGCTCATATTCCAGCTTTAGGCTGGCGTCGGCGCTGTCCTTGAAATTGTGCCAGGCTATTGACAATTTCTGATTATGATAGGGGATGATCCAGCCGTAGTCGACTTTGCCGCGCGGAAAGGGCGGCGCGTCGGCCAGGTCGCCGCGCTGCAGCAAGCCGTCTTTGACGAGCAGGTCGAGGCTGATGAGATTGCTATTGCCGGCGAAGGCGGAGAGCGTCTGATAAGGCGAATCGCCATAGCTGGTTGGTCCCAGCGGCAGGACTTGCCAGATCGATTGACCGTGCGCCTCGAGCCAGTCGACGAAGCGGCAAGCGCCAGCGCCCAGGTCACCGATGCCGTAGGGACCGGGCAGCGATGTGGGGTGGAGCAGGATGCCGCTGGAGCGGGGCAGTGAGATCATTGGGACGCGCCAGCCTCGGCAAGCAAAGTTTCCACTGCTGAAGCCACATCCGGCATTTCGCAGGAGACCTCCCGGCCGTCTCGCAAACGCCGCAGCTTGACGACGCCTGCTTCAATCTCGTCCGGGCCAGCGATGGCGACGAGAGGAATGCCCTTCTTGTCGGCGTAAGCGAACTGCCGGCCCAGCTTTCGCGCTTCTAGGTATAGTTCGGTATTGATGCCCGCCGATCGCAACTGGTCGGCGATACGCATCGAGGCGGCGCGCGCGTCGTCGCTGAAGACGGTTACGAGCACTTGGACGAGCGTGCCACCTAGATGAGCCGGGTACAGGTCGAGCTCATCCATCAGGTCGATGATGCGCTCGATGCCGAAAGAGGTGCCGGTGGTGGGCAGGCTTTGGCGGCGGAACATGCCGATGAGATTGTCGTAGCGCCCGCCGCCGGTGATACTGCCCAGGTTCGGCTGGGAGATGACCGTCTCGAAGATGGGGCCGGTGTAATAACCGAGGCCGCGCACCATGGTGAAGTCGAAATCGTAGCGCTCAGGGGGCACGCTATCACCCAGCAGGTCGGCCAGATCGCGCAGGTCTTGCAGGCCGGCGGCCTTCGCGCCGATGGCGTCGGCAATGAGATCGAGGCTGCTTGTCCCCGGTTCCTTGGCCTGGATCAGGTCCATCATGCGTCCCACAGCATCGGCGGCGATACCGCGTTCGGTCAGTTCGCGGCGGACGCCGTCGGCGCCGATCTTGTCGAACTTGTCGACGCTGCGATAAAGGTCGGGCAATTGAGCGTCGGGCAGGCCGGAGAACTCGCCGATGGCGACAAGCAGTTGTCGATGGTTGATCTTGATCACGTATTGCGGGAAACCCAGACGTTGCAGGATGCGATGCATCAAGTTAATGATTTCGGCATCGGCGCTGATATTGGCGATGCCAACGGTATCGGCGTCGCATTGCCAGAATTCGCGATACCGGCCGCGTTGAGGGCGCTCGCCGCGGAAGACCGGGGCGATATGGTAGCGCTTGAATGGCAGGTTGAGCTTGCTCTCGTATTGCCCGACGAGGCGCGCCAGCGGCACGGTCAGATCGTAGCGCATCGCCAGCGGTTCGCGCGTGCTGCGCCCGTGCTGGGCGGTGAAGATGAGCTTTTCGGCATCTTCGCCATATTTGCCGAAGAGTGTCTCATGCAGCTCCAGGATCGGCGTGTCGATAGGCTCGAAGCCGAAGCGATGAAATTCTTCGGTGATGTTGTCGATGACATAATTGCGGCGCAGCATGGTATCAGGCAGGAAGTCACGAAAGCCTTTGGGGCTGCGCGGCGCGATGAACTTGCTCATCAAGCCTCCAGAATCGGGGTGGTCAATTACGCTTAGCTGGCGGTCGCGCGGGCGGCCAGCGCTTGCCGCCTGACCTCTTCAATCTGCTCGTAGTGGCCCACCTCATGCGACAGACCGAATAGAAAGGCGGCCGGCGCATTCATCTCGCCAAAGCGGGCGGTGAAGCGTTCCGAGACATCGCGGACGATATTCAGCAGGGGGGCGTCCGGCCAGGTTTCGAGATAGGCGTTGCGCATGCGGCGGCTCTCTTCCAGACGCTGGCGCACCTGGTCGACGGTCTTGATATCACGCCAGGGTGTTTCGTAGCGCGGCCGCTCGGAAGCTGGAATGCCGCGGGCCAGCAGCGAACTAAGGGCGGCGCCTTCTTCGGAGCTGGCGGTGACATGAGCGATAAGGTGGCCGAAATTCCAGCCGATAGCCTCCTCGCCTTCGACGGCGAAGGGGTCATCAGCATCTGGATCGTCCGGATCAAAGACGATATCGGCATTGGTGAGGTCCGCTAGCAGGCCGAGCAAGTAGTCAACACTTTCGTCGCTGAGGGCTCTCAGTTCAGCCGGCCCGATATTTTCCCGCGCGGCGTAATCCATATAACTCACCTCGCCATCGCGCATGGGTGAGAAGTCAATCATGAAAGTCGCTCCTTGTATCATCTGCGTATCAACTGTCATTCTACAGATCGCTGGCGCATCTGCAAGCTCGCATGCTACGGCAGCAGGCGTCACGGACGGGTTCGGCGCGCTTTCGTGAATGCCGCCCGCAATGGTAAACTGGATTCGTGAAAGGCGGGAAAGCGAGCGGTGGCCGATGCTGACTGACGTAGAGAAGATGTTATTCCTGCTCTTGGCGCTGTTTGCCTTGGGCGCGAGTTACGCGGGCTTCAAAGAGATGTTCATGATCATTAGCCGCGGCCAGGGCGAGTTGCGCGGCGAGGGACTCCTGCGCCGGGCATTTCAAGCGCTGGCAGTGTATATCACACAGCGGACGACGCTCAAGGCGCGTCCCTTGACCAGTGTGATTCATTGGGCTGTGGTATTGGGTTTTACCTGGTATTTCCTGGTGAACGCCATTGACTTGCTGGCAGGTTTCTTGCCGGGGTTTGAGGCGCAGCTTTGGGCGGCGGACGGGCTTTACGATGGCTTTCGTTTGCTGAGTGATGTTTTGAGCGTTGTTGTTTTGGCCGGTATTGTCTATTTCGTTTTGAGACGACTCTTATTCCCAAATGGAGCGGCGCTGGCATTCCATGACAATATCTTGCTGCATCCGCAAGTCGCCGCCGGCGCCGTCACTCTGGATTCGATGATCGTAGCCGGCTTCATTCTACTGCATGTTGGCGCGCGTTTTCTGGGTGAGTCGGTCGCGGTGGCGCAGCACGGCGCGGATATATTCATGCCCTTTGCCTCAGCCGTCGCCCCATTGTGGGCAGGTTTGAATGGGGATGCTCTGGAAATGCTGCGGCATCTGTTCTGGTGGATCGCTCTGGGCGGGATTCTCGTATTCTTGCCTTATTTCCCGCAGAGCAAGCACGCGCACCTCTTTATGGCGCCGCTGAATTTCCTGACGCGGCCGCAGCGTCGCTCGCTCGGTGAGTTGTCGCCGTTGGACTTCGAAGATGAGGAGCTGGAGCAATTCGGCGCGGGCCGGCTCGAAGACTTGCAGAGGACGCAGATACTGGACGGCTTCGCATGTATTATGTGCAATCGCTGCCAGGATGTTTGCCCGGCTTATGTGACCGGCAAGGAACTCTCGCCGGCCGCGCTGGAAGTCAACAAGCGTTTTCTCATGAAAGAGCATTGGCAGGCCTTGGCGAGCGGCGCCGAATCGGATTGGAGCTTGCGGGGAAGTCTGCTTAGCGAGTCGGCGCTTTGGGCTTGCACAGCCTGTGGCGCCTGCATAGACATCTGTCCGGTGGGCAACGAGCCAATGTTTGATATCCTGGATATCCGGCGCGATGCTGTGCTGATGGAGAGCGAGTTTCCCAGTGAGTTGCAGGGCGCGTTCAACGGCATGGAACGCCAGGGGAATCCTTGGCAGATCGCCGAGCCGCGCGCCAACTGGACGGCCGGGTTGGATATCCCGGCGCCGACGGTAGCGGAGAATCCGGACTTCGACATTTTGTATTGGACGGGCTGCGCCGTCAGTTATGATCCGCGCGCGCAGCAGACGGCTCGAGCGCTGGTCAAAGTGCTGCACGCGGCCGAGGTCAACTTCGCGATTCTGGGCGAGGATGAGCGCTGTACCGGCGATGTGGCGCGGCGCGCCGGCAACGAGTATCTGTATTACGAGTTGGCGTCCGCCAATGTCGAGTTGCTTGACGGCGTCCAGCCCAAACGCATCGTCGTCACCTGCCCGCATTGTTTGCACAATATCGGGGCGGAGTATCCTGCCTTTGGCGGCGAATACGAAGTTGTTCATCATAGCCAGCTTATCGATGAGCTGATCGCCGCGGGCAAGCTGCCGAAGAGCGCGAGTCCGTCGAAATGGAGCAACGTGACATTTCACGATCCCTGCTATCTCGGGCGGCACAACAACGTATTTGACGCGCCGCGTAATGGTTTACGGGCGTCAGGCGCGCAATTGATTGAGATGCCGCGCAGCCGGTCAAATTCCTTTTGCTGTGGCGCCGGCGGCGCGCAGTTTTGGAAGGAAGAAGAACATGGCGATCGTAAAGTAAGTCTCGAACGGTATCAGGAAGCGGCGCGGACGGGCGCGGATGTCTTGGCGGTTGGCTGTCCCTTCTGCACGCGCATGTTTGAAGATGCTCGCAACGAGACGGATGGCGGACCGAAAGTTGCGGATATCGCCGAGATCATCGCGGAAGAGCTGTAATATGTCGGCAGCATTGGCCGCGGGGGGAAAGGCATTGGCCGATTGACGATTCAGGACGCATGAATCGCCGGGATCAGAATTGGAGATAGCTGTGACGCGCTTCGACTTCGCAGTAACGCCGACGCTGGAGACGCGGCGGCTTCGCCTGCGGCGCATCACCACAGACGACCATCACGATTGGCTGGCTGTCTGGCATAGTCCCGGTGTGCTCGATTATTTGATCGATTTTCAAGGCGCGCCCAACGACGCGGTGGGCCGCGAAATCATCCAGTGGGCGGAGCGAATATTCTCCGACCGGTCCGGAATTCGCTGGGCGATCACGCTCAAGCCGGCCGACCGGATGATCGGATCTTGCGGCTTTCATCTCTACGATCGGGCGCATCGGCGCGCCGAAATCGGATACGAGTTGCATTCTGACTTTTGGCGTCAGGGCATCATGACGGAAGCGGTTGGCGCGCTGCTCGAATTCTGCTTCGCGGCGCTCAAGACGCACCGGGTGGAAGCCGATGTCGTCGAAGGCAATGCGGCGTCGGCGGCGCTTCTCAAGAAGCTCGGTTTCACGCTGGAAGGCATTTGGCGTGAGCGGATATACCAACGCAACACCTATCAAAGCCTCTGGCAATTCGGCTTATTGGCGCCCGAATACCGCGCTATTCATAGCGCCGGGAGCGATTCATGATCTCACGCGGGGCGACGCTTCCCGTCATGGTGGTCATCATGCTCTTGGGTTTCGCTTTGGGCGCTGTCCAGCTCAATGCGGATATCTTGTGGGTGGATGAGATGGCCTCTGTTTCCGCGATGGGCGCCGAAGATCCACCGTATGATGTTGTCCGTATAGTTCGGTCTATCGTTGCTCATGATCCCTACAGCGTTCCACTTTACTCCATTGTTGGAGCGGGGTGGGCGCGTTTGACCGGGTGGTCGCAGGTTCCGCTGCGTTATCTCTCGCTGCTATTCGGTGTGCTTTCCATTGCCTGGTTATTCCGCCTGGCGAGCGATATGTTCAATCGTCGCGCGGCGTTAGTAGCGGCCTTCTTGTTCGCGACGAACGCATTTGTCATCATCTATTTTCACGAAGTGCGCTTTTACACGTTGTGGTTGCTGTTGAGCCTCGCGCATGTCTGGCACTACTGGCGGCTCGCGACGGGCGCCAAAGCCAGCATAGCGAGTTGGATCGTGTTTGCGGCTACGACGAGCGCCTTGCTCTACACGCATCCATTTTCGATCTTTGTCTTGTTGGGCTTGGGCGCTCACCATATTCTTCTTGCTCCCAAGGACCGGCGCTGGTTCAGCGTCGCCATCGCATGGGCGGCTGGACTCTTAACCTTCTTGCCTTACGAGCCGCTCCTCGCCATCGGTTTCCGGGAAGCGGCGGAAGCCGGCGTCGTTCAGTCCAAGGCGGCTACCACTCTCGAACTAATCCCGATGCTGGCGAACGTCTTTGCGAACGGCGTCGACGCCTTGTGGATTGCAGTGTTTGCGCTCGGCGGCTGGGCAATATGGCGCAACCGGTCAGGCCAGATCCTGCCGCTTCTTCTGATTGCCGTCACTATTCTGGCGGCTCTGTTTGTATTCCATGAGTTCTTTCCCTTCTTGTCTTCGCGCCGGCTCCGCTATTTCCTGGTGGTATTGGCTTTGGCGCTAGCCATGTTCGCCCATATTCTCACGTCTGCGTCTCGCTGGCCGGTCGTGGTCTCGGCCGTCGCGCTTGTATGGCTGATCGGCGGCTACCACATTTACCGACAGGCGGAACAGTGGACATACGCGGCGCATCGATCCTTACTCGTCCCGCATCCGCCTTTGCATCGCTTCACTGACGCGCTTCAATTCAAGGCGCGGCCGCAAGACGCCATACTGGGTTTTATCGAATCTGACCTTTGGAACAATGGTTTGCGCTTTGGCTTCAGCACGGTCGAGTATTATTCTCGCGCTGTTCTTGGCATTCACGACGCTTTCATCTGGACTGAGCTGACCGGTGATGAACTCCGCCGGGAGTTTGACCAGCGCGTCGACGACCATCCATATTTGCTCTTCACTTACGAGCCGGGCAACCTGGCTGGCAACTTCGCCGAAGTCAAGACGCTGCTCGAGCAGGACTATGTTGCTTGCAAAATCTTGGTGGGCAGCGATGAGATTTTTTCGCAGCGGTACGCCCTTCGCGCTTTAGGCTGCGATCGCGGCTATCAGGAAATTCATTATGACAATGGCATCAAGATCATAGACCGGTTTGCGGCATACGATGATGAGGCCAAGTCTTTGCGGGTCGTCACCGGTTGGGAAGTGGCTGACAAGTCTCAACTCGAGCAATACAACGTATCCGTCCAGATCATCACGCCGGATTGGCAGAAGGCGTTGCAAGCGCCGGATCGACACCTGTATGACAATATCCTGACCTGGTACGCCGTTGAGATTTCCACCGAAGACTTGCCGCCGGGAGACTACAGCGCCATGGTCATACTCTACGATCGCTATACGGTGAAGAAAGTTCCCGGTGTGGATACGATGACCGGCCAGGCCAGCGATATTTTTGCAGTAATGTCGTTTACCGTTGACGCGTAGCTGATGACCATGAGGCCAAAAGCAGACCTTGGCTTGTCGCGCGTACGAGCGCATTGGAGCCTGATGCTCCCGCTGCTGCTGCTTGTTACTTTCATGGCGGCGCCGGGTCTTAGCGCCGACCTGATCTGGTACGATGAGTTGACGTCTATCAGCCACGCCGGCGGCGTGACAGGTCCCTTTTCGCCTTTCGAAGTGATGGAGTCCGTGCGCGAGCACAGCCCAAAACACAGTCCTTTCTTCTTCGGGCTGGTTGCCGGCTGGGCTTCGTTCGTCGGTTGGCATCATGTTGTCCTGCGCTGTCTGACACTCTACTTCGGCGTGATCGCGCTCGCCTGGGTTTTTCGCGTTGGCGCGGATTTCATGGACCGCTGGAGCGGCATTTGGGCGGTTGCCTTCCTGGGCCTGAATGTATTCTGGCTGGATTATTGGCACGAGCTTCGCATGTACAGCCTGCAATTCGCCCTGATCATGGCACTGGCCTGGCATTACTTCTATCTCGTCAGCGAGAGGCGAAGCGCCCGCTCGCGTCATTGGGCTGGCCTGACGCTCAGCGCGGCGCTCTGCCTCTATGCGCAGCCCTTCACCATTTTCTTCCATGTCGGGCTGGGCATCTATCATCTGTTATTCGTCAGACGGTCAGGCGTCTGGTATCGCGTGACGCTGGCGATGTTGGTTGCGGGCTTGCTGTATCTGCCTTGGCTGCCGGTCACGCTGACGGGTTTGACGTCCAAATTCGATACGGCTTTTGACGCCATCTCGCTGGAACAGGCGATCGGCGTATTTATCCGTCTGCTGAGCAACGGCAACCCGCTGATTCTCCTGGTCGTCCTTTCGGCTGCCTTGCTGGCTTTGCGCCGACGGGGTAGAGC
The DNA here is from genome assembly GCA_022822545.1 of Anaerolineae bacterium. Taxonomy (GTDB): domain Bacteria; phylum Chloroflexota; class Anaerolineae; order Aggregatilineales; family Phototrophicaceae; genus UBA6055. The sequence goes on from JAJEBE010000032.1 coordinate 26,081, forward strand.
AAGCGGCAGCCTGAGATTCTGGATTATGGCGGTATCGGTTCTTTTTGCGCTGCTGGCGACCAACGAGGCCATCGGGCTGATACCCTTGCGGCGCTCGCGATATTTCTTTGTGACCTGGGGCATGTGGGCGCTGGTCATCGGCAGCGGGCTGGCCTGGTTCAAGTGGCGCTGGGTCCCGCTTGTGATATTGGCGGTCTACGCAGTTTCGGGCTTGGAATTGCGGCGCGCGGAAGATTATCTGCTGCATCAAGGCACAGTGGGCGTTGTCCACGCTTATCCGCCGATGGCGGAATATGTCGAAGCGCTGCGCGGCAAAACCCAAGCGCAAGACTTCGTTCTTGGCTTTAGCGCTACTGACTTTGTCAACGCTCGGGGCAAGCGAGGCAAGTCAACGGCAGACTATTATATGGAAACGCTACTCGGCATCGACGGGACTTTCCTGCCGAGCAGCTTCCAGGGCGATATGCTGGCGTCAGACCTGAGGGCCAAGCTAGACGAGCATCCGCACTTGCTTTTGACCTACGATCCTTCCGCGCCGCCGGCGAATCTGGCCGAGGTCGAAGCGCTTTTGAAACGAGAATATCAGCCTTGCGCTCTTGTTCTGGATGCGCCGAGCCTGCGGGTCCAGCGCTTCGTCGATCGCGCTCTGACATGCGAGCGCGCCTATCAACCGATACAATACGAGAATGGCATCAGAATCGTTGACAAGTTCGCGGACCATGACCGCGAGAGGAATGTCATCAGGGTAGTTACGGGCTGGGAAGTCGACCAGCGTGAACAGCTCGAATTATTCAACGTGTCGATACAGATCATCAGCGCCGATTGGCAGAATGCGCGTCAAGCGCCGGATCGACATCTTTATGATGATGTCTTGAAGTGGTACGAGGTCGAGCTATCGACTGCTGACCTGCCAGCGGGTGACTATCGAGTTGTCGTTATCGTTTATGACCGCTATCAGAGCAGCGCCAAGGTGAGCAGCGCCAAGGTGAGCGGCGCCGACCTGACCACTGGCGAAGCAGGCACGATTCTGCCCGTGTATCATTTCACAGTCGCTGAATAGCTGCGCCCATGATTCAGGTAAAGCGCTTCCTACGCCCGATTTACGCGCCGATTGTACGGCGATTCCACCGCGAGCAAGCATTGCGGCGCGATCACTCGCGAATCCGTGACGAAGCGCGTCGGATGATGGACGCGGGTCGTCCGGTGAAGATCGTCATTGGCGCCGGGCAGACGCGCTATGACGGCTGGATCGCCACCGATACGCCCGCATTTGATGTGCGCAGGCGCGAAGATTGGGCGCGGCTCTTCCCGCCGCAGTCGATAGACCGCTTGCTGGCCGAGCATGTCTTCGAACACTTGACCAGGGCTGAATTTACCGAATTCCTGCTCTGCGCGCGGGGATACCTGTCGGCGAGCGGGCGCATCCGCATAGCCGTGCCCGATGGCAATCATCCCGACAGCGACTATATCGAGCGAGTGCGCCCGGGCGGCAGCGGCGCAGGCGCGGCTGATCACAAGGTGCTATACACCAGCGATCTCATGGCCGATCTGCTTCGCGGGCAGGGATATCACTATGAGTTGCTGGAGCATTTCGATGCTCGCGGGCGCTTTCATCGGCGGCCGTGGAACGCGGAAGACGGCTATGTGGGACGCTCGGCTGAGCATGATCGGCGGAACAAAGACGGGCAGCTCCGATTCACCAGTTTGATTATCGATTGTTGGCGCTAAACGCTGACGGCGCTATCGGCTCGCGGCAGCACTGCCGCCAATCACATGCTGACTGCTAGATGTTCAGGAAATGCCCTTCCAGGCCGTGCGCCGCTTCTTTCAGGGCTTCACTGAGCGTCGGGTGCGCATGCACGTTGCGGGCGATTTCTTCCGGCGTTAACTCGGCGGAACGCGCCAGGGTGAGTTCGGGCAGAAGCTCCGTCACATCATGACCGATCATATGCGCGCCGAGCAGCTCGCCGTATTTCTTGTCGCTAATGACTTTGACGAAGCCAGTCGCATCGCCCATGCCGCGCGCCTTGCCGTTGGCCTGGAAGGGGAACTTGGCGACATTGATCTCGTAGCCGCGCTCCTTTGCTTGGGCTTCGGTGTAGCCGAAACTGGCGACTTGCGGCTGGCAGTAGGTGGCGCGCGGCATCATGTCAAAGTCAAGCGTCACCGTCGGCGCGCCAGCGATATTCTCGGCGGCAACCACGCCCATGGTCTCGGCCACATGCGCCAGCATGAGTTTGGCGGTGACATCGCCGATGGCGTATATGTGCGGAATACTACTTTGCATTTTCTCGTTGATGGCGATGCCGCCGGCGTCGTTGAGCGCGACCTCTAGCGCTTCCAAGCCGTAGCCCTCGACCCGTGGCCGAAAGCCGATCGCTTGCAAGATGCGCTCGGCTTTTAATGTCTCGCGTGTCTCGTCCGCGCGCGTGATGGCGACTTCAACTTGCTCTCCGCCGTCGTCGATCGAATCGACGCGGGTGCTGGTCATGATCTTGACGCCGAGCTTCTTGAATGCCTTCGCCAATTCCGCGCTGACATCCGGATCCTCCAGCGGCAGGATGCGATCGAGGTATTCGACCAAGGTCACATCGACGCCGTAGTTGCGCATGATGTAGGCGAATTCGATGCCGATGGCACCGGCGCCGGCGATGACGATGCTGGCTGGCAGCTTGTCCTCCATGATCTGTTCTTCGTAGGTGACGACGCGCTCGCTCAACGCCGTGCCGGGGATTAGCCGCGTGCTCGCGCCGGTGGCGATGATCAGATTCTTGAAGCGAATGGTCTCACTACCGCCTTTGTTGAGATCGACTGTCAGGCTGTTGGCGTCATTAATCGTCGCCCAGCCTTCGTAGCTATCGATCTTGTTCTTGCGCATGAGGAATTGGACGCCCTTGGTCAAGCCGTTGGATACGCGGCGGCTGCGCTTGTAGGCTTTGGCGTAGTCAAAAGTAAAGTCGCCGTTGATGCCGAAGGTATCGGCTTGATGCTGGAGAATATAGGCGAGTTCGGCATTGCGCAGCAGCGCTTTTGAAGGGATGCAGCCGACGTTCAGGCAGACGCCGCCCCAGTATTTCTTTTCGATGATGGCGGTCTTGAGCCCGAGTTGGCTGGCGCGGATGGCGCCGACATAACCACCGGGGCCGGCGCCGAGCACGGCGACATCATATTCCTTGGCCATGAATCGCAATCTCCTGCAATGTGTCTGCTTCTAAAGTTTGGCAAGTCTACCGCAGCGAGCCGCGAAAGTGAAGCGGGGCCAGTAGAAGGAGTGGGGTTTGTCGGCGGTTGCATGGAGGGATCGGGAGTATGCGCGAGGGTATCGGATTGTTGTTGATTGGTTAGGAGTTTAGCCGACATTGTCCGTTTGTCGGACAAGGGAAAACTCTTTTCGGACAAAGTCGCCATTTGTGTGCCGGGCAGATTTTTGCGCTGGCGGAGAGGGGTACGTTGAGTGATGCCTGCAAGCAGGCGGACGGCGATGATGTCGTCATGGATATCGAGCAGGTTCATGGCCTGGCGGTTCTCAGTTGGTTGGGATCGGAGTCATTATAGCACAGGCGTTCTGAAATGAAAAGGCTGAAGGCGGCGATTTTGAGGGGTGACGAAAATCGTGGACATGCCGCTCGTTTCCCCCGCCGCCTCTCCCACAAGGGGCTGAGGACAGGACAGTTTTCAGCGAGCAGAATATTGTCGTGTATCTTGGGCTTTTTCGGGCGACCTGATAGGTCGCCCCTACAACTTTCAGCAAATATGATGCTTGTGATTGCTGTTCCGCCGCTTTCATATAGGAAGAAATCAAACCTGTCCTCAGCCCACAAGGGGTGGGCGCAGACATCGCACTTCGAGAGGGAGAGGTTTCATCGTTTTGAGGGCTCTGCCTTTCGGGGAGGGATTTAGTATGGGGGGAAGGCTCCAGGCAATTCGCCATCCCCCAGATATTCGACTTAGGCGACGCCGCTGCCGAGTCGCTGTCGCTGGGCTTCAAACAGAATCACGGCGGCAGCGCTGGCAACATTGAGTGATTCTGTCGCGGCGGCCATCGGAATGGAAACATGCTCCCGCGCCAGCCGACGCGCCTCCTGGCTGATGCCGCGCGCTTCGTTGCCCAGGATCAGCGCCCAGGCGGATCGCCAATCGAAGGCGGAATAGGCTTGGCCCGCGTCCGCGCTGGCGGCGCAGATGGTTAGATCCTGGCAGTAGGAAGCGATTTCCGTCCAGGCGGCCTCGACTATCGGCAGTCGAAAATGCGCCCCCATAGCCGCGCGCAGGGCTTTGGGATTGTATGGGTCGACGCAATCTGGCGCCAGAACCGCCAAGTCGACGCCGGCTGCGGTTGCGGTTCGCAAGATGGCGCCGAGGTTGCCGGGCTCGCGGATGGCGTCAAGAATCAGGACACGGGTCGCCTCCATTGGCAGTGGCGGCCGCGGTATGGCGAAAACAGCAATGATGCCGGATGGCTGCTGCGTATCGCTGACGAAGCTGAGTATCTCTTCCTTGGCGGGCAGCAAATCGCAGTTGCGATTCTGCAACTGGGCGATGATGTCATAATCGGCGCGTTCCGCTGAATAAAGCGCGAGTTCCGGCTTGCCGCCGCTCGTTAGCGCATCGGCGATGAGACGGTCGCCTTCAAGGACCAGTTTGCGCTCGCCCCGCCGCAGCCGCGCTTTTGTCTGCAGCGATTTGACGTAACGGACGCGCTTGTTCTGTGTGCTGCTGATAGCATCCATGCAAGAGCCTCAATAAACGAAAAAAAGGGTCACTTGGCGGACCCTCGGGTTAGTCTGCTTGATTTTGACGCCGGTCTACAGGCTTTGTTTCGCCAGGGCCACAATCTTGCTGAAGGTCTCGCCATCGCGCACGGCGATGCTGGCGAGGCTCTTGCGGTCCAGCTCGATGCCGGCGCGCTTCAAGCCGTGCACCAACTGACTGTATTTCATGCCGTTGATGCGGGCGGCGGCATTGATGCGCTGTATCCACAGGCGGCGCAACTGGCGGCGGCGCTGACGCCGATCGCGATAGGCGTACCAAAGGCTGCGCATCATCGCTTCGTTGGCGCGCTTGAAGTTCTTGCTGCGCGTGCCCCACTGCCCTTTTGTGAGCTTCAGGACTTTTTTGTGTCGGCGGCGTCTGACGAAGCCGGTTTTTGTTCTTGCCATGTTTTTTCTCCGTACATGAAATGCCCGGCATCATATTGCGCCGGGCGGAATATCCAGATCACTGGTCTTGGGCTAGGCCGGCGGGTTCGCTTTGTATCTGCCGAGATAGGGCGCGAGCCGGCGGATACGGCGTTGCATCGCCTTCTCGCCAACTTCCATGCGCTTGTCCCATTGGCGCCTGACGCGTTTGGCGGAGCGGCGGCGCAGGTGACTCTTGCCGCCTTTGGTACGGACAATCTTGCCGGTCGCCGTCATGCGGAAACGCTTGGCGGTCGCTTTGTGTGTCTTGAGCTTGTACTTGGTCGATTTTTTCTTGCGTGGCACTATTGTTTCTCCGTGCTCTGCCTAATTTCTTTAGTCGGCGCCAAGATCATGAGCATATCCCGGCCTTCCATATTGGGGCGCTGCTCCACGACGCCTACTTCCCTAAGCGCTTCTTCAATCTTGCCGAGCCGATCGCGTCCAATATACTGGTGAGTGATTTCGCGTCCGCGGAAGCGCACGCGGAACTTCACCTTTTTGCCTTCGAGCAGCCACTTTTCGGCGCGCTTGATATCAAACTGCAGGTGGTATTCGTCAGTCTTGGGGCGCAGTTGAATCTCCTTGACGGTCACCTTTACCTGGTTCTTCTTCGACTTACGCTCTTTGCGGCGCTGCTCGTACTGGAATTTCCCATAATCCATGATTCGGCAGACTGGCGGATTCGCGTTTGGCGCGACTTCGACCAGATCCAAGCCGACATCGTCCGCTCGGTCTTGCGCATACCCAATGTTTACGACGCCAATATTGGTATTGGTATCGTCAATCAACCGGACTTCTCGCACGCCGCGGATATTCCTGTTGATCCGGTGAGGTGAATTGGCTATAGCTACACTACCCTTAAACTAGATATGGCAAACAAGATTCGCGCAGGCTTGACAGACGCGCGGGCACAGAGTTTAACACGCGCGTCCGAAAGTTGTCAACTATGAGTCGACTGAGCAGAATTGTCAGCCGCCGATAGCGAAATCGAGTTCCCGAAACTTGGCGAGCGAGGCCTCGTAGGCGCTAATCAATTCTTCGTCGCTGCCTTTGAAGCGCCGCAAGGTCTGCTGGGCGCAAGCCGTGCAGCCGCGCATCGCCCGGTAGCTGTCGGTTTCACAAGGCAGGCAACCGTTCAGTTCGATCATCACCGACATAAGGGCGAGGACTTCCTCGCAGGTTTCTTCCTTCTGGGAAATGCGGTCGATCAACTGCTGCCATTTCGCGCCTCGTATATTTCGCAAGGCGGGGATGGCGTAATGCGGGAAGAGAATCTCGTTGTCTGTGTACAATACAGCTTGCCCTTTATGGTCACAATTGTAGAGGATATGTCTATTTTCGGCGGCGCGCAAGTCAAGGGCTGGGAATTTCTCAGATTGATTTCAGCGTGAGTATCAGTTTGCGGGTTGCCGCCAGCGCTTCGTCCCCGCCATCAAGGGTTTCGTTCCACAGGCTGAATAGAATCGCGGCCGTATTCCCTTGCGCCAGGACATGCTCCAGCGACTCCATGCATTCTTGCAGGGATGGGCCATTCGGTTCCGGATAGCTCAGCGCCGGCATCTCGTCACAATCGACGACATCGGCGTCGAAGTGGATGTAAAAGGGGCGATCGGGCAGGGTAGCGTTTCGCAGCGAATCAAGGGTCTCGTGGATGGAGACATCGCTAGCACGAAGCATGCCGCCTTCTTCCGGATCGAGATTGCGCACATCGGTGATGATCACATCGGCTTCGGGGATTGGCTCAAGATTGACGCCCCGCATCAAATGCTGATTGCCGCGCCCCACCAAGGCCGCCAAGGGCATGCCACCGAGGAAGCCGCTGGGGCTGGTCTCGGGGGTATTGAAGTCGCCGTGGGAATCGTACCAGAGGACAGCCGGCGATTTCGCGGCCAAGCCTTTGACCATACCGAGGCAACTCGTGCAATCATTCGCGAAAACGACCGGCAGCTTGTCGCTGTGGGCTTGGACGGCAGTGGCAAGGGCCCGATTGACCGCGACGACCGGATCATCGACGGCGCTGAAGTCCGGCCTTATGTCGACCCATTCCGCGTCAAGCTCGTCCGCGATGCCGCTGAGACGCAGCTTGTCAACCTCGCGGCGCTCCGGTTTGGATTCGCCCAGATAATAAGGCACGCCGATGCAAACATATTTTGGCATTATTCGCTCCTCAAGGCAGCGCGGTCACTCATTGCGTAGTCTGGTGGAATTATAGTGGAGAGTTGCTGTCTGTTGACCGCCGAATTGCCGATTAGCTCAGACGCCATTGAGATGAGTCAGCGGAATCTGGAAGGTTTCCTTAAGGAAGTGCCAGTGAAAAGCGAGAAATTCGCGCAACAGCGAAAGAGGGTAGGAAAGCGGATTTCGAATGCGATTGGCCGGCACGGGACTGCTTGTGGTTTCAATACCCTGGAGTTGGAAGAGCCAGCCTGCGCGCAGCATGTGATAACTGTCGCTGACCAGGACCGCGTCTTTCAAGCTCATATCTTCGAGAACGCGCCGGCTGAAGATGGCGTTTTCTTCTGTGCTGCGGCTCATTTCCTCGAGCAAGATCGCGCCTGATGGCAGGCCGCTGGCCAAGAGGATTTCGCGACAGGCGGCCGCTTCCGAGCGCGGATAGGATTCGGCTTTGCCGCCAGCGCACAAGACGTAGGGCGCCATTCCCGCATGCCAGAGATCGGCGCCTTGAAGGCTGCGGCGCGTCAGGGCCCAGCCGGGTCTGCCATCGCGCAGCAGGCCAGCGCCGAGCACGATGATGACATCGGATTCCTTCGCCGTGTCAATCGCGCCGCTGTGGTGGATTGCGGCGATGAAGACGATGAAGTAGAGCAGTAAGGCGCAGCCGAATAGTATCACAATGCGTTTGAACAGTGCTCTGCGTCGATGTTGCTTCAAGACTGCTCCCCCCTCAATTTACAGATTGAGCCACTCAACGACTTTTCTGCCCCGGGACCATCGTCCGCTGCAAAGTGAAAGGGTCACCGTTCGGCGACCCGTTTATTTCAGCTTGCGTCATGGCGCGGTTCAAGGCCTGGGTCAGCATTCGCTGTAGCCGCAGGTGAGGCACTTGCGGCAATTCTCGGCGCGGATCAAGGTGATCGTGCCGCAGGCGGGGCACATATCGGCGCCGGATATCGACGAATTCATAGTCGTGCCGATTTCCTCTTCGGCAGCCGAACTTGAAGCAGCGGCGCCGCTGTGAATTGGCAGGTTCAGTTGCTGCGGCTGCTCTTCGGGGAAGAACTCCATCTGTAATGCGCGCGCCACGGCATCGGGCAAAGACAAGACACGTTTGGGACCGAAGCCGATGGGACGGGCGCCGCCGATGTCCTCCAACTGCTCGATAATGAGTTTGAGCATATCGCGGCGGTTGTGAGGCGCGGTCGTCCGGAGCTGCAGGGAAATCATTCGTCCCAGGCTTTCGGCGTCCGCCTGAATATCGCTGCCGGCTTTGCCGATCGCCACGAATACTTCAAAGGGATTGCCTTGGTCGTCGCGGTTGATGGTGATATAAGCTTTGCCGAATGGCGTCTGCGTCTTCACAGAAGTGCCTTGCAAGCGTTCTGGACGCGGATACACATGATGGGGCGTCGTGGCCGGCTCTGTGCCCTCGCCGCCTTTCAGATCTTCCATTTCGCTTTCGGCGCGCTCATCGCCTTTGAGCATGAGCACCTGCTCATCGCGGCTGCCATCGCGATAGATCGTGCCGCCTTTGCAACCGAGTTCGTACATGTATTTGAAGAGCTCGCTGACCTGTTCAACCGAGTAGTCATTGGGCACGTTGCAGGTCTTTGAGATAGCGCTGTCGATCCAGCGCTGGAAAGCGCCTTGCACTTTGATATGTTCTTGCGGAGACAGGTCCATCGCTGTGACAAAGTACTCCGGCAGTTCGTCAGCATCGGGATGCGCCTCGTACCACTCCTTAACGATAGGCACCTGTTCCTCATGCAAGCCAAGGCGGCTCTTGCGGTAATAGACCCAGGAGAAGAAGGGTTCAACACCGGTGGAGGTATTGACCATGGTGCCGGTCGTGCCGGTTGGCGCTTGCGTGAGCAGCGTGACATTGCGAATGCCATCCTGCCGTACTTTGTCGCGCAGGGCATCCGGCATCGCCAGCATGAAGCCGCTCTCCAGAAACTTCTCGGCGTCAAACTGGGGGAAGGCGCTCTTCTCAATGGCCAGGTCGCTCGAGGTCTCGTAGGCGGTGACGGCGATGGTCTGGTAAATTTCGTCGATCAATTCAACTGATTCGTCGCTGCCATAGCGGACGCCGAGCTTGAGCATCAATTCGGCAATGCCCATGGTGCCCAGGCCGACCCGCCGTTCTGATAATTGAACGGTTCGGTTCTCCTCGAAAAAGTAGGGCGTCGTATCGATGACGTTGTCGAGGAAGCGCGTCGCATACCCTACCGTTGTCCTTAGTTCATCCCAAGCGACATCCTGCGCCGCCTCATCGTAGAAACGGGAGAGATTGATCGCGCCCAGATTGCAAACTGAAAACGCGCCCAGGGGTTGCTCGCCGCAGGGATTGGTGCTGATCTGCGGATTGAAGTACCAACTGTTGGCCATCTTGTTGCTGCGCTCGCGGAACCATACGCCGGGCTCGGCGCTGGCCCAGGCGCTCTCGATGATCGCGTCCCAAAGCTCTCGCGCTTTGATCGCCTTGTATGTGATTGTCGCTCGGCCGGCGGCGATCCAGGTTTCCAGGTCGCCATCCCATAGGTCGTCATAATCCGGATCGCGCGTGTCCGGGAAGAGCAACTCCCAATCGGCGTCCGCAGCCACTGCTTCCATCAATTTGTCGGAGACGCCGACGCTGATATTGGCGTTGGTGATTTTGCCGGACTGCCGTTTGCTATTGATGAAGTCAACAATATCGGGGTGCCAATCATTCAGGATCAGCATCAAGGCCCCGCGCCGGCTGCCGCCTTGTTCGATCAGACCGGTGACAAAACTGTATAGCCCGCCCCAGGATACTGCCCCGCTGGAGCGCCCGTTCACGCCTTTGACGTAGGCGTGCCGCGGCCGCAACGTCGAAAGGTTGATGCCGACGCCGCCACCGCGCGACATGATTTCGGTCATCTGTGTCAGTGTGGTCATGATGCCTTCGCGTGAATCCTGCGGTGAAGGGATGACATAGCAATTGTAAAATGTGAGGTCTTGATCGGTGCCGGCAGCGGTGAGGATGCGTCCGCCCGGCACAAACTTCCAGTCGTCAAGCAGCCAGCGGAATTTCTCGCTCCATTCGTCTTGTTTTGCCGGGCTGGCTTCAACCGCGGCGACGCCGTGGGCGACGCGGTTCATCATCTGCTCGGGCTGCGTTTCGATTGGCTTATCGACATGCTCCAAATCGCGCAGGACTGTTTCGCCATCCAGCAGCCGCACCGTGACTCGCGGCAGGTCAATGGCGATCGCTTCGCCGATTTCGCGTTGCCCCGTCTTGGCGTTGACAACCACAATCACGGTATCGCCGACGGCGAGAGTGCTGCGGGTCATATCCTTTTGGGCATAGCGATCGAGGAAGATCTTGTAGCCGAGTTCGTGCAATTCGCTTGTAGCTGTCTGTGACTGAATCATGACGAAAACATCCTGGATTATGTGTGTACCTGCGGCAACTGGTTCTGTGTAGAGCGATGCGAATCCGAACCTGGACCTTCTATGGCACAGATGGTGTCCGCTGGCGACCATCATGTTGCAATATCGTGGCTTAAAAACTATAGCTTTTTTATAGCACTTATCAAGTAAACTGCCTATTCAAATTCGAAAGATTTCAGTTTGAATCCGATAGCGCGTCCACCGCGATACTCTATCAACACTGTATAGAGGGGGTAAAAGCTCATATCTCAGAATTGGCGTAAAACCTTGGCCCCAGGAAACAAAAAGAGGCGAGACATGCCCGCCTCCTTGAAACCGTATATTAACTTGTCGGGCTTCTATTGACGCCGATTCCGTTTGCGCAGGAAGGCCGGCAACTCGGTGTTCTTGGGGTCAATGTTGTCGTAGGTGCGGGGATCTTCTTGCGGCGGCGATGGCGGCGCAAGGCGGCTGCGCTGGAAGGATGAGGATCCGCCGCTGCTGGCGGCAGCGCTATCGGACGGGGCCTGCACCTCAACATCTTCGTAAACCGGCCGCTGAATCGCCGGCGGTTGCGGCAACGGCGTCGTCTGGCGGATGGGCAAGGCGCCCGCTTCTTTCATCGTCGTCTCCAGCCGGCTGCGTTCGAAGCCGGTGGCGATGACCGTGATATGGACCTCATCGCCCATGCTCTCATCAATGTGAGCGCCGAAGATGAGGTTACATTCCGGATGCGCGCTGTCCTTGATGATGGCGGCCGCCTCATTGACCTCAAAGAGCGTCAAGTCCGAGCCGCCGGTGATGGAGAAGAGTATGCCGCGCGCGCCGTCAATCGTGACATCAAGCAAGCCGCTGGTGATAGCCTGTTCGGCGGCGGAGCGAGCGCGATCATCGCCTGCGGCCCGCCCGACTGCCATCAAGGCGGCGCCGCCTTCCGACATAACCGTGCGCACATCAGCGAAGTCAAGATTGATGAGGCCGGGCACGGTGATGAGTTCGGAGATGCCCTGAATGCCTTGCCGCAGCACATCGTCTGCGAGGGAGAAAGCCTGCTGCAGCGTCGAGCGTTTGTCCGCCATCTGCAACAAGCGGTCGTTCGGGATAACGATCAGAGTATCGACCTGGCTTTTCAGCGCTTCAATGCCGGTCTTCGCCAGTTGAGCGCGGCGCGTGCCTTCAAAGGTGAAGGGACGGGTGACAACGCCGATGGTCAATGCGCCGAGTTCCTTGGCGATCTGGGCGATGACAGGCGACGCGCCGGTGCCTGTGCCGCCACCCATGCCACAGGCGACGAAGATCATGTCTGAGCCGCGCAGGACCTCAAGCAGGTCTTCCGAGCTTTCTTCCGCCGCTTTGCGCCCGATTTCAGGATTGCCGCCGGCGCCGAGCCCGCGCGTCAATTTGTCACCGATACGCACGCGCGTCTTCGCCTTGGATAGCATAAGCGCCTGGTTGTCGGTGTTGACCGCGATAAATTCGACGCCGCCCAAGCCTTCGTTGATCATGCGGTTGACGGCGTTGCCGCCGCCGCCGCCGACGCCCACGACCTTAATCTGGGCAAAGTTTTCCCCGGTTATCAAATCATTGACCATAATGACCACCCTCGTGAATCAGCAAGTTGCTGAGCGCATACCGCAAGTTTACAAAGTCATTGTACGCAGATTTGCGACGTCCGCAAATGAAATAAGAGGCAAAAATTTGCATTAACTTATCTAAATTATCGCTACTCGTCTTGTGGCAAGAAGCGCCGCAAAAATTCGTTCATCCGGCGCCCCCAATTGCTGACTGGCAGCCCCATATTATTCACCAGTTCCGGCTCGGTCACCGAATCCATTTCCAGCCCCAGCCGCAGCAGGCCGACGCTTGTGCTGTAGGATGGGTTCTTCAAGGTATCGGCGATGCCGGTGATCCTCTCGGGGTGGGCGAGACGAACGGGTAAATTCAAGATGCGGGAGGCCAGATCACGATAGCCCGGCAACTGTGAGCTGCCACCGGTGATGACCGCGCCGGCGCGCAGCAGGCCGGCATAACCGGAGCGCTTGATTTCCTTTTCCACCAGTTCGAAGATCTCTTCAAAGCGCGCTTCAATGACCATCGCCAGGTCTCGGCGCGAAACCGGCAGGATCTCGCCGCCGAAGGGCTCAACCGGGAATACTTCCGATTCGCTGACGGCGTTCATATCGGCATGGCCGCGCTGGATCTTGACTTGTTCCGCCAGGCCGAAGGGCACACGCATCCAATACGTGATGTCTTGCGTGACGTGGTTGCCGCCTACCGGGATGATGGCCGTATGCCATACCGTGCTGTCAATGAAGATGGCGAGGTCTGTTGTGCCGCCGCCGATATCAATGACGACCGCGCCCATCTCCCGCTCATGATCGGTGAGCACGGCGTCCCCCGCCGCCAGCGGATTCAGGATGAAGCGATCGACCATGACCCCGGCGGATTCGACGGCGTCCTCCAAATTCGCCAAACTTGTGGTTGAAGCGGTGATGATATGCGCGTCGACCTCCAGGCGGAAGCAGTGCATGCCGATGGGGCTGCGGATGCCATCCTGGCCGTCGAGCGTATAACTCCGCGGGACGACGTGCAGGATCTCACGATTGTGTGGAATGGCAATATTGCGCGCCACGCTCATCGCTTTTTCCAGGTCTTCCGCCTGAACGCTGCGCGAGCCGACAATGGTGGCGAGCCCGCGACTGGTCAGCGATGAAATGTGGCTGCCGGCGACGCTGACGAAAGCTCGATTGATATCGTAGCCGCTAGACTTCTCCGCTTTCCGTATGGATTTGGCGATGGCCGATGACAAGGCGCCGACGTCATTGACGACCCCTTTCTTCATGCCGTCGCTGGGTTCAATGCCCAAGCCGACGACATAAACATCCTCGGGGCGCACCTCCCCAACGATGGTGCAGATCTTATGCGTACCAACATCCAGTCCAACTACCAAGTCGCCCATGCGGTTCTATAGCCCCCATAAAAGTCTGTAGAACGGTGCATCGGGATTCGCTATATTCAGTTCGGCAACGTCAATTGCGCGACTGTTTAAATTCTCCACCAGCACATCGTAGATTTTTATTTTCTCGTCCATTACCGCCGCCGAGCCTGTTCCCATCCAGACTTGCCAGCCTTGTTCGTTGGTCCAGCCCAGCCCGTGAACGCCATGATAATCAAGGTGATCGCCTTCGGGCAGGATTTCCCGCAGGCGCAGGGCGCCCAGCACGATATCCTTGGAAACGCTCTCAGCGCTTGGCGCTGGCCCGGGGCTGCCGTCTCTCACCAAATTCACATGAAGCAGTCCCGGCATCTCCGCCCGCGCCGGCATAAGACGCCCCTGGATGTCGATCCAGGTCTCATCGCCCGCGTCCGACCAGACCAGCGCCGGCTGTCGTTCCTGGACGACGAGCGTGACCAAATCCGGCGGCCAGCCGACTTCGACGGCGATATCCGCAACCGACGACGAACGGAGCACATTCTCGCGGATTTCGTCGGGATCCAGCCAAAACATGTGGTAATCCGCCAAGTCCGAGTAAGCAAAGACTTCTTCGCGGCTAATGAACGTATTTCCGCGCACTTGTATCGCTCTCACGTAAAAAACATCGCTGGTAAAAAACGCCAGCAGAGTCAAGCCAAAGAGCAGAAAAAGAAGGGCGCTGGTGACTCGCCAACGGGAGAAGGCCCGCCGCCGTTCTTGTCGCGCAGCCGTCGATAGCTTTGGTACGGTGCCCGGCGGCACCCGATGCAAGACGCCGGGAGCGCGGTCAGGCTGCCGCCGCTGCGCTTGAACATGACTCGCCACGTATGGTCTTCCACCAGTGTTTGGATGAAGCCCCCTGCCAATATGACATTGAGTGTACTATTAGTCAAAATACGGCGCAAACCGCATAAGGCGGAAATTCGCTACCATTCCCCCAGCGTCTGAATCTCTAATTCCAGCACGATGCTGAATCGTTCCCGGACGCGCTCGCGCACGAGGTTTATTAGCGCCAGATAATCGCCGGCGCTCGCATCGGAATCGCGATTGACGAAGAAGTTGGCATGTACTGGGGACACCTGCACCGCGCCGACTGTCTTGCCCTTTAAGCCAGCCGCTTCGATGAGGCGGCCGGCGTAATCTCCTGGCGGGTTCTTGAATATGCTGCCGAGGCTGGCGCCCGGCGGCTGTGTGCGCCGGCGATAGTCGTTATTGTCGTCCATCCGCTGCTGGATCGCCGCGCGCGCGTCGCTGCGAAAGCCGAACTCGGCGCGGAGGATGAAGAAGCGACGATTGCCGCGCGCTTTAAGCCAGGAATGCCGATAGGCGTATTGCAGACGGTCCGCCGCAAACCAGCGTTCGCCGTCGTCCTCCTCGTAGACCGAAACTCGCCGCAGCGAGGCGGCGATATCGCTGCTGTGGGCGCCGGCATTATTGACCACGGCGCCGCCAACCGTGCCTGGCACCGCTATCGCCCATTCCATGCCCGTCAGCGCATTCTCATGGCAATAGCGCGTCAGGCGGATGAGGTTCGTGCCGCTGCTGGCTGTGATGACGACATCGTCTCCGACAGCGCTGCGCTCAAGGCGAGTCGCGCGATTGATTATGGTCAGTCCACGGATTCCGGCATCGGCGATAAGAATGTTTGCGCCGCCGCCAATCACGGTCACCGGCATTCGGCGCTTCCAGGCTTGCCGGAGCAGCGGAATCAGGTCGCTGTAGGCCGGGTCTTTGGCAATGAAGAGATAATCGGCGGGCCCGCCAAGTCGCGCGGCGGTGAAACGCGCCAGCGATTGCATGCGCGGCAAGTCATCGATCAAAGGCAATCTCGGCTCGCTCATGATTGCTCTGTTCCGCAGTCGAGATAGAGGTCCGCGATCTGGTTGGCGTCGCCGGCGCTGAAGATGATCACGACGGCGGGAGCTACAGCGAACTGACGCAGCATTGACACCACATTGTCATAAGTTGCCGCGAATATGGCGTCCGATTGACATTTCATTTCGGCCGCCAGCGCTTGGCTGGAAACGTTTTTGATCGGCGCTTCGCGGGCGGCGTAAATCGGCGTGACGATGACGCGATCCGCATCGTGAAAGGCGGCTACAAACTCGGACCGGAATTGACGGACGCGGGAATAAGTATGGGGCTGCCAAATCGCCCAGATTTGGCGACCTGGATAACGCAGGCGCGCTGCGCGAAGGTTCGCTTCAATTTCGGTGGGGTGGTGCGCGTAGTCGTCAACCATGATGACGCCGTCGCGGATGCCGCGGATTTCAAAACGGCGTTGCGTGGCTATGAAGCCAGCCAGGGCGCTTGCGCTCGCTGCGAAGGCTATGCCGCGCTCATGCGCCACGACCAGCGCCGCGAGCGCGTTTAATACATTATGGGCGCCCGGCGCGCCAAGACTGACGCTGCCTAGCGGGACGCCGCGATGCGCTACATTGAAGGAAGTCGCATCACTACTGAATTGCAGATCTGTCGCGCGCCAGTCTGATTGCTCGTTTTCGATGCCGTAGGTTTGTATTGCCTGGCCGGTCTTCTGATGTTCGAGAGCGAGGGCCAGTGCGGCCGGGTCATCGGCACAAGCGACGAGCAAGCCGTCAGGCTGTATCAATTCGATAAATGTCGCAAAAGCGGCGGATATATCGTCGGCGGTCTGGAAAAAATCGGGATGGTCATGCTCGACCGTTGTGACGACTGCCAGATTCGGCGACAAGCCATGAAACATGTTGCCATATTCGTCGGCTTCAATCACAAAGGACTTGCCCGCGCCCATTGCGGCATTCCTGCCCGTATTGCCCATTATGCCGCCTACAATGTAACTTGGGTCTTTGCCAACGTCTTGCAGGATATGGATGATCATGGAAGTCGTGGTCGTTTTGCCGTGGGCGCCGGCGATGGCGATGGTATCGTAGCCTTGCAGCAGAGCGCGCATGAATTCTCGGCGGCGGTACACCGGGATCCCCAGTTGCTTTGCCGCCGTCAGTTCGATGTGATCGTCATCCACTGCCGAGGTCGCCAAGACCAAATCCGCGCCTTCGACGAAGCGCGCGTCATGGCCCTGGAAGATTGTCGCGCCGGCGTCCGCCAAAGCCGATGCCACCGGACTCGCGCTCATATCCGAGCCGCTGACGACGCAGCCGCGTTCCAGCAAGACACGAGCGATGGCCGAAAGACCAGCGCCGCCGATGCCAACGAAATGTATGCGCGCGCCTGTCAGCAGTTGTGGCATTCGCCGGCTCCTCCTTTTTCGATGCAGTCGTTCTGCCTCATAGAGCCAGAATTACAATTGCCAGAATCACGAGCGCTGCCAACGCGAGCAGCTTGCCGGAAAGCGCGGAGAAGATCGCGGTCGTCCACATCAGCATATCACCTCCCGCCGATTTCGAGCAGCAGCTTAGCGAGGCGGCTTGCGCCATCGGGCTGCGAGAGCGAGCGGGATTTCGCGCGCATGTCGTTCAAACGAGAGTCGTCGGTGATCAGCGAACTTATCGTCGCGAAGAGCTTGTCCGCCATGTCCTCGTCATTGAGCCGGACCGCGGCGCCATTGTCGGCGAGGTAATCGGCATTGACCTTTTGATATCGCCAGGCGTAGGGGTAGGGCACGAGTACGGCAGGCAGCCCGAATAGGGGTAATTCCGCCAGGGTGCTGGCGCCGGCGCGGCACAGAGCCAGGTCAGCCGCGGCAAAAGCCAAGCCCATCTCGTCATGTAGATAGGCGAAGGGGTGATAACGCGGATGCTCGTTGAATTGGCGGACGCGCTTGCGACTGTCTTCCCAGTCAAACTCGCCGGTGATGTGTATGATTTGCAAGCCCATATCCAGCAATTGCCCCAAGGAGTCGGCGAGCGCGATATTGATGTTGCGCGCGCCGCGGCTGCCGCCGAAGACGAGCAAGGTCTTTCGTTCAGCATCCAGTTCAAAGCGCGCTTGCCCTTCCTGCCGCGCTGCGTTGAGCCGGCTTGTCTGCAAGGGATAACCGGTCACAACTGATTTGCCGCCGGGAAAGTAGCGCGCGGAGGATTCTACGGTTATGGCGACACGGCTTGCGAAGGGTTGCAAAGCTTTGATTGTCAAGCCGGGTTCAATATCGGGCAGGTAGATGACGATTGGGATGCCGAGGGGGCGAGCGCCCAGCGCCACCGGTAAATTCGCCCAGCCGCCGGTCAAGAGTATCACTTGCGGCCGCAGGCGGAGAAGAAGGTACAGCGATTGCAGGCAGCCAAGCTTCAGTTTTAGCAGACTTGTCGTGATCCGCAGTGGATTGACGCCGTGCAGAGGGCCGGCGAAGACTTCATGGTAGCCGACGAAGGCGATTGTGGATGTTGCCACCAGATTCCGCTCCATGCCGCCCACCGCGCCGACGAAGTACAACTGATGCGTTTCATCCCTTGCTTGAAGCAGCGCCTGGGCGGTTGCCAGCGCGGGATAGACGTGCCCGCCGGTTCCGCCAGCTCCTATCAAAATTCGCAATATCGCTTCTCCGTTCCGAGGCGGGCTTGCGGCGCGCGGCCACGCGGTGCACACTCAACATTAGCCCGACGCCGATCATGACAACCAATAGCGAGGACCCGCCAAAGCTAATGAATGGCAAGGGCACGCCGGTGGAGGGGACGACGCCGGTCATAACGGCGATATTCAGCAGCGCCTGGATGATGACCCAAGAGGTAAAGCCGACGCAAAGCAGCGCGCCAAAATTGTCTTTGGCCAGGCGCGCCGTCTGGAAGCCGCGAATGGCGAAGGCGATGTATAGCGCCACAACAACGGCGGCGCCCATCACCCCGAGTTCTTCGCCGATGATGGCAAAAATGCTGTCGGTGTGCGGCGCCGGCAGCGCGCCAAACTTTTGTTGTGATTGACCGACGCCAACGCCGAACCAGCCGCCGCGGACAAAGGCGGTTATCGCTTGCAGCGTATGGTAATCCGTCAGCGTGATATCGGTTAAGCCGACCAGGAAATTGGCGATGCGGTCCTGGGCGTATTGCCAGGATTGCAGGACGACTATACCCAAGGTCAGCGCGCTCGCGCCGACGGCGCCGATATGAGCAACGTTTGCGCCAGCGACAAAAAACATCACGCCGGCGGTGAGCACGACAATCGCAGCCGAACTCAAATCCGGCTGCAAGACGATGAGGTAGGCGATGACGCCCACAATCAGCGCGAAGGGCATCAGCCCGTAAAAGAAGCTGCGCACTCGGGCCTTATGCGAGCCAAGCCAGGCCGCCAGGTAAAAGACGATGGTGAACTCGGCCAGCTCGCCCGGCTGCAAGCGGCCCCCGGTGAATGAACGCCGCGCGCCGAAGATATCCTCGCCAAAGATTCGCACCGCTACCAGGGAGACGATGGTGAAGAAAAGCAGCCAGACAGCAAATCGTTTCCAGAAGCGGTAATCCACGATGGCAAAGATTAACAGTGCAATGACCGAGACGATCACGTTGCGCAAGTGCTCCTCGACGAAGAAGCCGGCGGCGCTGCCATAGGTTTGGTTGCTCCAATCCCAAGTGGCGCTGAAGACCATCAGGGCGCCAATGATGAGCAGCAGAAGCACAATAGCGAGCATGGGTTTATCGAATGCCGGCAGGATCTGACGCCGCGGGAGCCGGACGGGACGGGAACTGTCATCGCTCATGACGGTAAAACCGGGCCGCTGTCGAACCCGGCGGTGGATGCGACGATGTCTGGGGTCAGCATTGGCTTGGTCGGTCATGAAACTCCTCGGCAGAATACAGGACTGCCCGATTCATTATAGTTCAGATACCAATTGGCGAAAGTGAATCCCGCGTTCGGCAAAATCGGCGTAGGCGTCGTAACTGGTGCCGCCGGGCGAAAGCAGGACGACATCGCCGGCTTTGGCTACTTCGGCGGCCCGGGCGACAGCGGCTTCGAGGTCAGGCGCGCGCGTGAATTGATCGTCGCTTACGCGCAGCATGCTCAGTAGTTTTGCCACTTTTGTGGCGACTTGTTTCTCGCCAGCTTTGCCAAATATGATAATGTGCTTCGCTTTGCTCAACGCGACCTGTATCGCCGCTTCCCAAGGGAGGTCTTTATCAGCCCCGCCGATGAGAAGCACCAGAGGCTCATCAAAGCTGTTTAGCGCGGCCAGAAGGCGCTCCGGCGCTGTGGCGATGCTGTCGTTGACCCAGGTGACACCTGCGAGCGTCCGCACTTTTTCCAGGCGGTGTTCGACCGGTTGAAAGTCGCGAATGGTCGCGCGCATGACTTCCGGCATGACGCCGGGGCGATCGATTGCCAGGCCCATGCCGCCGGTGATGGCGCAGGCCGCCAGCACATTGAGCGCATTGTGATCGCCGCGCAGGCGAATGTCGTCGCGTTCGCAAACGACATGCGGGTTCATATCGAAGCTGGCTGAGCCCGCTACCAGCAGCCGGCTGCCCAACATAAAAGCGCCGTGCGGCACCATGTCGTACAGGCTGAAGGCCAATAACTCACCGACGACGGCCGGTTCAAATGCTTTGCTGGCCGGGCTATCCCAGCCCAGAACGGCCACATCAGCCGGGCGCTGGTATCGGAGAATATTTGCTTTTGCGCTGGCGTAATCCTCGAAAGAGCCATGTCGGTCCAGATGGTTCGGCGTCAGATTGAGCAGGGCGGCGACACGCGGGCTCTGCCGCATCAACTCCAACTGAAAACTTGAGAGTTCCATGACGACAATATGATCGGCTTTGATCCGCGGGAGGTCCTCAATCAGGGGATTGCCGATGTTGCCGCCGAGCCAGACTTTGTAGCCGGAGTTGGCAACGATCTTCGCCACCAGCGCGGTCGTGGTTGTCTTGCCGGCGCTGCCGGTGATGCCGATGACCGGAGCGGGACAGCGCTCCAGAAAGAGTTGCGCGTCGTTGGTGAAAGGGACGCCGCGCTCGCGGGCCAGCGACAGAATCGGCAAGTCAAGCGGGACGCCGCCTGAAACACAGATAAGACGGGCGCCGATCAGGACATCTTCCGGGTGCCCGCCGAGATAGAAGCGGACGCCGGGATAATCGCGGCGGCGCAGGTTCAGTTGCCTGGCGCTGCGGCTGTCCGTCACGACCACTTCGGCGCCGACGGTGGGCAGCCAGCGAGCCAGCGCCGCGCCTTGACGCCCGAAGCCGAAGACAACAACTCGTTTGCCCGTCAATTGATCGCGACCCGTCATGCTTCCTCGTCAGACGCGGCGGCTTTCAGAACACGTGTATTATAGTGCATTGGCCAGTCGAAGCGTCGTTATGCCGCGTCAATTGCGAGCATGATGCGATGTGGCGCATCTATTTTGCTGTTGGCGGCTAGAGAAGCGCCAGGGCGACGCCGACGAATGCGCTCAAGATGCCGATCAGCCAGAAGCGCTGGACGATCTGCGTTTCACTCCAGCCGCCGAGTTCAAAATGATGATGAATGGGCGTGCGGCGGAATGGTCGAATGTCAATGCCATAGAAGCGCCGGCTCAATTTGGCTGACGCGACCTGCAGAATCACGCTCAGGATTTCCATGACGGGTACGATAGCGATAACCGGCAGCAGCAGCCATTGCCCGGTCATCACTGCCACTATGCCCAAGGTCGCGCCCAAAGCCAGGGAGCCGGTATCGCCCATAAACAGTTGGGCCGGATGCGCGTTGTACCACAGGAAGGCGAAGCAAGCGCCGACAATGACAAAGCACAACTCGACCAGGAATATCTGCTCCTGCAATACGGCGATGACCCCATAAGCGCCGAACGCGCTGGCGGTGATGATCCCGGCAAGCCCGTCCAAGCCGTCAGTGAGGTTGGTGGCATTGGACGCGGCAACGATGATGAAGGTGCTGATGCTGACGAAGAGCACCGGATGCAGCGGAATATCGATATGCACCAGGGGCAGGTGAAGCGAGTTTGCGTATGAGAATTGAAAATGGGAGATAATCGTCGAGGCGGCCAGCGCCAGCAGGATTTGACCGGCAAATTTTATCGTGCCGGAGAGCCCTTCACCGATATTGCCGCGCGAGGTCTGTATGCCCTCCCAGTCGTCAATCAAGCCGAGGAAAGCGAAACCGATCAGGACAAATAATGGCACAAGTATGCTGCGCCCCGAGCCTTCTTCTACGATGCGCGAGATGTTGAGCGCCAGGGTGATGGCGATGGTCGGCAGGATGATCATGATGCCGCCCATGGTCGGCGTGCCGATCTTTCGCGCGTGGTGGCTGTCCATCAGTTCGGCGCGAATCTGCTTGCCCAGCTTCAGGCGATGCAGAATCTCGACAAATGGGCCGCCCCAGATGACGCCGAGAAGGAAAGTGGCGCCGCCAACGCTCAGCGCCAGTGGTAATTGACCATCCATAGAATACGAAATGCCTAGCTATTGCTTCCGCTAAGAGCCGCTTCAGCGTTTGTCAAACGAGCCCTTACACTATCATCCGGTATCTCGAGCAAAATAACAAGGCGATCGGCAATTCGCCTGAATAAAGGCGCCGCAACTTGGTGGCCGAAGTCGGCGTCCGGCCGGTCCATTTTTACCATGACCACCGCTTGCGGATCGTCGGCGGGCAAGAAGCCTATGAAGGACAGGATTTTGGCGTTTCGTCCTTCTTCGAAGGCGACGGCGGTAGAAATCTTGGCGGTGCCGGGCATACCGGCGATGGAATACCCGGGCAGTTCGGCGGCGGGCGCGCCATCATGCACGACGCGAATCAGCATATCTTTGACAAGGGCGGCTGTCTCGGCCGAAACGACCCGGCGGATCGTCGAGGGGCGGGCATCTTCGACGCCGTCCGCACTGATGACCTGGCGGACGATGCGCGGCTGACGCATGATGCCGTCATTCGCGATCGCGGCGAAGGCGGTGATCATTTGCATCGGTGTTACCTCAATGCTTTGTCCATGGCTATTGAGGCCAAGAAAACTCTCGTTCCAGTCGGAATCGCCCGGTATTCGCAGTTCCCCACGTTCCTCCGCGAAGAGTCCGACTCCGGTTGCTTGCCCCAGGCCGAAGGCGCGCATCATGCTATAGAAATCGCTCGTGCCCATCTCCAAGGCGATCCTTGTCGCGCCGACATCAAGCGAGCTCATCAGGATTGTCGTCACATCAGTCGTCCCGTAGGATCGGTAGGTGGCGTTATATATATCGCGGCCGCCGACCTCTATGTACCCGGTGTCGTTATAGGTCCAGAAGGGGGATATCACCCCTTTCTCGAGCGCGCCGGCGACAGTCAAAACAAGCATCAGCGAGCCCGGCTCGTAAGTCTCGTTGATCGCCGGGTTGACGCGCAAGTTAGGGTCGGCGATTTCAAGAAAATTGTTGGGGTCGATAGACGGATGATTGGCCAAAGCCAGCACATCGCCATCGCGCGGATCCATCACGATGACGGTGCCGCGGAAAGCATTGTACTCCTCAATCGCATTCTTCAGTTCGGTCTCCACCCAGAACTGCACATCGCGGTCAAGCGTCAAAATAATGTCCTGCCCGCGTTGTTCGGCGGGCCGGTCTTCCGGCAAGTCGAACGGCACATTGCTCACTGATAGATCGAGGACGCGGCCGGAGAGCGTGTCGTTATAAGCGCCTTCGACGCCGAGCGCGCCGCGCAACCCGTCATCGACGACGATGCCTATGACATGCGCCGCCAGTTCGCCCTGCGGATAGAAGCGTTTGGGGATCTCTTCCAAGCCCAGCGAGATTTCATCGAGCGCGGCGATGGCTTGCCCCTGCTCGGCCGAGATTGGCCCGGCGAGGAATTCCCAAACATTTTCGCTGGTGGCTTTACGCCATATCTCGGACTCGGGCAGGTCCAGGATATCTGCAAGCGTCGCGCTGAGGCTTTCGGCATAC
Organism: Anaerolineae bacterium; assembly: GCA_022822545.1. Classification (GTDB taxonomy): domain Bacteria; phylum Chloroflexota; class Anaerolineae; order Aggregatilineales; family Phototrophicaceae; genus UBA6055. The sequence continues at coordinate 49,594 of JAJEBE010000032.1, forward strand.
CCATCCGCAACCAGCGCCGGGCTGATGCCGAGGCGGTATTGGATGAGGTTGAAGGCGAAGGGCTCGCCATCGCGATCGTAAATCCGGCCGCGCTCGGCGGGGATTCGCAGGGTCGTATTGGTAATGGAGTTGCCAATCTTTTCCAGCTCTTGTCGCACAGAGCGCGGGAAGAACTGGAAATTGGCGAGGTTGATGATCAGATAAGCCGCCAGCAAAATCAGAAAAATCGCCACGAAGGGCAAACGCGCTTGAATTGTAGCCTTCTGTGATGACGGCCCTTGCATCGCGCCTTAGTCCATTAATTGCCAAATGACTGAAATTGTTCGCTCACCAGCGCCAACTGTTGTTCCAGCCAGCCACCGAATGTTTCTTCATAAACCGGCGCCGCCGGCTCTATTCGGCGGTCTTCGGCGGTCGCGGCAGGCGCCCGATTGCGGTTCGGGTTATATCCCTCGATCAAAACGTAATCGATATCGGCATTGGTAGCGGGACGGAATCCGATCTCGGCGGCGCGGGCGAAAAGGCGCGGGACTGTCCGATAACTGGCGATCTCGCCGATGAGCTTCTCGTTTTGTCGCTTTAGCGCATCCCGGCGACTAATCAAATCTTCGATCTGTCGATTGGTGATGGCGAAGGATGCCACTTGTGACAAATACAAGCTGCCCAGGATAAGCAGAATCGCGACGCCTAATATCGCCAGCGCGGTCGCCTGATTACGCGTCCGGAAGCGTTTGCGGCTGAATGTATGCTGAAACCAGGCTTGCGACATGCCAGGGACTCGCTTATCAGACTGCAAAAGATAAATGGCGGCAACTTTCGTTAAGCTGCCGAACATTTCATTATCCAATGTATACGAAATGCAATTATGCGCAACTCGAGTTCATTTGGCTTGCAGCTTCTCGATAACGCGCAGTTTGGCGCTCCGGCAGCGCGGATTGGCCTCAAGCTCGGCGCGATCGGGCGCGACAGGCTTGCGATTTACCAGCGTGACTTCAGCCGACTTTGCCTCGATGGACGCCATGCCGGGCGGTGAAACCACTTCGGTCGCCAATTGCTTGAAGGCTTGTTTGACGAGCCGATCTTCGAGACTGTGAAAAGTGATGACAGCCAGGCGGCCGCCCGGGCGCAGCAGGTCAATGGCGATTGGGATGACCTGCTCGATCGCGTCCAATTCCTGGTTGACGGCGATGCGCAGCGCTTGAAAGGTCTTCGTGGCTGGATGAATCCTGGGCCTCCGGCGCGGCGCGGCCGGCACGGCGCTCGCTAGCAATTCGGCTAGTTCGCCTGTGGATGAAATGGGCCGCCTCTCCGCGATCGCGCGCGCGATACGGCGGGCATGACGTTCTTCGCCATAGCGAAATATTAGGTCCGCCAATTCATCGATTGACAGTCTATTGACCAGATCGTATGCGGTCGCTGCTTCGTCGCTGGCATCAAAGCGCATATCCAGCGGCGCGTCAAAACGGAAGGAGAAGCCGCGGGCGGGGTCCTCAAGTTGCAGGGACGACAGACCGAGATCGAGCAGTACCGCGTCGACCGCCGCCCAGCCTAGCGCCGCCGCTGCCGCTCGCATTTCAGTATAACTGCCGTGATGAAAAGCAGCTCGCCGATCGAAAGCCGCGAGTCTTTGACGCGCTGTAGCAATCGCCTTTGCATCGCGGTCAAGCGCGAGGACTTCGTCGATGCCGGCGTCGAGCAGAGCTTGGCTGTGGCCGCCGCCGCCGACCGTGCCGTCAATCAGCCGCCTGACCGCTGGGTCAGCCGGTCGCAGCGCCTCGATGACAGCTGGCAAGAGCACAGGAATATGAGATTTCATCTCTAGTGAACTGTTCATGTCCGGCTCGCTTAAAGCATAGTGCAGTCGGTCGAATTTCGGGAGTCCGAAGGCGGCGCCAGCTCAACGCGCGGCGACGCCGGATCGTGCTAAAATGATGAGAAATCAGATCAGAAGCCAACACAATAATCATCCCGATGGTCTACGAAAAGCCGCCGCATATTGAGACGATTCTGAAGAACTTGCCCGCCAAAGCCGGCGTCTATTTGCTCAAGAACGGGCGCGGCAAAATCATCTACGTCGGCAAGGCGAAGCGCTTGCGCAATCGCGTTCGCAGTTACTTCACGACGCAGGCGGATGGCAACAGCAAGACCTTGCGCATGCGCGCCGAGGTTGAGGATATCGATTTCATCATCACCGAGAACGAAGTCAAGGCGTTGATCCTGGAAGAGACGCTGATCAAGAAGCATAAGCCGCGCTTCAATATCGAGCTCAAGGATGACAAACGCTATCCCTACATCCGCGTCGGCTGGGGCGATGCCTTCCCCAAAGTGGAAACGACGCGCCGCATTGTCAATGACGGCTCGCGCTATTTCGGTCCTTATTCGGCGATGTGGGTGGTGCAAAAGACGCTCAGCGACTTGCGGAAAGCCTTTCCTTATTTGACTTGCGATCGGGATATCACCGGCGGCGATGAGCGCGCCTGCCTGTTCCACGATATCAAGCTTTGCAACGCGCCGTGCATTGGCGCGGTCAGCCGCGACGAATATCGCTTCATGATTCAGGAGCTGATGGATGTCTTGAGCGGGCGGGCGAATGATGTGCAGCGGCGTCTGGTGAAGGAAATGAATCAGGCCGCCGAGGGGCTCAATTTCGAGAAGGCGGCCGGCATCCGCGATCAACTGAAGGCGATCGATTTCATCACGAACAAGCACAAGGCGGTCGGCAAGAATATGACCGACCACGATGTTATCGCACTGGCGCGCGATGAGCGCGACGCGACCGTGCAGATCATGTTCATTCGCAACGGCAAGTTGATCGGCAGCGACTCGCGCATGATGGACAATACCGAAGGCGAGAGCGACGCCGCCGTACTGGAGCAGTTCATCAGCCAGTTCTACGCCAGCGCGTCCAATATCCCGCGCGAGCTCATCCTGCCCAACGAGGTCGAGGAGGCGCGGATACTGGAACGTTGGCTCAGCGACAGACGCTCCGGTTCGCGGGTGACGATTCACGTGCCGCAGCGGGGTGACAAGCGCAAGCTCATTGGCCTGGCGCAGGAGAACGCGCTGGAAAGCTTGCAGATGATGCGGGCGCAATTTGAAGCCGATACGACCAAGCACGAGCAGGCGATGGCGGAATTGCGGGAGGCGCTGGAATTGCCGCGCATCCCGAATCGCATCGAGTGTTTCGATATCAGCACGACGCAAGGGACCGCGATCGTGGCGAGCCGGGTGGTGTTTGTCCGCGGCGCCCCGCGGAAGAGCGAGTATCGCCGGTTCAACATCCGCAGCGTATCGCATTCGGGCTCGGATGATTATATGTCCATGAGCGAGGCCTTGACGCGGCGCTTCCTGCGCTGGAAGAACGCGTCTGAACGGGACAGGGAAGTCACGCCGGATGGCCGGGACAAGGACGAAACCTGGCGCTTGCTGCCCGACCTGCTGTTGATCGACGGCGGCAAGGGCCAGCTTAGCGCGGCGCGTTCGGTGTTGGAAGAATTTGGCATCGCTGATCGCGTGCCGCTGGCGTCTTTGGCCAAGCGGATCGAAGAGATCTTCTTGCCGGACAAGGCGGACTCGGTACTGTTGCCGCGGCGCAGCGAAGCTTTGTACCTGGTGCAGCGGGCCCGCGACGAAGCGCATCGTTTCGCCATCACCAGCCATCGCAAACAGCGACGCAAGCTGGGTTTGGCCAGCCGGCTGGAGACGATCCCGGGGGTCGGGCCCAAGCGGCGGAAAGTGCTGCTGAAGCATTTTGAAAACTCCATCGACGCCATCAAGAACGCCAGCGTCGCCGAACTGGCGGCGGTGAATGGCATCAGCAAAGAAGTGGCGCTTAATATCAAGAGCCACCTGGATTGACGCCTAGATATGCAGTTGATGCACATGGCGGATGAAGTCCTGCTGCCTGAGGATGTTCATTAGCGATTCGGGAAGGGGCTCATCGAAGGTGAGCACGGTCAGCGTATTGCCGCCGGGCTCGGCGCGCCCGGTGTGCCAGCTGGCGATATTGATGCCGTTTTCCGCCATCAGGCTGCCGACCTGGCCGATGACGCCGGGGCGGTCATAGCTTCCCATGATGAGCAGGTGTCCGCGGGGCTCAAAGTGGATTCGATAGTCGTTGATCTGCAAGATATAGGGCTTTTGCCGGTCCAGCAATCCGCCGGCGATGCTGATCTCTTCGCCGTCTTCGAGCGTCGTCTGGCAGGTGATCGTGTTGCGATATTCGCTGATTTTGATGCCCTTGGCCTGAGTGATATGCCAGCCGCGCTCGGCCGCCAGCAGGGGCGCGTTAACGAAGCTGACCTTGTCGCCCAGGATTGGACTCAGCAAGCCCTTGAGAATGCCGACCGTCATCGGCTTGATCAGCCCGTTCATGTCGTCGCCCATGATCTCGATGGCGATGCGGCGTATGGGGCTGCGCGCCAGAATATGGTGGAGGGCGCCGATGCATTCCGCCAGTTGCATGAAGGGGCGAATCTCATCGTAGCCCACCCCCGGCAGCAGCGGCATGTTGACCACGTTTCGGTAGTCGCGGTCGTTGAGGGCGTCCAGCACTTGCTTGACGACTTGCATTGAGAGATCCTGCCGCGCTTCGGCCGTGTTGTCGCCGATATGAGGCGTATGGATGACGCGGTCCAAGCCGATGAGGGGGCTGTTGAAGGGCGGCTCTTCGTTCCAGACATCCACGGCGACGCCGCCCAAGCGCCCAGCCTTCAGCGCTTCCGCCAGCAGGGATTCCTTGATGATGCCGCCATGAGACGTATTGATAAAGCAGGCGCCGGGTTTCATCAGCCGGAGCGTCTCTTCATCAAAGAAGTCGACCGTTTCTTTGGTCGCGGGCACGTGCATGCTGACGTAATCCGCAGCGGAGAGGAGCTCGCGCAGGCCGACCAGGCTGACGCGTCTGTCTTCGACTTGTTCTTCACGGATGTAAGGATCGCAGGCGAGGACGGTCATTCCCAGCGCCAGGCACAGGCGGGCGACGCGATGCCCCACACGGCCGAGCCCAACGATGCCGATGGTTTTGCCATGCAGTTGGGCGCCGACTTGTTGTTGGCGGTCGTAGAGCCACCAGCCTTCGCGCAGGCTTTCGTGCAGGGCCGGCAGATTGCGATTCAAGGCCAGCATCAGCGCCAACGTATGCTCGGCGGCGGCGATGGCGCTGACGCCCGGTGTATTCATCACCAGGATGCCGCGCTCGGTGGCGGCCTCAATGTCGATGCCGGTCAAGCCGGCGGACATGCGCGCGATCAGCCGCAGCTCCGGCGCGCGTTCGAGCAGCGGCGCGTCCAGTTTGAAATCGGAGCGGGTGATGATCGCAGCGGCATCGATGAGCGAGGCGCGAACGTTTGAGGTCTTCGGCGGCACGCAAGTCACACGGATGTCGGCGCTTGCCTCGAGCAGGGCGATACTTTCCGGCGTAAGGTCGGTCGCGATCACGACATGGCGCTGGCTCACGCGAATAGTCCTTTTGATTTGATTTCTTCCAGCACCTCGAAGAGATTGGAGAAGACCTTGTCATTGATGTCGGCAAAGTCTTCCAGGCTGGAATGCGACAGGTCAACTACGGTGTAGCAGGTCATGCCGGCCGCTTGCGCGGACAAGGTGCCGGCGCGGCTGTCCTCCAGGGCCAGGCAGTCTTCAGGGGCGATGCCCAATTGCTGGGCGGCATCGAGGTAGATATCCGGCGCCGGCTTGCCCCGCGCCACGAACTCGGCGGAATAACGCCGGGGAATGAGGGTTTGCCAGCCCATCAACCTGACAAAATGCTCGATGACAACTTGTGATGAACTCGAGGCGATCGCTCGCGGGATGTTCAATTCGGCGGCGTGACGGACGATTTCCTGGGCGCCTGGCCGCGCGCGGATACGCTCCGGCGGAAGCTGCAAGAGGCGTCCGACGATAGCGGCCTCGATGGCGGCGGGTGAATCGCCGAGTTTGGGATAATGTTGCTGCAAGATGGCGGCGAACTCGTCCACCCGCATGCCGATGCCCTGGTCGCGCACTTCAGCGGAATAGCGGTAGCCCAGCGACTCGATGAGTTCGATTTCGACTTCATGCCAGACCGGCTCGGAATCGACGAGCAAGCCGTCCATATCAAAGATCAGCGCGGAAAATGTCATGTCTGGATAATCGCCTCAAATTCGTCAATAAATTGTTCGCGCAAGGCGGGCACGCGGAAAGATAGGGATCCCGCATCCAAAACCTGTGCGATGCCTTTGCGAAAGACCGCTTCATGGGCGCTGCCGCGGACGGCGGCAAAAGACCGATATCCGGCGGCAAGGGGCAGGATGGCGGCGAGAGACGGCGAGTGAAGGAAAATATCCGCCTCCGCCTTGACGGCAGCGCGGGCCACCACTCCGCCATAACCGACGAATAAGTCGACCGCGTCCCTCGCGGCCAGATCGGAAGCGCCGTCCCCGATCATGAGTCGCTTGCCGGGCCGGTCGCCAGCGAGCTCGCTGATGATTTTTGATTTGCCGCTCGAGACGGTTAAGGGACCTTCACTGTAATCGAGGTAGGTTTTGGCTTGCTGCGCGCCGGGCTCATGATAATCCCACCAGCGACCGGACAGTTCGTTGTATTCCAGTTCGACGGCGCGGATGCGCTCGGGCGGGACGCCAAGCCGGCGGCCGAATCCCTTGACGGCGTCGATTAAACCGCCACTGATGATGAAGACCTCCTTGCCCAGGAATTGCAGGGCGGCGATGACTTCGGCCGCGTCTTCGACCACGGTTTCCCAGTACCGTTCTTCGATGGACTTGAGTTGGGCGAGGGTCGGCTTGATGGCGCGGAGGCGCTTGCCGTAGACATCGGCCAGATCGAGCTCGCCTTCCATCGCCTTGTTGGTCAGGAAGCCGACGCGGCCTTCCTTGCCTTTGAGGCGAGCGAGCTCATCAATGCCTTCGATGGCGGAAAGCGTACTGTCGCAATCGAAGAAGATGAGTTGGCAGCTTGGCCAGCTTGCTTGCGGCATGAAGCATCCTCGCGGTTTCATCAGGGCGCGACCATTATAGTCCCTTGCGGCCAGAAATGTACGGCGGTCTGCAAGTCTCCTCGGATAATCCAGCGCGCCGTCAGGCAGGCGACAGATCAGATCAATCAACTATCGATAATCGATTATCGATAGAGGCAAAACTTTTTTCTATCATAAAAGAGGAATTTTGTGATCATTTTTCTTGCGGCTAGCGAGATCTGACGAGTAGAGAGCGGCGGCCCCCGGTACTTTTGCCGCGGAAAAAGTTTTTTTGGCAATCTGGCAATCTGACGCGCTCCGCTTGTTAATGCGCAGGTGAGACTAGCGTAGCATACAATTGGGCGCAACGACAGAACAAATGTTGCATAATCCTTTCAAGATCTGAAACTCGAGCTTGAAGCAAGCGCGCAGGGGGCGCCCTTGCCGAGTGAGAGACGGGCGTTGGCAACGGCGAAATTAAGCCGCTTGAATGCCTTGGTCCGCTCCCCTATAATCTAACAATCATTTGATTTTTGGGCGTCGTCATCGGTGTGGAGGGAGGCGGGCTTGGCACGAAAACCGGCGGATCAATCGGTAGCGCGGGAAGACATATTATGGGCGGCGGCGGAGGTTTTGCATCGCAAGGGCTATGAAGCCACGACGATGAAAGACATCGCGGCGCAAGTGAATCTGACGGCGGCCAGTTTATATCATCATTTCAAGAATAAAGATTTTCTCTTGCTGAATGTGCTTGAGGTCGGGCTGGACCTGACCATCGACAAACTGGAAAGAATTGACGCCTCCGACCTAACCTGCGCCGAGAAGCTGGGGGCGATGATTCGCTCGCATGTCGTCAGCGTGACGGGCAACGTGGCGGTGGGGGCGGCGATGGTCTTCGAGATCCGCGCGTTGCTTAATGTGAGCGTCGGCGGGAGGAATGGCGATGAGAGTTTTACGAGAGAATTTGTGGCGCGGCGGAATCAGTTCTTTGCCCGGCGGGATTATTTCGAGGGCTTGTTTCGCGATACGGTGCGGGCCGGGATAGAGGCGGGCGAGTTCCGCGAGGTGGACGCGGCGATCGTGACGAAGGCGATGCTGGGCGCGCATAACTGGGTGGGGGTGTGGTTCAAGGAGGGCGGTCGGCTAAGTGGTGAAGCGGTGGCGGATGTGATGGTGGATACCTGGCTGGCGGCTTTGGGGGTGTGAGAGTATAGAGGAATCCAACGCATGGAAAGACGACAATTAACACCAGATTTGCCGACATACGAAATTGGACGGCGCTTTCTTCAAGTCATAGACGGCGTAAGTGAATCTCAGTATAGAACTATGGAAAAAGCTATTTATGAGCATATCCGTAGTCCTAAAGATCCGTTTAACTGGAAAGAACCGGAAGATTGGATACCGAGGTTACTGACGGATGATAGTCGTGATCTGGCGCTACGCTTTTGGCGGGAATCCGATCATCTAGTCAATCCGCGTCATACATTTGGCCCTTATTACCTATGTAGAATCCACCAGCTGTCGTCTATTCGAAATGGCGTCATACAGCTTACTGAACGTGGCAAGAGGTTCGTCGCTGGCAATGAAAAAGTCTTGGCAGAAATGGATGACTACGATGGTTTGCTACTTGTGTTGTCTGAAGTCGCTGCCAAGGGACCTGGACGACGGCGAGACTTTGAAGACCGTTATGCCGAGTTCTGCCGCGCCCAAACAACGTACGCAGCTGACTCCTCGATTATCTCGAGCCTCATCTATAGACTCAACAATCTTGTCGATCGCAGGCTCATAGACAAGAGCGGACATTCCTACCAGGTAACTCACATGGGCCTCGAGCACCTTGGTCGTCACGGCGCCGTAATTGGGGGCGACGCGTCCAATCCTGCAATAGCGAGACTTAGCCAGAGCAGCAACGCGAAGGCGCGCCAGCAGCTTGCCGAGTTCTTACAGTCAATGAATCCCTACAAGTTTGAGCATCTTATCGAGCGTCTGCTGAATGAAATGGGCTATGACGGTGTTGCAGTGACCGCGCCTAGTAATGACAAAGGCGTTGACGTCGTTGGCGATATCGAGCTTGGTATTAGTCGTGTCCGCGAAGTCATACAGGTCAAGCGTCAGCAATCGAATGTCGGGCGAGGTATTCTGGACAGCCTTAGAGGATCTCTCCATCGCTTTGACGCGGTTCGAGCCACAATCATAACAACCAGTGGTTTCACGAAAGGGGCGCAAGAGGCAGCGTTTGAAAAGGGCGTCGCTCCCATAACCCTCATTGATGGGGAAACTCTGTTAGATTTGCTTATTGAACATAACATCGGCATCCGCAGACGCGAAATCAGGATCCTAGAATTTGACGGCGAGAGCCTGAGCCAATTTGAAACGGAAGATGGAAGCGACGCCCAGTAAGATCGACTATCGACAATCAATTAAGGATACCGAGACAACTCATGCAAAACATACTCATCACAGGCGCGAACCGGGGCATCGGCCTCGCGTTGACTAAAGAATATCTGGCCAAGGGCGACAGTCGCGTTTTCGCATCTTGTCGGAATCCGGCAGGCGCGGCGGAGCTAGGTGCTCTGGCTGAGACAAACTTCGAGCAACTCCGCGTTCTGCAAATGGACGTCACAGACGAGGCGTCTATCAATCGGGCTGCCGACGCGCTTAGAGCGGGCACGGACGTTTTGGACGTACTTATCAACAATGCCGGCATCAGCGGCGACGACCACGCTCGAATTATGGGGAAGCTGACGTCAACTGAAGTCAGCCATGTGATTAGTACAAACGCCGTCAGTTCGCTGATCGTGACGCAAGCCTGTCGCGAGTTGCTGAAGAAAGGCGACAATCCGCGCGTGGTGATGATTTCGTCGGGCTTGGGCTCCCTGGCTCGCGCCGACGGCAGTTCTTACGCGTATCGCATGAGCAAAGCGGCGATGAATATGGCGGCGCGCGTCCTCGCTTTTGATGAGGCGATGGCGGGCATTACGACGGTGACTATGGCGCCTGGCTGGGTGCGGACGGATATGGGAGGATCGGCGGCAAGTCTAGCGCCGGAAGAATCGGCGAGGGCTTTGCTCACGGTAATCGATGGGCTTGGCGCTTCAGATAACGGCAAGTTTTACCGTTATGATGGCATGGAGTTGGACTGGTAGATTTTCAGCCTCAGAAAGGGTGACGGCATTCATGGGCTTTCAGATTAAAAGCGCGGCTGTGATTGGCTCGGGCACGATGGGCGGCGGCATCGCGGCCTTGCTTGCCGGCGTTGGCATAGAAACGCTGCTCCTGGATATTCCGCCGGCGGACACAGGGCCGGGGGATGGCGCAAAGGTCCGCAACGCGATCGTGGCGGGCAACCTCAAGGCGCTGGGACGGAGTCGCCCGCCGCAGCTATTCAGCGCCGAAGACATGGGGAATATCCGCATTGGCAATACGGAAGACGACTTGAATCAGGCAGCGGATGCCGACTGGGTCATTGAAGCAGTTGTGGAGAACCTCGATATCAAGCGCGGCTTGATGAAGCGGCTGGTCGGGGTTGTTCGTGACGATGCCATCGTGACGACAAACACATCCGGTATTCCCATCGCGAGCATCGCCGAAGGCTTGCCATCGGCGTTCACGCGTCGTTTTCTGGGCACGCATTTCTTCAATCCGCCGCGGTATCTGCGCTTGCTGGAGATCATCCCGCATGAGGGGACGGACCGAGAAGTCGTCGACTTCATGATGCGCTTCGGCAGTGAGACCTTGGGCAAGGGCACGGTGCTCTGCAATGACAGGCCGAATTTCATCGGCAATCGTTTTATGTCGATGTCGGGCATGCAAGCGACCAATTACGCGCTCGACCAGGGCTACACGGTCGAAGAGGTTGACGCGCTGACTGGTCCCCTGATCGGACGTCCGAAGACGGCGACCTTTAACCTCAATGATCTGGTCGGCTTCGATATCGCTGTCGGCGTGGCGCGGAATCTTTATCATGCGATTCCCGATGACCCGGCGCGCGAACTGCTGATGCACGAGAAGAATGCCGCGCTATCGGATGAACTGCTGGAGCGCGGTTGGCTGGGGCGCAAGACGGGTCGGGGTTTCTATCACATGCGGCGCGATGGCGGGAAGAAAGAACTCTGGGCGCTCAACCTGGAGACGCTGGAATATGAGCCGCCGAGCAAACCTCGTTTTGATTCTGTCGGGCGGCACCGCAAAGTGGAACCGCTGGGCGAACGCATCCGATTGCTGATCAACGCCGATGACCGCGCTGGTCAGTACCTGTGGCACTTGCATGCTTTCTTGCTCGCTTACGCCTCCAACCGCGTGCCCGAAGTGACCGATACCATCGTCAATGTGGATAACGCGCAGAAGTGGGGATTCGCCCATCAGATGGGACCCTTTGAGATTTGGGATGCTATTGGCGTGGCGGAGACGATCGACCGCTTCGAGGCCGATGGCTATCCGGTGGCGGACTGGGTCAAGGCGATGTTCGCTGCGGGACATGCGACCTTCTATCAGCGGGATGCGCAGGGCAAGGTCACTGGCTACTACAGTCCTCAAGCGCGTGGTTATCGGCCGCTGGCTCGGGACCCGCGTGAGGTCAGGATTGCCGATTTGCGCGCGTCCGGCGCCGAAGTGTACAGCAATGGCGACGGCACAATTTACGATATGGGCGACGGCGCTCTTCTGTGGGAGTTCAATTCCAAGCAGAATACCGTCACGCCGGGTCTGGTCGAGTCCGGCTGGGGCGCGCTGGAGTTGCTGGCGCGGGACGATTACAAGGCCTTGGTGATCGGGAACGATGGCGAACGCTTTTCCATCGGCGCGAACCTCGATCCATCGGCATTGATGGCCGGTTTGGAAGGCATTGAGAAGGCGCTGGTCAGCCTGCAAGATTTGACGCAAACCTTGCGTTACGCGCCAAAGCCGGTCGTGGTGGCCGCGCATAATATGGCGCTTGGCGGCGGGGCGGAGTTGGTGATGTCAGCGACGGCAGTCGTGGCGCATATTGAATTGTATATGGGCTTGGTGGAAGTCGGCGTCGGCTTGGTGCCAGCGGGTGGCGGCTGCAAGGAGATGCTGCGGCGGCTGGTCAATCCCTTGGCGCGCGGCGGCGCGGATGATGTGCTTGCGGGCTTGCAGAAAGCATTCGAGACGATAGCGATGGCCAAGGTAAGCGGCAGCGCCAAAGAAGCCAAGGCGCTGGGCTTGCTGGCTGAGTCGGACAAGATTGTGATGAACCGCGCCCATCTGCTGGGGGAGGCGAAGAAACTGGCATTGGCGCTTGGCGAAACGTATGTCCGGCGGAAAGCGGAACCGGTCTTTGCGGCCGGTCGCGATGCTCATGCCGCTCTGCTGCTCGGCGTGGCGGGATTCAAGGAAGCGGGTTATGCCAGCGAGCATGATGCGCTGATCGCGCGGAAGCTGGCGTATATTTTGACCGGCGCGGCGTTGGCGGAGCCGCAGTGGGTGGATCAGCAGTATTTGTTGAATCTGGAGCGGGAGGCTTTCTTGAGCTTGATTATGGAGACGAAGACGCAAGAGCGGATCATGCACATGCTGCAGACGAACAAACCGCTGCGGAATTAGGTGGTCAGTCAAGCGGAAATCCTATAGTTCTACGCCCGCAACCTTAAGTGCGAAACGGCGGAAAGTGTCCACTCTCTTCAATCTATTAAGATCTGGCATGGCTCTTACGATCTGCTCAGCATGAATCCGATCAACATAGCGACGACCTCTGTGCTCTTTGAAGGTATTATTGAGGACAGACTTCGGATTTGGTATCTGATCCACTTTCCTGCGTCGTTGTATTGTGACCGGATGCGTTGGCCTTGACAACACGGATTCTATCGCTCTTTCATCCGCTAGAAGCCATGCTTCAAGTTCCTGTTGAATACAGACAAGGTAAACTTCCTCGTTTTGCACATTAGCGCCGCGTAGCGAATCGTGTATTGCCTGTCGCTCCTCTTTCAGACATGGCTTGGATTTCGTGTTTGGCCAGGCTGGGCGTATATCCCAGATAATGACAACCCTGTCGCAGCAGTCTTCAAGCAGTTGAGCCGCTGCGCTCCCACAACCTGCGATCAGATTCGGCTTGTCGTCTAGCGTCCTAGCCTCGATCTGTATATCGGGATTGATTCGTTTAGCGAGTTGCATACATACTGTCTTGTCGGCACCGTCCGGTCCGCATTCGAAAATCATGCCGACCTTCATGCGCCATCCTCGCGGCTTAGCACGCCCATAGTGTACAAGCGCCCCGGGCTGAATCGCCGTGACCAGCCTTCAAGCTCCGCCATGTCGGCCGGGCGTGAGAAAGTCGGTTCACCGTCTACCCGTTCCACAAGCACAATCGAAGATAATGGCAACAGATCCAGCAAGTAAGGAGAATGTGTTGTGACAATCACTTGCGAGCGCCCACTTTCGACCAGATCTTGTATTTCGTCGACGATCAGATGAATCGTTCGCGGGTCAAGTCCGTTTTCGATTTCTTCGATAACAATCAGCGGCGGTGGCTCAGGATGACGGAAAAGCGCGAGCAAAGCAAGAACGCGCAAAGTACCTGTTGATAAGAGCCAGCCCATCACTTTGAAATCCTCTTCGGTCATTTCCAAGTGCATGCGCCGACCCAGCACACCAGTAAGAGCGGGCTTCAAGTCGCGCATGTAGGGCAAGACATACTGGACGGCTTCTAGTATGCCGTCGAAGACTCCGGGATAATGTTGAAGGATGTCGTCAAGGTATTCGGCGATGTTGGATCCGTCGCTCTTTAAGCGAAAGCTTCGACGACTGCGCCTTTGTGAGAGAGGAAACCTCATAGTATATGGATTGAGTGTCAGTAACTGCCAACCAGCAACCCAATCCTTCGCATGATAATTCAGTGCAAGGTCTCGGATGAATGACCTTCCGCGAGGAATCCGTTCGGGATCAATCATGCCTGGTAAACTAAGCTGCAAAGTGAAACCGCCCTCAATGCGGTTCCCATGGTTGTCCAATACCTCTCCCTCGCTGTTTCTAATAGCAGTTATCTTGCCACCTAACTTCAAAAACTCTTCAAAAACGAATACCGCGCTACCATCGAAGTTGGAAGTAACCGATAGTTTGTGAGAAAGTGAGCGGAATGTCTTTTCTATTCGAGAAGAACTAGACGTACTTATATGGTGGTCAACGCGGAATTCTATGGGATTGACATGGTATTCCATTCGGTCGTCAGCCCCGTTGTCCAAAGATGGCATAGCTCCGTGTCGAATGTACTCAAATCCGAGCCAATCGTTCATCGCTTCGTCCAACCCGTCTGTCACGATGCGCTGGTAAGTCTGCAAGCCTTCGACCAAGCTGCTCTTGCCAGACCCGTTGTCCCCAATCAGCACCGTCAGCGGCGTGAACTTGACGTCACCGCTGTCTTTGATAGCCTTGAAATTCTTCAGCCGAAAGGACTTCAGCGCCAGCTTGTTCGCCATCTCAATACTCCATTCCCCGCTCGCGTCCATAATACCACAGTGGACATAATGCATTGACCACCCGCCCATATTCGCTAAGATACAGCTACGAAGACCTGAAAGGACTAATCCTATGCGCCAAGCAGTGATCGTAGCGGCAGCGCGCACGGCCGTGGGCAAGGCGGTCCGCGGCAATACCAAGAACGCGCGTTCGGATGATATGGCGGCGACGGTCATCGCTGATCTTATCCGCAAGACCGACGGCGCGCTTGACCCGCAAGACATCGACGATGTCATCATGGGCTGCGCCATGCCGGAGGGATCGCAGGGCATGAATTTCGCTCGCGTCATCGCCTTGCGCGCCGGCTTGCCGGTGGATACGCCGGGGCAGACTGTCAACCGGTTTTGCTCGAGCGGCTTGCAGACGATTGCGCTGGCGGCCAACAGCATCATCGCCGACCAAGCTGATGTCGTGATCGCCGGGGGCGCCGAGTCGATGTCCTCCGTGCCGATGACCGGGCATCACCTCAGCCCCAACCCGCACATGGCGGCGCAGGACCCCAATGTCTATATGAGCATGGGACTGACGGCGGAGCGCGTCGTTTCTGAATTCGGAATCAGCCGCGAAGATATGGACGAATTTGCCTATAACAGTCATCGCAAGGCTGCCGCCGCCACTGACGCCGGCTACTTCGCCGAGGAGATTGTGCCATTCGAATGGGAGGAGGCGGTGGTCGGCGAAGACGGGATGCCGGCTGCTGTCCGCAAAGCGCTGGTCCATGACGAGCATTTGCGGCGCGAGACCACCATTGAGGCGCTCGCCGGTCTCAAGCCGGTCTTCAAGCCAAATGGGTCGGTG
Organism: Anaerolineae bacterium; assembly: GCA_022822545.1. Classification (GTDB taxonomy): domain Bacteria; phylum Chloroflexota; class Anaerolineae; order Aggregatilineales; family Phototrophicaceae; genus UBA6055. Next base: position 64,820 of record JAJEBE010000032.1, read on the forward strand.
ACGGCAGGTAATTCCAGCCCCTTGAGCGATGGGGCGGCGGCCGTGATTGTGATGGAGCGGGGGAAAGCGGAGCAACTGGGGCTAAAGCCGCTGGCGCGCTTCGTCGGCTTTGCTGTGGCCGGCGTCCGCCCGGAGATCATGGGCGTGGGACCTATCAAAGCGGCGCCGAAAGCGCTGGAGCGCTGCGGCATGTCGTTGGAGGACATCGACATCATTGAATTGAATGAAGCTTTCGCCTCTCAGTCGCTGGCGGTCATGCGCGAGTTGGAGTTGAATCCGGAGATTGTGAATGTCAATGGCGGCGCCATCGCGTTGGGGCATCCCCTGGGTTGTACCGGCGCCAAGCTGACCGTGCAAATCATCAACGAGATGAGACGCCGCGACAGCAACTATGGCATGGTGACGATGTGTATCGGCGGCGGGATGGGCGCGGCGGGCATCTTCCAGAACCTTAACTAGCGGATGCTCTAAGGCAACTGGCTGTCCGCCTGCAGGGGCAACCTGAATTCTACAGTTGTTCCGCGTCCGATGCCCTCGCTCTTGACGGCAATAGCGCCACCGTGCGCCTCAATGATCGCCCGAGCGATATCCAGTCCCAACCCCCTTCCAGGACTGCGGGATTGCTCCGCCCGGTAGAAGCGATCAAAGATATGCGGCAAATCAGCCGGCTCAATTCCCGCGCCATCATCTGCGACCGAAATTTCCACGTATTTGTCCTGTTCCAATGTTGCCGCGATAATTACCTGCCCTCCTTCTGAGTGTTGCAGTGCGTTGTGTATGATATTCCCAAGAGCTTGACGAACTCGCGCCGGGTCAAGTTGGAATGTTGGCAATTGAGAACCGGAGTTTAGCGATAGGCTAATGCGGCGGGCCTGTGCTTGTGGTTGCCAACGTTCAACTTCGCTAATCAATAGTTGCCCGAGATCGCATTGTTCAAGGCGGAGTTGCAGCTCGCCGGAGTCGGTTTCAGCCAGCCAATTCAAGTCGTTGACCAGATTGCGCAGCATAGTCACTTCTTGAATGATGTGTTGCGCCGCCGGCCCGGGCTCTTGCAGGTCATCCAGCAGTCCTTTGGCTTCCAGTTGAATCACGGTCAAGGGGGTGTTGAGTTCATGGGAGACGTCATTTATCAAGCGTTTGCGCAAGTCACGCTGTCTTTGCAGGGCGGTCGTCATTTGATTAAACGTGGCGCTCATCTGCCCCAGTTCATCATTCGATGTGATTGGCAGCAAAGTCGCGTCATCGCGCTGGGCTACCGCTTGGGCGGCGCTTATCAAAGCGGAGATCGGCGCGGTAATCCGTCTCGATAGCGAAGTCGCCAGTAATAAAGCGATGATCAAAATGAACAATCCGCTCGCGATGAAACTGAGGAGCAGTTCACGCAGAAAACCGCTCGATTCCGTCTCCAGAAAATTCTGGTTGACATCCAAGTAGACAAAGCCCACAACCTGCCCCGTCTGCAAATCCTGGATCTCCCTACGCTGGCCAGACAGGACCCGAGCCATCTCGCCGATTTCAAGTTCAGAAAAATTATCGCGGATACTCCGTCCCGCCAGATCAACAATGACAACACGGAGCCTGTCGATATGAAAACCTTCATCGTCTTCGCCGTTGCTTTCATGCCCTTCCCGATGCTCGGTTTCAGATTCATAAAGGTAGCCCGCAGTCGATAATGCCATATCGACAGTGTCCCAGCCTTTAACCGCCGTGTAGGCTCGGCTCAATTGCCGCGCCAGATTGCTCGCTTCTATGCGACCCAATCCGCTCACGAAGGCATCGAGCTGCCGCTGGATCGTGTAATAACTCGCTGCCCAATTCCATGCGATCGTCAGGACAATAACGATGATCAATACACGCGTGATGCGCCAGCGCAATGACATTGTCAGTCCTCTACGATAAATCGGTAGCCCGCGCCGTAAACGGTCTGAATCGGCTGATGGCCCCCGCTTGCCAGTTGTTTGCGCAAGCGAAGGATGTGATTGTCTACGGCCCGGTCAAAGCCATCATAGTCGTTGTCGAACGCCAGTGTGATGAGTTGGTCCCGTGTGAGCAGTTGATTGGGATGACGCATGAAAGCAGCCAGCAGGGCAAACTGCGTCTGGCTCAAGGCGATCGGTCGCTCGTCGATCGTCACGCTCTGAGTCGTCAAATTCAGGCTGATTTTCCCGCCGGTCAGGACTTGCTGGACTTCGCTATGAACACGGCGCAGCACAGCCTTGGCCCGGGCGACCACTTCATCAGGATTAAAGGGTTTGACGATATAGTCATCCGCGCCAGTGTCCAGCCCCTTGATACGATCAGTATGCGTTTCTTTCGCTGTCAGCATGATGATCGGAACATCAGACTCGCGGCGCAAGATATTGCAAACTTCAATGCCGTCACGGCGCGGAAGCATTAAATCCAGCAGGATTAATTCGGGCGACAGTCTGCGAGCAGCGGAAAGCCCGGCCTCGCCATCATAAGCGATCTCGGCGCTGAAGCCGGCTCGTTCGAAATATACCTTTATCCAGTTGGCGATACGTCTGTCGTCTTCAATGATCAGAACGGTTTGGCTCATGACACCTCTCAAAAGGGAGAACTCAGGCGCGCTGTCACTATTTTACAACGCGCCCGAGTATCGGACTTATTTGGGAACTGCTTCTACCTTGAAGCAGTCCCCGCTGTTAGGGCTTGGCCGATCAGCCGCTGCCGCCCTCACTTCCGCGGCCATGTTCGCCGCTGCTTTCACGTCCGCCGTGCTCGCCGGCGCCTTCGCTGCCGCCGCGTCCGCCATGCTCGCCGCTGTTTTCACCGCTGCCGCTGCCTTCGCCCATGCCGAATTCCGCATGGGGCGCCCAGGTATCAAAGGCTTGGCTTGTGGCTGGGATGGTGACTGACAACTGGTAGCCGGGCGGCACATCAGTCGGGGTCGTTGGTCCCAGTTCTACGCCATTGGACAGGTGGATCTCCACCCGCGCCCGCGTCAGCGTAGCGTTGCTCATGTTGACGACCTTGCCGATGAAGCGATTGTTGGTCTCATCGTAGCGCATGACCAGGCGCGCGCCATTGCGGGTGACATCGTAGATTTGATTCAGCGCCAGGGCATTGGCGCCGCTGCCTTCGGTCGCATCGCCGCTGCTGCTTTCAAGTCCTTCGCCGCCGCGTCCGCCGTGCTCGCCAGCGCCTTCACCCGAGCCTTCGCCGGACCCTTCAGTATTCACCGGTCCGGGCCCGCCGCAGTCGAAGACTTCGGGATGAATCTCCCAGGCGTCGAAAGCGACGCCAGCGGCCAGGGGTTCGTCAGCGACCAGCAACTCGACAGGCATGCGCGCGCCGGGCGCCAGGTCGCCAACCGGCTGCGGTCCCAGTTCCACTACTGTTTGCGCGCCTTGCTTCAGGTTCAGCTCGATCTGAACAAAGCACAGGGTCGTGTCGCCGGGGTTCTCGACGAAGCCGGTGAATGCGCCGCGGGCCGCATCGTAGGCCATAGACGTTCTGACGCCGTTGACGATGCCGTCCCAGCTTTCATCCAGGGCCAGGATGGGGCTGGAGGGGTCGCCGCTTTCGCCAGCGCCTTCGCCGCCGCTGCCTTCAAGTCCTTCGCCGCCGCGTCCGCCGTGTTCGCCGGCGCCTTCGCCGCCGCTGCCTTCGCTCATGCCAACCTCGGCATGGGGCGTCCAGGAATCAAAGGGTTGCGTGCCGGCATCCAGGACGATAGCCAGGATTTCGCCAGCCGGCAGATCGGTGGGGGTGGTCGGCCCCAGTTCTACGCCGTTGGACAGGTGGATTTCCACCCGCACCCGCGTCAGCATCGCGCTGGTCGTGTTTTCGACCGTGCCGATGAACTGATTGTTGGCGGCATCGTAGCTCAGGATCAAGCGAGCGCCGTTGCGGGTGACATCGTAGATTTCGTCCAGGGCCAGGGCATTCGCGCCAGCGCGTTCGGCCGCATCGCCGCCGCTGCCGCTGCTTCCGCTGTGCTCGCCGGCACCTTCGCTGCCGCTACCGCCTTCGCTGGATTCGGTCCGATGTTCGCCGCCTCCTTCGGACGATCCGGACTCCTGACCCAGCGCTAGTCCGAACATACTATATGCGCTGATTATAACGATGATGAGGATCATCGTGATGCTCGCGCTCCACAGCTTGCTCCGCTTCATGTGTACACCTCTTTCTGAACTCTGCTGATTGGCTTTGCTGAGGATTTCTCCTCATTACCCGCAGATTAGCGATGAATTGTCGTACAATTATCTCAATTGCAGACCAATTCGATCCGCTTCAGGCGTATCTTATTTTCCTTATCATCTACACTGGGAGGCATGACATTTTGACAAGCGTTATCCTGTCTGAGAATGATTCCAGGGGCTGAGGATGTCCGCGTTTTATACGGCAGTGGCGCGCTACTATGATGCCGAGAACAGCGACAAGACTGACGATCTCGCCATGTACAGCAGGCTGGCGGCGGAGGCAACGGGAGGCATCCTTGATGTTGGCTGCGGCACGGGGCGGGTGTTAATTCATCTGGCGCAAGGGGGACACAGGACGCATGGCATCGAAAAGGACCGCGCGATGCTGGACCGGTTGGAACTCAAACTGAATTTGCTGCCAGAGCTTCGCGAGCATATTACCTACGTGTATGGCGACGTCCTGACCCATCGATGGTCCTGCAATTTCGGTTTGATTCTGCTGACCTACAACGCATTGATGCACTTCCATGAACTGGAAGAGCAGATCACGCTGCTGCGGAATCTGCGGGGCTGCCTCGCTGCTAATGGTCTTCTGGTAATCGACTTGCCAAACGCCGGCCTCGCTTTTGCCTCGGAGGACAGCGATGGGCTAAACCTTGAGCGCAGCTTCCTCGAACCTGATACGGGCCACTTGATCATGTTGCAGTCGGTCAACTATATTGACCGCGCGGAGCAGATCTTGAGCGTGGAATGGATATACGATGAGGTAGATGGCGATGGCGCGGTCAAGCGTCTAATTGCGCCGCATCGACTGCGCTATTTCTTCCTGCCGGAATTGCGGCTGCTGCTGGAGCGTTGCGGTTTCGCCCTGCGAACGGCGCAAGGCGACGCAGATGGCGGCCCTTATAATGCCGAGAGCGAGCGTATGATCGTATATGCGGTCGGCATTTGACTTGCGAAGTATGCGCAGCGCCCGGCGAAAATTTGCACATCCGCGGCGACATCTCTTTGGCGCCATGCTTTGCGTGATGCTTCTGGCCGGCTGTCGCATGCCTGCGGAGGCCGAGGCCACCGCAACGCAAGCAGCCACCTTCGCGCCGCGCTTGAACCTGACACCGACGATCGCGATAATCAGTTCGGATGAACTCTACGGCGAGGACAGCCGCGCCATCGGCGAAACCAGTCCGCGCCTGGCATCGCTGCCAGCGGGCGCCGTCTTGCCGCCTGGGCGCGTCGGCGATTCGAAGCGTGCGGTGACAGTATTGCTGAATGCCGCGACCTCGATTGGCGGCGAGCTTTACCAGGCGGATGAGCTGCGACAGCCTGGCGTTCTGCTCCTCAGCGAGGACTTGAGCGCCTGGAGCAATTTTCCTCAGAGATTATCGCAAGCCGGTTATGTTGCGCTTGTCTTGCAGACCGATGCGACGACGCAAGCGCGGCAGGTCGAAACGATGTTGCAATCGTTGATCGCCTTGCCGAGCGTCGATGCCGGCGTGATCGGCGTCGTCGGCGCGGGCCGGGCGGCCGACTTGGCATTGTTGGGTTGCGCCGTGAATTCTCTCTGCGATGCGCTGGCGTTGCTCAGCCCGCTTTCACGCGACACGCTGCTGAACATTTTGCCGTCATACGGGGCGCGGCCGCTTTGGCTGGCCGCCGCCAACAATGACGCGGAAGCCCAGAACACGGCCGCGGCCTTGGCAGAGGCAGCGCAAGGCCAGACGAGAACCGTACTTGTTGCCGAGGGACGGGGCGCGGATATGCTGCGGCTACAGCCCGCGCTACAGGATGAATTGCTCGTCTGGCTGCAAAGCCAGTTGGTTTCACGATAAGCCGAGGATAGACCGTAGAGGCTGATTATGTCTGAACTATTGGAGTACTTTCGGGGTAGACAAGACGAAATGCTCGAGCTCTTGACCGAGATGGTAAAGCGGGAATCTTTCACGCGGGATAAAGCCATGGTCGACCGGCTGGTCGATTTTTTGGAGCGACAGCTCAATTCGCTCGGCGCTGATGCTGTTCAGCGCTTTCCGCAGGACGAAGCGGGGGACTTCTTAAAGGCGACCTGGAACATCAATTCGTCGGGCCAGCCATACCTGTTTATGGTCCACATTGATACGGTACATCCAATCGGCAGCTTGTCGTCAATGCCGATTCGCCGGGAAGGCAGGCGCTACTACGGGCCTGGAGCGCTGGATATGAAGGCCGGTTTGGTCATCGTCCTGGAGGCGATCCAAGCGCTGCGCGAACGCGATCAACTGCCAGACCGGCCCATTCATCTGCTGATCACCACTGATGAAGAGATCGGCAGCCCACAAAGCGAGGCGCTGATCAAAGCGTTGGCGGCGGATTGCGCCTTGGTGCTGGTGACCGAGCCGGCGACGAAAGAAGGCGCGATCAAGACCTGGCGCAAAGGTGGCGGCAAGTACGAACTGATCGTCGAGGGCCGCGCCTCGCACGCCGGCATCGCGCCGCAAGAAGGCATCAACGCGATCATCGAGTTCGCTCAGCAGGCGCTGGAGATTAACCGGCTAAACGACCTCAAATACGGCACGTCAGTATCGGTCACGATGGTCGAAGGCGGTTCCGCCGGCAACGTGATACCCGCTCATGTTCGGGCGCATATTGATACGCGGGTGCTGACGCTGGAAGCGATGGACAATCTGCACGCGGCATTGACCGCCCTCTATCCCAAGATGCCCGGAGCGACGGTGACATGCGCGCGTCAGCACGGTCGTCCGCCGATGGAAAGGCGCCCCGGCTTGTTCGAGAAGGCGGCCGCGATCGGCGAGCGCTACGGCGTGACCATATACGAAGCTGGCACTGGCGGCGGCTCCGATGGCAACTTCACCGCCGCCATGGGCATACCGACGCTGGATGGCCTGGGCGCGCACGGCGATGGCGCTCACGCTAGCCATGAGCATGTGATCATCGACAGTATGCCCCGCCAAGCGACGCTCGTAGCCGCCATCTTGCTGGAATGGTAAGCTAACGCGCTCCGCGCTATTTTGGTGAAATTTATCATAACACTTCCTCAGCCTTGTCAAGTTCGTACAATTCACTGTTGCAAGACTTGGCGGATATATCCCTTTTATCGAGCATTTGACTCATTATCATCGTTAGTATATGGTTTCTACGCTCATGAGTACCGTCAGATGGAAGTGCTCTTTGTTTCGGCATTTGTCATGGCGATCACATTTGCCGTTCAGCCCGGTCCCATCGGCTTTGAAGCATTGCGCCGTGGTATCTCCCATGGCTGGGGCGCGGCGCTGCGCGTCGAACTGGGATCGCTTTTGGGTGATGGCGTCTGGGCGATACTGGCGCTGCTCGGCGCATCGGTCCTGTTTCAGAATCGGCTGATCACCATAGTTCTGGGGCTATTCGGCTGCGGGCTGCTGCTGCGATTCGCTTGGGATGCCTGGCGCTCCTCCCGCGCCGATGTGGCCTTCGCCGGCGGGCAAGACAGGCGGAGCAATCACCTGGTCGCCGGCGCCACGCTCTCGTTGTCGAATCCACAGAACATCACATTTTGGGTCGGCATGAGCGGCACGATCATCGGCATCGGCTTTCTGGATCCGGAGCCGGTACATCTGTTGGTCTTCTTCGCCGGCTTCATGATCGCGCAAGTCTGCTGGTGTTTCTTCTTCGCGACGGTCGTTGAGATTGGCCGGCGGCGCTTGCTTAATCAGCGTCTGTTTCGCTGGATAAATCTGGCCTGCGCCGCGTTCCTCGCTTATACGGGTTTCAGACTTTTACTGCAAACTGCGCAGATGGCACTTGGAATACTCTAGCTAGATTTCCTTAACATAAGTTCTGTCCCCTTCTCGGCGCGCGTCAGCCAACTGAATATGAGCGGGTATGCTGTATTGGCAGCCACCAGCATAAGATACTGTGATGGGCGGGCCGTCGTTATATCTCGACGTAGCGTTTCCAGACTTCGGGACCTGACCCGAGCGCGATGACGAGGTAGCTGGTCCGCGGGGTTTTGGGCTCCCATAGAAGGCGCATACCGGCGACATTATGCAAGCGGTTGCCCTTGCGATGATTGCATTTGGCGCAGGCGCAGGCGGTATTGGACCAGGTGTCTTTGCCGCCTTTGCAGCGCGGGATAATATGGTCGATTGTGAAGTCCCGCTTGCTGAGGACTTTGCCGCGGACTTGGGCGCCGAGTCTAAGTCCACAGTAGATGCAAGTGTAATTGTCCCGCACCAGCACACCCTTGCGGCTCCAGTGCGACTTGCGGCGCGGCACGTTCACGTAAGACTTCAAGGCGATGACCGACGGAACTTCGAATTTGCTGCGGACGGTCCTGAGATACAAGCCGGTCATCTCGACAGCGATCGCCTTGCCACCCAGAAGCAGATTGATGGCGCGCTGAACCGTGATGACCGAGAGCGGTTCCCAAGTACTGCCGTTAAGGAGCAGGACACGCTGCTGCAAAACTCTAACACTCGACACTGTTTTCCCAACCTCAGAACTCGGTTGACAGATGCCTTCCAGCTACTCGCACCTATTATATACCACGAATCGACGCGTTTGCCGATTGCGGCAAGTCGATAAGGTTGGCTTCACAAAGCCTTTATATGATTGGTCATAGGCGACTATCGTTTAATCCGCGGCGGTCAAGTAACCTTGTTGCATCCCGCTGCGATCTCGCAGTGGATGACGCGCAAGGCACAACCGCCGTAAAGAGGGTGCGCATGCTGGAAAAACCGAATTTTCCGGACGAAGACATTATCGAGCTGCTTGAGTCGAATTATCGTCTTAACATAGACGCGCTCGAATTCTTGCCTATCGGCAACGATCAGCGCGCCTGGGCCTATCGCGCTTTTGCCAATTCCGGCGATTGTTTCCTTAAATTACGGAAAGGCGGCACGCGACAGGCGGCTTTAGTCGCCCCTCACGAATTGCGGCGTATGGGCATAGACCAGGCGCTGGCGCCGCTGTCCACAATCTCGGGAGATCTGCGTGTCTCATGCGAGGACTTCGACTTGATACTTTATCCCTATATTGATGGCAGATCGGCCTGGGGCATGTCTCTTGCTCCGGCGCAAGCGCGCCGATGGGGCGAGATCATGCGTCGAATTCACAGCGCTGCGCTCAGCCCGGCTATTATCGGTGCGACGCCGCGTGAGGTCTTTGGGGTCAAGTGGCTGCCCAAAATTGCGCGCGTAGAGGAGGTCATTACATCCGGCGACTTCAATGGTGATGTCGCCGCCGCCACGGCACAAGAATGGCGCGAACAGGAAGCCGAGATCGAGTTGTGTCGCAATCGATACCTTGAATTAGGGGCGCAACTTTCGGGGCAGCCGCCGCCATTTGCGCTCTGTCATGCCGATATTCACACAGCCAACATCATTATCGACGCGGACGAGAGGATATGGATTGTCGACTGGGACGAAACAGTGATCGCGCCCAGGGAACGCGATCTGATGTTCTTTGTGCTTGACGGGCATGCCAGCGACTTCACCGAGGCATTCTTTGCGGGCTACGGCGACGATGACATCAACTGGCTGGCTCTGGCCTATTACAAGTACGATTGGGTCATACAGGAATTCGGCGACTACGGCGAACGTGTCTTTCTCTCGACTGAACTTGGGGAGCAGGATTTGCAGGCATCGCTGCGTGAATTCAAGCGCCTGTTCGCGTCCGATGATGTGATAGCGCGCGCGCACCGGGCCTTTGCCATTTTCCAGAAGGTCACGGCAGAAGCCGATGCGGACATAGGTTAAGCGTTGGCTGGAACAGCCGCTTGCCGCTTCAATACGCCTTATAATTGAAGTTGATACGCTCGCGAGTCAAAGGCAAAGATCATGCGCCGCCGGTATGTTTCGCTCCTCCTTGTGTTTGCCGCGCTGGTCTTTGGTGGCTTCCTGCAATCTGACGCGCAAGTCAATCGCGTCGCCTTTCTGCAGGTCTTTGACGCGCTTCCGGCGCCGGTCGCTTCGCTGGCGCTGGATCAGGCGGTCACCATCTTGTTCAATCGACGGGTGGACTGCCAGGAGGCAGAGGCGGCTTTTCGCTGGACACCGGCGATAAACGGGGATCTGACCTGTGACGAATTCAGCTTGACGTTCTCGCCTCGGAGTGAGTACCAGCGGGAGACGACATACACTTTCGCGCTGATGCCGCCCTTGCAGGCAAAAGATGGCGCCATTCTCGTTGATCCTTATCAAGTGAGCTATCTCACCGCCGGCTACCTGCAGGCGGCGGAGGTCTTGCCGAGCCCGGATGGAGGACCCGTGCCGACAGATTCGGCAATCACAGTCGTGTTTGATCGCCCCGTCGTGCCGCTGACCGCCTTGATGGATGCGGGAGATTTGCCGCAGCCGTTAAAAATTTCGCCCTCAGTTGCAGGCACGGGGGAATGGATCAACAGCGCGATATACGAGTTCAAGCCGGCGGCGCCCCTGGAGAGTGATAGCCGGTATACGGCCATCATCGACGAAGATTTGACGGCAGTGGACGGCGCGGTTTTGCAGAGGGCTTATTCCTGGACATTTCAAACGGCGGCGCCATCGCTTGTTTCGATTGATCCGCCGCCGGGCACACTTGACCTGGTCCTCGACCCCATCTTGCAGTTGCGTTTCAATCAAGCGCTGGACCGCGGCGCCATCGAGCGCGCTTTCTATCTGCGCGTGCTGCCGGACGAAGGCGGCGCTGACATAAGCGGCGTCTTTACCTGGTCCGACGATGGCATGGGATTTGCTTTTGCGCCAGAGGAGCGCTTGCAGCTGGATTCGGTATATGAGGCGGGCTTTTCCACGGAATCGCCGCCGGACCTGCGATTCAGCAATTTGCCGGGCGGGGCATGGACTTACAATACCGTGCCCCCGCCCGCCATCACCGCAACCGAGCCGGTCGATGGCGCCGAAACTGCTGACCGGGGCGGCTTCTCGCTGTTCTTCGCATCAATGATGAACATCGAAACCTTGCCCGATCGGATCACGATTGAGCCCGGGCCTGAGCTGAGTCCGCGTTACTACTTCAGCGAATGGAGCAAACGCTATACCGTGTCTTTTGACGCGCAGCCTTCCACCTCTTATAGCATCCGCATCGCGCCGGGCATGGAAGATATTTACGGCAACGCGATCAGCGAAGCGCTGACCTTCAGTTACAGGACCGGCCCACGCTCGCCCGAGCTGGGATTAAATGTGCCCGGCCCGATCGGCTTCTATAACGCCTACCGCGCGCGGACTCAACTCTATCTCTACCATCGTGGCGTGAGACATGTCGATCTCGAACTAAGCCGCGTGCCGCTGGCGGACTTCGTCGGCCGTCTCACGCAGGAGGAGCATTACGATCCCGCGACGGGTTTTGAGCCGGCGGACGATCAAGTGATCCGGCGTTGGCGCATCGAATCCGATACGCCGGAAAATGTCACGCGCTATGAGTTGCTTTCGCTGAGCGAAGAAGACTTCCTCAAGCCAAACGCTGAAGAGGATACCGGCGCAGGCTTGCTAGAGAGGGCGGGCTTGGGGCCGGGCGTCTATTTCCTCGAAGCGCAGTCGCCCGGGCTGGAGCGCTTCGCCTGGCGGAATAAGCATTTTCTGAATATCGCCACCACCGTCCTGACGGTCAAGCAGGCGACCGATCGCTTGACAATCTGGGCGATCGATGTGGAGAGCGGCGAAGCAGTCAGGGACGAAAACATCGCCGTATACGGCGCGAACGGCGCGCTCGTTGGCGGCGGCGCAACTGACGAAGACGGCATCGCAATAGTGGATATCCCCTACACGCGCGATCTCTATTCGCCCTTTGTCGCGGTGCTTTCCACAGCGGATCATTTCGGAATCGGCTATACCAACTGGTCCGGCGGCGCTGAGCCCTGGAACTTCGGTTATCGTTTTTCCTGGTCGCCCCGCGCCTATCAGACCTATCTCTATACCGATCGTCCGGTTTACCGCACGGGGCAGCCGGTTTACTTTCGTGGTATCTTGCGCAGCAAGGACGATGTCGTATACATGCCGGCGCCCCATGAGACGGCGCCCGTGACTATCCGGGACGCGCAGGGCGAAGCCGTCTTTCAGCGCGATATTCCGCTGAACGACTTCGGCAGCTTCAGCGGCAAATTTGACATCGCTGAGGAGGCATCGCTGGGCGCCTATACATTGGAGGTCAGCCTGCCGCGTGAAGGCGACTTTATTCAAGAAGGCGGGGCTATTACATTCTTGGTCGCGGAATATCGCCTGCCGGAATACCAAGTGACGCTTGCCACCGATTCGCCAGAAATCGTGGGGGGCGCCTCCGCCAGCTTTGACCTGGAAGGGCAGTACTTCTTTGGCGGGCCGGTAACGGATGCCGAAGCCGAATATGCCGTCTATGCTGCGCCTTATGAATTCAACTATACCGGTGATGGTCGCTACGATTTTTCTGACAGGGACATTTATGTACTCGACGGCGAAGGTTACGACTTCAACCGTGTCATTGACGAAGGCAGCCTTTCCACCGACAGCGACGGTATCGCGAGCTTCGCCCTTGTCGGTGATTTAGCGGGCGAGGCGCGCAGCCAACGATGGCGGGTAGAAGCGGCGATCCGCGATGAAGCGGGGCAGACGATTTATGACAGCGCGAACCTGATTGTGCATCAGGCGATGCTCTATGTCGGCGCGCGGGCCGCGAACACAGTCAGCGTCGCCGGTGAGGACAGCCGGATTGATCTCATCGCGGTTGATTGGGATAGCCAACCGATAGCGGACCAGCCGATTGATATTCGTGTCCTTGAGCGCCGCTGGATAAGCCTGCAAGAGCAAGACCCGGATACCGGCGCGATCGCCTGGACCTGGGATGTCGAAGAGATTCCAGTGGCGGCCGGCAGCGTGACAACCGCCGACGATGGCAAGGCAAGATTCGTCTATCAGCCGCCGAATGGGGGCATCTTCAAGATAATTGTGTCCACGCGTGATAAAGCTGGTCACTTCGCGCGCGCTGCTACCTATGCGTGGGTCTCCGGGCCGGATTATGTAAGTTGGCGGCAGGAAAATAACAACACAATTCAGCTCGTGCTGGAATCGACGAATTACAGCGTAGGCGACCGCGCGAAAATCTTGATTGCCTCGCCGTTTCAAGGGCGGGCGGAGGCGTTGATCAGCATCGAGCGCGGAGATGTCCTCAGCGCCGAGCGGGTCAGCCTAAGCAGCAATTCGCATATCTACGAATTCGAGATTCTGCCACAGCACGCGCCCAATATCTTTGTCAGCGTTTTTCTCGTGAAGCCCCGCGACGAGAATCATGCGACGGCGTCCTGGCGCGTGGGCATGACGCAACTGCTGGTTGATATTGAGCAGAAAGCGCTGAATATCGACATCAGCGCCGATACCGATGTCGCCGCGCCCCAAGACCATGTCGAATATCGGCTGCGAGTTACCGACTATCGCGGCGATCCGGTGGCGGCCGAGGTCGGCATAGGCGTGACTGACCTGGCGGCGCTTTCGGTGGGCGAGCGCAATAGCGAGTTGCTTCTGGAGTCCTTTTATGGCCCGCAGGAACTCAGCGTGCGCACCTCAAGCGCATTGATCGTAAACGCCGAAACCCTCACGGCCAGCTTGTCGGAGCGGAAGGGCGGCGGCGGCGGTATTTTTGAAGCCGGAATTGTTGATCTGCGCGGAGAGTTCATCGATACGGCCTACTGGAATCCAAGCGTGATTACCGACGCGGACGGTGAAGCGGCGGTTGAGTTGCGGCTGCCGGACAATCTGACAACCTGGCGGCTGGACGCGCGCGCCTTGACAGAGGGGCGCGACGGCAGGCTGCTGGTTGGCGAAAAGACCTTCGACCTGCTCAGCACACGTCCGCTGCTCATTCGACCGGTGACGCCGCGTTTCTTTGTCGTCGGCGACAGCGCGCAATTGGCGGCGGTGGTGAACAACAACACCGGTCAAGATATTAACGCGATTGTTTCGATTGAAAACTTCTCCGGGCTGGAACTGTCGGCGTCGGTTGATCAAGTCCAGACAGTGGCGATACCGGCTGGCGGCCGTCAGCGCGTGACCTGGACGGCGAGAGTGGCGGATGTCGCTACGGTCGCGCCAGTTTTTGTCGCGCGCAGCGTGGATGGCGTATTCGCTGACGCGAGCATTTCTCCCGTGAGCAGCGATGACGAGGGCAGGCTGCCGGTCTACCGATATGATGTGCGGGAGACAGTTGGCGCGGCTGGTCAACTTGTTCAAGCGGGCTCGCGTTCGGAAGCGGTCAGGCTGCCGCGCGTTTTTGATGTGGCCGCCGGCCGTCTTGATATCCGTCTCGATAAGTCGCTTGCTGGCGTGACCAACCAGAGCCTAACCTTCCTGGACGCGGAATCTCGACGATTCAGCGAATGCAACTCGGCAGTCGTCAGCCGCTTCTTGCCGAACATCGTTTCATACCGCGCCCTTAAGGAATTGGCGCTTTCGCGGCCGACGCTCAAGAACAGGCTGGATGAGTTGGTATCGGAGGGCTTGCAGACATTGTACGGGCGGCAACTCGCGAACGGAGGTTGGAGTTGGTGCGCTTATCCGGAGGCGGATGCCATGACCTCCGCTTATGCCCTTATCGGTTTGGCTGTAGCGGAGGCACAAGGCTATCCAGTCGATGCTAGGGTCATCCGGCGGGCGCGGCGTTTCCTCCGGGAGCAGCTCATCAGGCCTTCGCTGGAGGTTGAGCAGTGGCAATTGAATCGGCAGGCTTTTCTCTTGTACGCCCTTGCTGAATCGGGCGCGCCCGATATCGCCCGCAGCACGACACTCTACGAAAGTCGCGATCGCCTGAATCTGGACGCGACTGCCTTTCTGGCTTTGGCGCTTCACCGTATCAATCCGGCAGATCACTTGCGGCTGGACGCGCTGACACAGCTTATGCTCAATCGGGCGGTCCTGCGTGCGAGCGGCGCCTACTTTGAAGAGCCCTACGAAGACCGCTGGAATTGGTCGACTGATATCCGCTCGACGGCGCTGGTGCTGAATGCGCTGCTCAAGCTTCGCCCGGAGAGCGACCTTTTGCCGAATATCGCCAGGCGCTTGGTCACGGTGCGCGACGGGAATGGCTATTGGCCGTCATCACAGGAGAATACCTGGTCAATAATCGCCTTGACCAACTGGATGCTGTTCAGTGGCGAACTCAATCCCGATTATGTCTATAGCATCGCTGTGAACGATGCCGAGCTCTTGCGGGACCTTGCCATACCCGACAATGCGCTGGCGACCGAAGCGCTTGGCATCGACCTGGCTGACTTGAAGGAGCGCGAGAGCAATATCGTCGAATTCCAGCGCGATGAAGGCGCGGGTGTTCTCTACTACACGGCGCATCTGAATCTCGATGTTCCGGTTGACCAGGTAGAAGCCTACAGTCATGGCATCAAAGTATCGCGGACCTATAGCCTGCCGGAGGATGAATCGGGCAGGGCAGTGACCGGCGCTTCCATTGGAGACACCGTTCAGGCGCGCCTGCGGATTACCGTGCCGAACAGCCTGCGCTATGTCGTGATCGAAGACTTCTTCCCCGCTGGCGCCGAAGCGGTGAATCCGGACTTGGCGACAAGCCCGCAGCTAGGCGCAATGCCGCGCGGCCAGCGTATTGATCCGCGCGAACAAGGCTGGGGCTGGTGGCACTTTGATCATATCGAATTTCACGACGAGCGGGCTGTCATTTACGCCAGCGGGCTGCCAGCGGGTGTTTACGAATTCATCTATACAATCCGCCCGACCATCGCCGGCGAGTTCAATGTGATCCCGCCGATCGCCCAAGCGCTCTATTTCCCGGAAGTGTATGGGCGCGGCGACGGGGCTAGATTTACCGTTACTGAATAAGTCGTCCTTAAGCGGGATCAACCATCTTAACCGCGGAAATGCCCTCATCAACGAAGATGCCACAGGGGCCGCCTTTGTCGCTCACTTGTAGCTCCGCCATTTCGCCGTCAAATGTCAGCAACGGGTGATAGAACTCGGCGACCTTCTCCGCTTCGCCGACGACATAATGGGCGATGAGGGCGCGACGGAAGCGGGTCGCGCTGGTATTGGCATAGCTGCCGTGGATGACTTGGCCGTTGAAGAAGACGACATCGCCGGCTCGCATGATGACCGGCATGGCTTCGCTGCCCGGCGGCAGCGGCACGGTTGAGCTGCTGAAGCTCTGCGTAGTATCGGCGTCGATCGTGCAAAGCCTTGGCAAGTCATGCGTTCGGGGAACGATTTGCAAGCAGCCATTCTCTTCGTCGCAGTCGTCCACGGCCATCCAGGCTGCTAGGCAGGTGCCCGGATGCACTCTCAGCGGCGTCTGATCCTGGTGCAGCGCTTGGCCACGCGCGCCCGGCGGCTTGTAGTAGAACATCGTCTGCGCGGCATAAGGCTCGCGGCCGAGCAGGGCGGTCGTCCAGCGGCGCAGGCGCTCATCCAGCAGCCAGTCCAGCGAGAAGCTGTCGAAGCGATGCGGATGCACGAGCCGCGGGTAGGCCTTCAGCGGGTCATCATTGCCCAGCAGTGTATTCCGATCGCCTTCGTAGCCATGACCGGCGCGGTTCAGCGCCATGAAGTGCGACTTGATGCGCTCGATTTCGTCCGGCGCAAATACACCACGCGCCACCACGTAACCGACATCATGAAATTCTTTGACCAGCGCGTCTTCAACCATTTTACATCTCCTAGTGCCTCATCAAGCTCAACAGCCGCGGCATGACGCCAGCATAAGTATGATACAGCCAGGGCTGGGGCGCAAAATCCCAAGCGCCGATGTGCCGCACCAGTTGTCCGCGAAAGCCGCGCTTGAATTGATAGACGCCCCACATTCTATCGCTTTCGTCAAAGATATCGGGCGCGCCCCACATGTCGTAGACGGCGTAACCTTGCGTCTTGGCCCACTTTATCGCCGCCCATTGCAGGGCGTAATTGGGCATTCGTTCGCGCTCTTCATTTGAAGAGGCGCCGTAGAAGTACCAACACTTGCGCCCGAAGTGAAACAGGATGACATGGGCTAAAGCCTGGCCGCGGTATTCCGCGATCAAGCCATGCGCCAGCCCGGCCGACATGAACTCCCGCCAGGCGCGCTGATAATATTCGAGCGGTCGAATCAAGAACTTGTCGCGCTCGCCAGTGACGCGGTACAGTTGATAGAGGAGGGGAAGATCCTCGATGGTCGCCGGGCGGATCTCGACACCCTTCTTATAGGCGACGCGTACCTTGCGGCGGGTGTTGCCGCTCATGGCCGCGAGCAACTCGTCCTCGCTGCGGCTCAAATCGATCGTCAGTGTATTGCGAAACTGCACCTGGGAATCGGAAAAGCGCCAACCCTCCGTCTTGAGCAAATCAATCACCTCGCTGCCGCGTTTGTCTTGGCGGTCGTCGGCGCTTGCCGGCAGACCGGTCGCGGCGATGACATCGGGGTCAATCTTAAGCCAGATGACGCCAAAGCCTTTTGCGCGCCGCGCCAGTTCGTTCCATACTTCGCGGGCCAGATCGATATCGCTGTAATCGAGCGCGGGCCCCTTGCTGACCACCATCACTTGCAGCGGTCCCATCGTGCGCGTCGCCAGGCTCGCCAGCGCGACGACGGTCCCTCCGCGCTCAAATGCCAGCCGCTCGATACTCCAGCCGCCGGTCACGCGTTTGAATTCGCCCCATTCCCAGGATTGTAGAATGTGGGCGTAGGGCAGGCGCCGCAGCGTGTCATTCCAGCGATCGCGCTGATGAATCTCATAGATCTTCAGGATGTCGGCGTCCTTCTTCAGGCTAGCGCTTCAGCTTCAGGGCGGCGCGATATGCCGTATAGACGATGGGATTCCAGGGCAGGTCCCAGGCGCCGAGCGTACGCATGACCTCGCCGCCCCAGCCGCGTTTGAATCCATATACGCCCCAGAGACCATCATTGCGGTTTTTGAACTCGGCTTCAAGCGTCGCCTCATCATGGTCGGGCACGCCCCACAAATCATAATAGCGGCAGCCGCGGCGCTTCGCCCACTGTATCGCCTTCCATTGAATGCCGTAAGTGGCGTATAAATTGCTCTTTGAGCGTGAAGACGCGCCGTAGAGGTACCAGGCTGTGTCCCCCACAGCGAAGACCATGATAGCAGCCAGCAATTCGCCCTCATGCCGCGCGAGCAGCAGCGCGCCGCGCTCGGGCATGAAGAGATCGCAGACCGCGGCAAAATAGGCGGCGTTGTGCACGCCGAATGCGTTGCGCGCGCCTGTCTGTTGCATGAGCCGGTTGAACTCGGGCAAGTCCGCGCGGCTGCTTTCCTTATATACGATACCGCCGGCGAGGCTTTTGCGAATCTTGCGGCGCGTGCCTTGATTCATTCGCCGCATTATCGTGTTGTCATCCGCGTCGATGTCGATGGTAATGGTCGCGGCCGGCTGTATTGATTGCGGGCTCTTCAGAAATCCCGCGCCAGCCAGATCGGGCGACTCACCGACGGGAAAGTGTCCAGGCTCGATTTTGAGGAAGGCGGCGCCGGTTTCGCGGCGGATAGCGCTCCAGAGCGATGCGTAACTCCTTGAACCCGAAACGTAACCGCCCATCGGGACATAGGCCATCTTGCCGGCCATGAAGGGCAAGGGCTTTAGCAAAACCAGTGCGCCGGCCTGAATCTCGTTCCTTTCAGTCAAGGCGACGATTTGCGCATCCCAGCCAAAACGCGCCTTTAAGATACCCCAGCTCGAAAGCTGCAGCAGGTGCGCCCGCGGCTGAGCCATGACGAATTCGTCCCAAGCGACGATGTCCGCCGAGCCTGCCGCGCCGCCGGAAGGAGCCGATGCCTTTATAACTGCCATAAGGCAATTTTGGGTTAGCTTTAGTGGCATTCATAGTGCCAGTTTGCGCTGTCCAATCCGCAATCACAGTTAACCCGGCATAGGCGTAGGAAGGGCAGGGCAGCTATGCTGGAGTGCCAGCTTTGTAGTGAAAATCGGAATGCAAAAGTCCGTTGCATTACAAAACCCCCCCTGCTATACTTATCCCGTTTGTGATAAATGGCGCAAACACCGTAGTTGCGACCTGGTTTGTATGTGCGGAAATTGACGCGATCGCCTTGGCGTTAGTGCAGAATCAGGACGTTTAGAGTGCCGAGCGGAACTGGCCGGTAACGGTTGTTTTGTGGCAGGATCTAGGATACGGCTCCGATGAACGTACTTAACGAGTGGGCATTTATCGGCGTGTTTGCCGTCATGGCGCCCGTCTTCCCGGCGCTGCCGATCGTCATAGCCTGGCTCTTTCGTCCGCGCAAACCGAATGTGCTCAAGAGTTCCACGTATGAGTGCGGCGTCGAAACCATCGGCGATACCTGGGTTCAGTTTCGGGTGCAGTATTACATTTATGGTCTGATCTTTCTTGTATTCGATGTCGAAATGGTATTCCTTTTCCCATGGGCCGTCGCTTACAACGAGATGAGTTTGTTCGGCTTTGTAGCCGGTTTCCTGTTCATCTTCCTGCTGACGGACGCGTTGTTTTACGCTTGGAAGAAGAACGCGCTGGATTGGAAATAGGCAGGAGTTGAAGCGGGCGGGAGACGACTATGGACGAACTTTGTACAGGCTTGTGCCAACTGCTCGTCGAGTCCGGCGCCGATGCCGGTCTTGCACATTTTCTGTCCTTGTTGGTCGGCGTTTTGCTGGTCAGCGGCATCCCGCTTGTCACCGTAATCGTATTGATTTGGGTGGAGCGGAAGGTCGCCGCGCGCATTCAGGACCGCATCGGACCTAATCGGGTCGGTCCGGTCGGCTTGCTGCAGACCATTGCCGATATGATCAAGCTGCTCAGCAAAGAAGACATCACGCCGACAGCCGCCGACCGCGTGCTTTACAATGCGGCGCCCCTGGTTTCCTTCGCTTCCGTTGTGCTCATCTGGGCGGTGATTCCCTTCACACCCTTCCACTTCGGCGTCGACTTGGAAATTGGCGCGCTTTTCTTTGTGGCGGTCGCTTCTTTCGGGACGCTGGCGATAATGGTGGCCGGCTGGGCGAGCAACAACAAATATGCGCTGCTGGGCGCATTCCGTGTTGTATCGCTGCTGGTGAGTTATGAGGTGCCGCTGGTATTCGCCTTGCTGGCGCCGGTCTTGCTGGCTGGCAGCATGAGCTTGCTTGATATCGTAAACGCGCAGACGGGCATGTGGTTCGTAGTGCTGTCGCCGCTGGCTTTTGTGATCTTCTATGTCTCATCACAAGCCGAGACCGGTCGCGCACCCTTCGACCTCATCGAAGCGGAGTCCGAGTTGGTGGCGGGCTTCAACATCGAATATTCGGGCATGAAGTTTGGCATGTTCTTCGCTGCCGAATTCTTGCATGTCTTTACGAATGGCATCTTGATGGCTTTGTTATTCTTTGGCGGCTGGATGGGGCCGCTGTATTACGAATCGCCGCTGATCGCGTTCGCCTGGTTGGGCGCGAAGGGTGGTCTCATATATTTCACGACGCTATGGCTGCGCAACACCGTGCCGCGCTTGCGCATCGATCAGATCATGGCTTTCAACTGGAAGTTCTTGGTGCCGCTGTCGATCGCGAACCTGGTCTTCATTTCGCTGGCCTTGAAAGTGATGCAAGAGTTGGGCGTCTCACCGCGTAACCTGGCTGAAGCAGGTTTCGTGGAGCTATTGCCGACCACGGTGGTTCTCTTGGTGATTAACGGCGCGATGACGGTCTACCTGCTGGGCCTCCTGCGCAAGCGCGGGCAAGAAGCCCGGCGCGAATCGATGGCGGCGCGGGCCGCGCTGGCGCAAGCGGTGGCGGACTAGGGAGAATGGGGTGATGGAATTGAACGCGATCACAATCGGTTTCGTCGTCTTCACAATCTTCACGCTGGGCGGCGGCTTCGGCGTAGTGACCACGCGCAACCTTTTTCAAGGCACCATCTGGCTCATGGTCAGTTTGTTTGGCGTGGCCGGCTATTTTATCTTGTTGAGCGCGCCTTTCCTGGCGGCGGTTCAGATTCTTGTCTACATCGGCGCTATTGCCATTCTGATTACCTTTGCCGTGATGCTCACGCGCAGCGTCACGCGCATCAAGGAGCGCTATATCCGCATCGTGCCGAGTTTCATCGGCTCGCTTCTGCTTTTCCTCATTCTTCTATTTGGCGTTACCGTACCGATATTTGGCGGTCATTTGCCTGAGTCGGCGCCGCAGTATGTGGCATCCACGCGCGATCTTGGCATCGCGCTGGTTGACGAGAATGGCTATGTCGTGCCCTTCCTGCTGGCGTCGGTATTGCTGACGGCCGCGATGATCGGCGCGATCGTCATCGCCCGCGACGAAAAGGCGAAGGGAGGATAAGGCATGGTGCCTCTCTGGATGTATCTGGCGGTCGCCGCAGCCTTGTTCTCGCTGGGCGTATTTGGTGTGCTGGCGCGCCGTAACGCTGTTGCGATCCTGATGAGCGTCGAATTGATGCTGAACGCGGTCAATATCAACCTGGTCGCTTTCTGGCGCTACAGTGAGACGAGTACCGACTTGCTGCTTAACGGCTACGCCTTCACCGCTTTTGTGCTTATAGTAGCGGCGGCGGAAGCGGCAGTCGGCCTGGCGATTATCATCACGGTTTATCGCAATCGGCGTTCGGTGATACCGGAAGAAGCCGTCGCGCTTAAAGGATAAGGACCGCTATGGATTTCCTCAACGATCCGAACGCCTTGCCCTGGCTGATACCGGCTGGCCCGCTGCTGGCTTTCCTGATCATCACGCTTATCACCAACAAGTCGAAGCTGGTTCCCGCCACCGATCAGCACGAGTACGGCGGGCATCATCCGGATTATGACGGCATGATGGTTCCCGTGGTCCATCCGGCAAGCCGTGTCATCAGTGTCATTGTCGGCATGGCGGGTGTCATCGTCGCCTTGTTGATTAGCTGGCAGACGCTCTCCAACGCCTCCCAATTGCATCACATCGGCGAGGAGGTGCTCGCGAGCAGCATCGCCTGGATGGACACGGGCGAGACCGCCTTCCACATGGGCGTCCTGGTCGACCCGGCGACCGTGATCATGCTGGTCATGGTGCCGATCGCCGTGCTAATGATTTTCATCTATTCCATCGGGTACATGGCGCACGATCCGCGGCAGGCGCGCTTCTTCGCCTTGATTTCGCTTTTCGCCGGCGCCATGCTGACGTTGGTCGTGGCGGATAATGTTTTGCTGCTTTTCGTCGGCTGGGAGATCATGGGTGTCTGTTCCTACATGCTCATCGGCTTCTGGTTCGAGAAGGAAAGCGCCTACAAGGCGGCCATCAAAGCCTTCACCACCACGCGCATCGCCGATGTCGTCATGCTTCTCGGCATCGCCTACCTATATAGCATCACCGGCACGCTCAGCTATCGCGAAATCATGTACAGCCCGGAGGCGCTCGATTTGCTGGCGACGACGACGCCGATCATCTTCGGCGGCTGGACGGTCAGCGCGGCGAGCATCATCGGCATCTTTCTCATCATCGGCACGGTGGGCAAGTCGGCGCAATTCCCGCTGCACGTCTGGCTGCCGGACGCGATGGAAGGCCCCACCCCTGTCAGCGCCATGATTCACGCCGCGGCGATGGTCTCTGCTGGTATCTTTTCGCTGATACGCCTATATCCGCTTTTCGCCGCCGGTGGTGATCCGCATCACGGCATTATGACCGAGCCTCTGGCATTTATGGCGGTGGTCGGCGCATTTACTGCCCTGCTAGCGGCGACAATGGCGGTGGCGCAGAATGATGTCAAAGCGGTGCTGGCTTATTCAACGATCTCACAACTCGGCTTTATGATGGCGGCGTTGGGCATCGGCGCTTATATCGCGGCTGCCTTCCATCTCATCACGCACGGCTTCTTCAAGGCGCTGCTCTTCATGGCGGCCGGCTCGGTGATACACGGTATGGAGCATGGCGAGCACCATGCGCACGAGCACGGCGATCATGGTCATGACGACCATGGCCACCACTTCGATCCGCAAGATATGCTCAATATGGGCGGGCTGCGCAAGACCATGCCGGTCACCTTCTGGACCTTCTTGATCGGCGGTTTGTCGTTATCCGGTTTGCCTATTATCACGGCCGGTTTCTGGTCCAAAGATGAAATCTTGGCGGATGCCTGGCTGGTGCTGAGTGAATATGGCAGCGGCGCTCATGCGCTCGTATTCGTTCTGCTGGCGCTGGCGGCATTCATGACCGCTTTCTATACCATGCGGCAAATCTCGCTGACCTTCGGTGGCGAGCCGCGCAGTGAAGCGGCGAAACATGCCAACCTGGGGCAGGGCATCATCAGCTTCACGATGACGCTGCCGCTTCTGATTCTGGCTGTATTCGCCATCGGCGCCGGTTTCGTCGGCGTACCGACTGATTTCCCGGTCCTGGGTCCGATATTCTCGCCCGAGCACAACGCCTTCCATCACCTGGTGATTGAAGCGCTGCCGCTGCCCGAGACAACGGCCGCCTTCGCATCGCTGCCGGATTATCATCCAAAAGCGCCGCCCTTCAATATCGTCCCGGTCGCGACCTCGTTCATCGTGGCGCTTCTCGGTCTCTGGCTCGGATACAGGATGTATTGGCGCAAGCCTTTAAAAGCCGGGCAGCCGGACCCGCTGGTCGACAGGCTTGGTCCCTTGCACACGCTCTTCCAGAATCGCTATTATCTTGATGACATCTACGGACAGGTCTTCGTCAAGCCATCGCAATGGCTGGCGGCGCAAGTCATCATCTTGCTTGATCGCGGCATCATCGACGCGCTTTTGCATATCATCGCGCGGATAGCCACTTGGCTGGGCGATCTGACCAAAGTCTTGAATCTCTGGTTGATTGATGGCGTTGGCGATGGCATCCCCATCGCGATATTCTACATCGGCGGCTGGCTCCGACGGATGCAGACCGGGCGTGTGCAGCTGTATATGCTGCTCGTCCTGGCGGCGGCGGTTCTGATTGGCATCGTCCTGGTTCTGTCGGCGGACGCGGCGCTGGCGCTATAGGGAGACGCATTCATGATCGATGTGTTTGGGATAGACGCGCTCTCGGTTCTGGTCTTCGGTCCGGTGCTCAGCGCTTTCATCGTGGCGTCACTGGCCTCCCTGGGTCCCAGCAAGCAAGTCGGGCGTTGGGTGGCTTTAATCCTTTCGCTATTGTTGGCGCTGCTGTCGATCAAGGTCTTCTTCGATTATCAGGCGGCCGGGTTGGCGATCGGCGATGATCAATTTATCGTCACGCAAGACTCGCCCTGGTTCGAGGCGCTTGGCTCCCGCTGGACGCTCGGCGTTGATGGCATCAGCGTGGTCATGGTTTTGCTCACCGGCATCTTGACGCCGCTGGCCATTCTAGCGAGCTGGAATATCGAAGACCGCTCTAATATGCACCTGGCGCTGCTGCTCTTCTTCGAAACCGGCAGCATGGGCGTCTTTGTGGCGATGGACCTGATGGTCTTCTTCCTCTTTTATGAGCTAACGCTCGTGCCGATGTACTTCCTCATCAATCAGTGGGGCAGCTTGCCGAAAGCCGGCGTCAAATTCAGCGGACGCTTTTACGCCTCTACCAAGTTCATGATTTATTCCTTCGGCGGCACCTTGGGCATGTTGCTGGCGACGCAGCTCATCGGCTGGTCGGCCGGCACGTATAACATCGCGGAATTAACTCAGAGCTGGCCGCTATTCCGTCAAGGCGAGGCTCTGCTCGGCGTTGACGTCAGCACGGTCAAGGCATTGGCTTTCGCCGGTTTCTTCGTCGCTTTCAGCATAAAAGTGCCGATCTGGCCCTTCCATACCTGGCTGCCCGATGCCCACGGCGAAGCGCCGACAGCCGGCTCCATGCTGCTGGCGGGCATCATGCTGAAGTTGGGCGCTTACGGATTCATCCGCTTGGTCATTCCTTTCTTCCCTGATGTCTGGCTGACCGAGGTCGTCATTATCGGCGTCAACGTGGCGACGCTCTTCGCCATACTTTCGGTGGTTGGCATCGTGCTCGGCGCATTCGCTGCTTTTGGCCAGACCGATATCAAGCGCTTGGTCGCTTACAGTTCGGTCAATCACATGGGCTTCGTCGGCATCGGCATCGCCGTCATGGCGCAGGCCTATGCCCAACTCTGGACCGGCGCGAATCCGGCGGCCGATACGCAGACGGCGATCCTCGCCGCCAACGGCACTGTCTTGCAGATGTTCAATCACGGGCTCAGCTCGGCTGGCATGTTTTTGCTGGCCGGCGCGCTTTATCACAAGACGCATACCCGCGAGCTATCGGACTACGGCGGGCTGTGGGTTAAGGCGCCGGTGATGGGCGCGATCCTGCTCTTCACCAGTTTCGCCAGTTTGGGCTTGCCCGGCTTGAATGGCTTCGTCAGCGAATTCTTAATTGTCCGCGGCGCTTGGCCTGTCTTCACCGCGCTGACCGCCATCGCCATGATTGGCTTGCTCTTCACCGGCGGCTATATCCTCAAAGGCATCCGCGCCGTCTTGCACGGTCCCTTCAACCTGCGCTGGAAGGATTACAGCCTGGAACTGACACCGGCAGAATTGCTGGGCATGGCGCCGCTGATTGTGCTTATGCTATTGACCGGCGTCTATCCCAACTGGATTCTGCCGCTGATCAATACGACGGTTTCGTCCATATTCGCCGGCTTGGCGAGCTAGGATTGCCTCTATGGAAGCCACGGGATTCTCCGTCCTCACTGCGATCATCTTCATCCCGATCATTGCGGGCGTCGTCATCCTCTTCCTGGATCGCAAGAATCGTGATCTGGTCCGTGGCGTCGGCGTCACGGCGGCGGCGGCGGTCCTGGCGCTTTCACTCGCTGTC
The DNA here is from genome assembly GCA_022822545.1 of Anaerolineae bacterium. Taxonomy (GTDB): domain Bacteria; phylum Chloroflexota; class Anaerolineae; order Aggregatilineales; family Phototrophicaceae; genus UBA6055. The sequence continues at coordinate 90,675 of JAJEBE010000032.1, forward strand.
TATTTCGGTTATGACAACTTCGTCAAATCTGACGGGGGCTTGATCGAAAACCAGCGTGCGCTGCTCGAATCCGGCGCCGAGCTAAGCGGCGCGCAGATGTTCGCTGACGCGCTGGCTTTTGAGCAGCGGATCGTTTGGGTTGAGTCGCTCGGCATCGCCTATCATGTCGGCGTTGACGGCGTCTCCGCGCCAATGGTGCTACTCACCGGCATGGTCGCGGTGGCTGGCGTCTTGATCTCCTGGAAAATCCAGGACCGCCTGCGCGAGTTCATGGCCTTCTTCATGTTTTTGGTTGCCGGTGTCTACGGTGTTTTCATCGCCGTCGATCTCTTTATGTTGTTCTTTTTCTACGAGCTGGCGATCTTCCCGATGTACTTGCTCATCGCCGGTTGGGGTTGGGTCAAGCTGCGCGAATACGCCGCTATGAAGTTGACACTGTATATACTGGTCGGGTCGGTTTTCGCGCTGGTCGCCGCCGTGGCGATGTACTTCGCCGCCGGCGCCTACTTCGCCGGTAGCGGCGCTGATGTTTTCAGCGCTGCAGTCGAAAGCGGCCTGTTGCCGGCTGATAGCGGCCCCTACAGTTGGAGCATCGTGCAATTGACGTTGGCAGCCGAGAACGGCGCTTTCGCCATCGAAATACTCGGCATCGACGGCTTGAACTTCGAGCGCTTCTGGTTCCCCTTCATGTTCATGGGCTTCGGCGTCCTTGCTGGCGTCTTCCCTTTCCACAACTGGTCCCCCGATGGTCACGTCGCGGCGCCCACCGCCGTCTCGATGATTCACGCCGGTGTCTTGATGAAAGTTGGCGCCTTCGCCGCTTTGCGTTCCGGGGTCCAGCTTCTGCCCGATGGCGCTGATACACATCTGCCCTGGATCGTTTTCCTGACGCTGATCAACGTGGTCTACGGCGCGCTGATCGCCTTCCGCCAGCGCGACTTTAAATATGTCATCGGCTTTTCCTCAGTCAGCCACATGGGTCTGGTCAGCATGGGGTGGGCGACGATGAACCTGACCGGCATGACCGGCGCCGGCATCCAGATGTTCAGCCACGGCGCGATGACGGCACTCTTCTTCGGCGTCGTCGGCATGGTCTATGACCGCTCGCACACGCGCGATATCCCGAGCCTGGGCGGTTTCATCAAGGTGATGCCCTGGGTCGGCGTCGCCTTTGTCATCGGTGGTTTGACCAGCATGGGAATGCCCGGCTTGAGCGGCTTCATCGCCGAGTTCCCCATTTTCCAAGGCATGTGGGCCGCCTCCGAGCAGATCACCCTTCAACTCGGCGCCTTTCAGTTGAGCAATTATTACAGCGCGCTCGTAATCATCGCGGCGCTTGGCATCGTCATCACCGCCGCCTACGTGCTGCGTGTGGCGGGGCAGGTCTTCTTCGGCGAATTTGACGCCGAGCGCTTCCACGATGTCGGCAATATCGAAATGACCGACCGCATCGTCTTGATAATCTTGGGCTCGCCTCTGATAATCCTGGGCTTGTACCCGCCGATTATGGCGCCGATGATTGAATCCGGTATCCGACCCCTTATCGCTCTGCTGGGAGGTGGCTAGATGGAATTTGATCTCTGGGCGCAGTTGCCATCCGTCTTGCCGGAGGTCGGCCTGACCGCGTTGGCCATCGTCGTGCTTTTCGCTGATATCTATGGATCGCCATCGGCGCGGCGCAATGTCGTGTTTATCTCTGCGGTGGGTATGGCGCTGCTCGCGCTGATACCTTTGATCTGGCTGCCCGACCCCAGCCTGTTTGAAAATGGAACGTTGCTCTGGGGCGGCATGGTCAATTACGACCCGCTATCACAGATCTTCAAGGTGATGCTCTTGCTTGCCGGGGCGGTTACCTGCTTGATGGCAACCGGCGACAAAGGCGTCGGCGACAAAGGCGAGTTCTATCTCATCGTCATCATCGCCACGCTCGGGGGCGTTATGATGTCCAGCGCCAGCGACTTGATCCTGGTCTTCGTCGCACTGGAGACGCTCTCGATTCCGCTTTATATGCTGGCGAGCTTCCGCCGCGGAGACAAGCGCTCGGCGGAAAGCGGCATGAAATACTTCCTTTATGGCGCCTTTGCCTCGGCGATCATGCTTTTCGGCTTCAGCTTGCTTTATGGCTTCACTGGCACGACCAGTCTCAGTGGCATCGCCGATGCCATGAGCGCCGGCCTTGGCGACAATGTGGTCGCTGTCATGACCGCGCTGGTGATGGTCGTAGTCGGCTTCGGCTTCAAAATCAGCGCCGTGCCCTTCCATTTCTGGACGCCCGATGTCTATGAGGGCGCGCCAACTCCCGTGACCGCCTTCGTCAGCGTATCCAGCAAGGCGGCCAGCTTCGCGCTGCTTTTGCGATTTCTTACCGCCACCTTCCCGGCTGAACTGGTAATCGGCGGGGTGGTCATTCAGGATTTCTGGGTAAATCTTCTCATCGTGATTTCGATAGTCAGCATGACCTTGGGCAACGTGGTCGCCCTGCGCCAGAGCAATATCAAGCGCCTGTTGGCTTATTCGTCTATCGCGCAAGCCGGGTACACACTCATCGGCGTAGTCGCCCTGCAGGGAGCGAACGACAGCCTGGCAGTCGCTTCAGTGTCGTTCTACATGTTTATGTACATCTTCACGAACTTGCTCGTCTTCGGCGGCGTTATTTTGTTCATTGCGGCGACTGACACGGAAGAGATCAGCGACCTCGCCGGTTTGAATCGTCGCAGCCCCTGGCTGGCGCTGTTCATTACGATCGGTTTGCTCTCCTTGGGCGGGATTCCACCGGCGGCCGGCTTCTTCGGCAAGTTCTTCCTTTTCCAGGCGGCGGTAAACGCTAACCTTGTTGGCCTGGCGCTGATCGCGGTCACCAACGCCATCATCGCGCTCTATTATTACTTGGTGGTCATCAAGGTTATGTACGTTGATTCAGGCCCGGACGACGATGTGTCAATTGCCATTCCGCGGGCTTATGCCTGGTCGTTGGGCATCACTGCGCTAGTCGTCATCTTGCTCGGGACTATTGCGGTCACGCCGGTTTATGATTGGGCAGCAATGGGGGCGCGCGGCTTATAGTCGCGGTAGCCATACATTTTTGATTGTGATAAAATTCTCGAAGTCTGTCCGCATGGCGGATGGGACGGCCGATGACAAGATATGCAGGTCATGGCGAACAATAACAATCCCCTGTCTACATATGGTTTGGTAGCCGGGGTGGTTGGGCAAGTAGGCTGTATCGTCCTGCTTGTTATTTTGGGAACACTGTTGCTTGGCCTGGCTTTGGATGAAGCCTTTGGGACGCGTCCAACTTTCATCTTCGTGATGTTGCTGGCGAGTGTCCCGCTGAATCTCGCGGCGCTATTCTTTTATACGCGTCACAAAGCCAGGCAGTTACAAGGCGCCACAAAACAGAAGGAGGAAGATATAAGTGAATAGTTTCTGGAACGGGAAACGCCGTTTCGTCGCTTTGCTGATGTTCCTGGCTGGTGTGTTTGTAGCGCTGCGGGTCCCGCCTGCGATTCCGTTCATCCAATTGCCGGGCGAGAACTTCCCTGAGGGCTACAACTTCCCAATCACCGATATCCGCTTGACGAATACCATGGTCGGCGCGGTCATCGTATGGGTTCTTTTGCTTCTCTTCGTGGTTTACGTCTCGCGGCGCAGACCCAAAGATGGCAATGAAGTCCCGCCCGGTGGCTTCTACAACATGTTTGAGATGCTCTTTGAAGGGCTGATGGGCTTTGTCGGCGGCATCGCTGGCGGACGCCACTTCCGCCTCATCTTCAATATGTTCATGACCATCTTCCTGGTCGTTTTGCTAGCCAACTGGATGGAGCTTGTCCCCGGCGTCGATACCATCGGCTTTATCCATCCGCACGTCAAGGAAAAGTACGATCCTGTAGCGGACGAATACAAGGCAGTTACTACTGATGGTTTCGAGATCTATCAGGGTTTCCTCGGCTTCTCCTACGTCAACGCGCAATGTGACTGGATCAGCCCGGCGGATGAAGCGACTGCGGATGAAATGGCCTTGGCCAACGCTGAGGTTGCCGCCATGGCTGCGCGGCAAACTCTGATAGAGGACGAAGCCTACGAGCGTTACAAAGCGGAACACGGTGGTCATGACGATGTAGAACATGCGGAGGACGACCATGCCGGCGAGGCTGGCGATGACCATGGCGACCGCGCGGAAGATGCGGGCGATACCGGCGCGGTGGCCGTCGCCAGGCAAGAAGCGCTGGATGCGCGCACAGCCGAAAAGCAAGCGCGCCGCGATCGCGGCTGCTACACCGGCGTCGCTGTCTCCTCCTGGGAAGACGGCTATGAACCCGCCGATAAAGAGAAGAAGAAAGAACCGATTCCACTGCATCCCGATCCCGCGAGCGAAGAAGCGAAGCGGGTGCCCTGGGTTGTTCTGCCCTTCGTGCGCGTGCCATCAACTGATTTGAACATGACGCTGACGCTGGCGCTGATCTCCTTCGTGATGATTCAGTACATCGGCTTCAAGGCGTTGGGCATTGGCTATCTGACCAAGTTCTTCAACTTTGGAACGCTATTCAAATCGCCGCTCGGCGGTATTGATGTGGCGGTCGGCTTGCTTGAGTTGATCGGAGACTTCGCCAAGATTCTCTCGTTCAGCTTCCGTCTTCTGGGCAATATCTTCGCGGGATCAATCCTGCTCTTCGTGATGAGCTTCCTGATTCCAATCCTGCCCTGGCCTTTCTTCATCCTCGAGTTTTTCGTTGGTGTCATACAGGCGCTGGTCTTCGCCCTGTTGACCGCGATCTTCATGAACCTGGCGACGGTCAGCCATCATCACGATGATGACCATGACCATGCCGAAGCACATTAGCAGATTGACATCCCTTAGAGCACAACCGGAGGAAATCTAAATGGATCCACAATCAACGATTATCATGGGCAAAGCGATCGGCGCGGGCTTGGCGATGATTGGCGCGGCCGGTGGTGGTATCGGCATCGGCCTCGCCGTTGGCGGCGCGGTTATGGCGATGGGACGGAACCCCGATCACACCGCCACGATTCAAACGAACATGATTCTGGGCGTCGCCTTCGCGGAAGCGGTCGCCATCTACGCGCTCGTTGTTTCGCTGATTATCCTCTTCGTACTCAGCTAACTGGCGCCGAAGACGAAAAGGAGGACATTATGGGTGGTGATGTATTAGCAAACTTGGGCATAAACCCCGGTCTGTTGTTGATCTGGGCAATCGCGTTCGTCGTGCTCTACACAGTAATGACGCGCTTCATCTATGATCCGCTGACCAATGTTTTGAATCAGCGGCGCAACCGTATCGCCAAAGGCCTGGAAGATGCGGCGGCGGCGGCGCGGGCCCGCGAAAACGCCGAGGCTGAGGCGGACAAGATCCTGGCGCAAGCGCGCAGCGAAGCGCAGAAGGTTATCGACGAAGCGCGCGGACGTGGTGAAGAGGTCGCCTCGTCCATTGAGCAAGACGCGCGTCAAGAAGCCGCCAGAATCCAGTATGACGCGCAGAATGAGGCAGTCGCGATTCGCAACCAGGAATTGGGCAACTTGCGCGAGCAAGTGCTGAATATCTCGGTAGCGGTTGCCAGCCGCATCCTCGATGAGAGCATCAGCAAAACCAAGCAGAAATCGCTGGTCAACAGCTTCATCGCCGATCTGCCGGAAGGCGCAAAAGGCCTGGGCGGCAGCGTCGAGATCCTCAGCGCCATGCCATTGACCGCGGCGGAACAGAAGCAAGTCCAGGCGGAAGTGGGCGCCGACGAAGCCGAATTCTCGGTGGACCCCTCCATTCTGGGCGGACTCATCGTTCGTTGGTCCGGCGGCATGGTGGACGGCAGCGTCCGCTCGCAGTTAAATCAACTTGCGCGCAGCTTGAGCTAAGCTCAAACCTCGCATCATCGATATTTCTCAAGCGCGTCGGCTCGTATCCGGCGCGTTTGTATTTGTCATCGCCGGGCAAAGGTGCTTGAATTAGACTGTGAACATTCGACAGAGAGGAATGCCAGTTCGTCATGGTGGCCACGCTGGGACAATTGCTTTCCGCCATTCCTGCTGATCAAATACTTACGATGACCGGCGACCTTGCCACCGAGATCCCCGCCGAGGTAGTCGAATCAAGCGGGGATGTTCGTCCCGGTGGCCTATTTGTAGCTCGCGCCGGACAATCTGCCGACGGCCACAGCTTCATCTCAGATGCCATAGCTGCCGCCGCCGCCGCGATTGTCGGTGAAATCGAACAGCCTGACTTGCCCATCCCCTATGTTCGCGTCAAGAGTGCACAGCAAGTTCTGGGTCCGCTGTCCGCTGCTTGGCACAGTTTCCCCTCACGCAAGCTTGTCATCATCGGTGTCACCGGCACGGACGGCAAGACAACGACCTGCCATTTGCTGCACAGCATATTGAAACGAGCGCCGGGCGTCCGCGCCGGCTACATCAGCACAATCTCTGCCGATTTCGGTGATGAAACCGCGCCCACCGGTCTGCACGTCACCACGCCGGGCGCGCCGCGCGTCCAGGCTTACCTCGCCAAAATGGTGGAGGCCGGCCTCACGCACTGCATTTTGGAAATGACCAGCCACGGCCTGGCGCAAAGCCGGCTCAATGGCGTCGATATTGATATCGCTGTATTAACGAATGTCATGCACGAGCATCTCGATTATCACGGCAGTTGGGAGAATTACCGCAACGCCAAGGCGATCATGTTTCAAATGCTGGGTCAAACTCGCCGCAAGCCAAATCTGCCGAAGACGGCAGTCATCAACGCCGATGATCCTTCCGCCGAGTTCTTCTGCGCGATTCCCGCTGACCGTACCTTGTTGTACAGCATCAAAAGCGATTCGGATTTCCGCGCCACCGCGATCGTTCATCGCGCGGCCAGGACGTCCTTCAATGTTGCTGATCAGCGGATCGCCATGAGCTTGATGGGAGACTTCAACATCTCCAACACTCTGGCGGCGGTCAGCGCGGCGCAGGCCCTCGGTGTGGATTGGGAGGTCATCAAGCGGGGTATAGCCGCGGCGGAGCTGATTCCGGGACGAATGGAAGTTATCGACGAAGGGCAAGAATTCATCGCCATGGTTGATTTCGCGCATACCCCCAATGCGCTCAAGCGGGCGCTGGAAGCGGGACGAAGCATGTTGAAGCCCGGCAAGCGCTTGATCGCCGTCTTCGGCAGCGCTGGCCTGCGCGATGTCGAAAAGCGTCGGCTTATGGCGGAGACAGCGGCGCGGCTTGCAGACATCATTGTGCTCACAGCGGAAGATCCGCGGACCGAATCGCTGGACGATATCCTTGATATGATGGCAGTTGGCTGCCTGGCGCAGGGTGGCGTCGAAGGAGAGACTTTCTTCCGCGTGCCCGACCGCGGCGACGCGATATTCCGCGCCTGCCAATTAGCGGAGCCGGGTGATCTGGTGATGGCTTGCGGCAAGGGCCACGAGCAAAGCATGTGCTTCGGCAAGACTGAACATCCCTGGGATGACCGCGAGGCGATGCGGGCGGCCTTGCGTGGCGCGCCCCTTTCCACTCTGCCAACCGCTGAGAGAGAATCGTATGCGCCGGATTGACTGGCTGGCGGTGACCGTCTTGCTGCTCTTCGCCGCGGGCTTGCGCATCCTCGGCATCAGCTTCGGACGCTTGGATCCGGTCTACTTTCCGTCATACGCGCCCTTCGGCATGGTGCACGAACAAATCCCGATTCATCCGGACGAATTCTTCAGTGTTGGCGTGCCAGTGAATATGGCGCTGCGGAATCGCTTGAATCCAGAAGTCTTCTATTATCCCTCGTTCATAATAAACACGAATTTTGTTTTGATTCAACTCACTGGGGCGCTCGAGGGGCAATCCCTGGCGGATCGTGAAGGCAAATCTCTGCGAGCTTTTGCCGATTTCCCACTGTATGTATTCTCGCGGATGTATTCTGTTTTTGGCGGGATGCTGCAAGTTGCCTGTGCCTATGCCATAACAAGAATGATGGCAAATCGCTTTGCCGCTCTTAGCGCAGGTTTGTTGGTAGCTGTTTCTTACACGCTGGTGCAGCATGCGCACTATATCAAACCCGGCTCACTAGCGACCGGCTGGATGATGTTCGCCGCCTGGGCTTGCTTCGCTGCCTTACACGCGCGCGGACAAGGCAGGCGCAAACTTCTACTCCTGCTTGCCGGCGTTGTAACCGGTTTGGCAGCAACCACGCGTTACAATGCCCTCGCGGTGTCGCCGCTGCTTTTTTGCACCGGCCTTCTTCTGATGTATCGCCATCGCTCAGCTCGGACCGCGCGCCAAGTCATGCTCAGTTGGCTGTTGGTCCCGATCTTCTTCGTGATCGGCAGCCCATATGTCCTGCGCGACTTTGAGCACTTCTCGCGAGAGTTCACTTATGTCGTAGGCTCATATACGAATGCGGCCGACGATAGCGTCGACTACTTTGTGGTAGATCATACAAGCGGTCTTGCGCATCTGATATTGTACGCCGGGCTTATGTCCCTGGGCATATGGGCGTTGGCAATGGCCGCGTTGTCACTTTTCGCCGCGTGGAAAGAACGGCCACAAAAAGACCGCCTCAATCGCAATTCGCTGAGTCTTGGAGTAATCCTGATCTGCTCCGTGATCCTGCCATACGCCTTGGTCGCTCTGCGTACGATTCGACTGCGGAGCGACACTCTGCTTTTGCTCATTCTGCCTTTTGTCGCTATCCTTTCCGGTATTGGCGCTGATTGGCTTTTGCGTCGCATCCATTTGCCAACGCGATTGACTATGCCTGTCATGGCCCTCATCCTGATCGTTCAGCCGCTTGTCTTTTCGGTCCAGGTGGTGAGAATGTTCAAGCAGCCCGATACGCGGAATATCATGCTGCAGTGGATTCACGAGAACATCCCACGCGGCTCGAGATTCTTTCTGAATGGGCCCTATAATGTGCCGCTTGACGAAGCGATATACCCCAGCGATCAGCAATTCCTCATTTATGCCGCAACTTTGCCCGCGGCAACCGACTATGACTATATGATCTTCTCGGACGTCTTGGCTTTCGACATCCTGCGCTCACAAGCTATCGTGCCTCCCGAAGTTGTCGAGCAGCAACGTAAATATCTGCTGCTTCTCGACCAGACCTATCGACGCGTCGCAGAAATCCAGCGCCCCGCCTGGCCAGGTTCCGAAGTAATGGTAAACATGGCGGCTCATTGGCACAATCCGACGCTTATACTCTACTGCGTCAATCCCTCGCTCTGTGAGCCAGGGCAATAATCTGGCTGTACAAAGAAGTAAAATGTCATCATCGCTTCTATGGTAAAATCGTTACAAGACAGTGGTACCGAGGCAAACGTGCGCGATCTCGGCATAGTTATCGTCAACTGGAATACCTGCGAATTGCTACGTCGCTGTTTGGACACAGTCTTTGCCAGCGCCGGCGACATCACGTTCCGCGCGGTTGTCGTCGATAACGCGTCTGACGATGATAGCGTCGCCATGGTCAAGCGGTTCTTCCCGCAGGTTGAACTCATCGCCAACTGTGAAAATGTGGGCTATCCTCGTGGCAACAACATCGGATTGCGCCACTTGGGTTATCGGGCGGCAGGCGATGTTGAGGCATCGGCCCCCCGTTACGCCCTGCTCCTGAATCCTGATACCGAGCTGCCGTCCAACGCCTTGGCCGGGATGGTACAATTCATGGATTCTCGAACGGAAGTCGGGGTCGCAGGCCCCAAACTTGTTCTGGCGGATGGCAGTCTGGATAAAGCCTGCCGCCGTGGTTTCCCGACGCCCATGGTCAGCTTTTATCACTACTCCGGTCTTGCGAAGCGCTTCCCACGAAATCCTCGCTTTGGCCGTTACAACATGACATTCGCGGACGAAGACGAGGAACTCGAGGTCGATTCTGTCGTCGGCGCCTATATGCAAGTGCGCGCATCGGCCATAAAGAAAGTCGGCCTCCTGGACGAATCCTTCTTTATGTACGGCGAGGATATCGATTGGGCTTTCCGCGTCAAACAAGCGGGCTACAAGGTCTGGTATCATCCGGCCGTCACCGTGCGGCATGTCAAACGCGCCGCCAGCCGCATGAACCCCAGAGCGCAATTTGAATTCTGGCGCGCCATGCTCATCTTTTATCGCAAGCACTTCCGGCGTTCGACTGTCCTGCCCGTCCACCTGATGATTCTGGCAGCGCTCTTGCTTAAGGGAGGTCCTGGTTTATGGCAGGAAATCCGCAATCCGACAGCTACACAATAAATCCTCGGCCGATACGCTTGAGCGTGGATCATCTCAAGGCGACTTCCACGCTGACGCTCCTGCTATCGGACCTCTTCATGCTCGTGGTCGCTTTCATCGTGAGCTACCAGGCGCGCGAAGTCTTGCCATTTTTCCCACGACCAGAAGAGCAGCCGCCGCTGCCGACATATTTGCCGACAATCGTCCTGCACAGCGTGACCGTGATCGTGATGTTTTATTTCTCTCAACTCTATCATCTGAAACGCGCTTTCAGCCGCATCGACCAATTGCGCCGTGTTGTCGGTGTGGTCACGCTAGGTACGCTGCTTGCGAGCGGCACCCAGGAATTCCTGCTGCAGAATACAACCTTGGACACGCTCTACCCGCGGAGCCTGCTCTTCTACGTCTGGTTCTTCAGCCTGATGTTCATGGTGGCCGGGCGGGAACTCCATCGCCGCTTCTGGACCTTCATGCGCCGGCGCGGGGTCATCAGGGATAACCTGCTCGTCGTCGGCGAAGGTGACATCGCGCACAAAATTATTGACCACGTGCGCAACAACCCGGAGCTCGGCTATCACATTGTTGGCATCGTCACCGCGGAAGAGAAGCAGGGCGATATGCTTGGCTTTCCGTATATCGGCGCTTACTATGATATCCCGCGCCTCATTGACGATATGCAAGTCGAGCAAGTCATTGTCGCCCTTTCCGATTACCGCCGCGGTGAACTGGTCAATCTGATCAATCTCTGCCAGCGCGGCAAAGTCGATATCAAAGTCTATCCCGATCTCTTTTCCTATATGGCGGGCGATCTTAATGTTGACGATCTCGGCGGCACTCCGCTGCTCACCGTGCGTGATATTGCACTGCGTGGCTGGAAGCTCAGCCTCAAGCGCGCCCTGGATCTCTGTGGCGCAACTATCGGCTTGATCCTGCTTTCGCCATTCATGCTGGTCACAGCGCTCCTGATTCGCTTGGAATCGAGTGGCTCCGTCTTCTATTGGCAGACGCGCATGGGCCTGGATGGCCGGTCCTTTCCCATGATCAAGTTCCGGTCAATGCGCGCGGATGCCGAATCCAGCGGGCGGACCTGGACGGTGGAGAATGATGAGCGGGTGACGCGCTTGGGTCACCACATGCGGCGGAGCAATTGGGATGAGATTCCACAACTGATCAACGTTCTCCTGGGCCACATGAGTCTGGTCGGTCCACGCCCGGAGCGGCCTATGTACGTCCAGCAATTCCGCCAGCAAATCCCGGACTACATGGTGCGCCACCGCGAGAAGTCTGGCATGACTGGCTGGGCGCAGATCAATGGACTGCGCGGCGATACTTCAATCGCGGAGCGCACGGAAGCCGATCGCTTCTACGTCGAAAACTGGTCGCTCTGGCTGGATATCGTCATCATCATTCGCACGATCTGGCAGTCAATCACTCGCTCCAATCCCAACGCCTACTGAACAGGAACACGGCAATGGATCTCCACACTCTCACACAAGCTATGTATGACTTTGTGGAAAGCAAGGGCTGGCTCGCTGAAGATTCTCCCAAACAGCAAACGCAAAGGAATCTGGCGATTTCGCTCGTATTGGAAGCTTCCGAAGTACTCGAGCATTTTCAGTGGCGCGAAGAGACTGATAACCCTGAGGAATTGGCAGAGGAACTGGCGGACGTCATGCTCTATCTAATGCAGTTGGCGAGCTTCAATGGCATTGACCTGGGCCAAGCCGTAATGGCCAAGCTGGATAAGAACTACGCGCGCGATTGGCAAGACGGCTCGAATTCGCCCGCATCATCGCCTTGACCCGTCTCTGTCCAACGAAATGGGCAACTTCTGCGCCCATTTCTGTACGGTCTATTATTCTGCGTAACCCGAACTATAATACCTTGCGCTTTGCGAAGAGGCCGTCGTCTGCCTTAGACAGATGGCAGTATAATTCGCGGCCGCTGTATTTCAGCAGAGAATCACCGAAGAGGAATTCCATATATGTCTGAACAGGCTGTCACCGCCCAAAGCGAAGATTTCTCCCGCTGGTACAACGAGATTGTCTACCGGGCTGATCTCGCCGCGCCCAGCCCGGTCCGCGGCTGTGTCATCATCAAGCCCTATGGCTATGAAATCTGGGAAGGCATCAAAGCTGGCTTGGACCGCCGCTTCAAAGTCACCGGTCATCAGAATGCATACTTTCCTCTCTTCATCCCGGAAAGTTATATCCAGCGCGAAGCGCAACACGTCGAAGGCTTCAGCCCCGAATTGGCTGTCGTCACTCATGCCGGCGGCAAAGAATTGGAGGAGCCGCTCGTCGTCCGCCCCACATCGGAAACGGTCATCGGTGAAGCCTTTAGCGACTGGATCCAATCCTATCGCGATTTACCGCTGTTGATCAACCAATGGGCAAATGTTGTGCGCTGGGAGTTGCGGACGCGTCCCTTCCTGCGCACGGCCGAATTCCTCTGGCAGGAAGGCCACACCGCTCACGCCACCCATGATGAAGCCGAAGAAGAAACCATGCAGATGCTAGATATCTACGCCGATTTCGCTATCAACGACGCCGCTATTCCGGTCATTAAGGGCGAGAAAAGCCGCCTGGAACGCTTCGCCGGCGCCCTGCGCACCTACACCATTGAAGCCATGATGCGCGATCGGCGCGCTCTGCAATGCGGCACGAGCCATAATCTTGGCCAGAACTTCGCCAAAGCCTTTGATATTCGTTACCTGGCGGAGAGCAACAATCAGGAATACTGCTGGACTACTTCCTGGGGTTTGAGCACCAGAATGGTCGGCGCCGTCGTCATGACCCACGGTGACGACAAGGGGCTGCGCTTGCCGCCGAAGCTGGCGCCATATCAAGTCGTCATCGTGCCCATCTACAAAAATGACAGTCAACGTAGCGCCGTTATGGAGGCGGTCGAACGTCTGCAAGGAACGCTGGATGGCGCGGGCATTCGTGTGCACGTCGATAACAGAGAAGGGCAGTCGCCCGGCTTCAAATTCAACGACTGGGAAATGCGCGGCGTACCGGTGCGGATGGAAATTGGTCCAAAAGATGTGCAAAACAATAACGCGGTATTGGCGCGGCGCGATGTCCTGGGCCGTCAAGGCAAGCAATTCATCTCGCAAGATGGAATACTCGAGGCCGCGCAATCACTCTTGGCGGACATTCAAGCCAGTCTGCTGGAGGATGCCCGCGCTTTTCGCGACGCTCATATCACGGATGTTTCCACGTATGACGAACTGCGCGCTGTCATTGAAGAAGGGGATTGGGCGCGCGCTCACTGGGATGGTTCAGACGCCGATGAACTGGCTGTGAAAGACGACACCGGCGCCACGATCCGCTGTTTCCCCTTTGAGCAACAACCCGCGCCAGGCGTCTGTGTGATGACCGGACGCAAGACAGGACGTGTGGCGCTCTTCGCTAAAGCTTATTGAGTTTATCGTGTCCAATCTATTCCGGTCCCAAGCTCAACTCGGCTGGCCTCATAGAGCGCTTGTTATTCGGCGCCATTGGGAACGCTACCGCGCAATAAGTCAGAACGAGAATCAATATATTGTGAAAATTGACACAATTGCATTTCTCCTGTACAATAGTTGGTGGTAGTCATAGTATGTACAAAAGTGTCACCTAATGTACAATTCATTTGCCGCAGGGTTGCGATCATGTGACTCATGCAAGTTGAAAACCCGCGCGGAGGAAAGACACGCTACTACTTAATCGTTCTTGAAAGATGATATGACATTTTGCCAAAGCATATATCGTAAACTGATCACCCATGCGCATCCATGGAAGCATCTAGATGTGCGTCTTCGCGCGTTTCTGCGATTTGGCGCTGCATCTCTTCGGACAAAATTATGGCCGCTTACTTGATAATTGACGTTGATGACTTGTTGAGATTCGCGTCTCAAAATGGGATAGACCTGCATGAACTGGCCGTCGCCCTCCGCGGCAACGCCGCCTTGGCGGCTGGCTTGTTTGACACCAGCAATCTTCGCGCGGTCGCCTTTGCCGATTGGCGCTCACATTCGGTGGACGAAAATCAGGTTGAGCCGGAGGCGCTCTTTCGTAATGCCGGCTATGACATCATTGAAGTCGACGACCGCTCCACATTGCCGCAGGACCTGATCACGCGCTATTTCAGCATACCGCCGGCCAGCAATGATGAACTCATCCTGACAACAACTGCGGCGGACATGTTGCCGCTGATCTGCCAAATCCGCAAGATTAGCGACATGCGCTTGCGTGTCTGGGGCGCCGACGGCAATATCCTCGCCGGCAGCGAATGCGAAAATGAAATCATCTTTCAGCCCTTTGAAGCTTTGGCCGGCATCCGCATCAAGAATGTTTGGGTCTACATAGATTTCGAAAACATCTCCATTAGCCTCAACGAACAAGGATTTGTCGTCAACCTCGACCACTTGATCGAGCGCATGGTCTCGCAAGCGCAGGCGCATGGCAAGCTGGTTAAAATGGCGGCTTACGCCCCCTGGGGCCAGCGCGGCGCCCTCCCGCCGCTGGTGGATTCCTCCGGCCGCGAAATCGCCGGCGACGCCCCCGCCCGCCTGATGATGGCGAATATTGACCCTGTCTTCCACTTGCCCGGCAAGCAAAGCGCGGATATTCGCATCGCCCGCGATGTCTTGACCGACGCGGGCCATCCCGAAGCTGGCGATGTCATCATCCTCGCCACCGGCGACCGCGATTTTAACGATGTCATCAACCCGCTCCTGCAACGCAACAAGACCGTCATTGTCTGGGGTGTGCGCGGCAGCACGGGCCGCCTCCTGCAGAGCCATCCCTCCTTGCAGCTGGAGTACATTGATGACTTCACCGAGTTGCAAACGCACCAATCGCTCAGCACGGTCGAGACCCAGCACGATACCGAGAGTTTCATTCCCTCGCAGTGGTCCAGCGTCATCATCCAATGTTCCCGCCTGTCTTCGGCAAAAGGCGCGGCGGAAGTCTCCGAGGCGAGTCTCATTCGCCAAATGATAGACGCCGGCGATGTCATTTCATCCGAGCGCGGCGCTGATCTGGTTTCGCAGGCGGTTTCTTTGGGCATACTCAAACAACTGAGCGCCGGTGTAATCAAGCTAAACTTGCAGCACCCTATCGTCGAAAAAACCCTGCTCATCGTCAATCGCCTGGTTCGTCGCGTCGCCAACACGCTGAGCACGCGCAATTGGGAATACGTCAATTACGGCTTCCTGCTAAAGGGACTGGCGATGGAGCGTGACCTTGACCGCCCGGGCATGAATGAGGATGATCAGTGGCGCTCCCACTGGATCGATTGCCTGGTGCGGGAGCGAGTGTTGCAACGCGACCTGGTGCCGCATCGCCACAACCCCGAGGATTTGGTGCCGGTCATTCGAATCCCTACCGATGACGCCGATCGTATGTTGCAGCAGGCGGAAGAAGAAACGGCCGTCGTGGTCGACGCCGCGCAAAACTGGAAGGACATCCCTCCGCATCAACTCTTCGAAACCGAACCCGAAGTCGCGCGAATGGTCACGCGGATTGTTGTCAGTGTGCAGCAATTCACCAGCTTCCGCAATTTCGCCTGGTGCCCCCTGGGCAGCTTGCATCGGCGTTTGCGCGAGTTTGATAGCGGCGTGATCTTTCAGCAGGCCGTCGAATATCTGCTGATCAATGATATGGTCACCGTCAACGAATACGCCAACCCGCGCAGCGATTTCAACACCAAAGGCATTGAGCTCGACGAAAACCATCCCTTCGTTGCTGTCTTGCTGGCCGAGCGCGACGAATTTGTCCGCGCTCTGCTGGAGATGTATCACAACAACGTCACCATTTCTCAGCCCAGCATCGAGCAGCATTTGACCGGCAACTGGGATGTGCCGCTGTGGATATCCACGATGAGGATAGAGAACGTGCTTAATCCCTTGCCGGGGCGCGCCGATCACTATAGTCTGTTCCGCACCCACCATTCGGTGAAAGTGGTGGCCAATGACGATGTCGACGAGGTGGCGACCGCGAATAGCTAGCTGGCTATTGTCCAGCCGCTTTTCTGCTGATACAATCAGCCCGTTGTTTTGACCGACAGGCAACCGCTCCTGCCTGTCCGGTGGCTAGCGAAGGGACGGAATTCATGCCATTGGATAGAGCGACAAAAGACCGGATAATTAAAGACTTCGCGCGCGAAGAAGGGGATACCGGCTCGCCGGAAGTGCAAATCGCATTGCTTACCGCCCGCATCACACAATTGACTGAACATCTGAAGATCCATAGCCATGATGAGCATTCCCGCCGCGGGCTGCTCAAATTGGTTGGTCAACGCCGCCGCCACCTGCGGTACATCTCGCGCAAGAAGCCGGAAGTCTATCGTGAATTGCTTCAACGCCTTGGCTTGCGCCGCTAATTGCCGGCGCGTGGCTGGACAAGCCCGCCGATGATTTCGGGTAACCAGCCAATTCTGATCTGCAGCCATCCGCTGCTTGCCATCAATCTATCGAAAAAAGTTGCGTCCTCTGTGACCGGCGCCTGCGATCTTTCTTCGCCGATCGCCGGAGTTTGGGCGCGCTTCAATTAAACGGAGAACTCTATGACACTCGACATTCGTGAATATCGCTGTCTGGTCGCTGGCAAAGAAGTCATCATCGAGACCGGACGCTTTGCCCAACAAGCCGGCGGCGCCGTCACCGTGCGCATGGGCGATACCATGCTTTTCTGCTCCACAACCATGGGCTCCCCCCGAGCTCACTTGGACTTTTTCCCGCTGAGTGTGGACTACGAAGAAAAGATGTACGCGGGCGGGCGCGTCCCGGGTGGCTTCTTCCGTCGCGAAGGCAGGCCATCGGAAGGCGCCATTCTGACCTCCCGCGTCATCGACCGCACCTTGCGCCCCCTCTTCCCGAAGAATATGCGCAACGATGTACAAGTCATTCTCATGTCGCTTTCGCATGACAAAGAGCACCATGTCGATATGCTGGGCATCATCGCCGCGAGCACCGCGCTCATGATTTCCGATATCCCCTGGAACGGTCCGGTCGCCGGCGCGCGCATCGGCCTGGTGGATGGCGCGCTAACCGCTAATCCTACCTACAGCGAGATGCAATCGAGCAAGCTGGACCTGCGTGTCTCCGGCACGGCTGACGCTATCAACATGGTTGAATGCAATGCCGATCAAGTCGACGAAGATACCATGCTTGAGGCGCTTTTCATGGCGCACGACTCCCTGCAAGACGTCATCGCCTTGCAGCATCGCATACGCGCTGAAATCGGCAAGGAAAAGCAAGGACCCTCCGTCGACAATCTCGAGGACGCCTTGCTTGCGGAAGTTGAAGCGGAGGTCGAAGCGCCGATCCGCGATATCATGACCGCCCACAGTGACCGTACCGCGCGCCGCGCCCCCCTGCAAGAAATAAAGGAAGGCCTGTTGGCCGAATACACGGCGCGGAACGCCGCCGTCGACAGCGAGGAGCCGGTTAATCTGGCTCATGTCGAACGCGCCTACGACCAAGTCATGAAGGATGTTGTCCGAGGCCGCATCGTCAACGACGGCGTCCGCCCCGATGGTAGAGGCTACGCCGCAATGCGGCCCTTGGCGGCCGAAGTTGGTCTCGTCCCGCGTGTGCATGGCTCCGGTATGTTCCTGCGCGGCGAGACGCAAGTCTTGACGATCGCCACCCTCGGCACCCCGCGTGAAGCGCAGTTCATGGATGGCTTAAGCCCCGAGGACGACAAACGCTACATGCACCATTACAACTTCCCGCCCTATAGCACCGGCGAGACCTATCCTCTGCGCGGGCCACGCCGCCGCGAGATCGGCCATGGCGCGCTGGCGGAAAAGGCCCTGCTGGCGATGATGCCCTCGGAAGAAGAATTTCCCTACGTCCTGCGCCTCGTCAGCGAAGTGATGAGTTCCAACGGCAGCACATCCATGGCCAGCGTCTGCGGCAGCACGCTGGCTCTGCTTGATGCAGGCGTTCCGATCAAGAATCCGGTCGGCGGCATCGCTATGGGGCTGATCAAAGAGGGCGAGAAAATCGCTGTACTGACCGATATTCAAGGCATGGAAGATCACCTCGGTGATATGGACTTCAAAGTAGCCGGCACCGTTGACGGCATCACCGCCTTGCAGATGGACATCAAGATTGCTGGCGTTACCCGCGACATCATGCGGCAGGCGCTGGCGCAAGCCAAAGACGCCCGCCTGCAGATACTGGACGTCATCAACGCCGCCATGCCGCAACCGCGCGGATCCTTGAGCGACTTCGCGCCACGCATGGAGTCTGTCAAAATCGAAGTCGACAAGATCGGCGCTGTCATCGGGCCCGGCGGCAAGAATGTCCGCGCGCTGCAAGACGAGCACAATGTCAAAGTTGATATTCAAGAAGACGGCTTGGTCTACGTCGCCGGCGAATCCGGCGCGGAAGTGGAGCAGGCGCTCGACAAGATCCGCGCGATGGTGGAGGAGCCGGAAATCGGCCAGATCTACACCGGTCGCGTCACCCGCACGGAAAATTATGGCGCCTTCGTCGAATTCCTCCCCAATACCGAAGGTATGGTCCACGTGTCGCAACTGGCCGACTACCATGTCAAGAGCGTCGAGGAAGAGGTCAGCGTCGGCGACGAGATCATGGTCATGGTTATCAATATCGATGGCACCGGTCGCGTCCGCCTAAGCCGGCAAGCCGTGCTCGAAGGCTGGGATGTCGAAGAAGCTATGCGCCGGGATGCCGCTGGCGGCGGCCGCCGAGGCGGCGATAGGCGCGGTGGCGGAGACCGGCGCGGTCCCCGGCGAGATGGCAATCGCCGCGGTGGCGACAGGCGCGGCGGCCAGCGCGACCGCCGCAACTAACATGCTGGAGAGATCTTTGCTCGAACGTGCTGCGCTTCCTGCGTGGCGCGTTTTTCTTTTGGACCGCGCGATCTGAGGAGCTTGGGGTATGACTGATGCGCCAAACAACGCCATTGCCGAAACCGAGAATTATCTCGTCTGGGAAGTGCGCGAGCCGGACGATGAAGTTACCTATCATGTTGAGCTGGGAACGGTGACTCTGCACTTCTTGCGTGAAGAATGGAACGAATTCTTGCAGCTGATCAAGGTGGCGGCCAGCAACAGTTGATGGACGCGAGACAAGTCCAAAGGTATTTTGTTGCCGTCATGGCGAAGCACCTGCCGCCGAGCGCCTCAACCTTGCGTCTGCTTGATCTGGACGGCTCCTCCGGCGAAATGCTCGCCGATCTGCGCGCCGATCTGCGCAGCTTCCATCTTGAGCCCGCCAGTCTCATCTCTTCCGCCATCAAGCCCAATTCGGTCGACGCCGTTGTCGCTTACGATATCGACCTGAACGATACCGTCCTGCGGCGCCTGCTGGCCGCCTTGCGCCCGGGCGGCAGACTGATCGCTCTGCAATCGAGCGGCTCGGTCAGCGAAGAACATCCGCGTCTGCTAACTGAAAATGGCTATATTCGCATTCTGGTGGAGCCGGCCCTCGACGGACTTGGTGTCCTGCTGCGCGGCGAAAAACCTCACCTCACAGCCGACACGGTCGAGCGGGTTCAATCGGTAGCGCGAGCGGACGAAGACGCGCTTGGCCTCGAGCAATACCGTGGCCGTTACCTTCACTTGCTCATTCAGCAATATCCCAACAAGCCAGCCTGGAAGTTGACATCGTCGGATACGATAACCTGGCGCGCTGTCGCCATCGAACGCGCAAAGTCGCCTGTGTTGCTCGTGTTCAGCAGCTTGCCAAAAGCGGTCGGTTTCATGCAGCCGATCGTGCTGGCCGGTCGTCTGGCCGATATCAACAAGGTCGGCAAATTCAGACGCGCAACTGCCGCCGCCTGGGCTTGGGATGCGATCCTGAACCCGACGCTGACATCGCTGGCGTCTGCGCGCTTCACAGCAGTCGAGATTGATCCCGCGACTGCCGAAGCGCCCGATGAGTAGCGCGCGATGGCGCTCAGCCTTGATGACATCAGCTTCTTGCGTTCCCAACGCGCCAACGGCGTCTTGGCCGCCTATGCTGACGCTGACCTGTCTGACGAGAACACGCTGCCCCTTCTCACAGAATTGAGAAAGTCTCTGACCGCGGCGGAAGCAGGCGCCCTGCTGACGACCTTGCGCCTGCGCCGGAAAGCCCGGTTCAAGTTCCCGCGCTGGGCCGCCGACATGCTCTTCACCGAGGACGCCTTGCAACAAGCCAGCCATCCGCTCGCGCGCAAGTACCGCGCTGGTCTGGTCGAGTCGGATGAACTGCTCGATCTCTGCTGCGGTATCGGCGCGGACAGCCTGGCTTTTGTCGCCAGCGGACGCCAGGTTCTCGGGCTGGATATCGACCCCGCGCGCATCGCCATCGCCCGCCACAATTCCGCTGTAATGAGGCTGAACGCAATGTTTCAAGTGGAGGACATTCGCGCCTCAATCCCAACTGGTTACGGCTGCATCTTCTTTGATCCCAGCCGTCGCGACGAGCGGGGCAGGCGAATCCATCACGTTGAGCGCTATCAGCCGCCGCTCTCGCTGGTACGTGATTTTGCGGCGAGGGAAGTCATCGTCAAGCTCTCACCCGGCGTCGATCTGCGCCAGCTTGCGGCTTACGGCGGACAAGTCGAATTCGTCTCAGTGGCGCGCCAGTTGACCGAGGCCCTTCTCTGGCTGCATCGCCCAAGCGCGCCGCCGAAAGCGACTTTGCTCACTGAGAGCGGCGATTATCACATGATGTATCGGGACATTGACCCTGTAACAGTCACCACGCCCAAAGACTGGCTGATCGAGCCCGACCCTGCGATCCTGCGTGCCGGACTCGTGCAACAACTGGCGCGCGATCTGAATGCCGCCATGCTCGATAAGAGCATCGCCTATCTCACAGCCGAGAACCCAGTACGGACGCCTTGGGCGCGGTCCTGGCGCATCCTGGATTGGATGCCTTTCCAACTGAAGCGGTTGCGGCGCTACCTGGCGGATCGCGGCGTCGGCTCTGTCACGGTCAAGAAACGTGGTTTTGCGCTGACGCCGCAAGAACTGATTGCCCGATTGCGACTGAAAGGCGGCTCGGAATCGCGCCTCCTGGTGATGACCCGCCACTTTGCCAAACCGATCGCTATCATCTGTGATGATGCGCCATTTGGGTAAATTGAACGAATCTTCTATAATGGACGGCATGTGTTTTTGCCGATCGAAACAAAGAGGATCAACCGATGCTGATGCGTCCGGATGAACCGCGTCAGCCTCGCCTGATAACTTGGGACGAGGTCGATCAACTGATTGACGGGCTTGTCCCGCGTATACAGCACCTTGGCCCCTTCGGCGCGATGGTGATGATCACGCGAGGCGGTGTTATCCCCGGCGGCTTGCTGGCCGAGGCGCTGAGCATTCAACATTTGCTGACGGCATCGGTGGACTTCGTATCGACTCGGCAATCGGGCATGATGGCTTGGCCCACCTTCCTGCAATTCCCCGATCCGGACTTGCTGCGCGGGCGCCGCACGCTGATTGTCGATGATGTTTGGGGCAGCGGCCGGACGAGCATCTCAGTGCGCGAACGGGTCAACTCCGCCGGCGGTACGCCTTACAACTGCGTACTCCACTACAACCCTTATCGGACTATGTTTTCCAACCTGACCCCCGACCTCTACGGCGATGTTACCGATACTTATGTAGTTTATCCCTGGGAGATTGATCGTGGCTTGCTCGGGCGTCCATTCGGCGACGCTCAGCCTGAAATCTGAATGCTCTTCAAGGTTAAGTTTTGGAGAACTAGTACCAATCTAAGATTTATGGGTTATAATGGCGATTGCGTCGCGTTCTGAACCTGCGGGGCGCATCGGGAGGATCGTTGAGCTTTGCCCACAATTCCTCCAGCATCGCATTGGGTTCTATGACTCGAAAACGCTACGGAATATTGTGCTTGTTCTTTTTGAGGCTTTTACCAGCTTAAACATTGCAGTCGATAGTGCTAACGAGCCTCGCGCTCGCGGCACGATAATGACCTGCTCAAGCAGGAGGCAAATCGTTCCCTATGAGTGAAACGCTAGACCCGAATACGCAGCACGATGAAAGCTTCGAGGAAATGCTCGCCTCGTCTTTCGACTTTTCATACACGCCGCCGCGGCGCGGTGAAATCCGCGAAGCCACAATTCTCCAAATCGATGAGCGCGAGATCATTGTCGATCTCGGAGCGAAACAAGATGGCATTGTGCCATCACAAGATCTGGAACGGATGGATGACGCCTTTCGAGAAAGTTTGGCGACCGGCGCCAGTGTTCCCGTCTACGTCGTCAACCCGCGCGACCAAAACGAAAATCTCATCGTTTCGATTAACATGGGTTTGCAGCGCTATGATTGGGAGAAAGCGCGCGAGCTCCTGTCTTCGCAAGACGCGGTGGATGTCAAAGTCAGCGGTTACAACAAGGGCGGCGCGCTCGTCCGCTGGAACCGGCTTGAAGGATTCATTCCAAGTTCTCATCTCGTGTCCACCAATCTATCCGTGGATCGCAAAGAAGCGATGACACAGTTGATTGGCAATACCCTCGGCGTAAAAGTTATCGAGGTGGACCAGGATCGGCGTCGGCTGATCTTCAGTGAACGCGAAGCCCAAAGGGAATGGCGCGCGCGCCGCAAGGCAAAGCTGCTGGCCGAGCTTAACGTTGGCGATGTGGTCAACGGCGTGGTGACCGGCTTGCGCGATTTCGGCGCTTTCGTCAACATCGGCGGCGCTGATGGCCTGATTCACGTCAGCGAATTGGCTTGGCACCGCGTCGATCATCCCCGCGATATCTTGCATATCGGCGAGGAGATCGAAGTCTACGTGCTGAACCTTGATCGGCAAACCAACCGCATTGCGCTCAGCCGCAAGCGCTTGCTCAGCGATCCCTGGGATGATGCGCAGTATCGCTACCACGAAGGTCAATTGGTCGCAGGTTACGTCACCAATGTAGTCGATTTTGGCGCCTTTGTTGCCTTGGAAGACGGCCTAGAAGGTTTGCTCCACCTCAGCGAAATGGGCGATGGCGCCTTGAA
Organism: Anaerolineae bacterium; assembly: GCA_022822545.1. GTDB lineage: Bacteria > Chloroflexota > Anaerolineae > Aggregatilineales > Phototrophicaceae > UBA6055. Next base: position 113,845 of record JAJEBE010000032.1, read on the forward strand.
AGAACCCTATTCCTACGTGCAAAAGGGTGATCACCTGTCCTTGCGCATCAGCCACCTTGAGCCGGAAAAGCGGCGCGTCGGTTTCACCCAGCGCTGGGGCACCGAGCTTGGTGAAGACGGCGAGGACGAAGCCGGCGTCGTCACTGCCTCCGGCGACGATGCCGCCGCAGAAGCGCAAACTGAAGAAGCGCCGACGAACGAAGCTGAACCGGACGTCAAAGACGCGCCGTAGACGTATCCGAAGCCGACTAGATCGCCGCAAAAGCGCAGCACTTTTACGCCTGCCTGAAAGGTGGGCGCCGTGTCTTTTTCTCTAGCTGCTATGTTGACAGTCGTGTACAGCGACAGTATAATTCGCCGCGTGTTTTGGTGAGGTCATTTCGTCCGTTTGAAGGTTGTAATCGTAGACGAGCCGGGAATACCAAGCCTGGATGTTCAGTTAAGACTGAAGCCGGGTTTTATTTTGCCTGGAGAACGATAGTGTACTCGCGGCAATTTCGCCCGGCTCCATAGAATCCAGCGCTTATTATCACGCCCGACGAATACGCGCTCGCCAGAATGCGATGGTCATTCGTAAGGAGAGAGCAATTGCTTATGCACACAGAATCTGTAGCAAGTGAGTCGGTGGAAGAGCTGGATTTCGCGGCGCTTTTGGAAGAGTCGCTCGCCGAGAGTCAACTCGAGCGAGGCGATATCGTTAACGGAACCGTGCTGTCTATAGACGGCCAAGGCTTGATTGTTGATATCGGCTGGAAGCAAGACGGAATCGTCACCCGCGGCGATATCGAACGCATGGGCATGAGTACCATGGACTTCCAGGTGAACGCGGAAATCGCCGTTGCGGTTGTCAATCTTAGCGACCACGATGGCAACTTGATCCTTTCCGCCGCTCAAGCCCGCCAAAACGAAGACTGGAAACGCGCCGAAGAACTCATGAACGACGAGACGCTTTGGACCGGCGAAATCATTGATACCAACCGGGGCGGCGTGATTATGGCCTTTGGACACCTCCGTGGATTTGTTCCCGCCAGCCACGTTCTGGATCTGCCGCGCGGCCTAAGAGAAGAAGAGCGCACCGCTTTCTTGCAGAAACTGGTGGGGAACGAGGTCACAGTCAAGGTCATCGAAGTGAATCGCAAGCGGCGCCGCCTGGTCTTCAGCCAATTGGAAGCGGAGCAGGAAAACCGTACCGCGCGCAAGGAGGCCTTGCTCAGCGAACTTTCAGAAGGGGCTACGCGTAAAGGTGTTGTCAGCGGCCTTTGTGATTTCGGCGCCTTTGTCGATCTCGGCGGCGCTGATGGCTTGGTTCATATTTCGGAATTGGCTTGGCATCGCGTGCGCCATCCCAGCCAGGTATTAGCCGTCGGCGACGAAGTGGATGTATTCATTCTCAATCTCGATGAACAGGGCAAACGCATCGGCCTTAGTTTGAAGCGGCTTCTGCCCAATCCCTGGACCCTGGTCGATGACATGTACCACATCGGCCAATTGGTCGAAGGTGTCATCAGCCGCCTCGAATCTTTTGGCGCATTCATCAGCCTTGATCCCGGAATCGAAGCCCTGCTGCACGTCAGCCAGATGTCCAACAATCCCGATGAGAACCCTCTGCGCCATCTCTACGAAGGGCAGAAACTGCTGATGCGTATCATCAGCATCGAGGCCGACCGGCAGCGCCTCGGCTTGAGCCTCACCGAAGTGACCGCCGCTGAAAAATCCCAATGGGATGAACGCCAGCTTGAGCTGGTGGCTGCCGCCTCAGAAGCGGCGCAGCTTGAGGCGGAACAAGCGGAAACCGCCGCGCAAGAAGCGGCCCAAGCCGCGGACGAGACTGAGTTGGAGACTGTCCAGAGCGACGGCGATGAGAGTTAGCCTGTTGCTCGCGCAAGTTCTACGTTATACTGCAAACCCTGCTCATGCAGGCTCTCGGATGAATTAGCATAAAAGGTGGTGATTACGGCATGGCTTCGGTCAAACTAAAGCCAGGCGAAAGTCAGGAACAATTACTGCGCCGTTTCCGCAAGCGCGTGACAAATGCCGGTATCTTGAGCACGGTTCGGCGCAAACGCTGGCATATCTCCAAGAGCGAATTGCGGCGCATCGAAAAGAAAAAGGCGATTCGGCGTTCGCGCCGGCGCCAGCGCAAAGTCTGATTGACTCGTTCCTCGCGTTGATCGTCTTTCAGAAATTCCGGCTCGAAAGTGAAGAATTCCGCTGTATACCTGGATTGCAGCGGCTCTTTGCGTTATACTGAGCGTCCAATCGTCTGTAAACAGGAGGCATATGGCTAAGAAAGAAGAAAAGATAGAAGTGGAAGGTACGGTTATCGAAGCCCTGCCCAATACGCAGTTCATGGTGGAGCTTGATAACGAACACCGGGTCTTGGCTTATTTGTCGGGCAAGATGCGTAAATTCTACATTCGTATTTTGTTGGGAGACCGCGTTAAAGTGGAAATGAGCCCCTACGATATGAACCGTGGGCGCATCATTTATCGTCATAAGGACAATGTGCGCACCTAGCTTTGGCGCCGCCCATCGTCGCTGAGAGACGACGGCGCGGCCACACAACGGGAGCAATCGCATGTTTCCGCTAAAGACTTGAGAAACGGGCCATCAATCGCTGGCTCGTTTGTTTTGTATCCATGCCTAAGGAGGCCTGACGCCCCAATGCACTGCCATCGTGCCGAACATCATTGACTTGAAGCCGACGTCTTTGAACCCGACTGCCTCGACCAGCCGCGCCAGCTCCAGCGGCGTCTTAAACGCTGCCGTCGATTCCGGCAAGTAGCGATAGGCCTCCGAAGCCGCTTTGCCGCCGATGACTCGGCCAATCAAGGGGATGCCATAGCGCAAGTGCAGCATGATCAGCGGCTTCAGCGGATTGTCCGACGGCGGCGAGGTATCCAGGATGACAATGCGTCCGCCGGGCTTGAGCACTCGCTTCTGCTCGGTGAGCGCCCTCGGAATATCGACGACATTCCGCATCAGATAACCCGAGACCACCGCGTCAAAGCTGCCGTCGGCGTAGGGCAGGCGCAGCGCGTCCGCGCCCGTCCAGGCGACTCGCGGCCCGTATGGCGCGCGCCGTCGTCCGACCCGCATCATTTGCAGGGCGAAATCGGCGCCGACGACTTGCGCGTCCGGCGCTTTTTTCAGCGCTTCAAAGGCGATGTCACCGGTGCCCGCCGCGATATCAAGCAAACGCCCCGCCTGCGGGAGCGCCGCCATCTCTACTACGAATCGCCGCCATTTCTGATCCTGCCCGCCGCTGATCAGCCGGTTGATCAGATCGTAACGCGCGGCGATCCCATCAAACATCGCCTGCACGTACTCTGAGCGCGCATCGCCGCGGAGTTCCGCCATACGCTTACTCGCTGGGCCGCCGGGCTTCTATCAGGATCCAGTCGCCACGCTGCCGCCTGACGAAATCTCGCAAGCCCGCCCGGCGCAGCGCCGCTTCGACATCGTCTGCTTGCGAATCAATGATGCCGCTGAAGATGGCTACCCCGCCCGGCCGCGGAATCTCGCCCAACCCAGCCTCCGTCATTTCGATGATGATCCGCGCCAGGATATTAACAGCGACCAGATCGAATCGACGCGCGGAACCGCGCACACATTCCAGGCTGCCTTGCTCAGCCGCGATCTTGCCAGCCACGCCATTAGCTTCGGCGTTGGCTCTCGTCGCCGCAACCGCGATGGGGTCGTTATCCAGCGCCAGGATAGGCCCCGCGCCCAGTTTCGCCGCCGCTATCGACAAGACGCCGCTGCCTGAGCCCAGGTCCAGCACCATTTGCCCTGGCTGAACCAGGTCCTCCAGCGCTTCCAGGCAGAGTTGCGTACTGGGGTGGGTGCCCGTGCCGAAGGCCATGCCGGGGTCAAGGGCGATCTCGATGTCGTCCGCCGCCAGTTCTACTTCTGTCCAAAGCGGACGGATGACCAGCCGCAGCCCGATGCGTATCGGCTTGTAATGCGCCTTCCATGCCTCTGCCCAGTTGTCCGCTCGCACAGGCTGATACACCGGCCTAGGCATCGGATACATCAGCCGCATATGTCCAAGCGCCGTCTCCAGCTCGTTCTTCTTCTGGTCGAAACTATCGTCCGCGGGAAAATAGGCGCGCAGGACGAGATCTTCCGCCGGCGGCGCATCTCCTTCATCCCAGGTGTCCGGCGGGATATCGTCTCGCTCGATCGAGACGCCTTGATGGCCGAAACGGCCGAGCACTTCCGCAACCGCTTCCGCACTCTCGCCATCGACTCGCAAGCTAACTTCGATCCAGTCGCCGCCCTTATTCATCGCCAGCGAGGAAGTCCATCACCTTGTCAAAGAATCCGCGACCGCCGGTCTGCGGACTTATCTCGCGCCCGAAGGTCTCGGCCAATTGCTCAAACAACTCGCGCTGCTTCTCGTTTAATTGAATCGGCGTCATGACCTGCACATATACCAGTTGATCGCCGCGGCCCGAATTGCTGCCATCGGGGCGCAAACGCGGGAAGCCCTTGCCGCGAAGACGGAAGACCTTGCCCGTTTGCGTCCCGGGCGGTATCGAAAGCTCTTGCGGGCCATCGACCGAGTCCACTTGAATCCGGTCGCCCAAGGTCGCCTGCGCGATGTTGATGCTGATGTCCAGGACGATGTCATTCTCTTTGCGCTTGAAATAGGCGTGGTCCTTGACATGCACCACAACAAAGAGATTGCCGGGCGGCGCGCCCCGCTCGCCCGCATCGCCATCGCCGCGCACCTGAATCTGTATGCCTTCACTGACGCCGGCCGGAATCTTGACATTCAGCACCGCCCGCTTGCGCCGGCGCCCGGAGCCGTCGCAATTGCGGCAGGGATTGGTGATGACTTGCCCCTTGCCGCCGCAATTGGGGCAGGTGTGCGACTGCACCATCGAGCCGAGAAATGTCTGCCGCACGACGCGCTCCTCGCCACTGCCATTGCAGCGCGAGCAAGTCGTCGGTCGCGTGCCCTCGGCGGCGCCCAGGCCATCACAAGAATCGCAGACTTCCAGCCGCTGAAACTCGATCTCCTTCTCGACGCCGAAGACCGACTCAACAAAGTCGATCGTCACATCAACACGGCGATCGCGTCCCCTGGCCGCGCCCCGCCGGCCCGCTCCCCTGCTGCCCCCAAATGCGCTGTTGAAGACCTCAAAGATATCGCCGAAGTCTTCAAAGCCGATGCCGCCCATGCCCTGACCGAATCCGCCCGCGCCATTGACGCCGGCATGACCAAAGCGGTCATAACGCGCCCGCTTGTCGTCATCGGAGAGCACTTCATAAGCTTCGTTGATCTCTTTGAATTTTTCTTCCGCGTCCGCCTCAGCGCTGACATCGGGGTGATATTGCCGCGCCAAACGCCGGAACGCGCCTTTGATCTCGCTTGAATCCGCGCCCCGCGCGACGCCGAGCACATCGTAATAATCTCTTGGCATGGAGTTGGTCCTGTAATTTCACTCTCGGCTTGGCGCTACTCAATTAGAATCGTGTGAAACGGCGTATATGTCAATACGGCGACAGTTTTTGCTGATGCAGGTGGCGCTATTGTTTTTACGAGCCCGCGCTAATCGCCGAGGTTCGTGCAAAGGCGTCCCAATGAGTAGCGATGCAGCGGTAAAACGCCGCAAAATACGCGGAAAATGCCTATAAAACCCCAAGATTCTCCAGGAATTCCGACAAAATGATATACCGTATTGATACAGTATGTATACCAGGACGTTGGCGGGTGGGGGGGGTGGGGTAGTTCAGGGCTGGCGCGCATATCTACTCAAACTCAGCAAGGGACATGGGATGCCGGGGCGACTCGGTGAGCCGCCCACATAACATTGATTTCACCATCGGCAAGATCTGACCGGAGAATGCCCGCTCCTCAGCCTAGGTTTTGGGGAAGGGAGCGGGTGTTGCGGCCTAAGTCTCCGTGAACTCGGCATCGATGACATCTTCATCTTCCGGCGTGGCCGCCCCCTGTCCATCAGTCGCCGCCTCCTGATACATCTGCGCGCCCAATGTCTGCAACTGCGCCATCAGCGCTTCGGTCGCCGCTTTGATCTCGCTGACGTTGCCGCTCTCCTTCGCTTGACGCGCGGCTTCAATCTTCTCTTCCGTCTGCGTCACAGCATCGGCCGGCAGCTTGTCCCGATTCTCATTGATCAACTTCTCGGCTTGGAATATCGCGCCCTCAGCCTGATTGTTGACCTCCACCTGCTCCTTGCGCTCGGCATCCTGCCCCGCGAATTTCTCGGCTTCAGCCACCATCTTGTCGACTTCCTCGTCCGAGAGACCGCTGCTCGCCGTGATCGTGATCGCCTGTTCGCGCCCGGTCGCTTTGTCCTTGGCGCTGACGTTCAGAATGCCATTGGCGTCGATATCAAAGGTCACTTCGATCTGCGGCAGGCCGCGCGGCGCCGGCGGGATGCCGTCGAGCATGAATTTGCCCAGAGACTTGTTGTCGGCCGCCATTGGCCGCTCGCCTTGCACGATGTGAATCTCAACGGAGGTCTGGTTGTCCGCCGCGGTCGAATAGACCTGCGATTTTTTGCTCGGGATGGTGGTGTTGCGGTCGATCATCGGCGTCGCCACCGCGCCCAAGGTCTCCACGCTCAGCGTCAAGGGCGTCACATCCAGCAGCAGAATATCCTTGACATCGCCACCGAGAACACCCGCTTGTATCGCCGCGCCCAGCGCCACCACTTCGTCCGGGTTGACGCCCTTGGTCGGCTCCTTGCCGAAGAATTGCTTGACCGCTTCTTGTATCGCCGGCATCCGCGTCATGCCGCCGACCAGCAGCACCGCATCCACATCGCTCATGGACAAGCCCGCGTCTTTCAAAGCCTGGCGGCAAGGCTCGATCGACTTCCGCACCAATTCATCCACCAGGCTCTCCAGCTTGGCGCGCGTCAGCGTCATGTTGAGATGCTTGGGCCCGCTCGCGTCGGCCGTGATGAAGGGCAGGTTGACCTCCGCGCTCAGCGTGGACGAAAGCTCGATCTTGGCTTTCTCGGCCGCCTCTTTCAAACGTTGCAGCGCCTGCCGATCCTGCCGCAGATCAATGCCGTTCTCCTGCTTGAATTGCTCGGCGATCCAGTTGATGACGCGGTTATCAAAATTATCGCCGCCCAGATAGGTATCGCCATTGGTCGATTTCACCTCGAAGACGCCATCGGCCACCTCGAGTATCGAAATATCGAAGGTGCCGCCGCCCAGGTCATACACGGCGATGATGCCTTCGTTGCGGTCGCCCAGGCCGAAAGACAAACTTGATGCCGTCGGCTCGTTGATGATGCGCAAGACTTCAAGCCCGGCGATTTTGCCGGCGTCCTTGGTGGCGTTGCGCTGGGCATCGTTGAAGTAAGCCGGCACTGTGATCACCGCCTGATCGACTGTCTCGCCCAGGTAGGCTTCCGCGTCCGCCTTGATCTTCTGCAAGACCATCGCCGAAATCTCCGGCGCGCTGTAGTCGCGGTCGTTCAGCCGAATCCGCACATCGCCATTCGACGCCGCCGATATCTTGTACGGCACCAGCTTGGCCGCATCGGCGACTTCCGGATCGCTGAACTTGCGCCCGATGAAGCGCTTGACCGAAAACACCGTGTTCTCCGGGTTGACCACCGCTTGATTGCGCGCCACCCGGCCCACCAGCCGCTCGCCAGTCTTGCTGTTGATCGCCACCACGGACGGTATCAGATTGCCGCCCTCGGATGATGGAATCACGGTGGGTTCGCCGCCTTCCATCACAGCGACGACCGAATTGGTTGTGCCCAGGTCAATGCCAATTATTCTTCCCATTTCGTTTTCTCCTCGTTAGGTTCTCTGTCGCAGCTAGGGCGCCGCTATTAACTCGCCACCTTGACCAGCGCGAGCCGCAGCACATTGCCGCCGGCGCGGTAGCCCTTTTGCAGAGTCTCGATCACATGCCCGCTTTCCACTTCATCGCTTTCTTCAGCGCCGATTGCCTGATGCAGGACTGGGTCAAAGGGACCGCCGGTCGGGTCTATCGCCTCGACTTCGTATTGCTCCAGCAGTGTCATGAACTTGCGCTGAATCATCGAGACGCCGCCGATCCAGGGATCCTCGCCGATCGCCTCCGGCACATTCTCAAAGGCGCGATCGAAATCGTCGATGATCGGCAGCAAACCTTTTAGAGTATCGAGCGCCGCCCGCTGAAACAGCTCGCTCTTTTCCCGCTCGGTCCGCTTCCTGTAATTGGCAAACTCGGCGCGGGCGCGCTGCCAGCCATCTTCGTTGGTCTTGGCTTCCTTCTGCGCTTCGATCAACAGTTGCATCAGATTCGCGCCTTCGGGCAAGTCAATCTCGGCTTCCGGCGCTTCTCCCGCTGAATTAGCCGGCTCAGTCATGCCTCCGGCACCGGGGTTTTCAGCGCCTGTCTCATCGTTTGGGGTCTCGTCTTCGCGCTCCAACTCTTCGGCCGGGCTCTTGACATCGCTCATGCATTATCCCTCTGCTAGACAGGTCAAACTTGTCTCAATTATGCCAGGCGACTGTTTGACCAATATCAGAATCGGCACGATTATAGGCGGGAAAAACGCGCTTTTCGAGGCAACTCAAAGAAGTCTTACGAAGTTTATATACTGGGATGTCCAACATCTTCGGCGCCGTCTTGATAGAGCGTCGCCAGCACATTCGTCATCAAGTTCGACACATAACGCACCGTGCTGATGGCGCGCCCGTAATTGATATGCGTCGGGCCCAATACGCCGATCGCCCCGCTCATTTTCTCCGGATCGCCATAGCGGCTTAGCACCATGCTCGTGCGGCTCAAGTTCTCATAACGGCCGTCGCCGGCGATCACCACTTGCACATCGCTTTCGACGCCAGCCGCCTGCGGCAAGCGCTCCAACAATTCGCTCAGCAGCGCGTTGAGAACCGTATGCTCTTCCAGGATGCGCATTGCCTGCTGCGCGCCTTCTTCGTCCGCGAAGCTGTTCATAAGCCGGCTCAGACCATCGCGATAAATAAAGCGCGACCGATTGTTATCGACATTGTCGATCAGTTCCGCCGTCAACTCTGCCACTTCCCGCTCCAGCATAGGCAGGTTAATGCTGCGCAATCGCACCTGCTGCGCGCCCATATCGGCGCAGGTTTCGTTGATGCGTTTGGCCGCTTCGCCCAATTTGCTCTGGGGCACCGGCTCCGCCAGCGTCAACATGCGCTGATGCACGCTGCCGCTGTTAAGGACCAGCACCATCAGCGCCAGCCGACCCTGAATCGCTATCAGCTCGACATGCTTAAAAGAATTGGCCTGGGAAACCGGCGGCGTCACGATTGAAGCGGTCTGCACCGAACGCGCCAGCAGGGCCGCTGTCCGCCGCATCCATTGCTCCATCCCGCTCTGCAACGTCCCCACTCGCTCGGAAATATGGCTCTGCTCGCCCAACGTCAGGCTGCGCGTTTGCAGCAAGCGCCGCACAAAGTAGCGGAATCCGGCCGCGGTCGGCACGCGCCCGGCCGAGGTATGCGGCGCCGCGATGTAACCCATCTCCTCCAACTGCGACATCTCATTGCGCACGGTCGCCGAGCTGATATTAAGCTGATAATTCTCCACCAGATAGCGCGAACCCACCGGCTCCGGCTTCTCCGAATAGGCTTGCACGATGCAAGTGAGAATGTCTTCCTGGCGGCTGCTCAAGCCGGGCAATTGCCGTTCGTCGCTCATCGCTGCCTGCTGGCCGATATGGCGAGTGTTCCCTGAATGCTATCATGCGCCAATGACTATGACAAACGGTGGAATCTGCGGATTCGCTCGGTTATTCTTGCCCGGCCGGCCATTGTCAGACCCCCACGGCTCGGCCGCAACCGATTCCGCCGCCCCTCGCCAACCGGCAAATTACGGTTTCATTACCATGATGGGATTAGCGAGATTTCGATGTAAGAAGTTCATACGGCTTTTCGTCTAGGGGATAGATAATCGAAAGAAGCGAACGCGGAAACGAGTCCGTGCCGCTAAATAACAGAGGAGACAAATTAACATGGGCGCCAAGACAATCGCAGTCAGCGGAGAAGAATTCCAGAGCCAGGTCCTCGATAGCAGCACTCCGGTATTGGTCGATTTCTGGGCCGAGTGGTGCGGTCCCTGCAAGATGATCGCCCCCATCGTCGATGAGATCGCCATCGAATACGAAGGCAAGCTGCGGGTCGCCAAAGTCGATGCCGATGAGAATCAGGAAATCTTGATGAACTACGGCATCATGAGCATCCCGACACTGATCTTGTTCAAAGGCGGCGACGCTGTCGAACGCATCACCGGCTTCAAGCCAAAGGGCAAAATCGTCAGCAAGCTCGTCTCCCACATTTAGCCGCCCGCTAACCAGGAATCCCGGCGCCCATCGGTATACGGTGGGCGTTTCGCGTTCTAAGCCGGCGCGCCTCAAAGAAACCAGCGCCTACAAGCCTTTGACTCTTTCAGGCCTGACGAACTTGCTGGTATCATCAAACCTGTAGACGCCTTGCTCGCCAAGCATAGTTTCAGCCGCAGGTAGCGGCGCCTTGGAGTTATCGTGAAGCAGATGCAAATGACAGATCTGGTGAAAGTGCCGGGCGCGAAATTCTACCCCGAGCCGCCCGCCGACGAACAGGAGGAGCCACAGTTGTCATCGACCATGCGCTTTGGTTCAATGAAAGTGTTTTGTGGCAGCGCTTCGCAAGGCTTGGGCAACGAGATAGTCGATTACATTTGCAGCATCTCCGAATACAACATCAAGCCGGGCGCTTATGCCCGCGCCGTCTTTTCCAACGAGAACATCTTCATCAAGCTCGAAGAGAGCGTCCGCGGCAAAGATGTTTATCTCGTGCAGACCATGGCCTCGCCCGTACACGACAACTTCATGGAAATGCTGATCATGATCGATGCCCTCAAGCGAGATTCCGCCTGGCGCATCAACCTGGTCGTGCCCTATATGAGCTACACTCGCTCAGATCAGAAAGACCAGCCCCGCGTGCCTATCTCCGCCCGGCTCGTGGCAAACATGATCGAAACCGCCGGCGTCGATCGCTACATGACCGTTGATCTGCACTCGGGCCAAATTCAGGGCTTCTTCAATATCCCCGGCGATGCGCTCACCGCCCTGCACCTCTTGAGCGACTATGTCTTGCAGAAGCTGCGAGAAGGCGAATTGAGCGATTTGGTCGTGGTGGCGACTGACCTGGGCTTCGCCAAGAAGGGCCGCAACTGGGCGCAAACCCTGGGCGTGCCTCTGGCTTTCGTGGAAAAACGCCGCGTCGACAACGCCGAAAATCCACGGGCTCTCTCTCTCATCGGCGATGTTGAAGGCAAGAATGTCTTGCTCGTCGATGACGAAGTAAACACCGCCGGCAGCATCGTCGAAGCCGTTAATGTTGTCCGCCAACACGGCGCGCGCGATGTTCTCTTCGCCTTCACCCATCCCTTTTTCTCCGAAGCCGCTTATGAGCGCTTCGCCTCCCTCGATCTAAGCGAGATCATCTTCACCAATACCCTGCCCATTCCAAGCGAAAAGAAGCTGCCCAATATGACCGTGCTCTCCATCGCGCCCCTGCTGGGCGAAGTGATCCTGCGCGCGCATGAAGGCAGAAGCGTCGGCGCCCTCTTCAATGAATGACAAGCCCAGTCCTATAAACGACGAAGATACTGCGCCGGAACAAGAATTATCCACCCGAACTCTGTTCATTGCCGGGGCCGGTTTCCTGGCGATGCTCACAGCGCTTTACGGATTCACCCTGGCAATTGACATAGAGCAACTGCGGCTAATAGTCGCCGGCGCGGGCTTATGGGGACCCTTCCTCTATGTCGGCATCAAGGCGCTGACCTTCACCTTCGCGCCACTGTCGGCCGGTCCCATCCAATTCGCCTCGGGTTTGCTCTTTGGCGTCATCCCCGGTACATTTTATTCTGTCCTGGGCGAAGTTGTCGGGGGCACGGTCAGCGTCATTATCGCTCGTCTTTTCGGCCGCCGTATCGTGAAAACACTGGTGGGCGAGTCGGCGCTGTCGCGGGTCGATGCCTTCTACGAAAAATACGTTGACGACTGGCGCTCACTCCTGGCGGCGCGGCTCTTGCTATTTTCGGTATACGACTTCATCAGTTACGCCGTTGGCTTGGGCAAGATTCGATATTCAACGTACATTCTGGTTTCGTTTTTTGGCGGCCTGATCCCGACATACATCTTCGTGCTCATTGGAGCCGAAGCGGCGCAAAATCAAAATGTTCTGCTGATCTTCTATGCCGTCGTTGCGCTGGCGATCGCCGTCTATATTGTGTTTCGCGGTCCACTTTCCAAGCTGATCAGCCGCCTCAAAGACTCGCTTTAACTGAGGCGGACACTGGTAAAGTCATGCATCGACGGGCCATCAATGTCCGTATGATATAATCAACATCAGCACAGTCATCCAATTCCTGTGAGGTTCCATGTTCCGCAACATCGTCAAAAAAGTATTCGGCGATCCGATGGAGAAGGCGCTTTCCGGCTATCAGGAAACGGTAGACCAGATCAACGCCCTCGAGCCGTCTATGCAGAAGCTCAGCATTGAGCGGATGCGCGCCAAGACCGCCGACTTCAAATCACAGTTGGATAACGGCACGAGTATGGAAGACATCCTGATTGAAGCCTTCGCCCTCGTGCGCGAGGCCTCCGTCCGCGCCATCGGCCTGCGCCACTATGATGTGCAGCTCATCGGCGGCATCGTCCTGCATGAAGGGCGCATCGCCGAAATGAAAACCGGCGAGGGCAAGACCCTCGTCGCCACCCTGCCGCTCTATCTCAACGCTTTGCTGGGGCAGGGCGCCCACCTCGTCACGCCCAACGACTACTTGAGCAAACACGGCCTGCAATTCATGGGGCCCATCTATCACCTGCTTGGCTTGTCCGCCGCCGTGATCCAAAACACCGGCGGCATGCCCGATAGCGGCTCCTTCCTCTTCGATCCCGATTTCATCTCCGATGACGCGCGCTATCAAAACCTGCGGCCGATCAGCCGCCGCGACGCCTACCTCGCCGATATCCTCTACGGCACCAATAACGAATTCGGCTTCGATTACCTGCGCGACAACATGGTCTTGACGCATGATCGCCTCGTCCAGCGCGACCTGCGCTACGCCATCGTCGACGAAGTGGACAACATCCTCATCGACGAAGCCCGCACGCCGCTGATCATCTCCGGCCCCTCGGATGAGCCTTCCGACTTTTATCGCCGCTTCGCTTCCATCGTCAAGCGGCTCAAAAAAAGCAGCGAAGACAGCGTCGAGGCGGAAGCGCCCGATGGCGACTTCGTGCTTGATATCAAAGACCGCATCGTCTACCTGACCGAACAGGGTGTCGAAAAAGTGGAGAAGGCGCTGGGTGTCGCACAGCTTTATCATCCTGATAATGCCGAGATGCTGCCCTACCTTGATAACTGCCTGCGCGCCCAAACGCTATTTCAAAACGACAAAGAATACATCGTGCAAAATGGCGAAGTCGTCATCGTCGATGATTTCACCGGCCGCCTCATGCCCGGCCGCCGCTTCTCCGAAGGCCTGCACCAAGCCATCGAAGCCAAGGAAGGCGTGCAAATCCGCCGCGAAAACATCACCATGGCGACCATCACCTTCCAGAATTTCTTCCGTATGTACGACAAACTCGCTGGCATGACCGGCACCGCCCTCACCGAAGCGGAAGAATTTGAGAAGACCTATGAGTTGGATGTCGTGCCCATTCCCACGCATCAGCCCGTCATCCGCGACGATCAAAATGATCTCATCTACGTCAATGAAACCGCCAAGTGGAACGCCATCGTCCAGGTTATTCAAGAACGCAACGAAATGAAGCAGCCTATCCTCGTCGGCACGGTCGCGGTCGAGACGTCGGAGCGGCTCAGCAATTATCTCAACAAGGCCGGCATCAAGCACGAAGTGCTCAACGCCAAACAGCATGAGAAAGAAGCCGAGATTATCACGCAGGCCGGACGGCCGGGCGCCGTCACCATCGCCACCAACATGGCCGGCCGGGGCGTCGACATCCTCCTCGGCGGCAATCCGGAAGGCTTGGCCCGCGCCGCCCTGCGCCGGCAGGGCATTGATCTCACCGCCGCTGACGCCGCCCAATGGCGGAAGGCTCTCGCTGCTGCCGAGGCTGCCTTCAAGCGAGACCGACAGGTTGTGCTCAATGCCGGCGGGCTCTTCGTCCTCGGCACCGAACGCCACGAAGCTCGCCGCATCGACAATCAATTGCGCGGCCGCTCCGGCCGTCAAGGCGACCCCGGCGAATCCCGCTTCTACCTCAGCCTCGATGACGATCTCATGCGCCGCTTCGCCAACGACAACGTCAAGCGCCTGATGCAAACTGCCGGCTTCCCCGAAGACGAAGCCATCCAGCACGGCATGATCAGCAAGTCCATCGAGCAAGCCCAGGTCCGCGTCGAAGGCCACAACTTCGATATCCGTAAACGCGTCGTCGAATACGACGATGTCGTCAACCGCCAACGCGAAATCATTTACGCCCAACGCCTCGATTGGCTATCGAAAGACGCTGACCAACTCCATCGCGACTATCTGGCGATGATCCAGGACCAAATCGCGGCCGCCGTCGAAGACATCTTCGCCGCTGACTCAGAGGGCGAGCTTCTCGACGCCGGCGCCATGTATCAACAAATGGCGAGCACCGGATTGCCTTTGCCGGAAGACGTCACAGCGGAAAACATTGACGACTTTGAACAAGAAGACTTGACCGAAATCATCAGCGCCCGCGCCGCCGAATTATTCGAAGCCAAGCGCGCCCAACTGGAAGAAGCACGCGAAGGGCTGACGGAAATCGCCGAGCGCCAAACCGTCGTCCGCGCCCTCGATCATTTCTGGCAGCGCCATCTCACCGATCTCGATATCCTGCGCGAAGGTATCGGTCTGCAAGCCATCGCCCAAAAGGACCCGCTCGTCGAATACCAGCGGCAAGGCTTCCAGATGTTCCGCATCGTCGAAGATACCTACCGCCAGTTCGCCTCGCGCGCTATCTTCCAGGTGCAGCCTGCTGTCGTGCAGACGCCGCAGCAACGCCGCCAGATGCGTGAATATCGACCCGAATTGAGTATGGGCGGCAGCGATCGCCCGGTCCAGCAAACCGTGCGCCGCAACAACCAGCGCCCGGGCCGCAACAAACCCTGCTGGTGCGGCAGCGGCAAGAAATACAAGCATTGCCACATGCGCGAAGATCAACTCTCCGGCAAGTTCCAACAAGCCGGCTAGCGCTGCCTCACTTGATGTTCCGCCTCGGCGACATAGAAATCTTCCTGTTTAACGACGCCACCAGCTACATGGATCCGGGCGGCATCTTCGGCTTGGTGCCGCGCCTGCTCTGGTCGCGCTATTACAGCGCCGACGAGCGCCATCTCATCCGATCCGCCAACCACAATCTGCTCGTCCGCGCCGCCGGCCTAAACATCATCATCGACACCGGTTTCGGCAACTGCCTCAGCGAAACGCAGCGGACGCGCCGCAACATCACCCGCTTCGACGGCACGCATGCCGGACTGTCCGCGCTCGGCATCGCGCCCGCCGATATCGACATCGTCGTCGACACGCACCTGCACGACGATCACTGCAGCGGCAACTTCCGCTTGAACCCCGCCGGCATCCGCGGACCGGCCTTTCCCAATGCCGCCTACCTAGTGCAGCGCCGCGAATACCAAGACGCCATCCGCCCCAACGAACGCACCCGCGCCACCTACCTGCCCGATAACTACGTCCCGCTATTCGAATCCGGTCAATTGCAACTGCTCGACGGCGACGGCGAAATTGCCCCCGGCCTGACCGCGCTCGTGACGCCCGGCCACACCCCGGCTCACATGAGCCTGCGCATCGAGAGCGCCGGAGAACATGCCGCCTTCCTCTGCGACCTGGCGTCCCTGGCCGTGCATTTCGAGCGCCTCGCCTGGATGACCGCCTACGATGCCGAGCCGCTTGTCACGCTGGAAACCAAGCGCGCCTGGCAGCGCTGGGCGCTGGAAACCGACGCCCTGCTTTTCTTCCCGCACGACATTGTCACGCCGGCCGGCCGGCTGGCGCTCGACGATCGCGGCCGCCCCAAAATCCAGCCCGTGGAATTCGCCTACGATAATCCAATGGGCGACTG
Organism: Anaerolineae bacterium; assembly: GCA_022822545.1. Classification (GTDB taxonomy): domain Bacteria; phylum Chloroflexota; class Anaerolineae; order Aggregatilineales; family Phototrophicaceae; genus UBA6055. The sequence continues at coordinate 129,936 of JAJEBE010000032.1, forward strand.
ATCGGCGGGGATGGCATAGGCGGCGACTCACCGAATCGCGCCTGCAAGGCTTGTCCGCTACTCGGCAGCCAGCGGCTTTTTCTTACCCCATCCCCCGGCCCCTTGCCCCATAGCAATGGGGAAGGGGAGCTTCTGCCACACTAGCTCGTTGCAAAAGGCCTGATAGCGTACAATCTACATTGCAAAACCGAAGCCAATTCACCTCGAAACCAGCCTCCCCCCAATGCTTTGGGGGAGGGATTGAGGGGGTAGAAACAACGGCAGACTCGAAAAAGTCAGTACCGGACAAGCCTTACAGCCTTCTTTATTTTCGCATTATTTTCTTGGAAGAACTTCTGTTCCTCTGTGGTGAAAAAATTATTTCTTCAACGGCTGACACTCCGGGCAGAAATGCGTCCCGCGCTGTGCCACGCGGATCTTGTTGATCGCCGCTCCACAGTTGCGGCAGGGCAGGCCAGTCCGCCCATAGACGAAGAAATAATCTTGCGACTCGCCTTTTTGGCCATCCGGCTTGCGATACCAGTTGATGCTCGCGCCCTCGCGCTCAATGCCCGCTTGCAGCGCATCGCGGATCGTCTGGTGCAGGCGCTGCGTATCATCATCGCTCAGCCGCCGGACGCTGGTCGCCGGGTGTATGCGCGCGCGGAAGAGCGCTTCATCGGCGTAGATATTGCCGATGCCGGCGATGAACTCCTGCTCCAGCAGCAGCGCCTTAATCGCCCGTTTTCGCCCTTGCATCCCAGCGCGAAAGCCCGCCAGCGTGAAGTCCGCGCTAAGCGGCTCCGGCCCCAGATGCGCCAGCAGGCCAGCCACATCATCCGTCAAGTACACGCGCCCGAACTTGCGCAGATCGGAAAAGCGCAACTGCTCGCCATTATCCAAATCAAAGCGCACATGCACCCAGCGGTCCGCGTCATGCTCAGCCGCCGCCTGCGCAACATAAAGCCGCCCCGACATCTTGAGATGGATCACCAGCGTATCGTGGTCCAGCTCAATCAGGATATACTTCCCCCGCCGGCGGATATGCCTGACCGCCTGCCCGGCGATGCGCGCCTCGAATTCAGCCGGGCTGGGAGAATGAATCGTCGCCGCCCAATCCTGCCACATCGACAGTATCCGCCGCCCAATCAGCGGCTCGCGCAAGCCCCTTACAACGGTCTCAACTTCCGGTAATTCGGGCATCGCTCTTCCGCCTATATACCAACTCGTCTCTGCCGCCAATCCAACTGAATCGGGCGGACGATTTACGTCGCCGAGTGCTATAATACGGCTGTCCTTTAACGAATGAAACCCATAGCCACACACGCGGAAAACGACGACATGACCAGCGATTTCGTCCATCTGCACGTCCATAGCGAATATTCCCTGCTTGATGGCCAAAGCCGCATCAAAGATCTGGTGGCGCGCGCCAAAGAGCTCGAAATGCCCGCCCTCGGCATCACCGATCATGGCGTCATGTTCGGCGTCCTGGACTTTTATCAGGCCTGCCGAGACGCCGGCATCACACCCGTCATCGGCATGGAAGGCTACCTCGCTCGCCGCCGCATGACCGACCGCGACCCGAACCAAGACCGCAGCCCGTACCACATGCTGCTGCTGGCGAAGAACATGACCGGCTACCAGAATCTGCTCAAAATGGCATCGGCGGCGCAGCTAGAGGGCTATTATTACCGACCGCGCATCGACAAAGAATTTATGGCGGCCCATGCCGAGGGCATCATCGCCACCAGCGGCTGCCTCGCGGCGGAGATCCCGCGTATGGTCGCCAACGGCGATGACCGGAACGCCCGCGATTTGATCGGCTGGTATCACGATGTCTTCGGCGCCGATAATTTCTACCTGGAGTTGCAGGGCCACGATCTGCCGGCGCTGGACAGCCTCAACCGCTGGCTCTACGATTATCGCCGCAGCGGCCATAGCCCGGTGCAATTGCTCGCCACCAACGATGTGCATTACGTCGGCCGCGATGATGCCGATGCGCACGATACCCTCCTCTGCATTCAAACTAGCGCCCTGAAATCCGATCCCGATCGCATGCGTATGGAACCTTTCAGCAGCTACTACCTCAAATCCGCTGAGGAGATGCGCGCCGCCTTCGCCGATGCGCCGGAAGACCTGATGCGCGAAGCCTTCGCCAATTCGCGGAATATCGCCGAGATGACCGATCTTGATCTCGCGCCGAAAGGCTATCACTTGCCCGCATTCCCGGTCCCCGTCGGCTTTGACGAATGCAGCTACTTGCGCCACCTCGTTCATATCGGCATGGCCTGGCGCTTCAATGCCGACTGGCAAAATGACGACCAACTCGCCGAGCGCGTCAACCGGGAGCTTGACATCATCCACAGCATGGGCTTCGATACTTACTTCCTCATCGTCTGGGACCTCTGCGAATTCGCCCGCAACGCCGATATCTGGTGGAATGTGCGCGGCTCCGGCGCCGCCAGCCTGGTCGCCTACAGCCTCGGCATCACCAATATCGATCCGATTCAGAATGGCTTGCTCTTCGAACGATTTCTCAATCCCGGTCGCATCAGCATGCCCGATATCGACCTCGATTATCCCGATGACCGCCGTGGCGAAATGATCGCCTACGCCGCTATGAAATACGGCGAGGACAAAGTCGCCGCCATTATCACCTTCGGCACGATGGGCGCCAAAGCGGCCGTCCGCGATGTCGGGCGCGCCCTCGATGTCGATCTTGGCAGGATCAACCGCGCCGCCGCCCTTATCCCCCAGGAAGCGCGCCAAAAGAAAATCCGCGATTATGTTGAAGCCAGCCCCGAATTGAGCGATCTTTACAATAGCGATCTCGAGCTGCAGAAAGTCATCGACACCGCTATCGAATTGCAGGGCATGACGCGCCACGCCTCCACCCATGCCGCCGGCGTCATCGTTGCCGACCGCCCTTTGGTGGAGCTGGCGCCGCTGCATCGCATAACAGGCAAAGACCCTTCCGGCGGCGCTCTCAAGGCGGTCACTCAATTCCCGATGGAAACCGCCGAAGCCATCGGCTTGCTCAAAGTCGATTTTCTCGGCCTTTCGACCCTGACAATCATGCGCAAAGCCTGCGAACTAATCGAGCGGCACCGCGGCATCCGCTACATCTTCGACACCTTGCCCTATCGTCACGATTCCGCCAGCGACGAACAGCGCGCCATGCTTGATGACGCCTTCGAAATGATGGGACGGGGCGATACCATCGGCGTCTTCCAGGTCGAGTCGGGCGGCATGAGGCAGATGCTGCGCCAGATGCGTCCGCGCGTCTTCGAGAATATCGTCGCCGGCATCTCCCTGTTTCGCCCCGGCCCGATGGAGTTCATCCCGCAATACTGCCGCCGCATGCACGGCGAAGAAGAAATCACAACGCTGCATCCCAAGCTTGAGCCTATCCTGGCTGAAACCTACGGCATCTGCGTCTATCAGGAACAAATTATGGAGATCGCCGGGGCGCTCTTCGGCTACGAGCTTGGCGAGGCCGATCTGATGCGCAAGGCTGTCTCAAAGAAACTGCCGGCGGAACTCAATAAACATCGGGCAATCTTCTTGGAGCGCGGTCCCCAAAACGGGGTCGACAGCGATACGGCTGAAGAAATCTTCGACATGATCGAGTTCTTCGCCAATTACGGCTTCAACAAAGCCCACGCCGCCGATTACGCCGTCATCACCGTGCAGACCGCCTACCTCAAATGCCACTATCAGGAAGAGTACATGACCGCTCTCCTGAGCGTTCAGCGCGATGATCTCAACAAAGTCTCGACCTTTCTGGAAGAATGTCGCCGCCTCGAAATCACCATCTTGCCGCCCGATGTCAACTACAGCCAACTGGACTTCGATATCGAAACGGGGGCGGATGGCTCCCGCGGCATCCGCTTCGGCCTGGGCGCGGTCAAGAACGCCGGCGCGCGCGCCCTGCAAACATTGATCGAACAGCGCGGCGAGGCGCCTTTCGCCAGCCTGGTCGATTTCTGCCAGCGCGTTGACATGCGGGGCCTCGGCAAACGCTCGCTCGAAAGCCTGGTCAAAGTGGGCGCCCTCGACAAATTCGGGTCTCGCGCCACCCTTATGGCGGCGCTGGATAGCATCGTCGGCTACAGCAGCAGCTATCATCGTGACCAGGAAGTCGGCCAGATGGTGATGTTCGGCGCATCCGAAACCACTGATGAAGCCCTGCTCAACGACCTGAAACACATCGACGAATACAGCCCGCGCGAGTTGCTGAAATGGGAGAAGGAACTGCTCGGCTTGTATCTGACCGGCCGCCCGGTGGACCGGCATCGACATCTCTTCGCCAGCCAGAACTTGCACTCGATCGCCGATCTCAAAAGCCCCGAGACAGCGAAACCCGAAAGCGTCCGCGTCGCCGGCGAAATCACCGCCGTCCGCAAGCTCACCACCGGCCGCGGCGAGATGATGGCGGTGCTCAGCCTGGAAGACTGGCACGACAGCGCCGGCATCATCGAGGTTGTCCTCTTCCCGCGTACCTATGATAAGGCGCTTGCTTCGCTGGCCGACGCCTCCGATGGTGACGAGGGCCGCCCGGGTTTGGCCGAAGGCGAAATCGTTCTCATCACCGGCCGCTACGACGAAAGCCGCGGTGACCCGCAGATTATCGCTGACAAGCTCCGGCTCGATTTCGAATCCGTCTCCTCCGCTGATTCCCCGCCCGGCGCATACGAATACGATGACGCCGAACCGAGCTGGGCGAGCGCCGACGCCGCGCCCATGGACGGAGACCCGATGCCTTTCGCCGAGCCGCCGGATTTGCCCCCGCCCGATCTTGAAGCGGCCGCCTTCACCGATCCTGCCCCCGAGCCGGCGCCACCGGCCGCTGCCGAGAAAAGCGAAACCGAGCCGACAGACGACGAGGAACCCGAATGGGTCAACGGCGATGGTGATCTGACCATGCCTGATGAGGCGGCGACAAGCGAGCGAAAGCCGCGCGAGATCGCTGTTGTCCTGGTTGCCGGCGACGACCCCGAAAAAGACGGTCGCAAACTCAAGCGCATCCACAACATCCTGATCAAATATCCCGGCATCGACAGTTTCAAGATCATCATCCGCCGCGGCGCGTCCGACAAGACGCTGAAATTCCCCAAGCATACGACAGACATCTGCGACGCGCTCCGCGCTGACTTGCTCGAAATCGTCGGCGAAGACCAATTCATTCTCGAAGACGCGCCCTGATCCCGCCTCGCGACAATGGCCCGCTGGCCAAGCCGGATATGACGCTCGTCCTGCCCGCTTCTTTACCGGGACTTAAATCTTTTATATTGGAAACCCGCTGACATAACGTTTAGAATACGCGGGTAACAGCGCGGTTGAGGCCAGCGTCAGAAGCGGTTTCCCGCGCGGTATAGTGGAGTGGGCAGCGATGAAACGCATCGCCGTAATGACAAGCGGTGGCGACGCGCCGGGCATGAATGCCGCCATACGCGCGGTTGTTCGCGCCGGGCTGGATAGAAATGTCGAAGTCTACGGTATCCGGCAGGCCTATCAAGGGCTCCTCGCCGGCGATATGGCTTTGCTCAGCAGCCGCGAAGTCAGCGGCATCTTGCAGCGCGGCGGCACCGTTTTGCAAACCGCGCGCAACGAAGAATTCAAGACGGCGGGCGGCCAGCGCAAAGGCAAGCGCCGACTCAACGAAAACGGCATCGAAGGCGTCATCGTCATCGGCGGGGACGGCAGCCTGCGCGGCGCCCTCGCCCTGCACCGAATGGGCGTGCCGGTCATCGGCGTCCCCGCCAGCATCGACAACGACATCTGGGGCACCGATACCAGCATCGGCGTCGATACCGCCCTCAATACCATCCTCGATGCCGTCGATCGCCTGCGCGATACCGCCACCTCCCACAATCGCGCCTTCGTCGTCGAAGTCATGGGGCGCGATTGCGGCTACCTGGCGGTGATGGCCGGCATCCTCGGCGGCGCTGAAATTGTCGTCACGCCGGAAAACGGCGTCACCATGAACGAAATCGCCATCGCCCTCGAAGACGCCTATATCCGCGGCAAGTCTCACGCCATCGCCGTGCTGGCCGAAGGCGCGCCTTACCAGGGACCGGAGTTGGCGCACTTCCTCGAGCAGAAGCACATCGGCTTCGAGATCCGCCTGACCATCCTCGGCCATACCCAGCGCGGCGGCAGCCCAACTGCCTTCGATCGCCTGCTGGCGACGCGCATGGGCGTCTACGCGGTGGAGTTGCTCCTCGGCGGCGAGACCGGCATGATGGTCGCCCGCATCGGCCGCGAACAGACGCCGGTGCCCTTAGCCGACAGCACCGCGAAAACGCGCCAGATCACACCCGAATACTTCGACCTCGCCAAGATCCTCTCCCGCTGAACGCCCATTCAAGCCGGCTTGCCGTCCGCCACATCAACGATTCCACAGCCGAGCAGATCAATCAGATCGGCGGTCGCCAGCCGCAACTGCGTCCCGCGCTGCCCGGCGCTGATGACGATATTCGCAACCGCCATCCCCCGCTCGTCGAGGTAGACATCCCAGGCTTTCCGCACCAGGGCGAGCGCGCTGATGCCGCCGACTTTTAAGCCGGTCAGTTTCTCGGCGCGGGCATGCGGCGCCAGCGCCACCTTCTTCTCATCCAGCGCCTGCGCCAGCCGCTTGAGATTCAGCGTACAGTCGCAGGGCAGCAAGACCAGGACGGGTTTCCGGCGCGACGGGCATTCCACCACCAGGGTCTTGAATACCTCCTCAGCGGGCAATCCGACCGCTGCTGCCACCTGCTCGGCATCGCGTATCTGCGGGTCGTATTGACGCGCCTCATACGGTATCGACCTGGCTTCCAGCAGGCGCATGGAATTGAGTTTTTTCGCTTTTGGCATATCCCCGCCTTCGTGATAGCGCTTTCCATCCCTCAGTCGCTTTTCGCCGGCTCATACTGTCGCCTTGCCAAGCGCGCCATCAGCGCCGGCGCCAACACGCCACCGGCCAAGATGAGCCGGTCAAACAGGCTCATGACGAGATGCCTTGGTCGGCGCTCGGCCGCCTTCACGATCGCCGCCGCCACCTCCTCGGCCGACCTCGTCGGCAAGCAGCCGCGAATGCCCGCGCTCGAGCCCAGCCGATTCTGATTGAACTCGGTGGCCGTCCGCCCGACCAGCACATCGGTCACGCTGATATTGTCGCCCTCCAGTTCCAGGCGTAGCGAGCCCGCCAGGCTGGATACAAAAGCCTTGCTCGCAGCGTAGACGGCGGTGTAGGGCGTGTGAACTCCGGCCACCACCGACGAGACAATCAGGATCTGACCCCCGCCACTTCCCCGCATCGCCAGCGCGCAAGCGCGGACACTGTGCAGCAGGCCATCAATATTGGTTCGCAGCACCGCTTCGATATGCTCCCACTCGGCCTCCGCCAGCGCGCCATGCTGACCGATGCCGGCATTGGCGACCAAGATATCCAGCCGCCCGAATCGCGCCAGTGCCCGCTCGACCGCCGCCTTCACATCGTCGGCGCGCCTGACATCGCCGACAATCGGCATGAAGTCGCCGTGTGGCGAGAGCAGGGCGTCGATCTCCGCTTTTAATGTTTCCAGCCGCTCAGGACGCCGCGCCAAGCCGCAGACATCGTAACCGGCGCCCGCGAATGCCAGGGCCGCCGCCCGGCCGATCCCGCTTGACGCGCCTGTGATGAAGACCGCGCGCTTCGTCATCAGGACCTTGTCCATTCTTCTGCGCTCTCGGCGCCCCTGCCCTGATATTTATTCATGTAATCAGAGGTTCCCCATACATCCCAAACACCTCGCGCATGACATCAACCGCCTCGCCCATCTCTTTCGCCACTGTAGCCACAGTATAACATTCTCGGTCTCCGGATTTTGCGTCCGCGGCTAGCGCCAAAGATTTGACGCGCATTTATCAATTCGTTAACATAAAGTCAGCCAATAATTGACGTGATGCTCTTTCATCGAAGCTGCCGCCTCCTCTGTCGCCATAGCAAGGCTTTCACGATACAGGACTGCAAATGGCCGCCGAAAATCGCAGAGCCGACAAATCCCTTATCCTGCCGACTGACCCGGTGGCCGAGGCCGGGCGCAAGATTCTCGCGGGGCAGGTTCGCCGCATGAGAAGGCAGGAAGCCGGCAGCCGAAGCGGCGAAGATATCGAGTCGGTGCACCGCATGCGCGTGGCGATCCGCCGAATGCGCAGCTTGCTGAAGCTTATCCCCGATCATTATCAGGACGCGACAGTATCCAGGCTCGAAAAGGGCTTGCGTGATGTCGCCCGCGCGCTGGGCGGCATTCGTGATCTGGATGTGCTCATCCTCGACCTTGAGAACTACGCCAGCGCCTTGCCGCCCGAACAGCTTGCGGATATGCAGGCGATCATCGACCGGCTTGATCGCCGCCGCGAAAATCGCCGCGCACGCCTCAACGCCCTCTTCGATTCCAAAGGCTACAGGCGCTTTCTGCGTCAGCTCAGGCGCTTTGCCAAGACACCCGGCAAAGGCGCCCGTCGCGTCAAAGTCCGCAGCGCGCCCCATCAGTTGCGCCATGTCCTGCCTCTGCTGCTGCATCAGCGTATGGCGCAGGTGAAAGCCTACGATGTCGTCCTGCCCGCATCCGATATAAACGATCTGCACGAACTGCGGGTCGAATTCAAACAACTGCGCTACGCCGTCGAGTTTTTCCGGCCCGTTTTGGGCGCATCGGCGGATAGATTCCTGCAATCGGTAAGAGCGATTCAAGAATTCCTCGGCCGGATCCAGGATATCTCGGTCTTCATAGAGGCGGTCAGCCGCTTGAAGAAACTGACCCCGGAACAAGCGGCCCTGCTCGAGGGGTACCGCGAAGCGCGCCAAGCGGAGCAAGACCGATTGCGCGAGCAATTTGAAGAGCTTTGGACACGCTTCAACAACCGCGCGACGCAGCGTTTATTCTCCGACGCGCTTCTGGTTCTGCGCTAGCTCAGTTTACCAGTTCGTAGACCCCCGGCAGTTGATGAAACTCGCCGGCGTCCTCACCATCTATTTGCAGTGGCAAATAAGCCGCCTGTTCGCGATCCCAAACGCCGAGCCAGAAGGTGAAGCCCTCGCCGTCTAGATTGGCGTCGCGGTCCAGGCTGACGATATGTCGATCTTTGATGAATTCTCCCGTCGACCATAAAGTGCTCCGATAGGCGCCATGCCGATGAGGCGCCGCCAATAGTCGCCACTCGTATCCAAACTCGCCGTTCTCATACCGGACCTGTAATACAAACTCATAATCTCGCGAAATCGGTCCCAAGACTTGCCAGGTCGGCTCGAAGGTGATCGGCAGTCTCTCATATATCAGCGGCGGATAAACGCCATTGGCATACAGTCGCAGGCGGCCGTCAAAGACGACCTCTTGGATGGCGTTAATCCTCGTCGCGAATTTCCCAGGCAATTGCCAGCGCTGACGGATATTGCCGATCCGGTACAACTCGTAGCTGAATACCCCGTGGTAATGCGACCTCACTTTTTCGAAGAGATCATGGCGGCCCAGGGCGGCGACCAGTTGCGTCTGTTGCGGGTCGATTCCCGCCTCCAGGTAGGCCTCGCGCGCCTTCGCCCCGTAGACGACATGCGTCGCGCCCAGCGCCTCAAGCTCGTCGAACGTGGTCACAAGGCCATCGTGAATCGGCAGTTGCGGGAAAAAGAAAGGCAGGCGCTCCTCGCCCGGCGCCAGCACAATCGCTTCTGTCGCGGATTCGCGGATATAATCTTCCAAGCCGGCCGCCACCTGCATCAGTGAGGGATTGTAGAATTCGTACTTCTTGAAGTCACTGTTGAGATCGTCGCGCAGCAGCCATATCAATGACCAACTGACATCGGTCATCACCGCTATCACACCCGGCAAGCAGAGGAGCGTCAGCAAAATGGCGTAGAGGCGGCGCCGTGCCGCGCCCCAGGCCCGCATGCGCTCGCGATCGATAATGCGCGAAAGCGCAATCGCTATCGGCAGGCAGAGCAATGGCAGGATCGCGAAGCCCAGCCGGTAATGATAGCTGTACGAGAAGAAGAAGGTCAGAAAATAGGGCAGCGCCAGCATCAGGGCCCAGGCGCTCAGGCGCGTCAACCGTGCCGTTTCTCCTTCGATGCCGACCATAACGCGGCGCGCGCTGTAAGCCGTCAGCGCCAGTCCAGCCAGCATCATCAGCGCTTCAGCCGGTTGCACATAACTCGCCGGCGGATCAACGCGCGCTGGAAACAGCGTTGAACTTGAAGACAGCGCGCCCATCAGCAGCAGCGCGAGACCGGCCGCGCCAAGAGCCAGCTCACGTCGGCTTAGCGCGCGTCTTCTCAAAGCCAGCGCCAGCCAGGCGACCGCGACCGCGACGAACAGGGGCGCCAGGTAATCGCCGCTGCGCAGCGCCCGCGTTAGCCAGACCGCCTTGGGCAGTGTGACTGCGTCATGACCCAGCAGCAGATTGCGGATGTACCAGACAGCCCCGAGCGGCAAGCAAGCTAGCCCCGTCCAGAGCGCCGCCTTGAAACGCGGCAGCCAGCGCTGAGCATCCAGCCTCGTCCGCAGTAATTCAAAGACCAGGAGCAGGAGCACAGCCCAGATGAATGCGCCGGCGGTCGGCTTTGTGAATAACGCGATGCCCAGCATCACCCCAGCCAGGATGGACAGATGTCGTCTGGCCGCGCCATCATCGCCTTCCCGCCAGGCGCCCAGGAAAAAGACAGCCGCCAACGTGAAACTGAAGGTCAGCGGAATCTCCAAATCGCCGCGGTAGGACCATTGCCCGACATAAGGATGCAGGCTCCAGAGCGCCGCGACAATCAGCCCGACCCGCCGGCTCACCAGCCGCTGGCCCAGAAGATAGGCGGCGAGAATGCTGCCAATATGCATAAGCGGCAAGATCATGCGCGCGGCATGATCATTGATCGCGCCGATGAGAGTCTGCACATAGGCGAATTGCAGCGACAGAAAAGGCGGATAGTAGCCGATCGAATTGGGTATCAAGCCCTCAAGAAAATACAATCGTCCCTGATAGCCATAGACCCAGAGCGCATCGTAGGCGGTGAAGGGGAAATAAACGGTGTGAAGCCAGCGGAGCAAGACGGCGATGACGATCAGCGCGATGATGAGCCGTTCATCGAAAGCCAGAGCAGGCCTCGCTCGCGGCGGGATCGGTTCATTTCGCTTGCGCCAGGCGATCGCTGCGCCGAGCAGGCCGATGAAGGCGCTCCCGGCGATGATCGGCGCGGGCGTCAAAAGCGGCCGGTCAAGTTGGGCGCCGATTAGTCCCAGGGCCAGCATCCAGCCTGTCACCCAGGCCGGTCCCAGCGCCAGCGCCAGCGCGCCTATCAAGGCGTAAGAGCGCCACTCCATTCGCCTTATCGCGGCGAAAGCCCAAGGCAATCCCACCGCGGCGAACATCCAAAGGCAGGGGAGCAGCCCCGGCAGCGATTCTTCAATCCAGTAGAGCGACGCCATCACCTTTAGCGTAGGGGTCCTTTATCAAAGATTGAGCCAGACTTGTCAGCGCGTATGAGACGAGCAGAATCACGGCGGGAAGCAAGGGCAGATAGTAGCGCGCCCAAGGCAGCGGCGTCAGCCATAACGTCGCCAGCGCCCCGCCCCCTATCCAGATCAAAACCAGCCAGCGCCCTTCCAGCGGCAGGGCGGGATCGCGCGCCAGTGTTATCGCCCCGAAGGCGCTAAGCAGCAGAAAGATGAGCCCAAGCCGGCCCGAGCCGCCGATGAACAGTAGCCCGGCGAGCCAGGATTGCTCATAGGCTTCGCGTTGCGCCGTGATCACGTCGTAATCATTCCAATGCGATACTTCAAAGTATTGGCGCTCGCCCACAAATACGAACTGGAAAAAGCCGCTGACTTGCTCGCCGAAAGAATTATAGCCGCCGAAGGCCTTCACTTGATTTTGCAGCAGTTGCTGACGCTCCTCGACGACTTCCCCCGCCACTGTCAGCGGCTCGCGCCACCAGGCCGGATTCAGAAGCAGAAACACGATAACAGCAACCAGGCCGGCTAGGGCGAGCCCCGTTAGATCCATTGTCGACCGCTGCCAGGATCTGCCTCGGCTCCGCAAAAGCCGCCAGATTGGGGCGCGCGCGCAAGCCAGGAGGACCAGCGCGCAGACAATCACATTGGGATGCTTTGCCGCGATAGCGACGCCGGCGCCGACGCCCAGCAGTGCATAGCGCCACCAGCGCCGTTCCTGTATCAGCCAGGCCGCCGCGATCAATACAAGCATGAGGCCGAGGATGTGGCTGCCTTCCATCATCGCCCGCCGTCCGTTGATGAGCATATTCGGATGCAGCGCGAAGAGCGCGCTCGCCAGGTAGGCGGTCGGCCTGTTCGAGATCATCTTGACGAATTGAAAGAAGAGGGCGGCCGCCAGGGCCAGTTGAAGCGCCGAAGCCAGGCGGGCCTGCCGCAGCAACTCGCCGTCCGGAATCGCGCCCTGCGCGGCGTTGAAGTCATAATCGCGCCGCCAATTCCAATTTCGATTCAAGTTGCGCGGACCGTAACCGTTCAGCGATTGCAGCCAGCCGTAAATTGTTTTTGAGACCGTTCCATTCAGAATCCGCAGATGCTGTTCGTGAGGGTTAACCCGCCACTGCCGGTCATAAAGGACTTTGCTCAAATCGCCTTGGACGAAGAGATAGTGATAGTCGCGGCCCATGACCATCAGAGTGGATTCATCGCCGTGGAAAGGCACGATGGCAGCGCCGGCGATAATGTAAAGGGCGAGGCAGCCCAGCCACAGGGCATCAACCCAGCGGGGAGTTCTTTCCAGCGTCGGCATAGTTTTGTCCGCCGTTTTCAGCGACCGTCACAACACTTACGATTGTAGGATTTTTTCACATTTGAGAAAGTCACGGGCGCGACTAGATTGCCAATGCGGCTTAGCTGCTTTCCTGCGTTGGCGCTTTGATCTCCACCAGCAGGTCATTTTTGTCCACCGCTTGACCCGATTCCACGTGAATCGCGCTCACAACACCGTCGCTCGGGGATTTCAATTCGTTCTGCATCTTCATCGATTCGAGGATAACCACCGTATCGCCCTGTGATATGGCCGCCCCCGGCTCGGTTGTGACCTCGACGATCAGCCCGGGCATGGGCGCGTGCACTTCGCCCGAGCCGGCAGGCGGAGCGCCACGCCGCTGCAGCATCAGCATCGCCCGCTCATCGAGCACTTGCGTCTCAAACAGGCGACCAGTCATCATAACCGCGATCTTGTCCTCGTCATCGTCTATAACCGCTTCGTAGGAGCGATTCTCAGTAATGACCGAAAACAGCGACCCGCCCAGATTGAGGAAGTCGACATCGCGCGCTTCGCCGTTCACCAGCACGCGGCCGGAATTATCGATCTCGATCTCATACTGTTGATCGTTGATGATGGCGACATACTTCATCGGTGCATCCTCTCGAAGCGTCCCATCCATTTCCAGTTGCTGGCGTCGCGCTTGGCCGGCGCGACGACCTGCGAAGCCAATTGCCGCTTGCGATGCGCGTAAAGCGTCGCCGCGATCGCCACCGTCTCCAGGTCGCTCGCGGTCGGATCCTGCTCGTAGGTATTCATGTTGAAGCGCCGCTCGACGAAGGTGGTATCAAACTGCCCGGCGATGAAACTGATGCTGTTGAGCAGGTTGATGTGGAAGGGGATATTGTGCTTCAAGCCCATGATGCGATATTCAGAAAGCGCTCGCCGCATCCGCAGCATCGCCTCCGAGCGCGTCTCGCCCCAGGTGATGAGCTTGGCAATCAGGCTGTCGTAATAAGGTGTGATCTCCGAGCCGGAATAGACGCCGCTATCGACCCGCACGCCCGGGCCGGTCGGCAGGATCATGGTGCTGATCTGTCCGGTGGATGGCATGAAGTTGGTGTATGGATCTTCGGCGTTGATGCGGCATTCGATAGCCCAGCCCTTGGGCTCCAGCAGGTTCTCCGTCGGTCCCATACGCCGGCCGCGGGCGATGCGGATCTGCTCCTTAGCTAGGTCGACGCCGGTCACCAGTTCGGTCACCGGATGCTCCACCTGCAAGCGCGTGTTCATCTCGAGGAAATAGAAGTTCTTGTCCCGATCGACCATACATTCGATCGTGCCGGCGTTGACATAGCCCACGGACTCGGCCGCCGCGATCGCCATGGCGCCCATCCGCCTTCGCAGGTCCGGGTCAACGAAGACGCTCGGCGCTTCTTCCACCAGCTTCTGATGCCGGCGCTGTATCGAGCATTCGCGCTCGCCCAGATGGATGGTGTTGCCATGCGCGTCTGCCAATATCTGAAACTCGATATGGCGCGCGCCTTGCAGCATTTTTTCGACGTAGACATCGCCATTGCCGAAGGCGCTTTCCGCCTCGCGCCGCGCTGTCGCCAAGGATTCGGCAAAATCCTCTTCGCGCTCGACCGGGCGCATCCCTTTGCCGCCGCCGCCAGCGACCGCCTTGATCACGATTGGGAAGCCGATGCGAGCGGCCGCGTCTATCAGTTCGTCGTCGCGAATACCCGGCTCGGTACCAGGTATCAGCGGCACCTTGTTGCGCCGGACGGCGGTGCGCGCCGCTTGTTTGTCGCCCATGGTCGCGATCGCGCTCGGCGATGGCCCGATCCAGACCAAGCCCTCATCCATCACTTGCTGAGCGAATACTGCGTTTTCCGCCAAAAAGCCATAACCGGGATGGATGGCGTCAGCGCCCGTCCGGCGCGCCACCTCGATCAGCTTGTCCATGCGCAGGTAACTCTCGGCCGGGCGCGGTCCGCCGATATGCACGGCTTCATCGGCGTAGCGGACGTGCAAAGCGGTGCGGTCGACATCGGAGTAGACCGCCACCGTCGGGATGCCGAGGTCGCGGGCGGCGCGGATGATGCGCACGGCGATTTCGCCTCGGTTAGCGATCAGGATTTTGTTGAAGGGTCCTGTCTGCAATGTCTTGTCCTCTGCTTCTGAGCCGAATTACCGCGGTGACTACAACGGAATATTGCCATGTTTCTTAGGCGGGTTCTCGTCCCGCTTGTTCTGGAAGACCTGCAAGGCATTGATCAGCCGCGCCCGCGTATTGCGCGGCTCAATGATGTCATCGATGAAGCCGCGGCTGGCGGCGATGTAAGGATTAGCGAAGGTCTCGCGATATTCATCGGCCAGTTCCTTCTTGCGCGCGGCCGGATCCTCCGCTTCCTGCAACTCCCGCCGGTAGATGATCTCGACCGCGCCTTCCGGTCCCATCACGGCGATTTCGGCGGTGGGCCAGGCGATATTGAGATCGGCGCGGATATGCTTGCTGTTCATGACGCAATAAGCGCCGCCATAAGACTTGCGCGTGGTCACGGTCAGCTTGGGCACAGTCGCCTCGCAATAAGCGTAGAGCAGCTTTGCCCCGCTCATGATGATGCCGCTATGCTCTTGATCGGCGCCGGGCAAATAGCCGGGCACATCGACAAAGGTGATCAGCGGCACATTGAAGGCATCGCAGGTACGCACGAAGCGCGCCGCTTTCTCACTCGCCTTGATATCGAGCACACCGGCCAGGACCATCGGCTGATTGGCCACGATGCCGACGGCGTTGCCGCCCAGCCGCGCAAAGCCGACCACGATGTTGCCGGCGTAGTCCTCGTGCACCTCGAAGAAATGCCCGTCATCAACGATCAGTTCGATGACTTCCTTGATGTCATACGGCTGGTTGGGGTTCTCCGGCACGATGCTGTCCAGCGCCGCTTCTGTGCGCAGCGGATCGTCAGTTGTCGGGTGGGGCGGCGGGTCTTCCATATTGTTCTGCGGCAAGTAACTCAGCAACTCGCGCACCAGTGTCAGCGACTGCGTCTCGTCATCGGCGACAAAATGACAGACGCCGCTCTTGCTGCCATGCACCGATGCGCCGCCCAGGTCTTCAAAGGTGACGTCCTCGTTGAGCACCTGCTTGACCACATCGGGACCGGTAATGAACATGTAGCTGCTCTGTTTCACCATGATGATGAAATCGGTCAAGGCCGGGCTGTAGACGGCGCCGCCAGCGCAGGGTCCCATAATCACGCTGATCTGCGGGATGACGCCGCTGGCCAGCGTATTCTGCAGGAAGATATCGGCATAACCGCCCAGGCTTTCAACGCCTTCCTGGATGCGCGCGCCGCCGCTGTCGTTCAGCCCGATGACGGGCGCGCCGACCTTCATCGCCATGTCCATGATCTTGATGATCTTGGCGGCATGCGCCTCGCTCAAGCTCCCGCCCATGACGGTGAAATCCTGCGAATAGACATAGACCAGCCGCCCGTCAATCGTGCCCCAGCCGGTGACGACGCTGTCGCTGAGCGGGCGGTTGTTCGCCAGACCGAATTTGCTGTTGTGATGATGCACGAAGGCGTCCACTTCACGGAAGGTGCCGGGATCGAGCAGGATATCCAGCCGTTCGCGGGCGGTCTTTTTGCCCTTGTCGTGCTGGCGCTGGACGCGGGCTTCGCCGCCGCCTTGTTGGCTCTCGGCGCGTTTGGCGCGCAACTGCTCAATCTTGGGGCTGGTTGTCATCGGGCCTCTCCTTCGGCTGTGGCGTCGTCTGCATTGAGATAGTCTTCGCTCATTGTAACACCGATGTTCGGCGAAGCGTCGCAGCGGCGAGGACAAAACAGCGCATGATTATAGAGTCAGCGGAGCGGAAAATGTAGGGGAGCTTAAGGCGTCACGCCGAAGCGGTTGAGCAGCTCGACGATGGCGCTGTTGTATCCGCTCGCGCTTTCGTCTTGGACGATGATGGCGTTCGTCTGTTGGATGGCGTCCTTTACATCATCGTCAACTCCGGCCCACCTTGGTTCATTCAAATCGAATCCACTATGCCAGAGCGGAATGATAACCTTCCCATTAGAGAGCGCCCATCGGATTTCCTTAATTGTCATAGGTGATGACAGGGTGTCCTTGCCGAGCAGGATGATAAAGTAGTCGCAGGCTTTGATTCGGTCTTCGAGATCGGCGTGCCAGTTTCCGCCAGCTTCAAGCGCCATGTCGACGAAAGGAGTAAAACCGTACGCCTTCAGACGGCAAATTACGAGCAAAGAAAGGGCACTGCTTTCACTGCGTTTGTAGGAGACAAAAACGTTATAGGTTACAGTAAGTGAAAGAAGCGAGTATGCCTCAGTTGTCAACAATTCTGCCGACTCATTCTTTGTTACATAACCGTGGCCCTGAAGAAGACGCAACCAGTGATCAAAGGAGAAACTGTTCCATCTCGCTTCAAACCAATCACTAAGCATCTTGTTGGGTGGATTAGGGGCTCCGTATTCATCGTACATCGCGATGATGTGCCAAAGTCCCCGATGAACACCCAGCGCCAATTCCTCACTCAACAACTTAATACGGCCAAGATCAGCTTCCGGTATTTCGAACGCTTTTCGTTCTTCCCACAATCTATGCCATTCCGTCATTACATCTCCTCCACATCCACGCCCACAAACTCATCAAACGTGCAATCTTCCACATCCAAGCCCAGCCGCTCCCGCAATCTCAAAAATATATCCGTATAACTCCCCGTCATCCTTCGACACCCGCCCAAACCCAACACCGCCACGGCCCGCTCAATCGCCGCGACATCGCCCTCAATCTCGGTGAAATTCCCATAAGGCAGCTCGTCCAGCACCACTTCCGCGCCGTCAAGCTCATAAGTCGTCCGATACTTCTCGTAGATCAGCCCCAGGCGATAGCCCAGCCGCCGCAGAATCACATCCATCGTGTCGAAGTCGCTCACCTCAACCTCCGCCTCGAAGCGGCTGACGATGCCGTCGGCAATGCTCGCGTTGTCCTTGTAAGTCAGCTTGACCGCCTCGTCCTGCCGCAGGCGCAGCACAACTCCCCGCGCCATCAGCGTGCCATCGGCGCTGTCGTAACGCAGGTTGCGCTCGAAGACGCGCGGTTTGCTTAGCCTGGCGCCCGCTGCTTCCAGCGCATCCCGCACTATCGCCAGATCAGGACTATGCAGCTTGACCTCGGTTTCTTGCAGCTTGTCGTTCTTCATCTCACGACCTCAGGGGCACTTCGCGAATCGCTTCCGGCAGGTAGGCGTCGATGGCGTTGACGATGGTGGCGTAAGGCAATTCGGGACGGTGGGGCGCGACCAGAATGCCATGCACATGAGCGCCCGCCGCTTGCTGGATCAGCCAGATACTGCGTTCGTCGTAAGACAAGTTCGCTTGGTCTCCGAGTTTGCCGAAGCGCGCTTCCAGCAAGACCGCCTGTATCTTCTCCAGGTTATCGTTTTCCACCGGCAAGCGAATCGGCTTTTCCAGGCTGACGCCCTCGTAAGCCAGTCGCATTTCAATCGCGCCCGACTGATGCTCGATGACCCGCGCCACCGTGTGCCGCACCCGCCGCGAGGCATAATAAGCGGTAATCTGCAAGACGCTCATCACGCCAGCCCCCGCCGCGACCCGCTCAATATCGGGCAAGCCCAAGCGATTCGCCAGCAGATAAACATCCGATCCGTCAAATGGCATATTCATTCACGCTGGGGTATTGCAGTATGGCCTGCATTTTGGGCCTGTCCATTTGACGACTTTTGTAGGGGCGACCAACCTGGTCGCCCGTTGTGGTGGTGGGATACGTTTTCGGGCGACTTGATGCGCCGCCCCTACGATTCTCAATATGATCAAGGCTTTAGCACGGGCTCAACCTATACCTCCAGCACAATCTTCCCGAAGACTTCGTATCCCGCCAGCATCTCCTGCGCTCGCCGCGCCTCGTCCAGCGGCAGACGCGCGCCGATGATCGGCTTGATGCGCCCGGCGAAGACTTGCTCCATGAAGGCCACGTAATCGCGGTGCGGGCCCATCGTGCTGCCGATCAGCGCGATATGGCGCGTGAAAAGCTGCGCCAGATTCAAACCGTAGTCATAGCCGCTGGTCCCGCCGACGATGAGGATGCGCCCGCCTATGCGACAGGCGCGCAGGCTCTGCCCCATGGTAGCCGCGCCGACATTATCGACCACCACATCGACGCCGCGCCGGTTCGTCAGCTTGTAAAGCGTGCGCGACCAGCCCTCGTCTTCTTGCCGGTTGATGGTGACATCGGCGCCGATCGCCTCGGCTTGACGGCATTTCTCGGCATTGCTCCCCACAACATATACTTTGGCGCCGGCCAACTTGGCGATCTGAATGCTGATGCTGTTGACGCCGCCGCCCGCGCCGACGATCAGCACTGATTCGCCCGCGGTCAAGCCGCCGCGCGTGATCAGCGAATGCCAGGCGGTCACGCCGACCAAGCCGACCGCGGCTGCCTCGCCAAAATCAAAGTCGGCCGGCATCTTGAGCAGGTTGCGCTGCGGCAGGACCACATGCTCCGCCGCCGTCCCGCTGTGATGCTCGCCCAAGATGGCGATGCGCGTCTGGTTCTCCAGGCCCGTTTCCAGCGCCGGATCATCGGCCGGCACGATGGTCGGGTCGATGCAGACAGGGTCGCCGGGCGCCACCTTGGTCACGCCTGCGCCGACCGCGTCGACGACGCCGGCGCCATCAGCGCAAATCACATGCGGGAAGTCCAGGTTCAAGCCGCGCCAGCCGACGCGCACCCACAGGTCCAGCCGATTCAGCGCGGCCGCGCGTATTTTGACGCGTACCTCGCCATTGCCCGGCTCAGGCCGTGGCAAATCTTCGTGATAGTTGACGACCTCTGCGCCGCCGTGTCCTGTTAAAATTGCCGCTCTCATCGCAACCCCAATTCCTTGCGAGCGATGACCATGCGCTGGATCTCGCTCGTGCCTTCGTAGATACGTGTGATGCGCGCATCGCGATAATAACGCTCCAGCGGCATCTCCTTGCTGTAACCCATGCCGCCGTGAATCTGCAACGCCTCATCGGTGACGTAAGCCGCCGCCTCGCTGCAAAACAATTTCGCCATGCTCGCTTCGCTAGTATAGCGTCCGCCGCTGGCCAGCGCGCGCTCCTTGGCGATGACCGCCTGGTAGATCAGCGCCCGCCCGGCCTCGATGCGCGTCTTCATATCGGCGATCTTCTGCTGGATCATTTGGTAATTGCCGATCGGCGCGCCGAAGGCCTCCCGCTCCCGGGCATAGATCAGCGCCGCCTCATAAGCCGCTTCGGCGATGCCCAGAGCCTGCGCTGCGATGCCGATGCGCCCGGCGTCCAGCACCGTCATGGCGATCTTGAATCCCTGCCCGACGCCGCCCAGCACATTCTCAACCGGACAGGCATAGTCGTCGAAGATGATTTCGCTGGTGGCGCTGGCGCGGATGCCCAGCTTGGGCTCGGTCTTGCCGCGGCTGAAACCGGGCTGGCTCGTATCAATCAGAAAACAGGTGATGCCACGGTGCTTGTCTTCGGCCGCCGTCATCGTGAAGAGCACGATACGATCGGCGAATGGCGCGCTGGTCACCCAGCTTTTGCGCCCGTTGATGAGGTAATGACTGCCGGCGTCGTTCAGCGTGGCGCGGCTCGCCATATTGCCGGCGTCGCTGCCCGACATCGGCTCGGTCAAGCTGTAAGCGCCGATCTCCTCCCCGCTGGCCACAGGACTGATCCATTCCCGCTTCTGCGTCTCCGTGCCGAACCAGAGGATGCCGTTGCAATAGAGCGAATTGTTGACGCTGAGGATGGTGCTGTGGCTGGCATCGGCTTTGGCGATCTCGATCATGGTCAAAACATGCGCCAGGGTATCCATGCCCGCGCCGCCGTATCGCTCCGGCATCTCGATGCCCATCAAGCCCATCTCGCCCATCTTGCGCACTGTGTCCAGCGGGAACTCGCCTGACTCATCATACTCGGCCGCTACCGGCGCGATCTCGCGCTGGGCGAAATCGCGGACAGCCGTCAGCAGCATCTCATGCTCTTCCGTCAGCGCCAGACTCAGCGGGCGAAATTGTTCACTTAAGACCATACTGCCCTTCTTTCACAATCATCTTTTAATCATATTGCGCATTCTGCCTGGTATTATAACATTCAGGCAAGTGTGACCATCCTATTAGATTGCTCGCGAAGTATTGAGAACAGGTCTCATGTCCGATATCCAGCTCAATCATCTTGCTATCGTCGTCGAAGACCTCGACGCCGCGCTCCGCTTCTGGCGCGACAGCTTGGGCTTAACCGGCGGCAGTGTACAATCCCTGCCCGCCGAAGCGGTCGATATCGCCTTTCTTGAGCTCGGCGCGGCCCGTATCGAACTCATCAAACCCGCCTCGTCCGATAGCGGTGTGGCAAAATACCTGGCCAAGCGCGGACCAGGCCTGCACCATCTCTGCCTGGAAGTGCCGGATCTGGAGGCCAAACTCAAGGCGCTGCGGGATGCCGGTTATGAACTGATCAACGATGAACCGCGCGAGCGCGCTGGCCGGCGCTACGCCTTCGTCCATCCCAAGAGCGCCGGCGGCGTTTTGCTTGAGCTCTACGAACGCATTGACAAGCCCCGCTAATCAAGGAGCATCTCATGAGAAAACTCATCGTCTACAACCGTCTTTCGCTTGATGGCTGCTTCGCCGGTCCCAATGGCGAAATGGACTGGTTCATTCACGATCCCGAAGTCGACGTGATAGCGCATGAGGTCTACAAAGCCGATACGCTTGTTTTCGGTCGCCTCACGTATCAGTTGTTCCAAAGCTTCTGGGGACCGGTCGCCGCCGATGAAAACGCCGATCCCGCAATCCGGGGCATGGCGCTGGAACTGGAATCCCTCCAAAAGATCGTCGCCTCACGCAGCTTGAGCGAGTTGACTTGGGCCAACAGCCAACTGCTCCAAGGCGACCTCATCGCTGCCACCCAGCAGCTTAAAGCTGGCGAGGGCGGCGCGATCGCCATTTTCGGCAGCGGCACGATCGTCGATCAGTTGACCGCCGCCGAGCTCATCGACGAGTATCTCTTTGTTGTCACGCCGATTATCTGCGGCGCCGGCAAGCGCAGTTTTGAGAGCGCCTCCCTCACGCGCCTGCGCCTGCTTCAGTCTTGGGATTTCGACTCCGGCAACGTCCTCCTGCATTATGAAAGAGCGGCCGCGGGCAGCTAAAATCGTGAGACGCTGGCTCGCATTTTGCCTCCTGTTGCTTTTGGGGCCGGCCTGGGCGGCCGCGGGCGACAGCTCATGCCCAGCCTCGCAAAATGAGGCGCTGAATCTGATCGTCAGTCATTGCGCCGAACAAGCAGCGGAGACATTATGCTTCGGCCATCCGACCGTCTCCGCCCTGCGGCGGGAATCAACAACGGCCGCGCCGAGCTTCACGCAGCCGGGCGATACCATGTCGATCGCTGGCATAGACTGGCTCAGTATCAGCACGGAAGACCGCTCCTGGGGCCTGGCCCGCGCTGTCTTCCCTGCTTATCCCTATGACAGCCTGGAGGCGGAGGAGACCGCGCTGCTGGCCTTCGGCAACGTCGCCCTGTTTTTCCCCGCGCCGGTCGACCTGCCTTCGCCGCAGCTCGATGTCCAAGTCGCGGCTTCACGCGGCGCCTACCTGCGCGCTGAGCCCAGTCTCGCAGCCGACATCGTGAAACCGATCCCGGTTCGCGCCAAGCTCAAAGCCATCGAAACCAGCCCGAATCGCAACTGGTTGCGAGTTTACGCCGCGCCCGACATGCTGGGCTGGATGAGCCGGGAGGTGCTCACCGAACCGGCCGGGAACCTGCCGGTCTCCGAAAGCGAAGCGGGCATCGCTCCGCTCTGGCTGCCCTGGCAAGCGTTCGACTTTCGCAGCGGTATCGACGACGCGCCTTGCGCCGACGCGCCCGAAAGCGGCATCCTGCTGCAGACGCCGAAGTTCATCCCGCCGCGTCAATTCCTCATCAACGGCATACGGCTGCGCCTAAGCGGCAGCGCCTGGCTGCAAGCCACCCTGGGCAACGGTACGCGAATTCGCGTGCTTGATGGCTTGGGGCAGGTCCGCGCGGCCGGCATCGAGCAGGAGGTCAAGAGCGGCTTCGGGACGAGCGTCCCGCTTGAGATGAACGATGCTGGTTGGCTGATACCGGCGGACGCTCCCAGCGAGCCCGCCGCCTACGACTATCACGCTATGCTCAGCTTGCCCGTCGACGCGCTGATCTACCCCGGCCGCATCCGCCTGGATGTATACACCGTGGTTGAGCCCGTCCCAGCGGGCGGCGGCAGCCCCTTGGAAGGGCTGAGCGATACTGACGACTGCGCCATATCGGCCCGTCTCGAAGGCGCCAACATCCGCTCCCGCCCCGATCCGGAAGCGCCGATCATCGCCGTCATGGCTCACCGCGAAAGCGCCAAGCCGATCGCGCGTGGCATCGGCGCCGATCAACTGCCCTGGTGGAAGCTCGCCGACAGCGTCTGGATCCGCATCAATGTGACCGCCTTCGCCGGCAACTGCGACAGCATCCCGCTGCTTCCAAGCGCCCGCTAATCCCGCAGCGCTTCCGTAACCGCCGCGTAAGGCAGCCGCGTCAGATTATGTCTATACTTTGCGAGCAGATTGCGACAGCTATGAACAGCAAACAAATCACTCTACCCGTCACCGGCATGACCTGCGCCATGTGCGTCAAAAATGTCGAGCGCAGCCTGAAACGCGCCGCCGGCGTCGCCGATGTCACGGTCAACCTGGCGACGGAAAAGGCGACGGTAGATTACGATAGCGACCGCCTCAAGACTAGCGATCTCATCAAGCGGCTGGAAGGGGCCGGCTACGGCGTCGCCGCCGCTACTGTCGATTTGCCGATTACGGGCATGACCTGCGCCATGTGCCAGAAGAATGTCTCCCGCGCCTTGAATCGCGCCGAGGGCGTCATCAGCGCGGAGGTCAATCTTGCCAGCGAAAAGGCGACCGTGTCTTATCTGCCCGGTACGACGCGCCGCCGCGACCTGGTCGCCGCCGTCGAACGCGCCGGTTATGGCGTCATCGATACCGCCGCTGCCGAAGCGCCCGAAGACGCCGAAGCTGCCGCCCGCCAAGCCGAAATCGACCGCCAGACCCGCCTCGTCAAGATCGGCGCCGTATTCACCATTCCCCTCACCGCCCTCAGCATGACCCGCCACTTCCTGCACCAGCTCCCCGCGCTCATGGACAACTTCGTCTGGTTGATGAACGACATCTGGCTCTTCATCTTCGCCGCCCTGGCCACGCCGGTTGTCCTCCTGCTCGGCCGGCAATTCATCAGCGGCGCGCTCAAATCCCTGCGCAACGGCAGCGCCAATATGGATGTGCTGGTGGCGATGGGCTCGCTCGCCGCCTACCTCTACGGTATCATCGTGCTGCTCGGCATCGTCTTCGACTTTTCGCATCTGGTCGGCAAATCTGATTATTTCGAATCGGCCGCCGTCATCCTCACCCTCATCACCCTGGGCAAATTGCTCGAAGCGCGCGCCAAAGGCCGCACCAGCGCCGCCATCAAGAAGCTGATGGGCCTGGCGCCCAAAACCGCCACCCTGTTGAGCGACGGCAAAGAAAAGTTGATACCCATCGACGAGGTCGCGCCGGGCGATCTGCTGCTGGTCAAGCCGGGCGAGCGCATCCCGGTGGACGCCATCGTCGCCGACGGCCATTCCGCCGTCGATGAATCCATGCTCACCGGCGAAAGCCTGCCGGTGGACAAATCAGCCGCCGCCGAAGTCTATGGCGGGACCATCAATCAGCAAGGCCGGCTGATCATCGAAGCCCAGCGCGTCGGCCGCGATACCGTCCTCGCCCAGATCATCCGCCTGGTGGAAAACGCCCAAGCCAGCCGCGCGCCCATTCAAGCGGTCGCCGATCGCGTCGCCGCCTACTTCGTGCCCGCCGTCATCGTCCTGGCGCTGCTCACGCTTCTTGGCTGGCTCACTATCGGGGGCGCGCCCTTCCCGCAAGCCATCCTCAACATGATCGCCGTGCTGGTCATCGCCTGCCCCTGCGCCCTGGGCTTAGCCACGCCCACCGCCATCATGGTCGGCACCGGCCGCGGCGCTGAAAACGGCATCCTCTTCCGCGATAGCGAAGCGCTGGAGCGCGCCGCCAAGCTGAGTGCCATCCTGCTCGATAAAACCGGCACGGTCACTCTAGGCAAACCGAGCGTTGCCGAAATCCTGCCCGCGCCCAACTTCGACGAACATACGCTGCTGCAATACAGCGCCTCCGCCGAAAGCGTCAGCGAGCACCCCCTGGCCTCAGCGGTGGTGGCGGCCGCCAAAGCCCGCGGCATTCCACCCCTGCCGCTGGACGATTTCCAAGCCCATCCCGGCCGCGGCCTCAGCGCCACCGTCGCCGACCGCGCCGTTCTCATCGGCAGCCCGAAATTCTTGGAGACTAACGGCATCGACCTCAGCCCGCTCGAAGCCGACATCGGCAGCTTGCAATCGCGCGGCCACACGGTCGTCCTCTTAGCGCTGGATGACACCCTCGCCGGCGCCATCGCCATCGGCGACCAACTCAAGCCCAACTCAGCCGCTGCCATCCAGTCACTAAAAGCGGACGGACTTACCGTCACCCTCATCACCGGCGACAATCAGGCGACGGCCGCCGCTATCGCCCGCGAAGTCGGCATCAAGCGCGTCCTGGCCGAAGTCCTGCCGGCCGATAAAGCCGGCGCGGTTGCGGAGCTGCAAGCGGAAGGCGCGCGCGTCGCCATGGTCGGCGATGGCATCAATGACGCCCCCGCCCTGGCCCAAGCCGATGTCGGTTTCGCTATCGGCAGCGGCGCCGATATAGCCATCGAAGCGGCTGACGTCACCCTGGTCCGCGGCGACCTGCGCGCGGTCGGTCAGGCGATCGCGCTGAGCCGAGCCACCCTGCGCGCCATCCATCAGAACCTCTTCTGGGCTTTTATCTATAACGTGGTGCTGATTCCCGTGGCCATGCTGGGCGGCCTGCTGCCCATGTTCGCGGCCGCGGCCATGGCTTTTTCCAGCGTGTTTGTGGTGAGCAATTCACTTCGGTTGCGGGGAAAACACCTTACTCACTGACAGCGCCGCACATCCGATTCACGCAAGCGGCAGCCAATCCTAATTCCCAACAACCGGTAGGGGCGACCCGTCGGGTCGCCCGCCCTCAACCAACCGTCTCCACCCAAACTTACATCCCCCTCGACGAGTCACCCCTCCCTGATGCTTCGGGGAGGGGCCGGGGGTGGGGTTGGCTTTCTCCGGTCGCCATGCTGGGAGACCTGCTGCCCATGTTCGCGGCCGCGGCCATGACTTTTTCAACGTCTTCGTGGTAAGCAATTCGCTCAGGTTGCGTGGAAAGTGCTAACTACGAAGCGCAGACAATACTCCAAGACTATCTAATGACAATCTAATGAAATAGCAAGTAAACTCATGACTGTGTACATTGCATCGACCATATCATTGCCTTGGAAGTTGGATCGCAAAATCAAACTGTTTCCCTGCCCGAGTAGAAGAGTGCGAAATTTTGCGCAATTTCCCATTGGCGAAGATCAGTTTCAGATTCCGCAATTCTATGTCCAAAGGCGTGAACTGAAAACGTATGTTCGATTTTAAGCACATCAGCATGCAAAACGAGTGTATATTGCAGTACAATAAATGTTGAATTGAATATTCAAGAGTTCATGTTCAGTGAGGAGAATGCACGTGGGCTTGAAATGCGTTGACAGGCAGGATGTATTACTTGCCATAATTGAGGCGGCGAATGGACGAGACCTTAAGCGTGTCCATTTGCAAAAGGCGGTATTCTTGGTCGCGGAAGAATTCAAAGGCGGATTGCCAGACGACTTCTATAAGTTCACTAAGTACCATTTTGGCCCATATTCGCAGAAGGTTTATCGTGATGCCGAAATACTGAATGATTCGGGCTGTATCAATATCAAGTATGGTGCGGATCGACGAGACGACGTTTTCTCTATCGTAACTGACTGCGGCATCGAGTATGTCGATTTGCCTAACAGTCTAACGCGATTTATCAAGGAATCTGTGGATTGGATCTTAGGTATGGGATTTCAAGAGTTGGTGCGAGCCATATACTACCTCTATCCAGAATATCAAGAAAACAGTCGTTTTGTGTATGATGAAGAACAGGCCATTATCGAAAGCTTCGCGCGGGGACTGAAACAATGTAGAGAGGGTAAAACACACTCTACGGCGGACGTGATAGCACAATTGCAAGAAGTATAGATAGCCATATGGAGAGAGAGATTGCTTGGTCGGACGACAGTTTGCGTCAGTTGAGGAAATTCAAAAAGAAGCGTCCGAAGCTAAGTGAGGATGTGGCTAAATTTGAGAAAGAGTTTTCTGAAAGGCGATTGCCCGGAGACGAGATAACAGAGATCGGTGACACGCTTGCTAAAGAACATCGAATGATGGACAGTTCGTCCGACACCGGTAAGAGTGGTGGATTCCGCGTTTACTACAGGTATAATGATTCAAGAATTGAAGTCCATGGAGTTTACCTGCGAAGAGACTTAAGTCGGCGAGTGCGGAATGAGATTAAGCAGATGTTGAAACGGGAAGGCCCCATTTAAGAGTTTCTCGTCGCGATGAGTCTCGCATTTTGTCTTGGCTTGTCCGGTCTTGATAGTATTCGCATAAAGATTGAATTCATACATCGCAACGCCCGACTGATCTGACTATTCAAGTTGCCGCATATCGACTGCAAAACGCTTGCCGTCCCCAGTGCTTTCTTGGCTACATGCTTTTGTATTCATACCCTCCGCGCCCTCGAAAAAACTCGCTGTCCTCGGTGGCAAAGAAAAAACCAAATTCCCAACTCCCGAACATTTGCTCTAGACACCCACACCCCAGCCATGCTACAATGACCTCAACACCCGTACTTTAACAACCCAATATCCCCCGCCGCCACCCCCAGCCCGGCAAACCTGTTGCCAACCGTCGACCCCGCCAAAACCCCTAAACTTTGTCCGAAAAGCGTTGTAATGTCCGAAAAAACATTTCCCATGTCCGACAAACGGACAAAACGGACAAAATTTATAACCGAACACAAACCTTTGCCCCTGCCCAGCCCCGCGCCCTCCTGTGGTACACTCCGCCAAAATCCACTGCCCACAAGGACACCCCCATGACCGCGCCCGAAAACCCCATTACCCCCGACCACATCGCCGCCGCCCAAACCCTGCTCGACCTCGACTTCAGCCCCGAACAGCAGGCTCAAATGCTCGAGATCCTCAACGGCCGCCGCGAGCAATACGCCGCCATCCGCGCCGCCGACCTCGATAACAGCGTGCCTATGGCGCTCAACTTCAATGTGCATGCGTCCGACCCCGATCCCGCGCCCGTCCCGCGAACCTATGCCATGGGCGCGCAAGCTCCCGTCAGCCGCCCCGCCGACCTCGAAGACGCCGCCTTCTACACCCTGACCCAACTCGCCGAACTCATCCGGACGCGCCAGGTCACCTCCCTCGAACTGACCGAGATGTACCTGGCGCGGCTCAAGCGTTACGATCCCGCCCTCAAGTGCGTCGCCGCCTACACCGACGACCTCGCCATCGAGCAAGCCAAGCGCGCCGACAGCGAAATCGCCCGCGGCTTCTATCGCGGTCCCCTGCATGGCATCCCCTGGGGCGCCAAGGACCTGCTCGCCACCCGCGGTTATCCCACCCAGTGGGGCGCCATGCCTTACAAGGACCAGATCATCGATGCCGATGCGACCGTCGTGCGGCGGCTGGAAGAGGCTGGCGCTGTGCTCATCGCCAAGCTCACCCTGGGCGCGCTGGCCAACGGCGATGTCTGGTACGGCGGCATGACCCGCAACCCCTGGAACACGGAAGAGGGCAGCAGCGGCTCATCGGCGGGCTCGGGCGCGGCCACGGCCGCCGGGCTGGTCGGCTTCGCCATCGGCACCGAGACCCTGGGCAGCATCGTCTCGCCCTCGTCCCGCTGCGGCGTCAGCGGTTTGCGCCCCACCTTCGGCCGCGTCAGCCGTTACGGCGCCATGGCGCTCAGCTGGAGCAAGGACAAGATCGGGCCCATGTGCCGCTCGGTCGAGGATTGCGCCCTCGTCTTCAGCGCCATCTACGGTCCCGACGGTCTTGATATGACGGTCACGCCCGAGTCATTTGACTGGGATCCGGCGCTTGACCCGAGGCAGCTGCGCGTCGGCTATGTCGCCAGCGCCTTCAAGCCGGAAGCGGCCGAGACCGACGATCCGGAGAAGCAGGCGCTCTATCGCACGCTCCTGGAAAACGGCATCGCCGCCCTTGAGGTCATGCGCGCGATTGGCTTCGATTTGAGGCCCCTCGAATTGCCCGAGAGAGATATCAGCGCGCTCTGGATGATAGGGACCGCCGAAGCCGCGGCTGCTTTCGACCAGATCACCCG
Source organism: Anaerolineae bacterium (assembly GCA_022822545.1). Lineage (GTDB taxonomy): Bacteria > Chloroflexota > Anaerolineae > Aggregatilineales > Phototrophicaceae > UBA6055. Next base: position 159,078 of record JAJEBE010000032.1, read on the forward strand.
TGACGGCTCGGTCGACAGCATGAAGCGCCAGGATGACGATGCCTGGCCCAACATATTCCGCGCCGCCCGCTTCATCCCGGCCGTCGAGTACATCAACGCCAATCGCGTCCGCGCGCTGCTGATGCATGATATGGCGCGTATCATGCGGGAGGTGGATGTCTTCATCTCGCCCAGCTATGACTGGGACACTTTGAAGATCACCAACTACACCGGGCATCCCGCCGTCGTCCTGCCCAACGGCTTCACCGAGGCGCATAGTCCCACCAGCATCTCCTTCATCGGTGGCCTGCATAAGGAAGCCGAGACCCTCGCCGTCGCCAAAGCCTATCAAGACGGGGCAGACTGGCATCAGCAGTATCCTGATTTGGACGCCGCTATTGAATCTAAGGAAGACATGTAGAGGCGACGCGTGTGTCACCCATGACTTGAAATGTTGGTTGTAGGGGCGAGCTATCAGGTCGCCCGTCCTTCAAGCCCCTCCCTCTTGACGGGGTAGGGCTTTGGGGTGGGGGTGAAAGCCTACGCCAGCAACGCCTCCACCTCGCCCCGCACCCGCCCATCATCTTCGCGCCGGTGCAGGTCGCTCAGGAGCTTGCTGCTATCCAAGCCCATCGTTCGCCAAAGCGCCCAGGCGGCATGCCCCCGCACCAGCGCGCTCTCGTCATAGAGCAACTGAATCAGGTGGGGGATGGCGCGCTCGTGACGCCAGTTGCCGGCGGCGATGCAGGCGTTGCGCACCAGGCGCTCGCGCCCGACCCGCTCCACCGGCGTCCGGCGGAACATCGCCCGGAACGATTCCTCATTCGACATGAGGATATCGGTGAGCAGCGGCGCGACCCGGTCCACATCGAAGGGCAGGAAGGCGACCTCGTCCGTTTCTTGGGCGAAGCGCTGAAAGGGGCAGACCTCCTGGCAGATATCGCAGCCAAAGATCCAGTTGCCGAAGCCCGGGCGCAAATCGCGGTCGATCCAGCCTTTGTTCTCGATCGTGTGATAGCTGATGCAGCGCCGCGAATCCAGCACGAAGGGTTGGGGGAAGGCATCGGTGGGGCAAGCGGCCAGGCAGCGGGTACAAGTCCCGCACATCGTCTCCCGCTGCGGCCTGTCGTAGTCATCGAATTCCAGCGAGCTGATGATCTCGCCGAGGAAGAAATAACTGCCGCGCCGCGGGTGGATGAGCATGCTGTTCTTGCCGATGAAACCCAGGCCCGCTTGCTGGGCGTGGCTGCGCTCGAGGATGGCGCCAGTATCGACATAGATCTTCTGCGCCGGCTTGACGCCGCTTGCTTCGGCCAGCCATTCGGCGAAAGCCTCCAGCCGCAGGCCGAGCACATTGTGGTAGTCGACGCCCCAGGCGTAGGCGGCGATGCGGCCGCGGGCGGGGTCGCGCAGCAGCGCTTCATCGGCGTAGCGGGCATAATAATCCATGCCGACAACGACGAGCGTCCGCGCCCCCGGCATGATTTCGCGCAGGTCTTGCCGCCGCCGGACGCGGTCGGCCCGGGCCATATAGCGCATCTCGCCCTGCATCCCGCGCTGAATCCAGCGGAGATAGGCCGCCAGCGTGGGCGAGGGCGCAGCCGGCGTCACGCCGCAGAGGTTGAAGCCGAGTTCGGCGGCTTTGCGGCGGACGCGAGCGACTGTAGGCGGCATTTTGGCGGCGGGATTTAGCTTTTGGCGGGCGGGTAGTCGATCTCTTTGAGCGCCTGGACGATGTTATCCCAGGAAGCGGGCGCATCGAATTCGATCTGGATAGTTTTGCTGGCCACATCGCCGCTGACCGCCTGCACACCGGCGAGATCTTGCAGTTCGATCTTGATCGCCTGTACGCAGCCGGCGCAGCCGATATTGGGCACTTGGAAACTTTTGCTGGTCATGGTATCGCCTCGTCAGTTCAGATTCATTTCTATTATAACTGCTGAGCGTGGCGAACTTACAGCGTTTCATGTTGAGGCGGCGCTGGAATTCTGCTGTGAGGAGGGAGAGCGAGCTTGATAGCGCCAGGATATTGTCCGGCTTGCTCGCCAGTACAGTTAGCGCGCGTCAAATATAGAGCACCACGTAATCGTCCTGGACTTGCACTGAGTAGGTCTCAACCGAAGGGTCTTCGTCCGGCATCTGTTCGATAGCGACATCGTAGGCCTTGACCCGCATGCGATGCGGATTATAGACCGAGCGGCCGGATGTAATGTCGAATTCCCAGCCGTGCCACGGGCAGCGCACAATTTCGCCGTCACGGATTATCTGCATCTGAAGCGGTTCGTCGCTGACCACCAGGCCGGTAATGATGCCGCGGCAGAGGGGTGCGCCTTTATGCGGGCAGGTATTGCGCAGGGCGAAGAATTCCCCGCGGATATTGAATATGCCTATGCTGCGCTTCTCGGCTTCGACGATCCTGACAGCGCCGGGCTGCAAGTCCTCAGCACGGCAGATGACGTGACGACCCATGCGCTCACTCCGGCTGCCCCAGCTTGTGGAAAGTCTCCAGCGCGCTCTCGCCGAAGATGCGTTGGCGCAGCTTGTTCGGCAAGCGAGTCAAAGTCTTGCGCGGATCATCAAAGTCAAAATGCGGGAAGTCGCTGCCAAAGAGCAGGGTCTGGTCGCCATGCATCCATTCAATAATCTGCTCCAGATCGCGCTCGTTATCCGGCTCGTCGATCGGCTGAGTGTTCAGGCGGATGTGCTCCTTGACATATTCGCTCGGAGGCTTCTTGACCCAGGGCACCTGGTAGCGCAGCGCCTTCCAATCCGAATCCATGCGCCAGAGATACCAGGGCATCCAGGCGAAGCCCGCTTCAATGTTCACCACGCGCAGGCCTGGGAACTTCTCGAAGGCACCCTCGAAAATGTAACTCGCCATGTGCGCCATGTAGACAGGAGCGCGCATCATGCGGCCTTCGACGTAGTGGCTGGGCCAGCCGGCGGCGGTGGGCGGACCGTTGATGCCGACGCCTTCGCCGTTGAAGTGGATCATCACCGCCAGCCGGTTTCGTTCGCAGGCTTCGTAGATCGGGTCGTAAACGCGATTGCCGTAAGGTTTGGTAGCGCCGCCGGGCATGATGATCGCGATCACAGCCGGATGCGAGCCGATGCGGTCGATTTCCTTCGTCATGCCGATGGGGTCCTGGCTATTAACCGCCATCGCCAGCCGGAAGCGCTCGTCGCTGGCGACCCAGTGTTCGAGGCTGTAATCGTTGAAAGCGCGGCATATTGCCGAGCCCAAATCGGCATCGGGCATGCTGCAGGCGCCGTAGGCGGTAGAGCCGGTCAAGATGGCAATATCAATCTCGCAGTCATCCAGCAACTGGCGGCGGGTGCTTTCCAGGGTATCTTCCATATCGAGGAAGTCGGCGCGGGTGCCGCGGATGCCGCCATTGTGCCAATATTGGCTGGAAGGGCCGCTGCCGCCATGGTCGCGCAATCGCTCGGCATAGACTTGGGGGAGATAGGGATAGAGGTCAGTCCAGCCGCTAACACCGTGATGCACATCAGTGTCGACGATGTACAGGTCTTGTTTCTTTTGCGCGGGGCGCGGCAGAGTTTTTTCAACTTGCATTATTCATTATTCCAAGGAACTTGTCAGTGTCATAAGGGGGCAGGAGAGGCGTCAGCCCGCAACTGGCAAGCGCCTCTCCATGCTGTGTTTGAGTCTTACTCGGCGTCGTTTACCCAAGTCTGCGTCAATAACCAACCAGAACTCGGCGTCAGGGTGATATCCTGAACACGTCCGCGGGCCGCGCCGATGACCGGGATGTTGCCCACCCATACGTAAGGCGCTTCTTCAAGCTGAATCGCGACCAGATCGGCCCAGGCTTGCGCGCGCGCAGCTTGATCCAGCGTGGTGCGCGAATCCTCAATGCGGCCCCAGGCGACTTCGTTGTTGTAATCGGCGAAATTGACAATACCGCCGGGCTGGAAGAACATCGCTTTGCTATCCGGATCGCCCGGCGTGACGCCGTTCTGGAAGCCGGCCATCTGGCCTTCGGTGTTTTCACCAGCGCCAACCAACCAGATATCCAGCCAACTGGTGCGTTCCAGCGCTTGAATTTCGATGCGAATCCCGACCTGCGCCAGCATCGCCTGAACGATCTGCGCCATCTGCGCGTCCACCGTCCGATTGATGTGCGTATAGACCACATCTATGCCATCGGGATAGCCGGCTTCCGCCAGCAGTTGGCGCGCGAGGTCGGGATCGTAAACCTGCCGCGGTTCCTCGACCCAGTACCAGACATCCAGCGGGAAGGGGAAGTTGGCATAATAGCCGATGCCTTCGCTGAGGTTCTCGATCAAGGCATCGGGCTGCAGCGCGGCTTGAACCGCCAGGCGCAGGCGCACATCATCGAAGGGTGGCTGGCTAACATTGAATGTCACCGTATAAGCCGTGGCGTTGACCGTCTCCACCACCTTCAAATCGGCATCGCTCTCGATGGTCGGCACATCGCGCGGCAGAATCCGCTCGTTGAGATCGAACTCGCCACTCTGCAAGTTGAGCAGGCGCACGGTGTTGTCTTCGATGCCCGTTAATACAAGGCCGTCGAGGTAGGGCAGGGGCTCGCCATCGGCGCCGATTTCCCAATAATTTTCGTTGCGTTCCAGCACGGCTTCTTCTCCCGGCGTCCAGGATACCAGCTTGAAGGGTCCAGAACCGACGGCGTTGAAGCGATAATCGTCCCCGTATTCAGCCACGGCGGCCGGCGAGACAATGGTCGTGGCGCCAGCGAGAGTGGAAAGGAAGGCCGCGTTAAAGCTGCTCAGGACGACTTCTACCGTCACCTCGTCGACGACATTGACGGCTTCGATCGCTGTCAAACGGCCCGCAATATAGGATTCAGATTCGGGATCGCGCATGCGATCGATGGTGAATTTCACCGCTTCAGCGTCAAGCGCTGTGCCGTCATGGAAGCTCACGCCGCTGCGAATGTGGAAAGTGTATTTCAGTCCGTCCTCACTGACATCCCAGGATTCGGCGATTTCGGGCAGGATCTCTCCAGCGGTGTTGATCCGAATTAGCTGGTTGTAGAGTGCGTCATAGGCGACTCGGTCACAGACGCCCAACTGCGTGCTCTGCGGATCGAGGCTGGTGAGAGCGGCCACACAGACGCCGCTGATAGTCCCGCCGCGCTGTGGCATTTCCGATTGGGCGATGACGGTGGCGTTCGTCAACACCAGCGCTAAAATAACACATACGAAGAATAGTTTTCGTAAAGACATTTCTACTCCTATCTTGCTTCTGTTAATCGGTAACGAAATTTTACCCCCTCTCTCTCATTACGCAAATAAATTCGCTCAATTTCTGCCGCGACGCAACTTGGGGTCAAGCACATCGCGCAAGCCATCGCCCAGGAAGTTCAAGCCCAGAGTCGTCACGGCGATGGCGACGCCGGGAAACATGCTCAACCATATAGCAGTACTGAGGTAGGGATAGCCGGTTTGCAGCATGCCGCCCCAGCTTGGCGTGGGTGGGCGCGCGCCCAAACCAACGAAGCTGAGCGACGCCTCGGTCAGGATGGCGCCGGCGCTGCTGACCGCAGCCGCGACGATGATGGGCGCGATGCCGTTGGGCAGGATGTGGCGGAAGATGATGTGTGAATTGCGGGCGCCCACTGCCCGGGCCGCCATGACGTAGTCGGTCTCTTTGATCTGCAGCGTCTGCCCGCGCATGAGACGGGCGAAGCCGGGGATGCTTACGATGCCGATGGCGATCATCGCATTGGTAAGGCCGGAGCCAAGCACCGAGGCGATGACAATCGCTAGCAAGACAGCGGGGAATGCCTGCAAGCCGTCCATGATCCGCATGGTCACGTTGTCGATACGTTTGCCGTAGAAGCCGGCGATCAAACCGACAGGCACGCCAAAGATCAAGCCGATGCCCACCGCCAGCATCGCCACCTGCAGCGATACGCGCCCGCCATAAACGATGCGCGAGAACTGATCTCTACCCAATTCGTCCGTGCCAAAAGGCGCTTCTGACGACGGCGGTAAAAGGTCGTTCATGAGGTCCAGCGCCGCCGGATCTTTGGCGATGATAGGCGCCAACAAGGCCAGCAGTGCGAAGGTTCCCACACAGACCAGCCCGATGATCATTTGGCGGTTATGCCGTACGCGAAACCAGATGCCCGTCCGCGCTTGCGGGACCACGGCCACCGCGCCGGGCGCTTTATTGGTAGCGGATGCGGGGGTCGAGGAAGGCATAGAGCAGATCTACTCCGAGATTGATCAAGATTACGAACATAGCCAGGACCATCGCGCCTGCCTGGATGACGGGAAAATCACGATGGAAGATCGCGGTGACCAGCAGACTGCCGACACCGGGCACGAGGAAAATGCTTTCTACGATCAGCGAGCCGCCCATCAATCCGCCGAGGGTGAGTCCCATGACGGTGACGACGGGGATAAGCGAATTCTTGAGGGCGTGGCGCACCAAAACGCGGCGCTCCCGCAAACCCTTGGCGCGGGCCGTGCGGACGTAGTCATCACGCAGCACTTCCAGCAAGCTGGAGCGCACATGCCGCATCAGCCCGGCCGAGGCGCCGCCGCCCAATGCCAGAGCCGGCATTATCATATGGCGCAAGCCCGCGATTGGATCCTCAAAGATACTCGTATAGCCGGAAGCCGGCAGCCATTTTAGCTGCACAGCAAAAAGCCAAATCATCAGGATGCCGAGCCAGAAGTTTGGTATCGCCAATCCAACGACGCTGATTAAACTGGCGGTCAGATCCCAGCGAGAATTGACGCGGATGGCGGCGAGGATGCCCAGGGGCAAGGCAATGATGGCGGCGATAACGATGGAGACGACCGCCAATTCGATGGACACTGGCAGACGCTGCACCAGTGATTCCGATACGGGATGTTTGTTGCGAGTTGAGCGTCCCAGGTCGCCTTGGAGCGCCTTGCCCAGCCAGTTGAAATATTGGATCGGCAGCGGCTGGTCGAGACCTAATTCCTTGCGCGCGACCTCGAGCGATTCCATCGTGCGAGCAGTATCCGGTCCCAAGATGGCGACGACGGGATCACCGGGGATGAGGAAGGTCAAGCCGAACACGATGATGCTCATAAAGAAGATGACGGGCAGGGTTTGGATGAGGCGGCGAAGGATATATTTTGACATGGCTTTGACGCGCGCAAGGGAAACGGGCTTGTCACTAGTATGCTCATTCGGCGATTGGCTGGCAAGTAAATGGTCGATTATGGACCCGCAATGCGCTCGGGGCGCGATAATGTTTTGCCTGCCGCAGGCTGCGCTGTTATTATTGTGGGAAGTGTTGTCGGAAATCCCCAAGCCAGCGCTCTGATCTTGACAGTGTCAGCCTAAGAGGCGGGGATTCGCGATAGCTAACTCTCGCCGATTGTAGGGAAAGCGAGGCAAGCAATGTAAGGCGGTTGATGCATCAGGTAGGATTATCTGTCAGGCAATTCTTGTTAATAAAGGAGAACCCCCATGATACTCAGACTATTCATGATTTTTCTATGTCTTATGCTGGTTTCCGGCGTTATGGCGCAAGAGGGAGACCGTCCATACGAAGGCACAACGCTCAATCTCTTCTATTTCCCGCTGACCTATATTGTCGGTTTGGAGCCGCTGCTGCCGGAGTTTGAAGAGCTGACCGGCATAACCGTTGAGTTTGAATTGCTGGAAGAGCAAGCGTCGGTGCAGAAAGCTCAGTTGGAGTTGGCGAGCGGCGCCGGCAATTTCGATGTCGTCGGCATACAAAGCGGCAATATGCCACTTTATGCTCAAGGCGGCTGGGTGACGCCGATCGAGGACTTCTATGATGCCGACTATGCTGATGCGGACTTGCTAGGCGTCGACGATTTCGTCGGCTCGACGATGGACGCGCTGGCCTTCGGCGGCACACAGTATTGTCTGCCCATGTTTGCCGCGACGACCATCTTGTATTACCAGATCGACAAATTTGAAGCGGCCGGCATCGACGGCCCGCCGGCAACTTATGACGAGCTGCTGGAGATCGCGCCCGCGCTGCACAGCGATGAAGTGCCCATGATCGCCTTGCGCGGCAATCCGCCGGCGGCGCCGGGCAATATCTGGATTTTCAACTCCTTCTTCCATGGCGAAGGCGCCACCTATTTCGCTGACTTCCCGGATGACTTGACGCCGACGGTCAATACGCCGGAGGCGATACGAGCGCTGACGAACTTCGTCAACGTCAAGAATAACTACGGGCCGGAAGGCGTCGCCGCCTATGTTTACGACGATGTGGTCACGTCAATGCAGCAAGGCACGGTTGTGATGGTCATTGATGGCGCGCCCCTGGCTGGCCGGATTCTCCACCCTGAGCAGTCGAGGGTGGCGGGCAATCTTGGTTTCGCTGTGATGCCGGGTGGCGCTGCGGGACCGAAGCCGGGTTTCGCGGCGCACGGGCTATGCGTTGTCGCCAATTCTGACAAGCAGGAAGCGGCTTACAAGTTTGTCGAGTGGGCGTTGAGCTTCAATACGATGAAGCAGATATCACTGGACTCGCCACATGTGGCGGTATCGCGCAACTCGCTGTGGGAAGATGCGGACTTTATCGCCAAGTACGACTATAACTACGGTGCCGGCTCCTTCATCAAAGCCTATCAGGACAGCCTGAATGCCGCGCCGGCCGACCATTTCCCGCCCTTCGCCGCCTGGCCCATACTCAGTGAAATCATGGGGCAAGCGGTTCAGGAAGCCGAGATCGGGGTCAAGACGCCGGAACAAGCGCTCAACGACGCCAACAAGTTGATGACACAGTACCTGGAAGATGAGGGCTATCTCCCTTAAGGACGGCTCGCAAGTCAATGACCCTCGGGTTGGATGCTGACGGCCCGGGGGTCACTTGAATATCTCCGCCATCCAATAGACCGCCGCGGTTGCGGGTTGGAAGAGGATGCCCTCATGTCGCTTGTAGCCAGAGCTCTCGGCCGCCGCAAGGGACCTGAGGACTTGGGATCAAGTCAGGCCCATTACAAGTACCTGGCGCCATCGATTGCGCTGTTGCTGGTGCTGACGATCCTGCCGATGCTGTTCACAGTGTATTTGAGCACCTCATCATTGTCCTATACCAGCCCCCGGCCGCCGCGCTTCATAGCCCTGCGCAATTATGAGCGTCTGCTGGACGATGCGCGCTTCCTGCAGAGTATCCCGGTCAGTCTCCTTTTCATCGTCGCGCCGGTGTCGATCCAACTGGTGCTGGGTTTCATCGTCGCTGTCATCATGAACGAGCGTCTGCCCTTCATGCGCTGGCTGCGTTTTGTCTTTGTCGCGCCCATGGTGATCCCGCCGATCGCCATGGGTTTGATGTGGCGCGTGCTCTATACCCCGCATTTGGGAGGCGTGAATTATTTTCTCAGCCTGGTTGGCATTGATGGTCCCGGCTGGCTAACCGAGCCTAATTGGGCGTTGGCCGCCATCATTATCGTCGCTGTCTGGGGCTGGACGCCCTTCGTCGGTCTCTTCTTTCTGGCGGTCATGCAGTCCATTCCCGAGGAATTGTATGAGGCGGGCGTCATTGACGGCGCCACTTGGGTCCAATCCGTCCGCCATATTACCTTGCCGCTGTTGCGCCCGACCTTCGCCTTCATCGGCATCTTCCGCGTCATCGAATCGCTGGGCATCTTCCCCATCATCTATATCGTGACCAATGGCGGGCCGGCCACCGCGACCGAGACGGTGAACTTCTATGGCTTCGTCAGCGGCTTCAATAACCTGCGGGTAGGCTATGCCTCCGCCATAATTGTTGTCTTTTTCCTTATGCTTTTCGTAATTGTCGTGCCGACCATGCGATTCTTGTTGAGAAATGTGCAAGTGGGTGACTAACCAGTGAAGCGCCGTTCCACAGTCACGACCTTCAGCCTGTATACGGTGGGCACGCTCTATGGCGCGGCCGTGCTCTTTCCCATCATCTGGATGCTGATGCTGGCGCTGAAGAGCCAATTGGACGCCTTCGCCTATCCGCCGCTGCTCATATTCGAGCCGACCCTGGAGCATTTCAGCGCCATCTTCCAGGACAGAGAATTCCTGGAAGCTATCGCCAACAGCATCATCATCTCGTCCGGTTCGGTATTTTTTGCCATGCTTTTCGCCATCCCCGCTACCTTTGCCTTGACCATCATGCAGAGACGCGCGCGGCGCAATGCCCTGCTCACCATCCTGCTGATACGGACGGCGCCGGGCATGATCTACCTGTTGCCGTATTTTGTCATCTATTCGCGGCTCGGCATGCTTGATACGCACATGGCGCTGATCGTCATCTATCTCATTTTCAACGTGCCGCTGATCATCTGGACGCTGATGCCGGTCTGGAGCGCTGTGCCCAGGGAGTTGCGCGAATCGGGCATGATTGACGGCGCCAGCTTGTGGCAGATTTTGTTCTTCATTGAACTGCCCCTGGTGCGCATTGGCATCATCGCCTCGGGGATAGTCGCCTTCTTGTTCGCTTGGAATGAATTCTTGTTCGCGGTCGTCATCACCGCTAACGACTCGGTCACCCTGGCCGTCGCCATCACTCGCTATATGGGTTATGAAGGCACGGAATGGGGCAAGCTGGCCGCGGCGGCCGCGGTTATGATGTTACCCGGCATCGTCTTCGGTTTCCTGATTCAACGCTATATGATAACGGGGCTGACCGCGGGGGCGATCAAAGGCTAGCCCTGCCTCGATACGGACCGGTTTATCGTCAATGAAAAAGTGAGTGATATGAGCGCGAAGCCACCCAACATACTCTGGATCTGCACCGATCAACAGCGTTACGACACCATCGGCGCACTGAATAATCCGCAGGTTCACAGTCCCAATATCGACAGACTGGTTGCCGGCGGCGTCGCCTTTGAGCAGGCCCATTGCCAAAGCCCCATTTGTACGCCAAGCCGCGGCAGCTTCTTGACCGGCATGTATCCCAGCACGGTCCATGCCTGCTTCAACGGAAACGACAGATGGGCGGAAGCGGCGCCGCTGATCACGGCGTTGCTGGCGGATGCTGGCTACGATTGCGCGCTGGCCGGCAAGCTGCACCTGGCGGGCGCTTTCGGACGCGTCGAGCCGCGCCCTCAACACGACGGCTATCGGCTCTTCCACTGGAGCCACGACCCGGAGGATCAATGGGAGGCGGGGCATGCCTACGCCGACTGGATTGCCGCGCAGGGTCATGATCTTGGCGAGTTGCGACAGTCTCCGCATGATATTCCGCCGGAACTGCACCAAACGACCTGGTGCAGCGACCGCGCGATTGACTTCATCGAAGCCGACCACGATGGCAAACCCTGGCTGATGAGCGTCAACATCTTTGATCCACATGAGCCTTTCGACCCGCCGCAGCCTTACCTCGATCGTTTTGATGTCGACGCGCTTTCCGGGCCCGCCTTTCGCGAAAGCGACCTGACAGCGCAAGCGCAACTGGCAGCGATTGACTTTCAAACGCCCTGCCGCCGGCCGGAAGAATTCAAGGCCAAATGGATACAAGCCGCCTATTACGCCATGATTGAATTGATCGACGACAACGTTGGACGTATGCTGGACGCGCTAGACCGGACCGGCCAACGCGAGAGCACCATCGTAATATTTATGAGCGACCACGGCGAAATGCTGGGCGATCACGGCTTGCTGCAAAAGGGCTGCCGCTTTTATGAAGGCTTGGTGCGGGTACCGCTCATATTTTCCTGGCCCGGGCAATTTCTCGAAGGCGCGCGGCGGAATGCTCTGGTTGAGCTGATCGACATCGCGCCGACCCTGCTTGAATTGGCGGGCCTTCCCGTTCCCGCTCGGATGCAGGGACGTTCTTTGGCGCGCCTGCTACGTGCTCCAGAGGCCCCCGATTCTCATCGCGAGTTCGTTCGCAGCGAATACTACGATGCTGTCAACGCCAAGTACAACCCGTCTTTCAATGGCACGTTCGCCACGATGCTGCGCGATGAGCGCTATAAACTGATCATGTATCACGGGCAGGGCATCGGCGAACTCTTTGATCTTGCAGCGGACCCCGATGAATTTGTAAATCTTTGGGATGATCCGGCGCTGCTCGCGACGAAATTGCGCTTGATGCAGAGGAGCTTCGACGCGCTGGCATTGGCCACCGATCTGGGGACCGAAGCTGTCACCGTCTTCTAGAGCTGTTTATCCCAGATCAGATAAGGGCGCCAAGCAAAGACGTCTCCAGCGCAAGGGAAAACGGCGAATGCGCCTTTGCCTTTTGCCAGTTCAGTCGCGGAAGGGATACTCAAATGAAAGCGATCATGATCATGTTTGACACACTTAATCGGCGAATGCTGCCGCCTTATGGCAACGATTGGGTGCATGCGCCGAATTTCCAGCGCCTGGCGGAGCGCAGCGCTGTTTTTGATCGCTGCTATGTCGGCAGCATGCCCTGCATGCCGGCGCGCCGCGAGCTGCATACCGGGCGTTATAATTTCCTGCATCGCGGCTGGACGCCTCTGGAACCCTTTGACGACTCGATGCCGGAGATCCTCAAGACCAACGGCGTCTATACGCGCCTGGTGACCGATCATCAGCATTACTGGGAAGATGGCGGCGCTACCTATCACAACCGCTACAGCAGCTATGAATTCATCCGCGGGCAGGAAGGCGATTTCTGGAAAGGGCAGGTGGAACCGACGGTCGAGATTCCCTTCAACTCGCGCGGGCTGGATGACCCCAGTTTTGTCGACGACAGCTGGAAGCAGGACTGGATCAATCGCAGCTATATGCCCCAACCGGAAGCTCAGCCGCAAGCGCGGACCTTCAACGCGGGCATGGAATTCATCCGCGACAACCACGATGCCGATAATTGGTACTTGCAGATCGAAACCTTCGACCCGCATGAACCCTTCTTCAGCCATCAGGAATTCAAGAATCTCTACCCGAGGCTACTTGATGAGCCCCCGCCCGAGCTCGCTTTCGACTGGCCCAGTTACAAGCCCGTGACCGAATCCGAGGAATATGTTCAGCACATGCGCTATCAATATACGGCTCTGCTCAGCATGTGCGACCGATACCTGGGCCGCGCGCTTGACCTGATGGACGAACTTGAGATGTGGGACGATACGATGCTGATCGTCTGCACCGACCATGGTTTCATGCTGGGCGAGCATGATTGGTGGGCCAAGAACAGACAGCCCTGGTATCAGGAGCTGGCGCATACGCCACTCTTCATCTGGGATCCGCGCAGCCGCATAGCCGGTGAACGGCGCGATAGCCTGATCCAGATGATCGACTTGCCGGCGACCTTGCTGGACTACTTCAATATCGGATTGCCGAGAGATATGCAAGGCCTGCCGCTCAAGGATACAGTGGCCGGGGATAAACCCGTCCGCGAAGCGGCGCTCTTCGGCATTCACGGCGGGCATGTCAATTGCACCGACGGCAGATATGTTTACATGCGCGCGCCGGATAACCCCGCCAACGAGCCTCTGTACGAATATACGCTGATGCCGCTGCGTATTCGGTCGCGCTTTGCCATGATGGACCTAAAGGACATTCAACTGGCTGAGCCCTTCACTTTCACCAAGGGCAGCCGCACCATGAAGATACCGGCGCGGGCCTGGCCCGATGCGCATTCCTTCGGCAACTTGCTGTTCAATGTCGAAGAAGATCCAGGGCAAGAGAGACCTTTGGATAACTCTGAAATCGAAGCGATGATGATCGGTCACATGCTGCGGCTGATGCAAGAGAATGACAGCCCGCCCGAACAATTTGAGCGCCTGGGTTTGGAGACATACATTATAGACCAGGGCTCAAATTCGGCTGGCACTTCAGCTTGACATTGCGCGCGTTGGCTATTTCATGCTTCAGTTGTAGACATGCGGCGAATGACGTCTGTGCCAGTCCTGAGCCTGCTCGTAGGCGTAGGCGATGCGATAGAGCGTCGCCTCGTCAAAGGGCCGCCCCATCAATTGATAGCCGATTGGCAGACCATCAGGCGTGAATCCGGCTGGCGCGCTGATGGCCGGCTGACCACTCAGATTGGCGGGATAGACGTGGTGAATGAATCCATCGGTTGGGGTTTCGCCGTCGGCCATGTCCTCGCGCGGTTTGCGCACATCGCTCAGCAGCGGGGCGGGCACGGGAATCGTCGGCGAAATCAGGGCGTCCAGATTTTCGCGCCCGAAGAGAGCCTGCATGGCAGAGCGAAAGCGCTCGCGGGCGCGCAAGGCCGCCAGATATTGCGTCGCCAGCAGGACTTGACCCATCTGCAAGGTAGCGCGCGTGCCGGGGCTGTATAGGTGGCCCTTCTCACGTATTTGGCGCCGATGATAGCTGGCGGATTCAGCCATCCTGATGGTGATAAGCGTCTCCCGCGTCAGTTCCAATTCGGGCAAGCTGACCTCGATGATGTCCGCGCCCATATCCGCCAGCTCAGTGATGACGGCTTCGGTCGCAGCGCGCACGCTGTCTACGACGCCGGGGTACAAGAAATAGCCGCGCTCGATACCGATGCGCAGGCCGCGCAGGCCCTCTTCCATGCCGGCGGTGAAGTCCGGCACATCGGCGCGAGCGGAGTTGGCGTCTTTGGGATCGTGCCCGGCGATCGCGCCCAACATCAGCGCATTGTCGCTCACCGTGCGCGTCAGCGGCCCGACATGATCGAGCGACCAGGCAAGCGGCACTACGCCGTATGCGCTGACGCGCCCGTAGGTCGCTTTCATGCCGACAAGATTGTTGATGGAAGCCGGGATGCGGATAGACCCTCCCGTATCGGTGCCGATGGTCCCGAAGGCCGAGCGCGCCGTCGTGGCCACACCGGAGCCTATGCTGCTGCCGCCCGGGAATCTCGTGAGATCCCAGGGACTGCGCGTCGGTGGCTGGCTGCCGCCGCAGGAGAATTCATGGCAGCGCGTTTTGCCGAGCAGGACGGCGCCGGCCGCGTATAGTTTATGCACGACCGTCGCATCATAGTCTGGGACAAAGCCTTCCAGCACTTTCGAGCCCACTTCGGTCAGGATGCCCCGGGTATAGCAATTGTCTTTCACGCCGATGGGGATACCGTGCAGGGGACCGCGGTCGCTTCCGGCAGCGAGTTCTCGATCGGCGCTTTCGGCGGCCGCCAGCGCTAGGTCCGCGGGCACGGTGGCGTAGGCTTGCAGCGTCGGCTCGGTCTCTTTGATGCGCGCGAGCGCCGCCTCGGTCAGCGCGACCGATGTCGTCCCGCCGCGCCGCAGGGCGGATGCCGCTTCACTGATGGACAGATCAACAAGGCCGCGGGATTCAGTCATACCAGTCGGCGTCCATTTTTAGTATCGGCGGATGGTCATGGAACTCGGACATTTCCAGCGCGTCGATCAAGCGCAGTTGCTTCGACAGCGCCGTCAGGTCTTCCGGTGTGATTTCCAAGCCCAGCGTTTGCGCCAGCCGGTTTATTGCTTCCGCGCTGAATTCGGGTTGCGATGGCTCATTCGAACTGTGCATAAGCTTTCACTCCTCATCACTGGATTCGGTTTCCCGAATCGGCGTAACATGGCGCTGAGATTATACCCGCTGCAAACGTTTTACTCCGCGATTGTAGGATAGGATCATGCCCCGCGCGCGACGAAGGTCGGCAACCGTCACATGAAAGCTTGGATGCCGGTTTGGGCGCGGCCGAGGATGAGCGCGTGGATATCGCTGGTGCCTTCGTAGGTGTTGACGGCTTCGAGGTTCATCACATGGCGGATAACGTGGAATTCGTCAGCGATGCCGTTGCCGCCGTGCATATCGCGGGAGGCGCGGGCGGTATCGAGGGCTACCCGGCAAGAATTGCGCTTGACGAGCGAGATCATTTCCGGCGTGGCGGCGCCTTGATCGAAGAGGCGGCCGACGCGCAAGGCGCCTTGCAAACCGAGCGTGATATCCGTCATCATGTTGGCCAGCTTGAATTGGATCAACTGATTGGCCGCGAGCGGACGCCCGAATTGATGCCGGTCGAGCGTGTAGCGGCGGGCGGCGTGCCAGCAGAATTCCGCCGCGCCCAGGGCGCCCCAGGCGATGCCGTAGCGGGCGCGGTTGAGGCAGCCGAAGGGACCGCGCAAGCCGCGAGCGCCGGGCAGCAGATTCTCATCCGGCACGAAGACATCGTCCATGACGATCTCACCGGTGCTGCTGGCGCGGAGGCTGAACTTGCCTTCAATCTTGGGCGCAGACAAACCCGACATGCCGCGCTCGAGGATGAAGCCGCGGATGGCGCCGTCGTTATCGTCAGCGCCGAGGGTTTTCGCCCAGACGATGAATACATCGGCGATTGGCGAATTGGTGATCCACATTTTGCTGCCGCGCAGTTTCCAGCCGCCGGCGACTTTCTCCGCGCGCGTTTCCATGGCGCCGGGGTCGCTGCCGTGATCCGGCTCGGTCAAGCCGAAGCAGCCGACCCATTCGCCGCTGAGGAGTTTGGGCAAGTACTTACGCCGCTGGTCGTCGCTGCCGTAGGCATAGATGGGGTACATGACGAGGGAGCTTTGCACGCTCATGGCGCTGCGGTAGCCGCTATCGACCCGTTCGACTTCGCGGGCGATCAAGCCGTAGCAGACGTAGTTCAAGCCGGCGCCGCCCTGGTCTTCGGGTAGGGTCGCGCCGAGCATGCCGAGCTCCGCCATTTCGGTGTAGATGTCGCGGTCGAATGTCTCGTGGCGGTTGGCTTTGAGGATGCGGGGCATGAGTTTGTCCTGGCAGTAATCGCGGACAGCATCGCGGACCATGCGTTCCTCGTCGGTTAACTGGTCGTTGAGGCGGAAGGGATCGTCCCATTGGAATTGATTAGTCATGGCATCCTCGTTTAGTCTAGCTGAAACTCAATTCGCGCTTTGGTGTTTAGCGCAAACGACACAGGGTTTTTAACACAGAGGCACAGAGGCACAGAGAATTAAAGGTCGGTGATTTCTGTTACATTGTTGGATTATATCGACTTATCATATCGTTTCCGCATCGCAATTGGTACGCGGAATCGGCGAGGAATGTGGATGAGCACGGACGGATTGTCGGTTCTCTGATTAGACGGGCGCGGGTATAATTCTTGGCGGATTATCGCCGTCTCATACGCTGCTTCGTCGGAAGGCGGGGCGAACGAATGAGGCGCTTACAGAAGGGCGCAAATGCAAGACAAGATCATTGTGCGCGGCGCGCGCGAGCATAATCTCAAGAATATTGATGTCGAGATTCCGCGCGATCGTCTGGTGGTGATCACCGGGCTTTCGGGCTCGGGCAAGTCATCATTGGCATTTGATACGATCTTCGCCGAAGGGCAGCGGCGCTACGTTGAGAGCTTGAGCAGTTACGCGCGGCAGTTCCTGGGTTTGATGGAGAAGCCGGATGTCGATCAGATTGAGGGATTGAGTCCGGCGGTCTCGATCGATCAGAAGAGCGTCAGTCACAATCCGCGCTCGACCGTGGGCACGGTGACCGAGATTTACGATTATCTGCGGCTGCTTTATGCGCGGGTGGGCATCCCGCATTGCCCGGTATGCGGCGTCGAAGTCTCGGCGCAGAGCGCGCAGCAGATTGTCGATCAAGTGCAGAACATGCCGGCGGGCAGTCGGATTCAAGTACTGGCGCCGGTGATCCACCGCAAGAAGGGCAACCACACGAAGGTACTGGATGATATTGGCAAGCAGGGTTTCGCACGCGTGCGGGTCGATGGCGCGGTGCGGGACCTGGACGAGGAGATCGAGCTTGACCGCTATGTCATTCACGATATTGAGATTGTGGTGGACCGCTTGATCATTCGGAACTTCGCGCCGGACCAGGAAGAGGATGCGACGGCCTTTGAGACGCGTCTTACCGATGCGGTGGAAACAGCGCTGGACCTGGGCGAGGGACGGATCATCATTCAGGATGTGACGGACCGGGACAACTCGGTTGATCACTTGTACAGCGAGGATCTGGCTTGCCCGAACGGCCATGGCAGCGTGCCCGAGCCGGAGCCGCGTTTATTCAGTTTCAATACGCCGAGCGGCGCTTGCAAGACCTGTCAAGGTCTGGGATACAGCCAGGAGATCGACCCGGATTTGATCGTGCCGGACCCGGACAAGTCGATCGCCGATGGGGCGATCAGCGCGAATGGATTCGGGCTGGACGATAGGAAGGGCTGGAATTGGAATGTCTTCCAAAGTATGGCGCGCAGTTTTGGCTTCCGGCTGGATCTGCCCTGGAAGAAGTTGAAGAAGAAGCATCAGGAACTGCTGCTTTACGGCTCGGGGCAAGAGCGCTTTGATGTGACCTATTATCATTCGAGTGGGCAAGAGCGGACCTGGTCGACGCGGCATGAAGGGGTCATCCCGAATTTGCAGCGGCGCTATGGGCAGACGACCTCGGATTACATACGCGATAAGATACAGAACTATATGCGCGATATACCTTGCCGCGCCTGCAAGGGCCAGCGCTTGCTGCCGGCCGCGCTCGCGGTGAAGATCGGCGGGCGAACGATTCATGAAATCACAACTTTGCCGATCGACGAACTGAGCGAGTGGGTCGAGTCCCTGCGCGGAGAGCGGGCGATCCTGACGCGGCGCGAGCAGCAGATCGCGCATCAGATCTTGCGCGAATTGACATCGAGGGTCGGTTTCCTGAGCAATGTCGGGTTGAATTATTTATCGCTTTCGCGGAGCGCGGCGACTTTAAGCGGCGGTGAGTCGCAGCGGATCCGGCTGGCGACGCAGGTTGGCAGTCAACTGACGGGCGTGCTGTACGTATTGGATGAGCCTTCGATCGGTCTGCATCAGCGGGATAACAAGCGCTTGATACGCACATTGACGGGTTTGCGCGATATTGGCAACACGGTGCTGGTGGTCGAGCATGATGAGGACACGATGCGGTCATCGGATTGGCTGATCGATCTGGGACCGGGCGCGGGCGAAAACGGTGGCGAGGTGGTGGCGGCAGGCAGGCCCGATCAGGTTGCGCTGCATGAGGAGAGTTGCACGGGCGCTTTTCTGTCGGGACGCTTTGAGATTCCACTGCCGGAGCGGCGGCGCGAAGGGTCGGGCGAGTACTTGACGATCAAGGGCGCGCGCGCGAATAATCTCAAGAGCATTGATGTGGATTTCCCGCTGTGCAAATTGATTTGCGTGACGGGAGTCAGCGGCAGCGGCAAGTCGTCGCTGGTGGTGGAGACTTTGTATCGGCGCCTGGCGCAGTTGATTAACCGCAGCCGCGAGCGCGCTGGGCCGCATGACAAGATCATCGGCGCGGAGAAGATCGACAAGATCATCAATATCGATCAGAGCCCGATTGGTCGAACGCCGCGCAGCAATCCGGGCACCTATACCAAAATGTTTGATGAGATTCGCAGTTTGTTTGCGGAGTTGGCGGAGAGCAAGATCCGCGGTTACAAGGCGGGGCGCTTCAGCTTCAACGTGAAGGGCGGGCGCTGCGAGAATTGTGAGGGACAGGGGCTGATCAAGATCGAGATGCAGTTCTTGCCCGATGTTTATGTGCAGTGTGAAGTCTGCCGCGGCTCCCGTTACAACCGCGAGACCTTGCAGGTGAAATACAAGGGCAAATCGATATCAGACGTGCTGAACATGACAGTCAGCGAGGGCTTGGCTTTCTTCGATAATCTGCCGCGGATTCGGCGCAAGCTGGCCACGCTGGACGCGGTGGGCTTGGGCTATATCCGCATAGGGCAGCCGGCAACCACCTTAAGCGGTGGCGAGGCGCAGCGTATCAAGCTGAGCCGGGAGCTATCGAAACGGGCGACCGGTCAGACGCTGTACATCCTTGATGAGCCGTCCACCGGATTGCACGCCTATGATGTAGAGAAACTGATCAATGTCTTGCAGAAGCTGGCGGACACCGGCAACACGATAGTCGTCATTGAGCACAACCTCGATATCATCAAGGTGGCGGATCATATCATCGACTTGGGACCGGAAGGCGGTGGGGGCGGCGGCGAGATCATCGCGCAAGGGACGCCGGAAGAAGTGGCGGATAATGCCATGAGCTACACGGGCCAATATTTGGCGCCGTATCTGAAATTGCCCGAGCTGGCTTAGGCATCACCCGTCTGGACGTCACGCTATGGCCAGGTTTTGGTTTGTATCCGCGCCGCTGTACAGCCACACGGATTGGGGTGGTTTCCTCAAGACGGCGGAGACGCTGCGCGCGTGTGGTCACGATGTGCTGTGGTTGAGCGAGTCGCCGCTTGGGCGGGCGATCACGCAGCAGGGACTGGCCTTCCGCGCCATCCGCGAGACTGGCTGGCTCTGGCCGCCGCCACCGCCACCGGACCTGAGCGGCATCCCTCCGCAAGAAGCCGTGGCGCTCCGCTACAAGAGAGCGCTGGATACCTGGTTGAGTGAAGATCTGGTGGCTGAGGCGGTCGAAGCCTTCCTGGATCTGGAGGATGAAATCGGCGCGCCGGACGCCATCGTGTCCGATCCCTTTCTGAGCGCCTCAGCCATCGCGGCCGAGATTTTCGATTTGCCGCTCATCATTTGTGGCTGGCCGGCGCAAGCGACGCTGGATGCTGGCAATCTGTTTCCTGTCCAGCGCGATTTGAGCAGCGACAGTCAACGGCGGATACAGAGGCTTTGCGATCGCTTTGAAATTGATGGGCGGAATTTCTCACGCGGCTCGACGCCATCCATCGTCAGCGAAGAGTTGCACATCACCTACTTTACACCGGGCTGGTATGGGGCGGAGTTGGCGAGCATCTTGCCGCAGACGCAGTTCGTGGGTGGCGCGCCAACGCCTCCGACCGATCCGCCGCCGCAATGGTTGACCGATATTCCGCCGGACAAAGGGCTGGGTTTGGTCACGCTGGGTACGATATTCACCGGCGACCTGGGCTTTTACAGCTGGGCGGCGCAGGCTGTCGCGAGTGCCGGTCTGGTGCCGGTGGTGACCTTGGGCTGGAATCCAATTTCGGCGGAGAAGAAAGCGGAATTGAAGCGGGCGCTGCCAGCGGGTACGCGCTTACTGAACTGGGCGCCTTACGATTGGGTTTTGCCGCGCTGCCGCGTCATCATCCACCATGGTGGCATGGGCACGACGCATAGCGCTGTTGTTGCCGGTTTAAGGCAGATTGTGGTGCCGCACGCGGCCGATCAGCGGATACAGGGGCGGCGCGTGGCCGAGGCGAAGGTGGGCTTGCATCTGACGGCGCATGATGTGCGGCAGGGTCAACTGCGCGAGGGGGTGCAGGCGCTGCTGGAGGCGGATTGGGTGGAGGAGAAGGCGCGTGGGTTGGCGCGTGCAATGGCTGGTCTAGGTGGGGTTGCGCGGGCGGCGGAGTTAGTTGAGGGGGTTGTGGGTTAGGAGTCGATGATAGACTGAGCGAGTTTGTAGACACGGGAGCCGATTTGGTTGAGCCATCGGTCATTAGGACTTATATCAGATTTCACCGCATTCTGTATTGCTGTATTTATATGTGGCAAGTAGTCGTCAGTGTTGAGATTACTCTTGTTGTATGATCCGCAAATCCTCGCAAGCTCCAAGTCGAGCTTGCCTTTGCGACTGCGCATTCTTGCTTTACGGTTGTCCTGTATTTCCCTGAGTTCCGTGTCCGTGTAACATTCTAAGGATCTATGATGCAGTAGAAGCCAAAGTTCGAAGCATGGATTGCTGTCTGCCAGCAGGAAGCCTTTCTGATTCGCTTCTTGCGCAACGCGAGTCCAAATGTGCGGCTTCCACTTGTCTCTGTCAATGACCAGCCACAGTTCGTCTGTTTCTAGAAGATTGTGCTCGTTGTTGAATTCCGAAAGCTGGGCAATTACGTAATCTGGCGATGACTCTGGTGAAGGAATGATTTCGAAATGTACTGCCGGATGACGAATCCTATCGTCAGCCGCTAAGTCGCCAAAATAGCTCGGCTCGGTATTTGTACCTTCCGTAACTAACACATAGATTTTCTTTATTCCCCTTCGGCCGGCCAGTCGTTCTCTATCGGTGAACTGTCGTTTCTTCATGCTTCGACAAGCCAGTCCAGATTATTTAGACTAGGAATTATGGGGATAGCGCCGAATCGACCCTGGAGATAGCCTTTTGCGATATCCTTGCCGTATGATGGAGTGAATTCTTCCAACGAATACACGGTTGAAACGCCTGATACATCTTTTTCCACGAACCATATTTCATCTCGACGCAATAGCTTGAGATCAAGTATCGTGGACTCGTGAGTAGTAACAACTAGCTGGCTTTGGCGAGTTCCGCTGTTTTCAAGAAACAGTTGAAGCAATTTGTAACTTAGAATGGCATGTAATCGGCGGTCAAGTTCGTCAATGACGTACACACGAGGTTTATCTGTGTTCAAGAGATCCAGCCAAGCAGGAACTAAATCAAACATCCGCCTTGTACCGTCAGATTCGTCATAAAGTTCTAGCCACTCATGCTGGTCGTATTGCTGTACCTTATGACCGGTCTGGAATCTAAGCGATTTTATTTCGTTTTCGCTACCAATGTAAATCGGGATAACCTCGTCTTTTTTTCGAACAAATCCGTAGCGGTCTGGTTCTTCATCTGACTCCAGCACATCGTCTTTGATCTCGTCGCGAACCTCTGCGGAAATACGCGTTTCATCGTCAATATCAATCTCCTTTATGGAGATGTCGTCGATACCAAAGTCCAGTAGCCGAATAGTATTGCGGAAGTCAGTATTGAATTCCTCGTCGTGTTTGAATGGGATCTCAAGTCCCTTCAGAGTTGTATCTGGAAAGAATGTTACCAGTACATGATCGAACCAGTCATAGACGCTACGTAAGGGCGAAAGGACTTCACGCAATTTAGTTGCTTGAGTAAGTAGCAGACGGTTTGGCGACGTCTCGGCTACTGCCTCATCCAAGAATTCTGATCTGACTTCGCCAACAGCGAGTTCGCCATCGAAATCGACGGCTACTTGATCGTTGACGTCCGTCACACGCTCAAAAATTGGCCTCTCGGTTCCCGCAGATATTTCGTATAACCACTCGGAACAAACTCGGGATGAGTCGAATTCGAAACCATAAATGTAAGACCCGGACTCGCATCTAACTTCAAATTGAAATTCGGAGGGATTACTTTTGCTCTTCCTGTCGAACCTGAATCGAAAGTCTGCGTCTCCTCGCTCAGGCTTATACGATCCGAGAATGAAGTCTTGGGCGAAACTCATTGCCTTTATCAGATTTGACTTCCCGGAGGCGTTGGCACCATAAATCACGCATGTCTTTAGAAGTCGCAGTTGATCATCGCCGTCACTCGCAACGATATGTTCTTGGTGTTCATTTCCTTGACCAGCAACCATTGAAATTTCAACTCTATCGCGGAAGGAGAAACAGTTTGTCACAGAGAATCGGATTAACATAACTAGAAGCCTCCGAACAACGGTTGCTGTAGAGCAACATGTATTCAGCATTTTCGTTCAAGATCATGACAATGGCAATAGATTGTTTGCTGATGTAAGTTCGCGCTACAATACCCGCCATCTCGCATCCACCAACTCAGAAAGCGCAAACACAATGAACCTTCCCCTCGACAACATCGGACGCTGGCGCTGCATCGGACCCTTCCGCGGCGGCCGGGTCGTCACCGTCGCCGGCCACCCCACCGAACTCGGCACCTTCTACTTCGGCGCTTGCGCGGGCGGCGTCTGGAAAACCGAAGATGCCGGGCAGTATTGGCAGTGCATCTCGGATGGATTCTTCAACACGGCCTCTGTGGGCGCGCTGGCGGTATCGGAAGCCGATCCCAATGTCATATACGCCGGGACGGGCGAGGCGACCATCCGCATTGATGTCTCGCATGGCGATGGCGTCTACAAGTCGACCGATGGCGGGCGCAGTTGGCGGCATATCGGCTTGGACGACACGCGGCATATCGGCAAGATCCGGGTGCATCCGACTGATCCGGATACGGTGTTTGTCGCGGCGCTGGGGCATGCTTTCGGGCGGAATCAGCAGCGGGGCGTGTTTCGCTCGCGAGACGGCGGCGAGAATTGGGAGCAAGTGCTATTCGTCAGCGACAAAGCCGGGGCGGTGGACCTCAGCATTGACGTCAACAATCCGCGCATCATTTACGCGGGGATTTGGGAGTGCTACCGCAATTTTCACATGATGAGCAGCGGCGGCGAGGACAGCGGCATCTGGCGTTCGCTGGATGGCGGGGATAGCTGGGAGAATATCTCGACGAATGCGGGACTGCCTGCGGGCGTTTTGGGCAAGGTAGGCATCGCGGCGTCGCCAGCGCAATCCGGGCGTGTCTATGCGCTGTTGGAGCACGAAGACGGCGGCATGTACCGCTCTGATGATTATGGCGATAGCTGGAACTTTGTGGCGCGCAACAACGACATCATCTCGCGCGCCTGGTATTACATGCATGTGACGCCAGATCCGCAGGACGCGGACACGGTTTACGTCAACAACTTGCGCTTCTGGAAATCGATAGACGGCGGGCGCACCTATCAAATGATTGGCACGCCGCACGGCGACAATCATGACCTGTGGATCGACCCGAAGAATCCCAAGCGGATGGTGCAGGGCAATGACGGCGGCGCGTGCGTGTCGTTGAACGGCGGCGCCTCGTGGTCGACGATATTCAATCAGCCGACGGCGCAGTTCTATCATGTGGCGGCGGATAATCGCGATCCCTATTTTGTCTATGGCACGCAGCAGGACAACAGCAGCGTGGCCGTGCCGAGCCGCAACGAGAAGTCATCGCTGATGTGGATGGATGGCTTCATCGCCGGCTCGGGCGAGAGCGGCTATATCGCCGTGAAACCGGATGACGACAATATCATTTTCGTCGGCGCCATCGGCAGTTCGCCCGGCGGCGGGAACTGCTTGCAGCGTTACGATCACGGCAGCAAGCAACTGCGCCTGGTGACGACCTGGCCCGAGGTGACATCGGGCGAGGCGGCGCTTGACTCGAAATACCGTTTCGCCTGGACCTATCCAATTCTATTTTCGCCGCACGATCCGAATACGCTCTACATCGGCGGGAACATGGTATTCAAGTCGACCAATGAGGGCCATAGCTGGGAACCGATAAGCCCGGATTTAACGCGGGCTGATCCGGCGACGCTGGGGATATCGGGCGGTCCGATTAATCGCGAAGGGGCGAGCGCGGAAGTTTATGCCACAGTGTTCTCGCTGGCGGAATCGCCGCAAGTTCCGGGCGTGATTTGGGCCGGGTCGGATGATGGCCTGGTGCATATCACCAAGGACAACGGCGAGACCTGGGTCGATATCACGCCAAGCGATCTGCCCGAGTGGTCGATGGTGAGTATGCTGGAGCTTTCGCCGCAGGATCCTGCCGCCTGCTATCTAGCGGCGATTCGATACAAGTATGATGATTATTCGCCTTACTTGTACAAGACCAAGGACTATGGGCAGAGTTGGACGCGGATCAACGAGGGCATAGCGCCGGAGGACTTTACGCGGGTGATTCGCTGCGATCCGGAGCGACCGGGCTTGCTTTACGCCGGCACGGAGACAGGCGTCTATATCTCCTTCGACGATGGCGAGAGTTGGCGGCGCTTTCAACTGAACCTGCCGGTGGCGCCGATTCATGATTTGCTGGTGAAAGGGAGCGACCTAATCGCGGCGACGCATGGGCGTTCGTTCTGGATACTGGATGATTTGACGCGACTGCGGCAGTTGGGCGAAGACGGGCAGGATCGCGAAACACTGCTGCTCAAGCCGCGCGCTACCCAGCGCATTCTGGAGAGCATTGATGGACGGCGTCTGGTTGATCAGCCGGGCAAGACCTATATGAGCTCGACCGGTGTGATGGCGGCGTATACGCACGAGGTCACGGCGGAGAACGTGGTGGAACGGCAATTCCTGGATTCGGGGGAGAATCTGCCGCGCGGCGTCTTGCTGACCTATTACCTGCCTGAGGAGCCGGCAGATGCGATCAAGCTGCGAATCAGCGACGCGCAGGGCAATCTGCTGATCGAGTTCAGTAGCATGGATGAGGGGGAGCGGCAGAAGCAGAAGGGGAAGCCGGACAAGTCGATCGTCTATCTGACGGCGACGGCCGGTTGGAACCGCTTTGTCTGGGATATGCGTTTGCCGATGTCGCCGGCTTTGGACGGGAAGGATCCGCAGTTTGAACGCATGGCGGGACCGACGGTTGCGCCGGGCACGTATCAGTTGACGCTGGCGGTTGGCGGCGAGATGCAGACGCAGGTATTTGAGTTGGTCAAGGATGCGACATCAAGCGCGTCAGCGGAGGACCTTGATGCGCAGTTTGATCTGCTGATGCGGATTTATCATTGTTACGCGGAGGCGACCGAGACGATCAATACGATGCGCCGGTATCGGGCGCAGTTGGGGAGTCTGGAAGAACGGCTGACCGCAGATGCCTTGAGCTCGGAATTGGCGACGCAAGCGGCGGCGCTCAAGGAGCAGGTCCTACAGATTGAAACGAGCATATTCATACCCGATCTGCCCGAGGGTTGGCCCGGCCGCGCCAACCAGGGAACCGATACATTGCGGCGCTTGAGCGGGTTGCCATCGGTAGTGGGCTTGGGCGAGTTCCCGCCGACCGTTCAATCGTACGAGGTCTTCGAGAAGCTGTCTGGCGAGATCGGGGCGCAAATAGACAAATTCGAAGAATTGCGTCGTGCAGGAATCGCCGAACTCAACGAGGCGCTGGCGGAGCAAGGAATTGCTTATCTAGGCTAGACGATGAATTACAGCGTGAAGCCGCTAGCTTAGCGCTTCGATTAGAGCGCTGCCGATCGCGAGCAGCTTCGACACGTCGGCGCTGTCTTCCAGCAAGATGACGAAGGCGGCGGTATTTCCGCTTTCCGGAGCAACATAGCCGTTGAGCCAGAGTTGGGATTCGTCGCCCGAGCGGGACATAGCGAGGTAGGCGCCGACCTCAACTGGCGCTTGTGACGCTCTCACATTTAGACTATCCCAAACATCGCCCAGCAGGGATCGCAGTTGGCTTGCGGCGTCTGCGTCCAGCAGGCGAAGCGATTCCGAATTGAGCGGCTGCTGGAGCCAGGTATCGGCGCCCGGTTGGCGTGTGCCCGCGTGAATCCAGGGTGTGAAGGCGACCCCGTCGTTTGCGATGGCGGAGATGATTGTGGCCAGATGCAAGGGCGTGGTGGTCTGGTCGCCTTGTCCCAGGATATCGCGCAGCGCGAGCGAAGCCGGCTCAAGCTCGGCGGTAGCGGCGGGCGGCGGGAGTTGCTCCGGCTCTGCAAAGCCTGGCAAGACGACAGAATCCGAGAAACGATAGGTCGCTATCAGTTCGTCATAGCTGGACGCGGGTTGCGTTTGCCGGTAGCTCTTGAACGGCGCCGGGCAGCCGAATCTGAGCGCTTCGGGCAGCGTGAGGTCGGCGGATGTCGGCTGGATGACGCAGTGAATCGTGGTGTCGTCGCCCAGTATGACCGGCTCGGCCGCGCCGGTAAAGCGCAAGGACAGCTCGAAATCAGCGGCGATGGCTTGCGCCAGCCACAGGGCATAGATATTGCCGCCGAGTTGGTAATTGCCTTGCAGGGCGCGGTTGAAGAAGGGATTGCCTTCGGCTTGTATCAATTCGCTCCAGTCTTCGTCAAGCCGGTTTGGATCAACGCTGGGTGTGCTGCTCAGCGCCAGAATCGCGCCGGACTCCGCGTTTATTACGATGGCCGCGCCGCTCTCGCCAGCCATCGCCTCAGCGAGCGCCTCATGAATATCCGTGTCAACGGACAGCATGATATCAGCGCCGATTTGTGGCCGCCGAAGCACCTGGCTATTGAAATAATCGGCGAGAGTTTCGAGCGGACGCGTGCCGGCCAGCGCCTCGTCGTAAGCTGCTTCCACGCCCCCAACGCCATAGCGGAGGCTGTAGTAGCCGGCAAGACTATAGGTGGAGGGGATGAGGTATCGGCGTAGCAGCCCGGTATCGGAGGCGATCGTCTCGGCAAGAACGCGGTTGTGGCGATCGTAAATTCCGCCGCGTTGAATGCGGGCCAGCGCTTCCACGATGCGCGGGTTGTCTTCTCGCAGCAGCAGCGTCTCAGGCCCGGCGATGGCCCAGTAGGTGGCGGCAGCGCCGACAAGGGCCAGACTGGCGAGCGTGCCGAAGAGGATATGACGGATTCGGCGAGCGGATGGCATTTAGCGCGCCCCGGCGGACAAGCGAAGCAGAAGACCGATCATGATGTGGCAAGCGAGCAAGGAACTGCCGCCATAACTGACGAAGGGGAGGGTGACGCCAGTAAGCGGCAGGAGCTTCAGGACGCCGGCCATAATCATCAGCGCCTGCGCCAGCAGCGTCATGGTTATGGCGACGGCGAGCAGCTTGTGAAATGCGGCGCCGGGATGCGTCATAGCGATAGCCAGGCCGCGCCAAGCCAGTACGCCGAGACAGCTCAAGATGCCGATGACGCCGAGCAAGCCCCATTCCTCAGCGATGGCGGCGAAGACGAAATCAGAATGGACGACGGGGATGTATTCGGGAAAGCCCTGACCGACGCCGGCGCCGAAGATACCGCCGGAGGCAAATGCCATCAGGCTCTGCACGATCTGATAGGCGCGCCCATCGGCTTCGGGCCAGGGATTCAGCCAGATATCCACGCGCAATTGCACGACCGGAAATAGCTGGTAGGCGGCCAAGCCGGCCAGCAATATGAGGGTGACGCCAGCGACGAGTATTCGCTGGTCGCCGCTGCTGAAATAAAGCAGAAGCAGGAAAACAATGAAGAAGAGCATAGCTGTGCCGAGGTCGCGCTGCCAGACCAGGATCACCATCGAGAGCAGCCACATCAGGAGAATGGGTCCGAGCAGGCGCGGCGAAGCAGGGAAACGGCTGCCGGCGTCGCTTTGCTCAGCGCGGTGGGTGGCGCTCTGTTCGGCCAGGTAGGTCGCCATAAAGGCAACCAGAATGATCTTCATCAACTCGGAGGGCTGAAAATAGATGGAGCCGATGCTAAGCCAGAGACGGGGCGCGAATTCCAGGCCGGAGGGATTGCGCCCGAGCGCGATTGTCGCGAGCAGGAGCAGAAGCGCCGCCGCCAGCAAGCTGTAACGGTAACGGCGCAGCCAGCGGAGCAGATGAGGCAAGCAGGCGGCTGCCAACATGGCGACGACGCTGATGACCAACCAGATTGCTTGCCGGTCGGCGAAGGGCGGGGCGAGCCTTTCGATCGCCACCAGCCCCCAGCCGCTCAGAAATAGGGGCAGCGCCAGCAGCAATGGGTCGTGCGCGGGCAGGCAAAGCTTCATGACCAGGGTAGCGCCGGCGGAACAGAGCAGCCAGATGGCAAAGGTTGTCCAGAGGCCTGCTTGCGTCGGCCGGTCCAGGGCGATGGCGGCCATCCCGGCGAAAACAAATGTGGTCGCTAAAGCCAGCAGAAGCCAGCGATTGCCGGTTCCGGACGAGCCAACAACGAGGCGTACAATTGACAGTGGTTTATCGACTTCGGTGCTAGTCAAGATTGAGCGCTCGCGCGAGGATCGGCTTCAGCTTTGTGATGGTTTCGGAATCCTGGTAAGCGCGCCCGGTCGCGAAAGCGGTATCAAGGGCTGTGTGAGCGGGGACGACCATGTCTTCATCAATTTGCGCGATCGCCTCAGCCAGCGCCGCTTGTACGGTATCGATATTTTTCGCCAGGGTTTGGATGACCATATCCGAGGTCACCGCCGCTTCGCTTTCATGCCAACTGTCATAGTCGGTGATGTGGGCGAGGGAGGCATAATCGATCTCCGCTTCGCGGGCGAGGAAGGCTTCCGGTGCGGATGTCATGCCGATGAGATCGCAGCCCCAGGCGCGGAACAAGTGGCTTTCGGCGCGGGTGGCGAAACGCGGACCGTCTTCGACCAGGATTGTGCCTCGGCGATGTACGACGCCGCCGACCTTTTCTACCGCGTCGCCGATGATAGCGCGCAAGTAGTCGCTCATCGGATCGGCCGTTGAGATATGAGCCACGACGCCATCCTCGAAGAAAGAACGCGCGCGAGTATGGATGGCGTAATCGATGATCTGATCGGGAGTGATGATATGGCCGGGCGCGTAGTCTTCGCGCAGAGAGCCGGCGGCGTTGACCGCAATAATGAAGCGAACCCCGAGCATTTTGAGCGCGTAGATGTTGGCGCGGTAGGGCAGGGTCGAGGGCGAAAGGACGTGGCCTTCGCCGTGGCGCGGGACGAAGGCGACGCGTTTCCCGGCCAGGCTGCCTATGCGGATAGATCCGCTCGGCGCCCCGAAGGGAGTATCAATTTCCAGCGTCTCGACCGCCGAGATCGCGGTCATATTGTAAAGACCTGATCCGCCGATAACGGCAATTTTTGTCGCTTCCATCAGCTTCCTCCGTAAACCTCACTATGCGGAAAATAATTGCGGTGGCTGCATTTCGCGCCATCACGGATGAATATGGATTCTATAGCGATAGTTTCCGATGCCGATGACATCGCCGTCTGCGAGGATGGTCCGATGCTTGATTTGATCGTCGTTCAAGCGAGTGCCGTTGCGGCTTTGCCGGTCTTCCAGCCACCATTTCCCCCGTTCGAGAATGATACGAGCATGTTCCGCGCTGGCGAAATCGTCATTGACGACGATGGCGTTGCCGCCCGCGCGCCCCAGAGTGACAATCGGGCGCAGCGCCCAGCGCTCGGCATTGTCCGTTTGCTCTGGCCCTTCGCGTATGAGATAGCCGTGTTGGGCGGAGGGGGACGCCGCGCTTCGCTCAAGCTGGTTGAGATTGCGCCAGATGACGCTGAAGAGGGTCAGCAGGAAGCCGACCAGGCTCAAGCCCGCCAGCAGCCGCAAGATAAAGATTGTCGTTTCAATGCTCACGATATCGACCTAGTCCGACAGCAGGATCTGCGTCGTCCCCGCGATGTCCCTTGCGCTGTTTTCATCCGAGTACACCAGGATCGTGTGACCGATCTTGATCACATCGCCGTTCTGCAGGCGATGCCCCGCAACAGCGCTGTCGTTAACGCGGGTGCCGCCGCGGCTATTGATGTCGAAAAGGGTGTAAGCGCCGAAGCGTTTACGCAATTGCAGGTGGCGCCGTGAGATGTATGCATCGGCGATAACGATATCGTTATCGGTTTCGCGGCCGATGTTGATGACGGATTTGCCCAGGGGCACGACGCGCGCGCCATCAATAAGGAGCAGAGGATTGAGGGCATTGGCTGGTTCTTGCGGCGTCAATTTGACCGGCGGCATTGGGGCGGTTTCGCCTTGCGGCAGTGCGCTGTGTTCCGCTGTGATTCTGGCTTGGCGAGCGCTCAGCTCTTGGTTGGCCAGCAGGACGACTCGCGGTTCCACTGAGAGTTGAAAGCCGGATTCATCGCTCAGGTCGATGATTAGTTGTGCCAAACGCAGCGGGAAATGCGAATGATCAGCCTGGAATCCGGCGGCGATTTCGGGATGAAGATGAATGTGATAGCGGTCGGGCGCAATTGGTTTGCCGCTTTGGGTTGCCGGTGCAGCAGCGTTGTCTTCCATCGCCCGAAGCAGCAATATGGCGATATCGCGAGCGCTAAGGGAGCGACGAAACAGACGAGCGAAGGCGCCTTCCGTCAGGGCTTCGAGCCGGTATTCCAGCTTGTCGATGGGATTGACGCTCATGCCTGCATTATAGACGAGTCAGAATAGGGGGAAAAGTGAAAAGAGGCGGCGGCTGAGTATCAGAGGGGGAGCGGCGAAGCGCGATGCCGGCTGCTCCGCCGCCAGAAGATTCATTCTGTTGGTTGATGTCAACTGCGCGGAATGTTATCGAGCCAGTTATCGTAGATCTCGAAGTTATCGCTTTGGTCTTCGCGCAGGCTGTCTTTCAGCAACTGCAGTTCTTGCTGCTTGGCCCGTTCAAGTTGTGATTCCACATCGGCGCCGCTGCGCTGTTCCTTGCTGCGAACTTGCAATACGTGATAGCCGAACTCGCTTTCGACCGGTCCCGCAATATCACCGATCTCGGCGTCTTCTATGGCGCGGCGGAACTCGGCCACGTAATTGCCAACGTAGGCTTCGCCGAGTTCGCCGCCGCGGGAGGCGCTGCCAGGGTCGGTGGAGATGGCACGAGCGAGCGCGGCGAAGGACTCGCCCCCGTCCAGCGCGGTTATCGCCGCCAAGGCTTTGTCTTCATCATCGACAAGGATATGACGAACATCGGCGTAGAGCAGGCTGGCGTCATCGGGGACGAGCGTGTCTGCTAAAAGCGTCTCGAGGGCGTTACGCTCGAATAGCGCGTCCAGGGTTTCGGGCGCGACGCCGTTGCGGTCAAAGTAGGCGCGGTAATCCCGCTCGTTTTCTACGAAGTTTTCACGTACTTCATCGGCGCTCAGGGTCGGTTCGACGACGGTCGGCTGCGGCGTGATGGTGGGTTCAGCCTCGTCTCCCGCTTCAGTCTCCGCCTCGGCTTCGGGTGTGGCGGTGGGGGGCGGGGTTGGCGATGGCGTCGGCGAAACGTAGGGTGTGGGCGTAATGGTTGGCTCGGGCGTGTCGGTGGGCTCGACGCCGATCAAGGCAACCTCGGTGGGATCAAAGCCGAAGTAGCGCTCAACCGCCCGGCGCAGTGCGGCATCGTCAATGCTGACATTGCGGGAAGCCGCTTCATGCGCGAGCAAACGGTCGTCGACCATGTCATTCACGACCCGCAAGCCCAGTTGATCGGGCACGTTGATTTCGTTGATCCAGGTCGCGTAAGGTTCCTGCTGCTGCAGTTGCTGAATATCCAAGCCAGCGTTCTGGATCTGATTCAACTGGAGCAGGAGTCGGTTGCGCTCAAGCAGGTATTCCTGGCGAAATTCTTGCACGGTGATGCCTTGACCGTGGACGGTGGCGACGAGTTGCCCGGGAATGATGACTTGCTCGAAGGCGAAGGCAATCGCGACCAGGATCACCAGGATGCCTACAACAGCAACGACGCCGCGTATCACCCACTTTTGCAGTTGTTCTTCTCGTTCGGCGCGGCTTTTGTATGACGCTTCCGCCTGACCTCTTGTGATGTTTTCAGCGCCGTCGCCCTTCTCCGCTTGCGTCCGGCGGCGCCGGCGTCTGGGCGCGCCGGTCGTCTGAGCCCTTTTCGACATGAATGCGCAAACTCCTCAATTGATTTGCCGTTGACGCTGTCCGCGCGCCAGCCCGTGCTTTTTTTCGGGTTAGCTGTTAATCGGCTGCGACGTAGGGCAGTAGAGCGAGATGGCGGGCGCGCTTGATCTCGCGCGAAAGCTGTCGCTGGCAGCGAGAGCAGTTACCGGTTTGGCGCCGCGGTTTTATCTTGCCGCTTTCGTTGATGTAGCGGAACAAAGTATCAATGTCCTTGTAATCGAAGCAGCGGCCTTTGGGGCAGTAGGTTGTCCGCCCGCGGCGTCCACGCCCTCGCCTGCGCCAGCCGCCACCGCCGCGCCTGGGACCGCGCGGTCGATCTTGTCGCGGTCTGGCGCTGCTTGCCTGTTTCGTGGTTTCGGGATTATCGCTCACGTCATTTTTCTCCGTGTTCTAGTTTCAATCAAAAACGGGGCGGGATTTGCCAGCGGCCCTTGCCGAGCGGGTTCAGGCAGTGGCTTTGACTTCGCCTTCTTCCCGCACCAGCAAGTAGCGCAGGACGGCGTCAAAGAGCCTCAATTCGGTTTCCAACTCGTCGATATGGTCGGGCTGGATGGCGGCTTTGATGAAGACGTAGTGCCCGTCGCGCTGGCCGTCTATTTCGTAAGCCAAGCGCCGCCGGCCGAAGAGCTTGCGGTCGACGCTCTTGACGACGCCGTTGTCGCCGAGCTCAATATAGCTGATGACTTGGTCGATAGCCTGATTGACTTCTTCGTCTGAAGGCAAGATACGGACGATGAACGTCAGTTCGTAGTCTCTCATGAGAGTTCCTTCCCTCGGTTTGCAGCCCCGCCTGTCACGAATTGGCGGAGCGGAAAGCTGTGATTCGGTTGTAGGGCGCGTATCTTAATGCAAGCCGGCGGCGATTGCAACGGTGCGTTTAGCTTGCGGGGGCGGGCGTCGTCCGCGCCAGACGAGAGCTGGCCAGGCAGAGGGCGACGATGAGCCAGAACCAGGTGATCGACGCCTGAAAGTCGAGGCGGAAAAAGTAGAGATCGGCGACGGCGTTGACCAAGCCGGTCAGCAAGGCGGCGTGGAAGCCCAGGTGGATCGCGGCGAAGACCGGATGGGCTTTCGCCCGCCGCCAGGCGAGCGCGCCGTAGACGAATACGCCGGTC
Organism: Anaerolineae bacterium; assembly: GCA_022822545.1. Lineage (GTDB taxonomy): Bacteria > Chloroflexota > Anaerolineae > Aggregatilineales > Phototrophicaceae > UBA6055. The sequence goes on from JAJEBE010000032.1 coordinate 193,101, forward strand.
ATTGTGAGCAAGAAGATTAGGACGCCGGTCAAACCGATTTGATTGGCCATGATGAGATACATATTGGCGACATCGGTATAGAGATCAATCTCGGGTGTGCCGGTGAAGCCGACGCCGAAAAGCGGATAGCGAGCGATGAGCTCCAGCGAATCAGTCCATTCGCCGATACGCATTTGGGTGGCCAAGTCAGCGCCTTGGAAAGCTTGCGCCAGCCTCAGGATGTAACCTTGCGTTTGGGGCAGGGTCAAGAGCAGAAGCCCGGCGAGCAGCAGGAAAGGCAGGAGGAGGCGGTAGCGGACGACGGCGATCATCAGCAAGCCCGCGCTAAGGGCAAGGAATGACGCGCGAGACGCCGTCAGGAATAGCGCCAGAACCGCCAGCAGGAAAATTAAGAGCGTCAGCCAGCGCCGGCGGATGACCGGTTTGCCCGCGGCGAGTTGCGGGGCGATGATGATGGCGGCGGTGGCGAGCGTGCCGCCCAACGCGTTGGGGTCGACCCAGGTGCCGATCGCCCGTTCGCCAAGGGCGGGATTGTCCTCAATATAGCGGATGACGCCGCCGTTTGGATAACCGATGCGCGATAGCCGGACGAGCAGAGCTTCCGCCAGCGCATCGGGCGCCAGGAAGAGTGTGACGGCCAGAAATGCTTGCGCGCCGATGGCGATGAAGATGACCAGCACCAGACGCCGCAGCATGGCCGGCTCGTGCAGGAGATCAACCAGAATGAACACCATGCTGATGCTCAGAATAGTCTCGGCGAATTGCCGAATCGTCGATGAGCTGGGTCCCGCGTGGCGTAAGCCCAAGGCAAAAGCGAAGACCAGCCACATAAGGTAGACGGCGACAAGGGCGTGGACGGGCGTCAACTGAAGGCCGCCGCGGCGCCCCGTCATCCACTGGAAGAGATAGACCAGCAAAAAGCCTGCCAGCGCCAAATCAAGCAAGGTGGGCGTGAGCGCGATTTTGACCGGGAAGATGCCGAAGGGCAGCAGAATGACGGTAGCGATTATCGTATAGAGGGCGATGTTCACATTGGTGATGACGTATAAACCAGCTAGCGCGCCCAGTAGCGCCGCCAGCGCCAGAAGCGGACCGACGCCGGCGATGAGCAAACCGATGCCCGCGCCGATGATCCCGATGGAAAGCCCGAGCGCAAGGGCATAGCTGCGGCTGTTGAGTTGACTGAACCAGAGCGTCAGGGCATTGACGGCGGGCATGGTTCATCTCCTCCGCATAAGCGTTAACAGAGTGGCCAGCGCCAGTCCCAGCCAAGTGAATGCGCTGATTATGACGCCGACGGCGTAAGTATCGGGCGCGAACGTTAACACGAGCGTATGTCCCCCGGCCGGGATCTCGACGGCGCTCAAGCCGGCGTATGCGCGCAGGATGCGGACAGGCTCGTCGTTAAGCTGCGCTTTCCAGCCCGGGTAGTGAGGCAGGGAGAGCGATAAGAGGGCGTTTTCCGCAGTCTCGATCTCGATAACTATCTCTTCGGGCGCGAAGGATAAAACTGTGACGCTTCCCCCAGCGGCTTGACCGGGCAAGACCAAGACCGGCGCTTGCTGGACAACGAGTTTCTCCCGCTCGTCATAGCGAGTATCGCCCATCAGCTCAACTGCCCATTGTTCGTTGTCGACGACATCCGCTTCGTAGTATAAACGCGCGAATTGGCGTGGATCCTCCAAACGATGCAGCCAGACATCGCTGCGTTTGTCGCTGCCCTTGCCGATGATTTGCGTGGGGACGGACAAGCGCTGCTGGCCGCTGAAGACGTATTTCACGGCGAAGAGCTCCCAAGCCAGCGGATTATCTACATAGTCAGCATAAATCAGGAGGAGCGGCCCCTTTAGCCAGAGCGGGCTGATGCCGCGCACATCCATCAGACCGTGTAGACTGCCGTAATTGTCCTCCAGGCCGCGGAAACCATCGACGCGGAAAGGCTGCGTACTGCCGTCAGCCAGCACTTGCTGAACGAGAGCGGGCGGTGTCATGCTGAGTTGTTCGCTGTGAGGCAGGGAATCATAGACGGCGGGATGATCGAGATTGACGGAGAAGAGCTCAAAGGCGATGAGGGCAGCCAGCGCCAGTTGCAGTGTGATGCGCTGCGGCTGTGAGACGAAACGCCGCAAAACAAAGAAAGCGACAACGGCGATAAACGCGCTGCGGGTTGCGATGTTAAACAACTCGCCCCAAGTGGCGGGGTCGGCCGCCCAGGCGAAGAAGGCGACCAGCGCTAAGCCTGAGACGATGGCCGTAAAGATGCCCCAGTAGCGCATCGCTCGCTTGCGGTAGAGATGATTGGACCAGGACGCGGCCGCGATGATGCCCAGGCCGGCAAGAATCGCCAAGCTGTTGGCGACGACGACGGCCGCGCGTTCCTGACCGCGGAAGAAACGCAAGCCTGGTACGAAGTTGTAGGTCACGGTGTAAAAGGCGCTGTTGTCGCCCAGGCTGTGCAGCAGGCCGATGAAAGCGACCAAGAGCCAAAAGCGGCTTTCGCGGGCGCCCTGGCCGACGGCGACGGTGATGAAGAAGAGCGCCGGTATGCCGACGAATAATGGCGACCATAAGCTGACCGAGCCGGGAAAAACAAATTGGGCGATATCGCGGAAAGGGAAGCCGTTGCCTTTTGCCGCGAAACCCAATTCTTCGCGCGACGCGAGCAGCAGATATTCAATGCCCGGCAGCAGGCTGACCGCGCAGATGCCGAAGGTCACAGCGGCAAGCAGGACAAACCCGCCGACGAAGGAGTGAAAGCGGCGGTTCACGCGCAGGCAGCGAAACGCGAGGTAAGCGACGGCGATGTAGGTTAGGAACCAACTGGTTTGTGGATGGCCCGCCAGCCAGGAAAGCCCCAGAGCGAAGCCGGCCAGGGCGATGCCGGGAAGCGCGAGTTGACGTCCTCGAGTGGCTTCCAGGATGCCGAGAGCGATCAAGGGGAACCAGACGGCGGCTTCCAGCACGGCAAGCTGCAAGGGCGGATAGCCGGTGGTGTACCCGCCATAGCCGATGATAATGGCGGAACAGAAAGCGGCCAAGCGACTGCGAGCGTCGCGCAGGGTCAGCCGCCGCACAAAGAGATACATGAGCAGCGTGTAGAGCAGGCCGTGAAATGCCATCTCCATTTGCAGCGCGTTGTAGCTCCAGCCGCCGGCGATTTTGCTCCAGCCGATGGTGAGCCAGCGCGGCGGATAGAAAACGGCCGCCTGCGTATCGGCGATGAAGGGCAGGCCGCCGTTGTTGTAGGGATTCCAGAGCGGGATTTCGCCAGCTGCCATGCGGTCGTATTGATACGCGGCGAAGGCGACGAACTGGCCGGAGAAATCACCCTTGGCCAGCGAGGCTTGATCGGCAGCGATCGGTGTGAAGAGACGCCAGAAGAACAGGAGCCATAGCAGGATCAAGGCGGCGACAGCGCGAAAGTCATTATTTCCCAGGATTTGCTTAAGCTTGGTCATCGCGTCGGTCCATTACAGGCAAGATTCATAAAGCGCGAGGGTGTCATCCCTGATCACATCCCAATCAAAGTGTTTGCTGAGTTCTACGGCGCCGGCGCTTAATGTCCTCAATTGTTCTCGATTGGACAGGGTGCGTGCAAGCGCGATCTGGATGCCCCCGCTTGATTCCCGCTTGACGAGCCAGAGGTTCTGTTCATGTATGAAAGTGTCGATGTCGATGGTCGGCTCGGTGGTCAGGATCGCGCAGCCTTGGTGAATGGCGGCGATGAGACTGCTGCGCCGGTAGGAAGCGCCGTCAGTGAAAGGAAGGACCATCAGATCAACGGCATTGAAATGGTCAGCGACTTCGGCGTCAGTTAAGAAGCCGGTCCAGTGCACGGCCTTTGACAAATCAAGTCGCCGGATGCGCTCGTCGAGATCGCGCAGATAGCGCTGATCTTCGCTTGAGTCGATAGTGTTGCTGCGCCCGCCGATGAAAACCAGGCGCGCGTCTTGGCCGTCGCGGCGGATGCCGGCCAGGGCGTCAATGAGATGGTGTACGCCTTTTATCGCTTTGACGAAGCCAAAATGCCCGAGCAGGAAAGTACCATCATTCGCGCCCAGTTGCTTGCGGCGCGCGGAACGCTCTTCCGGGTCGAAGCTGTGGCGCTTGATGCTGCTGCCGATCGGGATCAAACGGCGCCTGGGCAAGGCGCGCAAGCGAGAGTCATCTTCATGATTGGTGGTGATGACGCCGGCGGATGAGCGCGCGAGCCGCATCACGATCCAGTCGCGCAGGGGACCGGCCTTGGGGAATAGATAAGGGAAGCGCAAATCGTGAAAGGTGGTGACGACTGGCGGGCCAGCCAAGCCGGGCAGGAAATGAATCCAGGGCGACATATCAAAGGCGGCGGTCTGAAACTGGAGGTTGACGATATCCGGATTGACCCGGCGCAGCCAGGCGCGCGCCTGGCTCATTCCCTTCAGGCCCCAGCTGTCCACCGCGCTCAGGGGCAATGACGCGCTCGCGGTTCCGGGGCGGCTTAGCACCGAGACCTCATGACCGCAAGCGTGCAGGCCTTCGGACAGAATCCGCGTGAAATCGCCGACGCCGCCGGGCATGGGCGGAAACTCGCCGCTGATCATCGCGATCCTCATACGTTCGCCTTCAAGCCGCTGCGCAGCACCTGCCGATAGACGCGCACACGCTCGGCGCGCAGTTCGCGCTTGTGGCCCAGCGCGCCTTTTAGTGATTCCAGCGCCAGTTGCCAACTGAATTGCAGCAGCAGAAGGGAACGTAATACCATATAGGCGCTGGTTCCGTGATGCTTGCGAAAATAGCGCAATTTGCTTGTATGGAAATGGATCTGCTTGAAAGCGCTGGCTTGTTCGCTGCTTTTGCCGCCGTGATGCGTGATCCGCGCGCCGCCATGATAGACGACCCGCCAGCCGACTGACTTGGCGCGCCGGCAGAAGTCGAGCTCTTCGGAATACATAGTGTAGCCTTCATCCAGGCCGCCGATGTCTTGATAGACGGCGCGGCGCAGGAGAAAGGCCGACCCTTGCACCCAGTCCGCCTCGAGGATGTCGTCGTCGTCCGTATCCAACATGCGGTAGTCGCGCTCAATCGCGCTCGGCGCCCAGGCCGCAAGCCAACTGCTTTCGAAGACGCCGGTCATGAGCGTGGGAAATCGACGCCGGGTGGACTGGTGGCTGCCGTCGGTGTTCAAGGTGTGGGGACCGATAATGCCAACATCGGGGTGCGCTCGCATATAGTTGAGCAATAACTCGATGGCAGTTGGGCTGAGCTCGGTGTCGGGATTGAGCAGGAGCAAGCATTCGCCTTTTGCCCGCGCCAAGCCGAGGTTGTTGCCGCGCGTGAAGCCGATGTTTTCGCTCTGTGGCAGAACAATCACGGCGGGATGCTGCCCCCGCAGCATCTCGGCGCTGCTATCTTCGCTGGCGGAATCCACCACGATGATCTCGAAATCGTTCGGGTCAAGATCGGATGCGTAAATGCTGGCGAGGCAAGCATCGAGCAGATCGCGCACATTCCAGTTGACGATGATGATTGAGAGGTCCACAGACAAGTTGCTGGCCGGTCGGTCACACTTCAGGCAGTTTAGCAGGCTTTGGGCATTTCCGAGAGCTTGCGCGCCGCAGTTCAGTCCAGATCGAACAGTTGCTCCGCGTTCTCGGAGGTCTGCCGCGCCATTGCCTCGGGAGAGACGCCGCGCAGCGCCGCCAGCTTCTCATTGATGTAGACAAGGAAAGCGGGTTCGTTTCGTTTGCCGCGGACTTGCTGGGGCGCGAGGAAGGGTCCGTCTGTTTCGATGAGGATGCGGTCTTCGGGGATGCAAGCGGCGATGGCGCGCAGATCATCCGCTTTTTTGTACGTGATAGGACCGGTGAAGCCGAGAGTGAAGCCCAGCTCGACAGCGCGTTGAGCCACTGCGAGCGAGGCCGAAAAGGAATGCAATACCCCGAGACGGTCGCGTAGACTTGCTGGCGCGGTTGGCGCCCAGGCTTCCAGAATCGACAGCAGATCCGCCCCTGCCTCACGGTTGTGCAAGATGACCGGCAGTTCCAGCGCCGCCGCCAGTTCCAATTGCGCCTCGAGGGCGCGCTGCTGCGCCGGCTTCGGGCATTTGTCCCAATAATAGTCGAGGCCGATCTCGCCAATCGCAACCACTCCTTGACGGCGCGCAAGAACCCGAAGTTCGTCCAGCCGGGACGCGGCGAAGTCCTTGCAGCTATTGGGATGGATGCCGATCGCTGCATGGATTCCCCGATACGATTCGGCCAGATCAAGCGCCTGTCGACAGCTTGGGAGATCGATGGCGGGGATGATGATGCGCTCGACGCCGGCGCATTTGGCCCGCTTCAGGACTTCCGCGCGGTCGTCGTCATAGCTGTGGAAGTTGAGATGACAGTGCGTATCTATCAGCTCGGGGGCAGACATCAGATGACCAGATCCGGGTTGTCGCGCAGCTTCTTCAAGTCGGATTCAACCATCATGCCGATAAGCTCCTCAAAGCTGACCTCGGGTTCCCAGCCGAGCTTCGCGTGCGCTTTTGTCGGATCGCCGACGAGCAGATCAACCTCGGCAGGCCGCATGAAGCGCGGGTCCTGGATGGCGTAATCGCGCCAATTCAGGCCGACGTGCCCGAAGGCGACTTCGAGCAGGCGCTCAACCGAATGTGTCTGGCCGGTGGCGATGATGTAATCATCCGGCTCGTCCTGCTGCAGCATCAGCCACATGGCTTGCACATAATCGCCGGCATAGCCCCAATCGCGCTTGGAATCGAGATTGCCAATGCGTATCTCGTCTCCCAGTTCCAGCTTGATCTTGGCGGCGTGGTAGGTCGCTTTGCGGGTGACAAATTCCATGCCGCGGCGGGGCGATTCGTGATTGAAGAGGATGCCGCTGCACGTGAAGAGGTCATAGCTTTCGCGATAATTGACCGTGATCCAGTGGCCATAGACTTTGGCGACGCCGTAGGGACTGCGGGGATAGAAGGGCGTGGTTTCGGTCTGCGGCACTTCACGGACTTTGCCGAACATTTCGCTGCTCGAGGCTTGATAGAAGCGAATGGCGGGATTGACCGTTCGGACGGCATCCAGCAAGCGCGTCACACCCAAGCCGGTGATATCGCCGGTGAAGACGGGCTGATTCCAGGATGTCGGCACGAAGCTCTGCGCGGCGAGGTTATATACTTCGTCCGGCTCGACCGTACTGATTGCCGTGATGAGGCTGCTTAGATCACCCATGTCGCCTTGCACGAGTTGAAGCTCGTGCTGGAATTCCTGGATCCGTTCATAGCGGACGGTGCTTGTGCGCCTTACCATGCCGTAAACTTCGTAGCCCTTGCGCAACAAGAATTCGGCGAGGTAGGAGCCGTCTTGACCGGTGATGCCTGTGATCAGCGCTCTTTTTGTCATCGGCTATTCCTCCCTTAAGACTGCTTGATACGCCGGCGGCAGTCCGCCAGCACATCGCTGAGCGTCTGTCTGAAGTTGATGGTTGGCTGCCAGCCGGTATCGCGCTGCAATTTGCTGGCATCGCCGCGGATCTCGGGCACATCCACCGGGCGCAAACGGTCGGGATCGACGCGCGTCTCGATATCGACATCGCTGAGCGCGAGCAGAACATCAAGCAACTCTCGAATGCTGTATGCCCGGCCGGACGCGACATTGTAAGCTTCGCCGGGCCGCCCGCTCTCGATAATCATGCTGTAAGCGCGGACGATATCGCGAACATCGGTGAAATCACGCTTGGCCGCCAGATTGCCGACGTATATAACCGCATCGCGTTCGCCTTCCTCAATGCTGGCGATTTGCGTGGCGAAAGCCGGCGCGACAAAGCGGCTGTTTTGCCCGGGACCGATGTGATTAAAGGGGCGGGCGCGCATGATCGGCAAGTCGTGACTGAGAAAGTACTGCAACCCAAGCATGTCCTGCGCTACCTTGCTGACGCTATAGGGATTGGTGGGGCGGATCTCGGTCGCTTCGTCCATGGGGGACTGCGCGGGCGATACTTCCCCGTAAATCTCAGCCGAACTTACAATTAACGTGCGCGGCCGCAAGTCTAATTCCAGGCAGGCTTGAATGAGGTTCAGTTGCGCGCGGATGTTGTTTTCCAGCGTTTCCCAAGGGTCTTCAAAGGAGCGGGGCACAAAGGCTTGCGCGGCCAAATGGAAGATGGCGTCTGGCCAGCAGTGGGCGAGCAGGGCGCGGACTTTCTCGTAGTCCTTGAGGTCGATGAGGCGGTTTTCGTCGACCGCCGGGTGGACGCGCTCAGTCGGAAAGAGAGTCGTGCCGAAGAGCTGAGCCCGTGGTTTCACGCGATCGAGATACGCGGCGAGGTGAAGGCCGACGAATCCGCCGGCGCCCGTGATCAAGAAACGCATAGCATGCCCCTCACGGGCGCGTAAGTATCGACAAAGGCTTGGTTCAAAGCTGGACCCGAAAAGACGATTTTTAGCACGAGCGCCATTATAGACTATGGGCTGCAAGCTGCCAGCCTGAAGGCCAAGACATATCCGCCGGGAGCGGCCGGCGCGCAGCGGGGTTGCGGCGGCCCCGGCGGTGAGACGCTTGCTGCGGCTGCCTAGAAGCCAAGGTCGTTGAAGCGAGGCAATTGACCTTCCAGGAATGCGCGCGCGTACTTGCGGCCGTCCATGTAAAGCACGAGATAGGGCGCGGCGACCCAGCCTTCTTCGCCTTGGTATTGCGTTCTGTACCAGCCGCCGCTCTCGGTCACGCCCTCAAGGCGCAAGACGGTATCCGGCGGAATCATAGCGAGCGATTCGGAGGTCGCGTCGGGGTAGCGGCGTAAATGCAGCGCGGAATCAAAGTTCACATTAACTTGGCCGATGATGCCCGCCATCGGCGCAGCCGGCTGGTCGGCCTCGATCGGTTGGACGCCGCCGGCCACGATCCCGCTTATTAGCGGTATCGCGCTCGGATCCAAGGCGCGCAAGGCGGCTGCTTGCACAGGCTCGCCATTCAGAAGCAATTGAATATATGCCATGCTGACCCAGCCCCTGACGGGATTGCCAATGTCTGGCCGATATTCAACGAAAGCCCAGGTTTCGTCGGAATCCAAGCCGATGAGGCCCAGCATTTGATCGGGCGGAAGGTGGCTAAGCACCTCCGAAGTGACGTCATTATTTCGGCGCAGGTTGAGCATGGCGCCGCTTTGCAGCCCGAAGACGCGGGCCGCGACTCGTTCGGCAAGTTCGGGCGGCTCAATCTCGGTATTGTAAGCGCTGCCCGGCTGATTCTGACGGACATGAGCGAGACTTGCCAGCCGCTGCGCATTTCCTTGTCGGTCGAAGACCTCCAGATAGAAAGCATTAACCCAGCCGTATAAGGCGCCGCTGTCGGGCGTCCTGTACATGGCGTAGAGCCAGGTATCGGCTGCTGGCAAATCCTGAAAGGGCAGCAATGCGGCGGCGGGATCGGAGAAATCGCCCAAGTACACCGGCAGCGGGTCTGGCTCGCCATCGAATTGGGAGGGGCCGCGGCGGCCAAGTATCATCAGATTGCCCTCGGCCGGCAGCAGTCCCAGAGACATCGCGTCGCTAGTGGGATATTGACGCATGTGCAGGGCGGCATCGGGATTCACTTTAACGGTGGCATAGGGCGTCAATGATGGCTCCGGCGGCGTCGGCGCATCGCTTGGGCTGGCTTCTTCCCCGGTGGCTTCAACGACCTCTTCTGCCGCCGGCTCTTCCGCCACTTCTTCGGCTGCCGCTTGTGTATCGGCTTCAGAAGCTTCCGCTTGGGTTGCGGGTTCGGGCTGGTCGCCGTCTCTTGCCTCGGATGGTTCTGTGATGTCAATCGCGGATGATTCATCCGGTTCGATATCTGCGCTTGCCGGCAGCGAGCGTATCCGTCGTTCCAGGCTTGCTTCCGTGATGAGTAGGCGCGGCGCGGAAAAGACACTGCCTGCCAGCGCGACCAGCCGGTAGTAGGAGCCTCCGTGGAAGTAATGTGGCGGCACTTGCACCTCGCCCTGGTTGCCGCCGATGTTGAGGTGAAGTGTCATAGCCTGACGCCCGGGGACGATTTTGGCGGCGACGCCGGCTTCGTTGGATTGGACGTTCAAGGCGATGATAGCGCCGCTTTCCAGTTGCAAATAACTGATGACGCTATCGGGAATGGCGTTGATCAAGCTGACGACAGCCGAATCCGCATCGACAGCGCCGGTTGCGTCCGCGAAAGCGAACATGCCCAAGCCAGCGTTCGTGCGCATCAGAACGACCGTGCTCATTTCGCCAGCGCGCAGTTGCATGTGCTTGGACATGATCTCGGCCGAGCCCAGATTGGCGGCGATGTCGTGTGAACCGGCCGCCAAAGCGATGGGCGGAGACGGAGCGGCAAAGCCAAGGGCGGGCACGATGAGTTCTCCGTTGGCGCGCAGGTCGACTGGCGCGGCGCCTTCAATCGCGTGAATGAAGCGGGCGCGGCCGCTGTCCTCGCCGCCTTCCGCTGCAGTGACCGCATTAAACAATTTCGGCGCGGCCGCTGAGTCGTGAATGAGCAAAAGATTGAATGCGCCGGCGGACAGAGGCTGACTGACTGGCGCGAGCTCCATCTCGTCGGTCTTTATCACGATGTCGCGCGTCGCGGCGATTGAGTCGAGAGGCCTGCTCGCATTGCCGGCGGCGAGGCTTATATTCATAGCCGGCGCCTCATCTTGCGGAGTCAGTCTTACCTGCGCTTCTGTATCGAGCGCGTTGAAGAATGCGAGGCGAGTATTGCCGAAGGAAACAGGCCTGAGATCTTCGCTGACGATGTGGAAGGGCCTGCTTTCCACTTCCGCCAGAATGACCGCCGCCGGTCCGCCTTCAAGCATGATGCGCTCGCTGGCGACTTTGACCGTAGTGCCGGCCAGATAGGTGGACAGGTCGGCCGGCCCCGCCGCGACTTCCACCCGCGTCGTCGCCTGGCCGTAACGCAGGTCAGCGGCGGCGAGTTCGCCATTAAGCGTGATGTCCACCGTTGGGCTGTCGGCATCAAGGTGGACGAAACGTATTAGCGTCGTTTCTTGCGTGAATGTGACGCTTGTGACAATAGCTGCCGCCAGAGCGACTGTCAGAAGCGACACAATTTTTCGGATTCGAATCATGCTCTCCAATCCCGTTGCATTGCCAAGACCGACGGATCGAATTGGCGCAGGGGATCGGCGTTGTTTATGGCGCGCGCCGCGGGAGAAAAGGCGATCTAAGTGCCTTCCTGCCACTGATTGAGGTAGGCTTCCTGTTGGTCGGTCAGTTTGTCTATGCCGACGCCCATCGCCAGCAATTTGAGCCGCGCAATTTCCATGTCTACGTCAGCAGGTATAGTATAGACCTGCGGTTCGAGATTTTCCACATTTTGCAACATATACTCGGCGGCCAGCGCTTGATTGGCGAAGCTCATGTCCATCACCGAGGCCGGATGGCCTTCGGCAGCGGCGAGGTTGATGAGCCGGCCTTCGCCCAAAACGTAGATCGAGCGCGCGCCAAGCTGGTACTCTTCCACAAAGGGACGAACGCGGTTGGGTTCGTCGGCGGACATGGCTCGCAGCGCCTCGAGGTTGATCTCGACGTTGAAGTGACCGCTGTTGCAGATAATCGCGCCATCTTTCATTAAGGCAAAATGCGGCTCGTCTAGCACGCTGATATCGCCGGTGGCGGTGACGAAGATATCGCCGACTTTCGCCGCTTCCAGCATCGGCATGACGCGGTAGCCATCCATGACCGCCTCCAGCGCGCGCAGCGGATTGACTTCGGTGACGATCACGTTGGCGCCCAAGCCGGCCGCGCGCATGGCGATCCCGCGGCTGCACCAGCCGTAGCCGGCCACCACAACCACGCGCCCGGCCAACAAAATATTGGTGGCGCGGATGATGCCGTCCAAGGTGCTTTGGCCGGTGCCATAGCGATTGTCGAAGAGGTGCTTGGTGGAGCTGTCGTTGACCGCCAGGACCGGAAAGCGCAAGGCGCCATCCTTCGCCATCGCCCGCAGGCGGATGACGCCGGTGGTGGTTTCTTCGGTGCCGCCGACGATCTCGTCAAGGACTTCGCGCCGGTCTTTGTGAATTGTGCCGACGAGGTCCGCGCCATCGTCCATGGTGATATGCGGCTTGTGATCCAGCGCCGCGTGAATGTGCTTATAATAAGTCTCGTTGTCCTCGCCTTTGATGGCATAGACGGGAATCTCGTCATTTGTGACCAGCGAAGCCGCCACATCGTCCTGGGTCGAGAGCGGGTTGGAGGCGGTGAGCACGACATCGGCGCCGCCGGCCTGCAAGGTCTGCATGAGGTTGGCGGTCTCGGTAGTCACGTGCAGGCAGGCCGAGACGCGCAACCCATCCAACGGTTTTTCGGTGGCGAAGCGTTCCCGTATCCGCTTGAGCACGGGCATCTCTTGCCCGGCCCAGTCGATGCGGTAACGTCCTCCGGTAGCCAGTTCGAGGTCTTTAACGTCGTGCGCGATAGTCATTTCATCTCCTGAAATTCACCCCCATGGCGGGGAAGCGGCAACATAACGGAAGCATTCTAGCATAATTGCCGAGGGCTGTCGCCAAGCAAGTGAATTGGGTAGTGGTGAATTTCAAGGATACAGGACACATCCCGAATTCCATGCTAGGGGGATTCATCACAGAGACACAGAGGTTTTTGGATGGCAAGGTCGAAGTTGTTATATCGGTGGTATGCGCCACTGCCGTTGTTATTGGCATTATGGGCGTCTTTGCGGGCGGCGTTGGGGTTTGGCAGCGGTTGAATGGCGGCGGCGGGAGCAAGCGCGGGGGTATCGGATTGTTGATGTTTATTAGGAGTATATCTAACATTGTCCGTTTGTCGGACAAAGAAAAACTTTTTTCGGACAAAGTCGCTATTTTCGGACAAAGTCGCGATTTGCGGGCCGGGCAGATTTTGTGGCGGCGGCGGGCAGGCTTGCAAGCGGGCGGGGTTGAAGTCGTCGTGATATGGAGCAGGTCCATGGCCTGGCGTTTTCAGGGTCTGAGAAGTATCTGGTATTGGGCATGGTGGTCCTCAGTTGCTTTGGATTGACGCTATTATAGCACAGACGTTCTGAAATGCAAGGATTGAGTGCGGCGATTTTGCGGCGCGGCGAAAATCGTGGACATGCCGCTCGTTTCAGCCGCCCCCTGCCGCCTGCCGCTATCGCAGTAATTCCAAGTTAGTCATGCGAAGAATGACAGGTAGCGGATGTTGCAAGCGGGCGACTCACAGGGGCGCGTAGACACAGCCCGTCAGTCGCCCCTACAATGATCTCGGTGATTTGCCATTCTTTTTACCAGGCAATAATTTCTCATTACTTTGTTGGTTCTACTTCTATG
>JAJEBE010000007.1 GCA_022822545.1 Anaerolineae bacterium
GGGCTTGGCCGCTAAATTGAGCGCCTCCCGTTTCAATTCGTCCGGATACTTCATCATCGACTCCAACCTACCTTTCTCACCTGATTGTATTGGACAACTTGGCTGTCCACAAAATCGGGGCAAGTTCACTCCCCCATTGCAATGGAGAAGGGTGACTCGATGATCACATTGACAATAAACGCGCAAATAGCAGAAGATTGAGCGTCAACGACATCTACTCTCAGCGCGCTCCCCCTCCCTGATGCCTCGGGGAGGGGGCCGGGGGGTGGGGTAGAAAAACGCGTAAGCGTAACCCAGTAGCGGACAAACCTTACAGATTTTTGCGGGAGTCAAGTAAGACTTCGGGCGGCAAATGGCATCAGAAGTATTATTAGCATGACCGGAACAGAAGGGACTGTGACGATGACAACGTTGCCGGTGGTCATAATTGGCGGGGGCCCTATTGGCTTGGCGGCGGCGGCGCATTTGCTGGAGCGCGGCGAGGCGGCCCTGCTGCTGGAAGCGGGCGACACTGTCGGCGCGAGCGTGTTGGATTGGGGGCATGTGCGGATGTTTTCGCCCTGGGAGTTCAATGTGGATAGCGCGTCGGCACGTTTGCTGGAAGGGGCCGGCTGGCTGATGCCGCCGGCGGATGAACTGCCGACCGGCGCGGAACTGTTCGAGCGCTACCTGCGTCCCTTGGCGGAGTTGCCGGCCATGCGCGCGGTGATTCGCACCGGCAGTCGCGTCACTGGCGTCAGTCGGCGGCATCGCGACAAGGTCAAAGACGGCGGACGCGACGCGGCGCCCTTTCAGCTGCATACGATCAGTGCCGACGGCGAAGAAAAGCTGGTTGAGGCGCGGGCGGTGATTGACGCCTCGGGGACCTGGCGCAAGCTGAATCCCCTGGGCGCGAATGGATTGCCGGCGCTGGGAGAAAGCAGCTTGAACGGGCGCATCGCTTACGGCATGCCTGATGTCAAGGGGCCTGAGCGGGGCCGATATGCCGGGCGGCGCGTCATGGTGGTCGGCAGCGGGCACTCGGCCATCAACTGCCTGCTCGATCTGATGAGCTTGAGAGAGGAAGCGCCAGCGACGGAAATCGTCTGGCTGATGCGTAGCGACAACATGCGGAAAGTCTACGGCGGGGGCGAAGCTGACGCTCTGGAAGCCCGCGGTCAACTGGGCTTGCGGATCAAGGCCGCGGTTGAAGCGGGGGCGCTGGAGATTGTGGCGCCTTTCCGCATCGCGCGCGCCGCGGCCGCGGGCGCCGGGTTGCGCGTGTATGGCGGAGCTGAGAGCGGCGAGCACAGCGTTTATGCCGATGAGATCATCGCTTGTACCGGGGCGCGCCCGGACCTGGCGCTGCTGGGCGAATTGCGGCTGGACCTGGACCCGGCGGTGGAGAGCAGTCGGGCGCTGGCGCCGCTTATCGACCCGAATCTGCACAGTTGCGGGACGGTGCGGCCGCATGGCGAAGCCGAGTTGCGTCAGCCGGAGAAAGACTTTTACATCATCGGCATGAAGAGTTACGGACGGGCGCCCACCTTTTTGCTGGCCACCGGTTATGAGCAGGCGCGGTCGGTCGTCGCGGCGCTCTGCGGGGATTGGCAAGCGGCCCGCGATGTGAGGCTGAATCTGCCGGAGACGGGCGTCTGCGTCACGGATTACGCCATAGACGAATCCTGCTGCGCGCCGGCGGGTCGGAGTCCTGAACTGGTTGCCATCGGCGAGATATCGCTGGCGGCGCCGACGCGGGAAAGCGCGTGCTGCTGACGAACAGCGCAATTGAAACAGGATTAGCCGCCGAGGGGCGCGTAGACAAAGCCGTTTGCGATAGTTCCGGCGGCGGATTATCATCCTCATAAGCGATTCGGACTGAATTTCTGGGAGCGATTTATGGCGCATCCATTGGTGGAGCAGTTGCGGTTTACGCGGCGGGAATTTCTGCGCTGTCTGGATGGCATCAGCTTGCAGGACGCCTATGTCCGGCACGGGCAGATGAATTGCATCAGTTGGACAATCGGGCATCTGGCGACCCATGAGAACAATGTCTTTGTATTTTTGGCGCAAGGGCTGGTGATTCAGCCGGAGTTGCGGGCGGTCTGCGCGCCCGGCAGCCCGCCATCGACGCCGAAGCTCGATGATATGTGGGCGGCCTGGCATGAGGTGACGGCCAATGCGGATATTTATCTGGACACGCTGATGAGCGAGACGCTGCAGGAGCGCTTGCAGTGGAAGGGCAAAGACCTGGACGAATCCATCGGCACGATGCTGCAGCGGGTGATTTATCATTACTGGTTTCATCTGGGCGAGGCGCACGCGATACGGCAAATGCTGGGGCAGCGCAAACTGCCGCAGTTCGTCGGCAGCCTGGAAGATGCGCCTTACCGGCCCGGCTAGCGGAGCGCCATGAGCGGCGCGCGCATCGGCATCACGACGAGCCTTGAAGGCGGGCGACAGACGCTCGATACCCGTTATGCGCGGGCGGTGGAGGCGGCCGGCGGCATCCCCATTATCGTGCCAATAATTGAAAGGGAAGAGACGGCCCGGTCTATCGCCGCCTTGCTGGATGGGCTGATCATCACGGGCGGCCCCGGCATCACGCGCGGCTTGATCGGCAGCTTGCCCGACGACTTGCCGGCGGTGGACGAGCGGCGCGACCGCAGCGATGCTTTGATCTATCGCGCGATGGCGCACCGCCCTTTCCTCGGCATCTGTTACGGCATGCAATTCGCCAACGCGATGGCCGGCGGCAGGATCTACGGCGATGCCCAGGCGCAAGCGGCGGCTGACGCGCATAGCCGCGAGCGCGGCGCGACCGAGCATGAGATTGTGATCGCGGACGGCAGTCATTTGCGCTCCATCCTGGGGCGGGGGCGGATGCTGAGCAATACGCATCACATACAGGCGATCGCCGAGGTCGGCGCTGGCTTAAGCGTATCGGCGCGGGCAGGGGATGGCGTGATTGAGGCGATCGAGTCGGCGGACGGGCGGATCATCGCTGCCCAGTTTCATCCGGAGCGGATGCTGGAGCGGGCGCTGCCGCTGTTTGAGGACCTGCTGCGAAGGGCGAGTCGTTAAGAAGACAAGAGTTGCCAACGACGACACAGAAGGTGAGCCGACAAAGTAATGAGAAAGACAAAAAATCGAAATCATTGTAGGGGCGACTCTGTGGGTCGCCCGCCGGCAACATCCACTGCATTTCACTTTTCGCACGACTAACTTGCATTTACTGAGTTTTCCCGCGGTTGCTCAGTTTCAGAGCAGGCCGATCAAGCGCGTGAGCAGGCTGGGTTTGATGTAGCCCTGCCGGCGATACCATTGATAGGTATCGCGCAGGCTGGTTTCGATATCGATCTCTGGGGGACCGAGCTCGCGCCGGGCTTTCCCGCCGTCGAGGTAGACATGGGCGCTGCCGAGCCGGGTCTGGTCCGCGTCCATCGGCGTCTGAAGGCCGAGACGGCGCAGGGCGTCAATGCCGCGAGCGATCGGTTCCAGCAGCCAGTCGGGCGTTGAGAAGAGCGGCGGGCGCACCTCGCAGGCGGCGGCTATCAGCCCGAACCACTCGTGATAGGACAGGTTCGCGGCAGTGAGGATGTAGCGCTGGCCGCTTGCCCCGCGCTCGATGGCGTTGAGGTGGGCGCGGGCGACATCACGAACATCAATGACGGAAAGACCGCCGGATGACATCGGGACGAGCCATTGGTAACGGGCGGTCTCGATAATGAAGCTGCCGGAGATGGCGTTCAGATCGCCGGGTCCGATGATGACGGCCGGGTTGAGCGTCACGATGTCCATGCCGTCGGCGGCAAATTCGGCGGCCGCTTCTTCCGCTTTCAACTTGGTGTAGGCGTAATAGAAGCGCTCGGGCGGCAGGTTGAAGGCATCGCTTTCGTCGGCGAGTTCGGTCCCCGGGCGGATGCCGATGGTCGAGGCGCTGCTGGTGAAGATGACCCGCCTCAGCCCGGCGGCTTTGGCGGCGCTGAGGATATTGCGCGTGCCTTCGACATTGATCTGCCAGAGGGCGGCGCGGTCGTCATCCTTCCAGTAGTCGGCTTTGGCGGCGACATGAAACAGAATATCGCAGCCGGCGCAGGCGGCTTCCAGCGCGGCGCTGTCGGCGAGCGTTCCTTGAGCGGTTTCCAGGTCGAGATCAGCGAATTGGCGCAGTTTGCTCCCCGAGCGGTAGAGGACGCGGACGGTGTGACCGGCTTGCGCGAGGGCGCGGACGAGATGGGAGCCGACGAAGCCGGTGGCGCCGGTGACGAGCACTTTCATTCGCGAGGCCTGACATGCCTAATCCAGCGCAGCCTATCTTGCCACAAGGGGCGCGGTTTCGTCATACTTGTCATACTCATTCAGAGCGCGATCATGCCGAGTTGGGTGGCGCGGACGACGGCCTCGGTCCGGCTTTGAGCCTCGAGCTTGCTCATGATCGAGTTGACGTGGAACTTCACGGTGTGCTGGCTGATGCTCAACTCGAGGGCGATGGCGCGGTTGGTCAAGCCGCGGGCGAGGAGTTGGAGGACTTCATTTTCGCGCGCGGTCAAGGGACTGGGCGGCGGCTGGCGCGGTTCTTGGTCGGGGGCGGATAGCAGGGCGGTCAGGCGCGGGTCGAGGGCGGCGAGGCCGGCGGCCAGGGCATCGAGGGCGGCTAGAAGAGCATCGGGCTGGCAATCGCGGCGGAGCAAGGCGAATTGCGGAAAGAGGCGCAAGGCAGCCAGAAGCGGCGCCAATGTCGCGTCGTCTTCGGCCGCCACAAGCGCGAGGACCGGCAGATCCGGCTCAAGCTGGATCAGGACTTGGCGCATGGTTTCGCTATTCCAGCCGAGGTCGATGACGAGGGCATCGGGATCGTATTGGTCGATATCACGCTGCAGATAGACGCCATCGACAGCCGCCAGGACGAGGCAGCCGCGCTCCTCCAGCAAGGCGGTCAAGCCGGCCCGGCTCAGGAGGTTATCGGCGACGATGAGCAATTGCGGTTCGTGGGCGGGCAGGTCCAAGGCGGTCATATTTGCCTGTCGGTCCGGGCATTCGGCACAATATAAAGCAGTATACAGTGCAATCGCTTCAAAATTGACATCCGCCGCGAAGACAAGTTTCAAACTCAATTTCGCTAAACCAACGATCTGTAGGGGCGACATACCATGTCGCCCGAAACCACAAGTCGCAACGGCAGCGGGCGACCAGATCGG
Source organism: Anaerolineae bacterium (assembly GCA_022822545.1). GTDB lineage: Bacteria > Chloroflexota > Anaerolineae > Aggregatilineales > Phototrophicaceae > UBA6055. The sequence continues at coordinate 5,181 of JAJEBE010000007.1, forward strand.
TTGCCCCTACATTGTTCGTAATTATATGTGTTGAACGCCGCATAATGATTTTGTAGCGGTCGCCCTGTGAGAGTATACGCGCGGTGTCGCGCATTGTTGCCGATGTTTGTTATAATCCTTCGCGAATTTAGCTGGAGTGGAAATACCCTGTAGCCAGCCGCCGCCGCCCTCCGGCAGAGTGGAAGAAGGAGGTTAGCAATGGTTACGAGTCACATGGTAGGCGATAGTCATGTGACAAACACGCTGGATTTGCTCAGCGCGGTGTTTGCTGATTATCCGGGTCGGGATTTCGCCATCCGCCTATGGGAGGGCACAGTATGGGAGCCCCAGGGCGCCAGGGAGCATCAATTCACGATTGTATTGACCGGGCCGTCGGCGCTGCGCCGCATGTTCTTCCCGCCCACCGAACGCAAGCTGGGCGAAGCCTATATGTTCGGCGATTTCGAGATCGAGGGCGAGTTATACGCCGCCATCGATCTGGCGCGCTACTTGTGGGAAGGCTGGAGCTTGAGCGACACCTTGCGTTTCGCGCCGAAGCTGCTGCGCCTGCCCTCGCGCGATCCGGGCAGCAACAATCAGATCGCGCATCTTTCGGGCGCGAAGCATTCGGTCAACCGCGATATGCAGGCGATCCAATACCACTACGATGTCTCGAACGAGTTCTATCAATTGTGGCTCGACGAGAAGATGGTGTATTCCTGCGCCTACTTCAAAGACCCGGCAGAAAGCATCGACGCCGCGCAGAACCGCAAGCTGGATTATATCTGCCGCAAGCTGCGGCTGGAACCGGGCGACCGCCTGCTGGATATCGGCTGCGGCTGGGGCGCGCTGATCATGCACGCGGCCGAACATTATGGCGTTGAGGCCCTGGGCATCACGCTGGCGGAAAAGCAACTGGCGCTGGCGAACGAGCGGATCGAGGCGGCCGGCCTCTCCGACCGCTGCCGGGCGGAGCTGCTGGATTACCGCAATGTTGACGAGAGCAGGCAATTCGACAAGATCGTCAGCGTCGGCATGGTCGAACATGTGGGGCGGGAGAATCTGGGGCTCTATTTCGAGAAGGCCTTCCGCTTGTTGAAACCGGGCGGCGTCTTTTTGAATCACGGCATCACGCTGTTTCAAGCGCCGAAAGTGCCGCAGTATCAAGCCAAGGATTCCTTCGTCCAGCAATATATCTTCCCCGATGGCGACAGCCAGCATATCGCTTATGTGCTGGATGTGGCCGCCAAAGCGGGCTTCGAGGTCCGCGATGTCGAGAGCTTGCGGGAGCATTATGCGCTGACGCTGAAGCATTGGCTGGCGCGCTATGAGGATCATGCGGAGGAAATCCTGGAGATGCTGGGGCCGGTGGGGTATCGGCGTTGGCGGATTTATCTGGCGGGGGCGCGCTGGGTATTTGAATCGGGCTACAACTCCATCCATCAGGCTCTGCTGTATAAATCGCGCGATGGCAGGGGGGCGGCCGGCGATCTGCCGCTGAACCGCGATGATTGGTATGAGGAATAGATTTCAAGCGTGAGAAGGACGGACGACCCAACAAGGGACGTCCCTGCAATTTGCGCTTCAACGGATGACCTGGCAGGCCCTACGATTTCAACGCAGAAGGTATGTGTGGCCGGTCAGACGAGGCGGGGTTGAAGCTCCGCCAGGAAGACTTCGCTGATTTCCAACTCGCGGCGCTCGCGGTCGATGAAATAGCTGACGCGCTGATAACCGGCGTCTTGCAGTTGAGCCAGCGCTTTGTCGAAGTCGGCGCCGACGCGATGGGCATCGTGCGAATCCGAGCCGAGCACGACCGGTATCCCCCGCAGCGCCATTTCCGCCAGGATCTCTTCGCCCGGATTCATCTCCGGATAGGGCTTGTTTAGACCGCTAGTGTTGAGTTCCATAGCCGTGCCGGCGCGGGCGATGCGGTCCAGGGTGCGGCGGATCGTAACCTTATGTTCACTCACCTGATATTGCTTGGGATGCACAATCTTGACGATGTCGGGATGGCTGAGACAATCGAAGAGACCGCTCTCGGCGGCCTTGGCCAGGTTCTCGAAATAGCTCGTTTCGTATTCCAGCCGCGTGGAGCCCTCGAGGTACAGCGCCTGGTATTCGGGACTTTGCGGGTGCACCGAGCCGAGGATATAGCTGAAATCGGCGCGGCGGTGCAGCTCGTCCAGCCAGCGCTCCATGCCGGGGAAGTAGTCGCTCTCTATGCCCAGGCGCACATCCACGCGCCCGGCGAACTGATCGCGCAGCTCCGCCACCATATCGACATATTGCGGGAACTGCTCAACCGTCATGCGCACCGAGGCGTTCCAGCCGTCGGGCATGGGGCTGTGGCAAGTGATGCTGATGCCGCGCAGTCCTGCGCGCTCGGCTTGCTCGGCGTAGGCGCTGAGCGGCCCGCGGGCGTGTTTGCACAGGGCCGTGTGCATGTGCGAGTCGTAGAGATTGGGTTCGTAGGGCATGGGGGCTCCTGGCAGGTAGAAAACGCGAGCTATTGTCGTGCAGAAGCGGGGGGATGTCTATTGCGGGATTAAGCTGACGGCGAAACCGACGGAGGCTATGCGCGCAGCCTACGGCAAGCTACGGACTGCCTGCGCAAACATGGCGGGTTCGGAAGAGGCGGTTTTTCAGACATACACTGGGGCATGTCGACAAGAGGAAAGGAATCCCGCTATGAGATCGAAGCTGATTGTACTCATTAGTTCAGTATTGCTGCTTTCCACGCTCGCCCCCGCGCAAGCGCACACTTGTCGCGAGCCGGCGTCCTTCGAGATGGAAGATCTCTCGGAGATGGAACTTCTGGTGCGCGCAACTGTGCTCGACGCCGATGATCGGGGATACAGCGCGATTATCCGTGTAGACGAATACTACAAAGGCGAAGGGCCGAAGCTGCTAGCTGTCTCCCGCTACAATGTCGGCTTGGAGACAGGCAGCAGCGTTCGCGGATATGACACCGGCTGCTTGGGCGATGGCCGGGGTCATCAATGGCGTGCCGGGTCATCGGGTTATTTCGGCCTCAGCCGAAACTACTTTGAAACGTATACAGACTATCACTATGACTCTGTGCACTTCTACGTATGGGACGGGCAGATAACGGAGAAAGACAGGACAAGAGCGAGTTACGTCCGGGAATGGGACGCGGCAGATTACATAACGGAAGAGGAATTCATTGCCAAGCTGCTGAAGGCGGGCGATCGAGAGGCGCCCATAGCGCCGCAAGCTGAGGGCGTCATTCGCTATCCTTTGATGCGCTACCTAATGATTGTGACGGAAAAGGGCACACGCTACCAAGTTAATCCCGACCGCCGTGTAACCATAGTAGATGCGGAAACCGCGCTGTTCATCTCTCCAGATGACTCACATGTGGCGATACGAGTGGACGACGAGACATTAGGTTTCTATTATGTCTGGCCCCTAGGATACACCCCGAAACATTATGAGCAGACTGTAAAGGCGCCGGGTCACAATCTGCGATTTAGCAATGACAGCCACATGGTCGCCGTATGGGATGAGACCCACCTTGCTGTCTACCTGTTTCGTAACAAAGGGCAAGGTCATTTCCTGCAATGGGGTGTTGGTATGCAGATGGATTTGATAGTAAACACCACGCTTGAAGTCGCGGCAGGCGAATCGGCCGTTGTTCACTGGAGCGCGGATAGCAGCACCATCGCCTGGCAAGACTCGGCCGGTATTTGGCGCTGGAATCTCTATGATGATGCTGAGCCTGATATGGTCACTGCCAGAAGCGAGTTGGCCGGGGCATCGTTGCTCGATCTCTCTTCAAGCGGGCGCTACGTCCGCTATGGGACAGGAGAAGGGTGGACGCTTTACGACAGCCGGACTGAGGAATCCTTTGCCAACGCGCTGGCCGCGCCCGGCGACCGCCATCTCGTTTTCGTCAACAGCGAGAGTTCACCGATTGCCGACTGGCAAGAAACAGAGAGCTGCGCGCCGCCCCTGCGAAAGAACTGTGCCGTGCATATCAATGTATATGGTGAGAAAGCAATCTACGTCTTCCCGTATCAGATGGAATTGCTGGGTCTGGTCGCTTGCGACACGGACTGTTTTGTCTGGGCCAGATCATGGCATCCGGCAGTTTATCATGACAAGGTCGGCCTCCATGACAGGCGTTATATCAGCGAAGAAATGTCCAGCTTGCGCCAGATAGCGTATGACCCAACCTATCAGCAACCTGCCGTGCTACGAGGCAACTATCAGATCGAGTTTGCCTTCTATGACAGCGGTTTCTTTGACGGCACTACCGACAATGTTGACACGGCGCGCCTGGACTATATGAACCTGGAAGGTGAGATAGACAGCCCAATCGCTTCAATTGAATGGGGACAGCCGATCTTCTACGACACGTTCATGTTGACTGCGACCGAGTACACGCCCCGCACGGTAACAATTGCTGGCCCTTGGCAAGCTGCTGGCACGCCGGCATTAGCAGTCAGAGAAAGCAGTCTACCTTACTGATCATCAGATCAACTGCGACAGCCGGCGCGCAGGACGTCGGCTATCGCATTCTCAATTCGATGCCCTCGCGGCAAGGCAATCAGCCCACCGCCACCTGCACAATCTCGGCGATGCGCGCCTCGGTGGGGGCGTCCAGCTCACGCATGAACCAGGCGTTGGGGATGAGTTGATCCGTGGCGCCCTCGTCAAGGACGATGTTCGCTTTTTCGGTGAGGCCGAAGGTGAGGTAGTCGTCCCGGCGGATGAAGACCAGCACCGGTTTGCTGCGGCCGAGCGCGTAGCCGGGCATGCCGTACCACAAGCGCGGCTTGAGCGCGGGCGCGGCTGCCATGATGGTTTCGTGCAGGCGCAGGCCAAGGGCCGCTTGATCGCCGAACATCTGCGGAATTTTCTCCAGCACGGCGGCCAGGTTGTCGGCGTCTTTCTTCGCTGTTTTTGTTGCCATATTGGATTCCTTTCTTAGTAATTCCAAGATATTACTAAAACCGCAAAAAATATTGTAGAGAACAGTCTGTGGGCGAGCCTTGGGGGGCCCTACAAGGCTTGTCCGGTTCTGGGTCGTGCCAACGGGATTTTTCCACCTGTAGCGGTCCTGATATATGGACACGAAAATGCAGCAACTTAGGGAGGACATGCGTTCCATTCCGCCTCACGTTCTGCCGGTATCATGTAGCTTAGGGCGCTGTGAGTGCGCTTGTGTTGATAGACTACGTTGATGAAGCGTCCGATTTGCTGGGGAGCTTCCGCCATGTTGTTGTAGTCGCTCAAGTAGACTTCCTCACGACCTGCGCTTTGAACTCCGGACTGAACTTACGCGTCTTTCCTATTGTGGTTTCCCCTCATGCTGAAACACTAGTATACTCTCTCCAGTAGGTGTTCGGTTTTTCGGGACCATTACAGGCAGAAAAACGGCAATTCTTGATTCTCATTACTCGCTTGCACTCACTTCTCTGTCCTCTGTGATAAAAAACAATTGCGGCGTCCCTGCACATTGCTCAAAAATTGGTCTTAGAACATTTGACATAAAAACAAATGTTCGTGTATAATGCAGACAGGGCGCATTGCGCGCAGCCAGGAAATTGGTATAAGGGGACATGCTGATGAAGGATTTTCGATTACTGTCAACGCGGCAGCAGAACATGCTGCGCTTCATGCAAAGATATACGCAACAGCGCGGCTTCCCGCCGAGCATTCGCGAAATCGGTGAAGAGTGCGGGATTGGCTCGACATCGGTTGTCAACTACAACCTCAACAAACTGGTCGACGCCGGCTATATTGAGCGCTCGGGCAAGGTATCGCGCGGTTTGCGCATTATCCGCGCCATCCCCGGCCTCAGCGACGCCAAGCGCGTGCTGGGCGCTATGAGCCAGCATCGGGTGGCGCTGGTGGGGCGGATCGCCGCTGGCGAGCCTATTTCTCTCCCTGAGGATATCGGCCATCACATCGAGGAAGACGACTATATTATGGTGCCGCCGCGTTTGCTCGGCGGTTATGACGCCAGCGAGGCTTTCGCCTTGACCGTGCGCGGCGATTCCATGATTGACGCCATGATCAAAGACGGCGACATCGTCATTCTCCGCCGGCAGAATACGGCGGAAAACGGCGAGATGGTGGCGGCCTGGCTGCCGGAAGACAACGAAACGACGCTGAAACATTTCTTTCTCGAAGCGGGCCAGGTCCGCTTGCAGCCCGCCAACCGCGACTACGAGCCGATCTATGTGCCGCCCGCCAATTGCGAGATCAAGGGCAAGGTGCTGTCTGTGATGCGCAGCTTCTGATGAGCCGGGCGTCGCGTCGGCGTCAGTGTTTTTCAGGGGGTTAATTCATCCAGGGCGCTCGCGCAGAGCCGTTCGCCGCCGGCCGCCAGCCACTGGTCGAGGGTTTCGCTTCGCCGCTTTCCGGCGGCCGCGTCGCTGTAGATGCCGACGCCCCAGCGATAATAGCTCCGCGTCTGCGCCGGCCAGCGCTCGCGCGGCTGATTAATCACCGACGGTCCGCCATTGTAGCAAGCCAGCGTCAACCCTATGACGCCATCAGAGGCGTCTCGGCACTGTTTGAGAAAGGCGCTGCCCCGCATCGCGTTGGTCTCCGGGTCGAGCATGTTCTCGTTATCGGCAAAGTGATAGGGCATCACTTGAAACAAACCGCGCGCGCCAGCGTTGCTGACGACCGTCGGATGCCCGCAAGATTCGATTTGCATCACCGTCGCCAGCAGCCGCGCATCGACCTCATAGCGCTCCGCCCAGCTGCCGATGTCGGCCGACCAGCGCTGAACCGCGGGGGCGAAGAATTCCGCCAGTTTGGCGTCCTTTGCGCCGCCGATGAGATCTATTGCGGTTGCCGCGCCGCGGGCGAGGTCATCCCATATCGCGCTTGAGGCGACCAGAAGCGCCAGCGCGATCGGCAGCCAAAGCGGCACATAATAGACATCGCCGCGTTTGATGAGCTTGCCCCCGCCGCCGATTTGCCTCCGGCTAAAACGCAGGAAGCGCGCTGCATTGACGAAGGCGCGCCGCAATATTTGAACGCTCTTGCCCAGCAGGCGCCGCGCCATTGCCAAGCCGCCGCTGCCCCTCAGCTTCTTTATGTCTTGCATCAACTTGTTCAATTCGCCTGTGTCCCGCTTATTAGAATCCCGCAGGTTTTTCTGCTAAACTTGCCGCAATCGGCAGCGAGACGGCGTCGCCAATCGCATGAAGCCTCATTTACCATACGCGATTCTTGACATTTGGGTAGCGAAGGCGCTGACAAGTTTCCGCCAGGGGATTGATGGAAGAAATGCGCAACAGGCAGCGAAGCAAAAATGAGTAAACTGACATTCCGGGAACGATTGCGGACGGGCGCGCCGATCCTGGCTGACGGCGCTATGGGCACGATGCTGCATCATGAATCCCATGCGCGCGCCGATGCCTGCTTTGACGCGATGAACGCGGACGATCCAAACGTCGTGCTTTTGATACACAAAGCTTACATCGCCGCTGGCGCCGAGGTAATCGAGACCAACACCTTCGGCGCGAACAGCTTCAAACTGGCCAGCGTCGGCCGAGAGCCTCATGTCGAACTATACAATCGGCGCGGGGTAGAGTTGGCTCGGCTCGCTATCGCCGAAAGCGGCCGGGACGATGTCTACATCGCCGGTTCAGTCGGCCCTTTGGGCGTCGGCATCTATCCTTACGGGCGCTTGACCCAGGCGGAAGCTGAAGGGGCCTTCGCCGAGCAGCTCTTCGCCCTGGTCAGCGGCGGCGTCGATCTGATCGTTTTCGAGACCTTCAGCGAACACAGAGAGTTGCTTCTCGCCATCAAGGTCTTGCGCGACTTGCAGCCGGACTTGCCCGTCATCGCTCAAGCGACGTTTTATCAGGAAAACCTCAGCTACGGCGGTTATCCACCGGCGCGGGTCGCCAATGATCTTCATAAAGCCGGCGCTGATGTCATCGGCGTCAACTGCGGCAGCGGACCCGCCGGCATCGCCGAGATTCTGCGTCAGATGCGCTTCGCCGTTCCCGATGCCCTTTTCTCCGCCATGCCAAATGCCGGCTTCCCCGAGGTCGTCGGCGGGCGCATCCTCTTTCCCGCCACGGCCGAGTATTTCGCCGATTGCGCCACCACCTTCGTCAATATCGGCGCTACTGTAATCGGCGGCTGCTGCGGCACTGCGCCCGAGCATATCGCCGCCATGCGCGCGGCCCTGGACCAGCCGTCGACCGACTTCGTTGATCTGCACATCGGCGACATTGACATCGAGCAGGAATCCCACGAGCCTCATGCCCCGACCGAACTTTCCGAGCGGCTGGAGCGCGGGCAATTCACCGTGACCGTGGAGATGGCGCCCCTGCGCAGCTACCGCACGGACACGCTCCTGCAAGAAGCGAGGCGTCTGCGCGCCGCCGGGGCCGACCTGATCAACGTTGCCGATACGCCCGCCGCGCGCATGAAAATGAGCGCCTGGGCCGTCGCTCATTTGCTGCAATCGCAGCTCGGGATCGAGACTGTCCTGCACTTCCCCACGCGCGGCCGCAATATGCTCCGCGTGCAAGGCGACCTGCTCGCGTCGCACGCCCTGGGCTTGCGCAATCTCTTCGTCGTCATGGGCGACCCCACCCGCATCGGCGATTTTCCCGATGCCAGCGATGTTAACGATGTCGCGCCCTCCCGCTTAATCGGCGTGATCAAGCAAGGGATGAACAAAGGCGTCGACATGGCGGGCCACAGCATTGGCATGCCCAGCAGCTTCACCGTCGGCTGCGCCCTCAACATGAGCGCCGAAGACCTCGATCGTGAAATCCGCATCTTGCGCAACAAGATTCAGGCTGGCGCGGACTTTGCGCTGGGGCAAGCGACATTCGAGCCCGAGCGTATCTTGCGCTTTCATCGGCGCTACGAAGAGACGAGCGGGCAGGCCTTTGATCTGCCGGTCCTCATGGCTGTGATGCCCTTGCACAGCCATCGGCAAGCGCGCTTCCTGGACAACGAAGTGCCGGGCATTTCCATCCCCGACGACATCATGCGCCGGATCGCCGCCGCCGCCGACCCGCGCGAAACCGGCATGCTCATCGCGCATGAATTGCTCGATCAAATGTCCGGCTTGATCCAGGGCGCTTATATCATCCCCGGCGGCGATTATGACCTGGCGGCGGAAGTGGTCGCTTATATAAAAGCGACGCATATCGAGGCGTCCGCCACCTGAGCTCGATCAACTCGAGGAACCGGGAATCAGGTCGAATTGCCGGGCGACGCCCGAAATCTGTGCCCGATTGCGCGCCCAATTTGCATTAATTTCTTGAAACGGCCTGGCTATAATTCAATGCCCTCAAGCAAAACGGGAGACACGCCATGTCCGGCATCGGCAGCATCAACCTGAATGTCGTGGTTGTGGACAGCGACTTCTACGCTCGCAACGCCATCAACGCCTATTTGTCCTGGGACAGGCGCACGCGCGTCATCTGCAAAACAGCGCGCCTGGCTGACTTCTGGGCGGCGCTTGAAGGCGGGCAGCTAAAGCGTCGCCCCGATGTCGTCATCATCGACGCCAGCCAATTGGGCGGCGCAGCCCATCTGGCGGCCGCCATCGAGCGACTGCGGGGGCGCTTCAATGCTGTTATGGCGATTTGTCTGGCGCCTTTCCCCGATCTTGACGACCTTTACGCCGCGACCGAAGCGGGCGCAAAAGCCTATCTGCTCAAGCTCGACACCCGCATTCACATCGCCTGGGCCTTGTGCCACGCCTACTGCCTGGAGGATGATGGACTTCTAATAAGCGCCGGCGTCGCGCCTGAAGCGCGCAAGCTCTCGCATCATCGGCTGAGAAGAGCCAAGCATCTGGCGAAACCGCGAGACTATGCGGGGCTCACGCCCAAAATCCGCCAGGCAATCGAACTCTTCGCGATTGAGGGC